>NZ_CADIKF010000036.1 GCF_902859875.1 Paraburkholderia solisilvae | reverse complement strand
CGGTGAACGGTGCGCCGAACCGTGCACCCAATGGCCCGTCGCCGGGCCAGCCCAATGGCGTACCGCATCCGCAGCCGTTCGCAGCCGGCGCGCCGGCACAAAGCCAGGGCCGTCCGCCGATGCCCGCGCAAGCCGGTGGCGGCGCGCAGCAGCCGAATGCGCAAGCGCGGCCGGGCAACAACGTGCCGCGGCCGCCGTCATTCGCGGGCGGCAGCGCGAACGACAGTCGGGGCGGCAATCACGGCGGTCCGCAGCCGGGCAATCCGCCGCGTAACGAGCCCGCCTGGACGCAAACGCATCCGCCGATGGCGCAGCAGCGCGACGGCCGCCCGGGACAACCGGTTGGGCAGGCCGACCGGCCGCCGCAAGGGCAAGGTCAGACGCAGGGACAGGCTTTCGGACAACAGCCGCCGCGGCCGGGATTCAATCCGCAGGCGAATGCGCCGCGCCCGCCCGTCAACGCGCAAACGCCGCAACAGGCACAGCAGCCGGCGTTCCGGCCGCCGCAGGCACAGCCGGCGCGCCCACCGCAGGCTCAGCAGCCCACTGCGCAACCGAGGCCGCAACAGCAGGTTCAGCAGCCGAGGCCGGAATCTCATCCGCAGCCGGCACCGCAGCCGAGGCCGCCGCAGCAAGTCCAGCAGCCACGGCCGGAGTTTCATCCGCAACCGGTGCAGCAACCGCGCCCGCAGCCGATGCCGCAACCCCGGCCGCAACAGGTGCAACAGCCGCGGCCAGAGTTCCACCCGCAACCGCAGCAGCAGCAGCGTGCGCAGCCTCAGCCCCATCAGGAGCAGCGCGCGACCAGCGGCGGGCACGACGAGCATCGGCGCAGCTAGGCTGAGCGGCGAGGCAGCGCGGCGCCGCGAATCGCACCGAATAACGTGCGAGCTCGCGTAGAGCCGGCGAGGTGTCTTCACATGGCCGCCGCGCAAACGACGAAGCCCGCCGCATGGGCAATGCGGCGGGCTTCGTCGATTCCTGCTTCCGTTCGGGCAGGCGGCGGCGCGCGCGACACGCGCCGCCGCACACCGCAGAGGGTATTCAGATCGCCATCGGCGCCGTCAGCGGCTCATGGTGCTGATAGCCGACCAGCGCGAAGTCGGACGGCTCGATGCTATCGAGCCACTGCGGCTCATACACCCCAGTCTTCGCATACTCGGGCACCCGCTCGGCGATCTCCAGACGCGGGCTCGGATACGGCTCGCGCGTCAACTGCTGCTGCAGCATCTCGAGCTGATTTTCGTAGATATGCGCATCGCCGATAAAGTACGTAAACCAGCGCGGCGTATAGCCCGTCAGGCGGCCGACCAGATGCAGCAACGCCGCGCCCTCGGTCAGATTGAACGGCGTGCCGAGGCCGACGTCATTGCTGCGGATGTACAGGCACAGCGAGATTTCGCGCCGCGCGACATTCGGCAGGAACTGGTACAGCAGGTGACAAGCCGGCAACGCAATCTCTTCGAGTACGGCCGGGTTCCACGCATGAAACAGAATGCGGCGGTCCGACGGGTTGCGCATGATCGTGTCGAGGCATTGGCGCAACTGGTCGATCGCCTTGTATAGCAGCACCTTCCGGCTGCCGCCCTCCTCGAACTCCGTGACCGGCTGGTAGCCGCGCGCGGCGGCATCCTCGCGCTGCGCGCTCGCGCTCGCATCGAGCACCTTGTACGCGGGCCATTCGCGCCACTGCACGCCGTACACGGCGCCGAGATCGTCCGGCCCCTCGCGGTATGGATTGGCGAGCCACTGCGCGTTGTCGTTCGCGTTCGCGTCCCACACCTTGCAGCCGAGCGCGCGGAAATCCGCCGCGCTGCGCGACGCGCGCAGAAAACCGACCAGTTCGCCGATCGCCGACTTGAACGCGAGCTTTTTCGTCGTTACCGCCGGGAAGCCCTGCTGCAGATCGAAACGCAACATCGCCCCCGGCATGCTGATCGTGCGAATACCGGTGCGGTTCTCCTGCCAGGCGCCGGTGTCGAGAATCGTGCGGACGAGGTCGAGATACTGTTTCATGCGGGGGTTCCTTCGGCATGGCGCGTGACGCACCGGCGATGTCGCGTGGCGACTGAAACCCGGATTCTAGCAAGCTTGGGGCACGCGCCGTCAACGCGTGATGGAGGGGCAAAAAGGGGACGGGCTGCGGCGCCGTTCGTTGCGCGCGGTCGAGGCCGCTGTGGCTGGCCGCCGCACTTGATGAATACTCAGAAACCCAGCAAATCGACAACGTTGCGCGCGCATCAATCTCATATAAAACGATACGCACAGCCGGTTGAGTCCAAACTCAAATCACAGATGCTGAACCGACGGCGGTAAGGTCACATGTGGCGGCATCACTTCGCTTTCCATATGCCGCATGCCATGCGAGCACAGCAACCGGTACAGCGTCACGCGCGAAATGCCGAGTTCCTGTGCCGCGTCGCCCAGACGCCCGCGATGACGCAGCAGCGCGAGTTCGATCGCCTGCCGTTCGGCCGCTTCGCGCGCCTGCGCAAGCGACACGGGCACAATTTCGACGTACTCGGCCAGCTCGAGGTCGCGCGCGGTAATCGCGCGCCCTTCCGACATCACGATCGCGCGGCGCACCCGGTTGATCAGTTCGCGCACGTTGCCCGGCCAGCTGTAGTTGTGCAATGCGGCGATCGCATCGGGCGCGAAGCCGCGCAGCCGCCGGCTCGCATCTTTTCTGAAACGTTCGAGCATATGCCGCGCGAGCAGCTCGATGTCCTTGCCGCGCGCGCGCAACGGCGGCTCGTCGATCTGCAGCACGCACAACCGGTGATACAGGTCCGAGCGGAACCGCCCTTCGATCATCGCGGTGTTCATGTCGACGTGGGTCGCCGAGATGATGCGCACATCCACTTCGATCGACCCGTGGCCGCCGAGACGCTCGACCTTGCGCTCCTGCAGGAAGCGCAGCAGGCTCGCCTGGCTTTCGAGCGGCAGGTCGCCGATTTCGTCGAGAAAAAGCGTGCCGCCGTTGGCCGCCTCGACGCGGCCGATCTTGCGCTGGTTCGCGCCGGTGAACGCGCCGCGCTCATAACCGAACAGTTCGGATTGCAGCAGATGAGGCGGAATCGCACCGCAGTTGATCGCAACCAGCGGCGCATTGCGGCGCGCGGAACGTTCATGAATCGCGACCGCGGTCAACTCCTTGCCGGTGCCCGACTCGCCGGAGATAAACACCGGCGCATCGGTCATCGCGACCTTGCGGATCGAGCGGAATAACGCGAGCATCGCGTCGCACGAGCCGACCATTTCGCCTTCGGTGCCTGCCGGTTGCGTCGCATCATTCGACGCGGTCTCGCCGAGCGAAATCATCCCGTACGCATGGCCGACCGAGTCGACGATACGGTCCCCTGAATAAGGTACCGTTACGTAGTCGAAACAGTAATCGCGTACGAGCCGGCGCAACGCCGCGTCCTGCAATTGGCCGGGCATCGTGGCCGCGACCCAGCCAACATTGGGCATCGTCAGGCACGATTCGAATGCGGCAATTTCGTGTTGCTGGAAACAGCTGGACAGATCGAGCAGGCCGCCAGCCGCGGTACCGGCCCGAACTGCGCGGCGTGCGTCGCGTGCTGAACCGACCACCTCGACATGCCAGCCGCGCTCATGAAAGCGCGCGTTGAGATCAGCACTGGGATCGCGTGAAACGTAAATCAGTTGCCGCGTTGCGGATTCCATTATTCAGATCCTCTCGTCAACGAACGTTAAGGATGACGCACGCACCTGAACCGCTATTCCTCGTATTCCTCAGATACGTGACTATTCGAATCGGGATTCGCATATAGAACGAAAACCGAACGGCCATTCCATTCCGTACGGACAGCTGATCCCCGAAAAGCGGCGCTTGTATTGAACGGCCCACGAATAGGCTTTTTTAAAACGTGTGCTGTAGTCGAGAGCTTACTATACGTACAGCCCTTCGAAAAACAAATATGCAAATTAATTCAGCACCCCTAGATTAGGTAACGCTGACCGGCAATACAATCAGACAACGGTAAGTTCTTTACGAATAAAAAGATTCATACACTTTCCGCATACTTTATCTGCCGCATAAAAGCCGTTGCGCGAGCAGGTATTGGTTCATTTCGCACTATTCGGCCGGTGTCGTATCAACGCTGAAACGTTTTCCGCCGATTCAGGCTCGTCCACGCACGACGCATCGCACACCAGCCCGGCCCAGCAACGGATTGAGCGCGATGGCATACGTTTCGCTAAATGTGCCTCACCAAGGAGACACATCATGCGACTCGTTTCCCGCGGTGCTTCGCGCCCTCGCTACCTCGCCGCCCGCCTCGTCTGCTGGCGCGTTCGAGCAGCTTCGCTACGCTCGTTCGCCGGCGCCGCGGCACTCGGCGCGGCGCTGTCGCTAATCGCGTTCACCGGCGCATACGCTCACGAATCCGCTTCGTCGAACTCCACCGACGCCGGCTCCGTCGCCCTCGCGGACACGACGTCCGCAGCGGCGGCGGCGCCGGAAACGGCGGTTGCAAATAGCGAAAACGAAACGTCCACACCGATATTGAACACGCCGGCCGATGTCGTTTCGATGAACGACGTGCCGATCGACGACCAGGTGCTCGCGCGGCAACGCGGCGGCGCCGCCGGCATGACGATGGTTGCGGCTACGCAGCAATTGCTGCGCGGCACGTCGGTGACGCTCTGGGACGAGATTGCCCCGCCGGCGCCGCTGCCGGTTCCGGTCGACGCGGCGCGCGCCGCGCAAAGCAATGTCGCGAGTTACATGAGGAAGTAATGCGGAAGTAATGCGGAAGTGATGTGGAAATGATGCGCAAGTGAATACGGAAATGAGGCACAGCAGTCAAGCAGCGAATTGAGGCAGGCGCGTGGCAAGCCGCAAGCGGCGGCTTGTATGACGCGAGAAACCTGCGCGAGAGAGACCGATTTACCACTGTTGAACAACACGCTGTCGGGGCATCCATGAACGCGTCGCTCAAAGCAACGTTGCCGTCACGCAGCCGGGTCACGTCGATCGGGTCCGCGCTGCCTGCGCTGTTAGTCCCGCTGGTCGCGCTCTCCACCACGCTTTTCACATGCGCCGTGCACGCGCAGCAAGTGACCAACCCCGGCGACATCATCCTCGAACGCGAAGTCGCGCCGCGCAATGCGTTCGACTCGGTGCCCAGAAGTCAGGAACCCGTGCTGTCGCGTGCGACAACCTTCCCGGCGAACAGCTTCAACCCGGCAATGGCGCAGCTCGCGTCCGACTCCGATCTGACCAACGCACGCGGTTCGAACGGCGTCGCCTCCGCGGGTGTGCTCGCCGGTTCCGGCATGCAGGCGGTCACGCGGATTCTTTCCGGCAACACCACCGGCAGCAACGTCGCACTCGGCGCGGGCGGCATCGGTCAGGCGGGGCCCGGGATCGGCGGCACGATTTCGTCGAGTGTGACAGGCGCGCTCGCGCCGCTCTCGAACGCCCTCTCCGGCGCAATGGGAGGCCTGAAATGAACCCGCGCCGCATCGGCATGAAGATGAAGGCACGCGTCGTCTGTGCCGCCTGCGCCGGCCTCACGGCCGTGCTCGCCTGCACGGCACAGGACGCGAGCGCCCAGGCGCTTGCCCGCGTGAGCGGCGACGCGAGCATTGCGACCGGCGCCGCGCTCGGCGCGACCGGCGCGATCACCGTCAACGAGGCCGCGGGCCTCGACAACGCACAGGCCAACCAGTTGACGATCTCGACCGGCGGCTCGGTCGCGAACGACAACGCGAGCGTGCAAAGCGCGACGGCCTCCGCAAAGGTCGACAGCGCGCGCGCATCGATCGCGGGCAATGCCTTTTCGAATACATCCGGCGCGGTACTGGTGAACCAGTCCGCGGGCGCGGCGAATCTCCAGCGCAACAGTGTGCAGCTCGGCACTGCTGCAATCGGAGTCGAGACCGTTTCGGACAGCGTGCTGTCCGCAGCGGTCCCGAAAAGCGGTGGTCTGGCACGAGCGAACGGGGTTCACGACGCGAGGGAGGCAAGCATCTCAAGCGAAGCCTTCAGGAACGTCAGCGGAATCGTGCAGATCAACCAGACTGCCGGCGCCGGTAATGCCACGGCAAACAGTTTTGTGCTCCGTCCCCCGGCGGGCACTCTTTTCTAACTGACTAAAAGTATCGGAGCGACATCATGAAACTGAAGCGCACCCTGATTGCTGCAGCCGTCCTTGCAGCGGCGTCCGGCAGCGTGTTCGCGGGCCAGATGAAGAACCCGTATATCTTCAATGCGACGATGGTCGGCGAACAGGTCGGCATCGAGGGCTACGTGCGCCTGTTCGGCTGCGTGTCCGTGTCGAGCACCGCGGGCGCGGTTGTCAACAACACGCAAAGCGCGACCGTGAACGCGTCGCTCGATCCGCAGGCGCAAAGCTACATGCGCGGCATGCTGACCACGCGTGTCAACAATGCAACGTCCAGCGTGAACGGCACCGGCAGTAACACCGTCTGGAGCAACAGCTCGTTCTCGACCGGCGAGCAGCACGCGTCGTCGAGTGCGTCGTCGAGCTCGCATATGTCCAACTCGACCACGACGGTTTCCGCCTCCAGCAATTACGCATATGGCAACCAGTCGGCGGCGAGCGCGTCGAGCGAACATCACCAGTCGAGCGACAGCGGCCACGCGAGCAACAGCTCGTCGGCCTTCGACGGCGCGATTTCGGCGAGCGACAACAGCAAGCACTCGAGCTCGAAGTCGGGCGACTTCTCCGCCAAGGTCTCGCAAGGCGCGTCCGGGTCGTCGAGCCACAGCTCGCACGGCAACCCGTGGGGCGACCATTCATCGAGCGCGTCGGAGCAGTCGCAGGCCAATGCGAGCGGCTCGTTCAGCAAGAACGGCATGTCGAGCGCGTCGAACTCGTTCGACGCCAAGGCGTCCGGGCATCTGAACACGAGCCACAGCGATACGGAAAGCGAGCACTCGAACAGCTCGAACAGCTGGTCCGCCAACGCGGCCAACAGCGGTTCGGGCAACAAGTCGGCCAGCGCGACGGTGACTTACGCGCATAACGACTCGAGCTCGGGCATGAGCTCGCATTCGGGTTCGTCCGCGTATGCGACGTCGAGTTCAGCGTCGAAGAGCTGGGGCTATAACGTGAACGACACGCTCACCACGGTCGACGAAAAGACCACCGGCTCGGTGACGCAGTACGTGAACACCCAGGCGCCGGGCACGCTGAACGCCGGCACCGGCAGCAATGCGGCGTCGGGCGTATCGGGCAACCTCGGCATCAACGTCGCGCAAGGCATCGACAACGTACAGAGCAATGATGTCGCGCTCGCGTCGGTCGACGTCGGCAATGTGTTCGGCAACGCACAGATCTTCAACTCGCAGTCCTCGGGCGGCAGCGCGAAGATCAATAACTTCAATCTGAACGCATCGGTCGGCGACGGCTCGCTGTCGCACGTGACGGGCAATGTCGGCGTGAACGTCGCATCGGGTATCGGCAACGTGCAGAACAACAGCCTCGCCGGCGCCGTGACGACGACCAACGCCGGCACGGCGATGACGACGGCGATGGTGGCCACGGACGACAACTCGCAAACCGCCAGCATGTCGGTACGCGGGCAGTTCCAGGGCACCGCGATGCTCGGCGCCAATACGCTCGCGGGCGCGTCCGGCAACATCGGCGTGAACATCGCGGGCGGTGCGGGCAACGTGCAGCACAACGGTCTGGCGATCGCCGCGCTCAACAGCGGTCACTAAGCTGGTATGCAATGCGT
The DNA here is from genome assembly GCF_902859875.1 of Paraburkholderia solisilvae. Taxonomy (GTDB): domain Bacteria; phylum Pseudomonadota; class Gammaproteobacteria; order Burkholderiales; family Burkholderiaceae; genus Paraburkholderia; species Paraburkholderia solisilvae. The sequence continues at coordinate 71,462 of NZ_CADIKF010000036.1, read as the reverse complement.
AGCAAACATGGTGAAGAAGGCTGAAAAAGCCATGTAGGCCGTCACACGGGCTTGTGCCGGCTGCCAGAGAAGCAGCCGGCACATAACGACCGGATAAGCGCCGAAGCGCTAACTCTGATCGACTCGCTGCATGACGCCTGGTAAGCGCTGAAGCGCTAACCAGCCGTAGTGCAGCGTGGGATCAGAGTAAGCGCTGAAGCGCTAACTCTGATCGACACAGGAGACCAGCATGTCCCCCGGGTTTGTTCGCTTCCCGGCGTTACCGCTCGCCTTGGCGTTCTCTTGTTGCACGTTGTGTGCGACAGCCCACGCACAAGCGACCATCGATACGTCTACCCTCGCAGGTATTCCGCTGACCAAAACGGTTCGCTCGATGAGGGACATCCGCTACAGCCATATCGTCAACCAGCAGTTCGACTACAGCTGCGGTGCCGCTGCGCTCGCGACGCTCCTCAAGTACGGCTACGGCATCGACATCCCCGAGACGGAACTGATCCGCCGGATGATGGTTTTCTCCACGCCGGACGTCGTGGTCAGGAACGGTTTCTCGATGCTCGACATGAAGAAATTCGTCGAGACGATCGGGCTGCGCGGCAGAGGCTTCCGGGTCAATACGGACGCGTTGTATCACCTGCAGATCCCCGTGATGGTGTTGATGAACATGGACGGCTACGAGCACTTCGTGATCGTCAAGCATGCCGGAGACGGCCGCATCTTTATCGCGGACCCCGCGCTCGGCAACCGCATCCTGCTTGAAGAAGATTTCGCGAAGACATGGAACGGACTCGTGTTCGCCGTCGTCGGCAAACCGTTCAGGGAGGATTCACCGCTGTTGCAGGACAACGAGTCGCTGGCGTTGAAGCTGCGCGCAAGCGCGCTCGAGACCGGCACCGCCGCGACACCTTTTGTCGAATACGGCCTGACCAAAGCAGACCTGTTCTGAGCCCATCATGAAGCGTGAACCCTCAACCCTCAGCCGCGCCGTCAACCGCACCCTCCGCGCCGCCACGCTTGCCGCGGCCGGTGGATGGGCGCTCGGTTCCGGCGGCGCCGCGCACGCAGCGGAAGGCGGCGGCGCCGCAGGCATGCCGTCGTTCCTGTCGGCACGCGACGGCGCGGCGGACTCGATCAAATGGCAAGCGGTCGGCGACGACGTGCTCGCCGGCCAGACCGGCAAGTTTGCGAACGGCCAGATGATCTCCGGCTTCGTTCTGAACGTGCTGTCGCAATGGAGCCTGCCGAACGGCGCCAGCGCGATCGCGCAAGGCTCGCTCGCGGTCGCGCAGAACGCGGCGAACCAGATGAGCGCGGCCGTCAATTCGAACGCGCGCGTCATCGACGGCAACGGCCGCGGCAGCGGCGCGGACCCGTCCGCAAGCGTGAACGGCGCGCAGCAGATCTCGGTGAACGGCGTGTCGCAGGTCACCCAGGTCGCCGGCAACAGCAACGTCGGCATGAACTCCGCGCAGATCGATTTCAGCAGCAACGCGCTGCCGTCCGTGACCAGCAATGGCGCGACGAGCGCGAACGCGTCGAATGCGAACGGCACGATCAAGGCCGGCATCACGTTCGGCAACGGCGGCGTGACAGTCGCGTTGCAGACGCCTGCCGGCCTCGCGACGCAAACGATCGCGCCGAACAGCGCGCAAGCCGGCTCGATCGCACAGATGCTGCAGATCGCGGGCAACAACCAGCAGGTCGCGAACCAGTTGCAGTTGCAACTGCAGACCGCGCAGATGTCGTCGTCGATGCTGCGCCAGGCAGGCGTGCTGCAGGCGCTGCAGAACGCGATCAACGCGAGGAGATGACGCAGACGGAATCACGCAGGAGAAGACGCGGGCCGCCACCCGCACCGCATGAGAAAAGCACGAAATCGAAGCTGTAAGGAGACGAGGCCGCGCCAGCACAAGAACAGCGACGCGCGACCGGTTTGACCGGGGGAACAACAACATGATGACCGATATGAAGACCAGAAGGCCGCGCTTTGCTCTCGCGGCCATTCCGGCAGCGGCCCTGATGTTTGCATGGGCACAAGGGGCGGCCGCTCAGGCCCTGGCAAGTCAATCGATCGACGAGCGGCTCAATGCGCTGATGCGCGTCGTCGACGAGCAGCAGCGGCAAATTCAATCGCTCGAGCGCCAAGTGACGAATCTGGAAATGGCGCAGCGCGGCCGCGGCACGCCAGGTGTGGGCGCGTCGGGCTCCACTGCGGTGGCTGAACAACCCGGCGCCGACGGTCTTCCGGTGCCGCTGCCGCCGCTTGCGCAAATCACGCCCGGCGCGCCCGCGCCGGCCAGCCAGAGCGGCAGCACGGCGACCGGCGTGCCGGTCAATCCGCCGGCGCCCGACGGTTCGACCGCGACCGGCTCGACCGCGCCCGGCGCACCGGTGGCGCCCGACCAAGGCGCCATCGGCCAGACCCAGAAAGCGGCCGAACCGGTGCGCACGCAGTCCGAGGAAGCGGTCGTGCAGCGCGAACACGCGCCGCTCTTCGATCACAAGCTCACGCTCGACTGGGGGATCAGCGACACGTATTACGATCGCCGCCAGTTGCAGCTGTCCGGCTTCCTTGCGCTCGACGCGATCTTCCTCGGCAATATCAACCTCGGCGAGACGAAGTCGCACCAGGTGATGGCGGATCTCGACGTGCGCTACGGCCTCACGGACCGTATCAGCGTCGACGTCGACGTGCCCTACATCTACCGTCACAGCACGTTTATCGTCGGCGGCGCGGGCGGCGCGGCGAGCACGCTGTCCGACGCGTCGGTCAACTCGCATGCGATCGGCGACGTCAACTTCGGCTTCTACTACCAGTTGCTCAAGGAAACCAACAGTATCCCCGACGTGGTCGGCAGCCTGCGCGTGAAAGCGCCGACCGGCACGTCGCCGTTCGGCATCAAGGTCGTGCAGCTGACGCCGGACAACACGAACCTCGTCGCGCCGTCGGAACTGCCGACCGGCACCGGCTTCTGGAATATCACGGCCGGTTTGTCGGTACTGAAGACGTATGACCCGATCGTGCTGTTCGGCAGCCTCTCGTACACGTACAACGTCGCGCGTTCGTTTGCGGATATCTCGTCGGTGCAAGGCCAGACCGAACCGGCGACCGTGAAGCTCGGCGACATCGTGCAGATCGGCGGCGGCGTCGCACTCGCGTTCTCGGACAAGGACTCGGCCAGCATTTCGTACACGCTCGCGCTCGAGCCGTCGTCGAAAACGAAGGCGCCGGGCGCGGGCTATCAGGACGTGCCCGGCAGCGAAACCACCGCGGCCGTGCTGAATTTCGGTTTGAACCATGTGGTCAACAAGCACCTGACGATCAACGGCGCGGTATCGATCGGCATGACGCCCGATGCGCCGAACTTTGTCGTCGGTGTGCGCTTTCCCTACACTTTTTGACGTGTCCACGAAACGAGGCAAACCGTGCGCGAATCCTCTCATCTGACTCCTGTGCCCACGTTTGCCGGCAGCGGCGTGCCGCTGTCGCTCGCGCGGCCCTCGCAGGCCGCGCCGGGCGCGCCGGCAACCGACGCGCGCACGACCGACGCGGGGGCGCGCGTCGACCGCACGCTGCTGTACGTCGCGCGCACGCCGGACGATACGCTCGTCGCGCATCTGAAGAGCCGCGGCTGGGCGGTGCTCGTCGCGCGCACCGCGCAGGAGATCGCCCGCCTGCTGAAGCCGGACGCCGTGTGCGCCGGCATCGTCGACATGGCGAGCTTCGCGGTGCGCGATCTGGCCGCGCTCGAAGCGAGCCTGCGCCGGCAGCAGGTGGGCTGGATCGCGCTCGCGAACGCGGAGCGGCTCGCGGATCCGGAAGTGCGGCGGCTGATTCGCCACTACTGTTTCGACTACGTGAAAATGCCGGTTGCGCATGCAACCATCGACTATCTGGTGGGCCACGCGTTCGGCATGGTCACGCTATACGATGCCGACGTGCCGGTCGATATCGCGCACGAAGGCGACGAGATGGTCGGCACCTGCGACGCGATGCAACAGCTCTTTCGCACGATCCGCAAGGTCGCGAATACCGACGCGCCGGTGTTTATCTCGGGCGAGTCGGGCACCGGCAAGGAGCTGACCGCGGTCGCGATTCACGAGCGCTCGCCGCGCCGCAATGCGTCGTTCGTCGCGATCAACTGCGGCGCGATTCCGCACCACCTGTTGCAGTCCGAACTGTTCGGCTACGAACGCGGTGCATTTACCGGCGCGAACCAGCGCAAGGTCGGGCGCGTCGAAGCGGCCAACGGCGGCACGCTCTTTCTCGACGAAATCGGCGACCTGCCGATGGAAAGCCAGGCGAGCCTGCTGCGCTTCCTGCAGGAAGGCAAGATCGAGCGCCTCGGCGGCCATGAATCGATCGCGGTCGACGTGCGAATCATCTCGGCGACCCACGTCGATCTCGAAGACGCGATGCGCGATGGGCGCTTTCGCGCGGACCTGTTTCACCGGCTGTGCGTGCTCCGCGTCGACGAACCGCCGCTGCGCGCACGCGGCAAGGACATCGAGATTCTCGCGCACCATATCCTGCACAAGTTCAAGTCCGACAGTGCGCGCAAGATTCGCGGCTTCACGCCGTCGGCGATCGAAGCCATGTACAACTACAACTGGCCGGGCAACGTGCGCGAGCTGATTAATCGCGTGCGCCGCGCGATCGTGATGGCGGAAACCAAGCTGATTTCAGCCGAGGATCTCGATCTCGGGAACTACAGCGCGCAGCAAACGATGACGCTGTCGCAGGCACGCGAAGCCGCTGAAAAGCGCGCGATCGAAGCGGCGCTGCTGCGGCACCGGCATCGTCTGAACGAAGCGGCGACCGACCTCGGCATTTCGCGCGTCACGCTGTACCGGCTGATGGGTGCGCATGGCCTGCGCGACGCGGGCGGCGATGACAAGGCGCTGTTTCCGGGCGATGGCGACGTGCGGGAATGAAGCGGTTGGTGCTGCTTTTGCGTTTTGTTGTTCGGCTTGTGCTCGGCTTGTGGCGCGGTTTGTTGCACTGCTTGTTGCACGATCCGCTGCCCGCAGCGCTCGCCGCTGCGATCGGCGTCGTGCAACCGGCAGCGAGCAACTGGCATCGTGTGCGAGGCGAGGCGCGCCGCGCTGCCTGCGCATAAGGCGTTCAGCGCCTGTCAGGTAGAATCGCTGCGAACCGATTCTCCCCGCTTCCTCCCATGACGACGCTGACCCTGATCGTCGCTCGCGCCCGCAACGGCGTGATCGGCCGCAATAATCAACTGCCCTGGCGGCTTCCCGAAGACCTCGCGTTTTTCAAGCGCACGACAATGGGCGCGCCGATCGTGATGGGCCGCAAGACGCATGAGTCGATCGGCCGCGTGCTGCCGGGCCGGCGCAATATCGTCGTGTCGCGCGACGCGGCGCGCCGCCATGACGGCTGCGACACGGTGACGAGCCTCGCGGCCGCACTCGCGCTCGCGGCACAGGACCACGCGCCGGAAGCCTTTCTGATCGGCGGCGCGCAGCTCTACGAAGACGGGCTGCGCCACGCGCAAAAGTTGATCATCACCGAAATCGCCGCGGACTTCGAAGGCGATACGACGTTTCCCGCGCCCGATCCGCGCGAATGGCAAGAAGTGTCGCGCGAAGCGCACCGCGCGAATCCGCCGAACGATTTCGACTACGCGTTCGTCACGTACGAGCGCAGGAAGCAGGCGTAAAAAAATTCGCCACGTCGCGTTGGTACGCGACGTGGCGAATTTGCGAGTCTGAGAACGCAGGCCGGACCGCGCGCTCGCGCGACCCGCTTTACTGTCCGGCGATCGTCATCCGTTCGATCAGCACCGAGCCGGTGTGCTTGGTGCCGCGCACGATCGTATCGGCGCCGATCGCGACGATATGCCGGAACATCTCCTGCAGCGTGCTCGCCACCGTGATCTCTTCGACCGGGTACTGAATTTTCCCGTTCTCGACCCAGAAGCCCGACGCGCCGCGCGAATAGTCGCCGGTCACGTAGTTGACGCCCTGCCCCATCAATTCGGTCAGCAACAGACCCGTGCCGAGCTTTTTCAGCATCGCTTCGAAATCGTCGCCGGGCTGCGTGAGCGAGCTCTTCAGCGACAGGTTGTGCGAACCGCCCGCATTGCCGGTGGTCGGCATGCCGAGCTTGCGCGCCGAATACGTCGACAGGAAATAGCCTTCGACGACGCCGTCCTTCACGACCGAGCGCTCGCGCGTGCGCACGCCTTCTTCGTCGAACGGAGCGCTGCCCATCGCGCGCGGCACGTGCGGATCTTCGAGAATCTGCACATGCGGCGCGAACACCGGCTTGCCGAGGCTGTCGACGAGAAACGTCGTCTTGCGATACAGCGCGCCGCCGCTGGTCGCCTGCACGAATGCGCCGAGCAGTCCCGCCGCGAGCGGCGCTTCGAACAGCACCGGCACCTTGCGCGTATCGAGACCGCGCGCGCCCATCCGCGCCAGCGCGCGTTCGGCCGCATAACGGCCCACCGCTTCCGGATCGGCCAGTTCGCCCGCGCTGCGCTTTGACGTGTACCAGTCGTCGCGCTGCATGTTGCGACCGGTGCCGGCGATCGGCGCGCACGCAACATAGTGACGCGAATACGGATAGCCGGCGAGGAAGCCGCGCGTCGTGCCGAGCACGAACTGCGAGTGCTGCGCCGATACGCTCGCGCCTTCCGAATTGCGGATTCGCGGATCGGTCGCGAACGCGGCATCTTCGGCACGGTGCGCGATTTCGACCGCTTCGTCGGCCGACAGATTCCACGGGTGATACAAATCGAGGTCGCGCGGCGCCTTCTCGAGCAGCTCCTCTTCCGCGAGGCCCGCGCAGTCGTCTTCCGCGGTAAAGCGCGCGATGTTGTACGCGGCGCTCACGGTGTCCTTCAGCGCGTCGGACGAAAAGTCCGAGGTGCTTGCGTTGCCGCGCTTGTTGCCGATAAACACCGTCACGCCGACCATCTTGTCGCGGTTGTGCTCGATCGTCTCGACTTCACCGCGCCGTACCGAGACCGACAGGCCGTCGCCTTCGGAGATCTCGGTTGCCGCATCGCTCGCGCCGAGCGACTTCGCGTGACGCAGGATGTCCGACGCGATCTGCTTCAGTTCGTCCTGCGTATGGGGAAAGAAACGTTGCCGCGCTTCGGTTTCGATGTCTGCTGCCATTGTCATTGCCGTCCTGGGTTGGCGTACTGGGCCGGGCCTCGCCCGCCGTGCGGTTACGCGCTGGGTTGCGCTTTCGAACGCGCCTGTTCGATTCTGCTTATGTTTGCCTGATGCCTGCTGGTGTCTGCCTGATGCCTGCTTGTGCCTCCGGTGCGGCTCGCGCCCGCCGGCTGCCGTCTCTGAAGTCCTTCCGTACCTGCAGCACTCGCCGTACTTGCGCCCGCCACTGCCCGATTTCAATCGGGCGTGCCTGCCGCGTGACGCGGGTCGCGCGACACACAGCCCGCATGCATCACGTGTGTTTCGCGATCATAGCAAGGTCCGCGAACGCGCACCTGGTGATCGCAATCACCCGCGCGTGCGGCGATGTCCACCGGCGCATCACGCAAGTGCGGGCTCAGACCCAGGCCGCGGCGGTACCGCGCGCGACAGCTGCCTGAACCTCGCACGTTACAATACCGGGCATGACACGCAAAACCCGTATTCAACCTATGTCGGACGCGCCGGCCGGCGACGACCACGGCTATGATCGCCCCAGCAAGTCGCAGTTGAAGCGCGAAATGCATGCGCTTCAGGAACTCGGCGAAGCCCTCGTCGAGCTGCCGAAAGACGCATTGAAGCGCATGCCGATGCCCGAAGCGCTCGGCGAAGCGGTTCATGAGGCGCGCCGCATCACCGACCATGAAGGCAAACGCCGCCAGATCCAATACGTCGGACGCGTGATGCGCTCGCTCAGCGACGACGAAACCGGCGCGCTGCGCACCGCGCTCGACACCTACAACGGCGCGAACCGGGCCGAAACCGCGAAGCTGCACTGGATCGAGCGCACCCGCGCAGCGCTGCTCGAAAACGACGCGGCGCTGACCGAATTCCTGCGCCAGCATCCGTCGGCGGACGCGCAGGCGGGCCGCACGCTGATCCGCAACGCGCGCAAGGAAGCGCAGCTCGGCAAGCCGCCGCGCTACTTCCGCGAGCTGTTCCAGTGGATCAAGCAGGCAGGCGGCGCGCATGCGGCCGGCGAGACCGATCCCGATTCCGATACCGACGTCGAGGAAGACGACGATGACCACTCCCACGCCTGAGCACCGAGCCGAGCATCCGGACGAACTGATCGTCGGCCTCGTCTCGATCAGCGACCGCGCCAGCAGCGGCGTCTACGAAGACAAGGGCCTGCCGTCGCTCGAAGCATGGCTCGGCGGCGCGCTGAGCTCGCCGTGGCGCAGCGTGACGCGCCTGATCCAGGACGACGCGCCGACCATCACCGCGACGCTGATCGAACTGGTCGACGAAGCCGGCTGCGACCTTGTGCTGACGACCGGCGGCACCGGCCCGTCGCGGCGCGACGTGACGCCCGAGGCGACACTCGCCGCGGGAACGAAGGAAATGCCGGGGTTCGGCGAGCAGATGCGGCAGATCAGCCTGAACTTCGTGCCGACCGCAATTCTGTCGCGGCAGGTCGCGGTGATCCGCGAGACGCCCGGGCGGGCGGCGCTGATCATCAATTTACCGGGGCAGCCGAAGTCGATCCGGGAGACGCTCGAAGGTTTGCGCAGCGCGGATGGCGCGGTCAAGGTGCCGGGCATCTTTGCTGCGGTACCCTACTGCATCGATCTGATCGGCGGGCCGTATATCGAGACGAATACGGCGGTGGTGACGGCGTTCCGGCCGAAGAACGCGGTGCGCGCGCCGCGCTGAAGGCGGCCTGCGCCGGTCTACTTCGCCGGCGCGTCCGTCGCCGGGGCGCTGGCGGCCGGAACCAGGAAATGCTCGCGGTAGTAGCGCAATTCGTCGATCGATTCGTGGATATCCGCAAGCGCGGTATGCATCGCGCGCTTCTGGAACCCTTTGTAGACCGCCGGCTGCCAGCGCCGGCACAGTTCTTTCAGCGTGCTGACGTCGAGGTTCCGGTAATGGAAAAACGCTTCGAGTTCCGGCATCCAGCGGGCCATGAAACGGCGGTCCTGGCAGATCGAATTGCCGCACATCGGCGATTTGCCGGGCGGCACGTATGCACCGAGAAACGCGCGGATCTGCGCAGCCGCGTCGGCCTCGCTCACCGCGGACGCGCGCACCCGGTCGGTCAGACCCGAACGGCCGTGCGTGTTGCGGTTCCACTCGTCCATCTTGCCGAGCGTTTCGTCGCTTTGATGGATCGCGAGCACCGGCCCTTCGATCATCTTGTCGAGCTGCGAATTCGTGACCACGACCGCGATCTCGATGATGCGGTCGTTATCCGGATCGAGCCCGGTCATTTCCATGTCGAGCCAGATCAGGTTCATTTCGCTGCGCGCAAGCGGCGCGGCAGCGGCGGGGTCGAGGATGTCGGTCATGGGAAAGCAGCATCAGAGGGGAATGCGGCGGGCGAGCCTCCGGTCGAGGCGCCCGCCGGCACGAACAACCCTATAATTGTCGCATAGTTACCACGGACTTCCGGATGCCCATTGTGTACTTCTCCATTCTGTTCGTGATCGCCGTGCTGGCGATGGTCGTGACGAAGCTGTGGCTCGCGTCGCGACAGATCCGTTTCGTCGCCGCGCACCGCACCAGCGTGCCGCCGCAGTTCGCCACGAAGATTCCGCTTACCGCGCATCAGCGTGCGGCCGACTACACGGTCGAGCGCACGCGGCTCACGATGGCGGAGATCGTGGTCGGCGCCGCGGTGCTGATCGGCCTCACGCTGCTCGGCGGCGTGCAGGCCCTCGACCTCGGCATTTCCGGCTGGCTCGGGCGCGGCTATCTCGGCCAGATCGCGCTGGTGGCGGCGGTCGTCGCGATCACCAGCGTGATCGACCTGCCGTTCGATTACTACCGGCAGTTCGGCATCGAGGAACGCTTCGGCTTCAACCGGATGACGAAGCGTATCTTCTTCGCGGATCGCGCGAAGGGCGCGCTGCTCGGCGCCGCGTTCGGCCTGCCGCTGCTGCTGGTGGTGTTGTGGCTGATGGACCAGGCGGGCAGTCTCTGGTGGCTGTGGACATGGATCGTCTGGGTTGCGTTCCAGATGCTCGTGCTCGTGCTGTACCCGACGCTGATCGCGCCGATCTTCAACAAGTTCGAACCGCTGAAGGATGAAGCGCTGAAAAGCCGCATCGAGGCGCTGATGAAGCGCTGCGGATTCGCCGCGAAGGGCCTCTTCGTGATGGACGGCAGCCGCCGCTCCGCGCACGGCAATGCGTACTTCACCGGCTTCGGCGCGGCCAAGCGCATCGTGTTCTTCGACACGCTGCTTGCGCGCCTGTCCGGCAGCGAGATCGAAGCGGTGCTCGCCCACGAGCTCGGGCACTTCAAGCGCCGTCACGTGATCAAGCGGATGGTCGTCACGTTCGTGCTGAGCCTTGCAATGCTCGCACTGCTCGGCTGGCTCACGCAGCGCGTGTGGTTCTACGAAGGACTCGGCGTGCGGCCGTCGCTCGCCGGCAGCAACGATGGGCTCGCGCTCGTGCTGTTCTTCCTCGCGGTGCCGGTGTTCCTGTTCTTCGTCACGCCGCTCGGCAGCCTGAGCTCGCGCAAGCACGAGTTCGAAGCCGACGCGTTCGCCGCGACGCAGACCGATGCGAAAGACCTCGTCAACGCGCTCGTCAAGCTTTATGAGGACAACGCGTCGACGCTCACACCCGACCCGCTCTACACCGCGTTCTACTACTCGCATCCGCCCGCGTCGCAACGGATCGACCGACTGCTGTCGCACGCATGAGCGGCCGCCCGGCCAAAGGCCTAGCAAAGGGCGTCGCCCGTGCCGCCGCGCAGCCCGCCGGCCGCGCGCGCGGACTCGTCATCGCGGCGCACGGGCGCCACTACATCGTCGCGCCTGCGGACGGCGGCGCGTTGCTGCAATGCTTTCCGCGCGGCAAGCGCAGCGAAATCGCGGTCGGCGATCAGGTCGTCTATGAGATGACGTCGGCGGACCAGGGTGTGATCGTCGAGATCGGTGAGCGGCGCAATCTGCTGTACCGGTCGGATCAGTACAAGTCGAAGCTCTTCGCCGCGAATCTCGACCAGTTGCTGATCGTGCTCGCCACCGAACCTCATTTCAGCGAAGACCTGCTCGGCCGCGCGCTCGTCGCGGCCGAAGCCAACGAGCTGAAGCCGCTGATCGTGCTGAACAAGATCGACGTCGAAGCCGCCGTGCCGTTCGCGCGCAAACGCCTCGCGCTGTATCGCGAGCTTGGCTACACGGTGCTCGAGATGTCGATCAGAACGCAGCCGGACGCGGCACGCGCGGTCCTGAGCGAGCATCTGCACGGCCACGCGACGTTGCTGCTCGGCCAGTCGGGGATGGGCAAATCGACACTCGTGAATCTGATCGTGCCGGATGCGGAAGCCGCGACGCGCGAGATCTCCACTGCGCTCAATAGCGGCCGGCATACGACCACGTTCACGCGCCTCTATCCTTTGTCCACGTTGTCCACACTGCCCGGCCAGGAAGACCAAGGCGGCGCGCTGATCGACTCGCCCGGCTTCCAGGAATTCGGCCTGCATCATTTGACCGAAGGCCGGCTGGAACGCGCGTTCCCCGAGTTCCGGCCGCTGCTCGCGCACTGCCGCTTTTACAACTGTCACCATCTGCACGAGCCCGGTTGCGCGATTCTCGAAGCCGTCGCCGGAGGCCGCATCGCGCGCGAACGTCATGCGCTCTATGCGCAACTCGTGCACGAGACAAACCAGGTGGTCCGCTGATCCATGATGAGGCTGCTGCGCGCGCCAAACCTGCTGATCGGCCAGCACTGGGTCAACCTGCTGGCGACCGCAGGTATCGCCTGCGAGCTGCACAACCGGTATCTGAATGGCGCGTTAGGCGACATTCCGGCTGACCAATGCGCGCCGGAGTTGTGGCTCGTCGACGAGCGCGACGAGGCGCTCGCGAGACGGTTGATCGACGCGGCATCGCGTGGACCGGCCGCCGGTGCACCCGAGTGGCGCTGCGGTCAGTGCGGAGAAATGCTCGAAGCGCAGTTCACCGTGTGCTGGAAGTGCGGCACGCCGCGTAATCCGCTGGATGGGTGACGGGCGGGTCGATCAACGGTCGTGCGCGCGACGGCGCGCGGGTCAGGCGCTGAAGGCACGGCTGCGGCGCGCGCCTTGCACGCGGTCCGCCGGATGATTACTTGAGGGGTTGTGCGCGGCGGCGCGACTGAGCCGCTGGCAGCCACTGTCGCAGTACCGTGTGTCGCGCGCGATCGCGGCGGTTCTTTGGCAGCGGTTCGCTACTGATCAGACCCGGTCACGACAACCACACCGCGATCGTCAGCATCAGCAGCAGGATCATCCACAGGATCACCGCACGCCAGACAAGGCCCACCGCCGATTGCAGCGTGCGCGGCGTGCAATCGTCACCAACCGTCATCGGGCCGCCGTCGCCGGTCGCGAGCGCGTCGAGGCTCGATAGCTCGGCAAGCGGCCCCGACAGGCGCGCGCCGAGCGCGCCGCTGCCGGCGGCGAGCAATACGCCGTCGTTCGGATCGGGCCATTGGCGCGCATGATTGCGCCACGCATAGATCGCGTCCTCGAAATTGCCGACGATCGCAAAGCCGAGCGACGTCAAGCGCGCGGGGATCCAGTCGATCACGAAAAACGCGCGCTGCGCGAACGTCGAAAACGCGGGCGTGCGTTCCTCGACCGGCTGCGACCACGCGCGCGCCAGATATTCGGCGATGCGATACAGCACCGCGCCCGCGGGACCGATCGGCACCAGAAACCAGAAGAACACGCCGAAAACGTGACGGTGCGACGCGACCACCGCGTGAATCAGCGTATGGCGCACGATCTCGCTGACCGGCATATCGACCGTGTCGAGTCCGGTCCATTCGTTGAGAACTTCGCGCGCGCGCGGCACGTCATCGTTATTCAGCGCGAGGTGAATGTCGGTGAAATAGTGGCTGAACTGGCGGAAGCCGAGCGTGAAATAGACGATCACGACGTTCCACAGGAAGGCGAGCACGAAGTGGATCTGGAACAGCACGAAATAGATCAGGCCGACCGCGAGGGTCCACGGCAGCACGACGACCAGCCATGCCAGCACGCCATGCCTTTCCTTGCCGGCATCGAAACCATGCGCGGTCGATTCCGCGTGGTATTGAAGCAGTGACGCGATCGGGTTGCTCGGCGACAACGCGCGGACCTGTTCGAGAATCAGAGCCAGCAATACGGAGAAAAAAGTCATGCGATGCGCCGTGCTATTCGAGTTATTGCGAGTTTTGCCGGGTTTTACATGCGACCTTCGCGTTCGATCCGTACGATAGCACAGGGTCGGATGTGTCTCACCAGCTGCGATTGCAAACCGGCAACGCGATCCGGCCAACGTTTGCGCACGTGGGCGCGCAATCCGGCCACCAAACTACGATCAAGCGACGCCCAAGCAAGGATCAGGCGGCGAGGAAGCGATAAAAATTGCGCAACATGCCGGCCGTTGCGCCCCAGATGAAGTAGTCGCGGCCGGTGGCGCCATCGCCGGCGGTCTCCTCGCCGGCCGCGGCTGCGGCTTCCGCGCGCGGATAAGGCATCGCAAAAAAGCGACGCTCGCCATGCTCCCAGCGCAGCACGCGCACCTGATGATTCGCCGGGTTCATCAGGAATGCGAGCGGCACCTCGAAGATCTCGGCCACTTCGAGCGTATCGGCATGGACGGTGAACGGCGGATGCACGAGGCTGACCACTGGCGTCACGCGAAAGCCGGTGCTCGTCAGATAGTCGGGCAGCGCGCCCAGCACTTCGACGCGCGCCGGGTCGAGGCTCACCTCTTCCTGCGCCTCGCGCAGCGCGGTCGCGATCGTGTTCGCATCAGTCGGCTCATGACGGCCGCCCGGGAAGCTCACCTGGCCCGCATGGTCGCTCAGGTGGTCGGCGCGCTGCGTGAGCAAAACGGTCAGGCCCGAGTCACGCACCACGAGCGCGATAAGCACCGCGGCCACGCGCGGATCGACATCTTCGCGCCACGGCACTTCGCGAGGCTCGGGTTCCCAGCGCAGGCGCTGCTCGAAGCGCGCGCGCAAGCCGTCAGGCGTCAGACGAGCCGGTGCGACCGCAGGCAGATTGGCGCCCGTCGATTCGACAGGCAGAGATTCAGGTTCGAAGACCGGACGAACGGGACGGGCGGGACGGGACAATGGAACTCCCGGAAGCGGGTGTGAACAGGAAACGTCGAGACACACCGCTATTTTGAACCAGCCAGTAAAAAAGCACCCGGGGTGGGTGCTTTTTCTTACAGCTTTTACTCCTGGGCAGCGCGGTCTTTCGACACCAGCTTTTCCTTGATCCGCGCCGACTTGCCCGAACGCTCGCGCAGGTAGTACAGCTTGGCGCGGCGCACATCGCCACGACGCTTCACGACGATGCTCGCGAGCAGCGGCGAGTACGTCTGGAACGTACGCTCGACGCCTTCGCCCGACGAGATCTTGCGGACGATAAACGACGAGTTCAGACCACGGTTGCGCTTGGCGATTACGACACCTTCATACGCCTGAACGCGCTTGCGGTTACCTTCGACGACGTTCACGTTGACGATCACCGTGTCGCCCGGGGCGAACTCGGGGATGGTCTTGCCGGCGAGCGCGCGCTCGATTTCTTCCTGCTCGAGTTTTGCAATCAGATTCACGATTGACTCCTTATGCCATCTTGTCGGCGTTCGTACCTGCCTTGCTGACTACGCTCGGCTACGGCCCCGATAGAGGATGGGTTCACCACTGGAACTGTCCACGCATGGACGGCCCCGCCTATGTCCCGCGCCCGGCGGCGCCGGCCTTCGATTTGCTCTCAGGCCTTCGACGCTTCGTTCGCGAGACTCGCGAGCCATGCCTCGTCGGCACGGCTCAACAACCTGTTCGTACGGGCCCGCTCGATCAGATCGGGCCGCTTTTCGAGCGTGTTGCGCAGCGCTTCGCGCCGCCGCCACTGCTCGATTTCCGCATGATGGCCGCCGAGCAGCACATCGGGCACGCGCATGCCCTGATACTCCTCGGGCCGCGTGTAGTGCGGGCAATCCAGCAAACCGTCGACGAAGCTGTCCTGCACCGCGGACTGCGCATCGTTCAGCACGCCGGGCAACTGGCGCACGATCGCGTCCATCAATGCCATCGCGGCAAGCTCGCCACCGGATAGTACGAAATCGCCGAGGCTCACTTCTTCGTCGACACAGCGGCTGATCAACCGCTGGTCGATCGCCTCATAGCGGCCGCACAGCAGAATCAGGCCCGGCTGCGCGGCAAAGCGCATCACGCCGCCATGATCGAGCGTCGCGCCCTGCGGCGACATCATCACGACCCGCGACCCGACAATGCCTTGTTCCGCCTGCGCGGCTTTCGCCGCGCCAATCGCGTCTTCGAGCGGTCTTGCCAGCATCACCATGCCGGGACCGCCGCCGTATGGACGATCGTCGACCGTGCGGTAATTATCCGTGGTGAAATCGCGTGGATTCCACGTGCGCAACCCGAAGCGCTGCTGTTTCGCCGCGCGGCTCGTGATGCCCCAGTCGGTCAGCGCACAAAACATGTCCGGAAAGAGCGATACGACGTCGAACTGCATCGCTCTCCCCGATCAGCGAAATCAGCGAATTCAGTAATCGGCTTCCCAGTCGACGATGATGCGCTTCGCCGTCTGATCCACCGTCTTCACATAGACCCCGACAAACGGAATCAGCCGTTCGCCGGTAGCCGGCTTGCCGTCTTTGCCGGTGGCCGGATACTCGATGCGCAACACGGACTGCGCGCCGTTGTCGATCATGTCGGCCACCTTGCCCAGTTCGACGCCCGCCTCGTTGACGACGTCGAGACCCAGCAGATCGACCCAGTAATACTCGTCGGCGCCCAGTGACGGGAAGTCGCCGCGGCGGACGTGAACACTGTAGCCGCGCAGCAGCAGCGCTGCGTCGCGGTCGGAGAGTCCGCCCAGTTGCGCGACGATACTGTCGCTATGCACCTTCGACTGTTCGACCGGCGCCGACTTGCGCTCGTGCCCCTTCAGCAGCCACCAGCGCTTTGCGTTCAGCAAGGCATCGCCGCCCTGGCCGGCGTTCGCGTGCGCGGCCACCTTGACCCAGCCTTTGAGACCGTAGGCGTCGACGATGGCGCCGACTTCGATCGCGTCGTCCGGCCAGCTTTCGGCCGATTCGGCCTGCATGACCGGCAGCGGCGCCGTGCGAGGCGCGGTATTTCGCGCGGCCGGTTTGCGAGCGAACACGCCAAACGACGCTTTTGCGCGATTCGAATCGCCTGAATCACGCGCGGACATCAGCGCACCCCGTTGCCGACATCCGTAAAACCGTTGCACCGGACTGCCCCCGCCGCGTCAGCGACGCGTGCGGCCGGCGGCCGATGCCCATGCCGGTTGCCATCAAGCAGCCGGTTGCGCCTTTTGCGCTTCCTTCACGAGACGCTGAACCGTTTCCGACAGTTGCGCGCCAACGCTTTGCCAGTGGACGAGGCGGTCTTGCGCGATGCGCAGCGATTCGCCCTTGGTCGCGACCGGGTTGTAGAAGCCAATGCGCTCGATGAAACGGCCGTCACGGCGGTTACGCGAATCGGCAGCGACGATGTTGTAGAACGGGCGCTTCTTCGAGCCGCCACGAGCCAAGCGGATGATGACCATACTTAAAGTCCTTGAAAACCGGGTTCGGAACTACTGAAACACGCGATTATAGCCGGAAAGCAAAGCCATAACAAACACTTACGGGAATAATCTGAGCAGTCCGGGAATCGCCGCGCTGCGCCGGCCAGGTGGCGGCCACCGCGAACGCTGCCGGCGAACGCCGCGGGCGCACACCGGAACGGCCGCGGACGCGGCCACGCACGCTGCCCGGTGTGCCGGCTCGAATACGGCCAGAACCCGTCGAGAAGCCTGGCTAAAAATTGTGCCGGAGTGGTCGAGGTTTCAGCCGCGGTTTGCGCGGCCATGCCCGCTGCCCGCGTCACAAAACCGCCTGCCCGCGGCCCGCGCACAGCGTAGAATGCGCGTCGGCGCCTGTCCCGCCTGGTTGCGCCGCCGGTCACCTTGCCGCTTACTTTCATGTCGACTGCCGTTTCGCGCCCCGCCCGTTTTCGCTCCAAGACCCTCACCGCCGCGCTCGCGTTCTTCTTCGGCTCGCTCGGCGCGCACCGTTTCTATCTGTACGGCGCGCGCGACATATTCGGCTGGGCACATATCGCCGGCATGCTGGTTGGCGTGCCGGGCCTGCTGTTGCTGATGGAGACCGGGCGCGCATCGATGCTCGGCTGGGGGCTTGTCCTGCCGGGCGCAATCTCGCTGTTTGCCGCGTTTCTCGCGGCAATCGTCTACGGACTGCGTCCCGACGAGAAATGGGATGCGCAGTTCAATGCGCACACCGGACGTGACAGCGAGTCCGGCTGGACAGTCATCTTCGTGGTGATCTTTTCGCTGCTGATCGGCGCGTTCCTGTTGATGACCGGTCTTGCGGTGACATTTCAGACCTACTTCGAGTCGCAGGTCGATGCGGCAAAGTCGCTGTCCCAATAGGCGCGACTGGCTCGATGATCAACCAGCTCGCAGACCGAACGGACCGCCAGCGGCTGCGCCCGTAGCAAGCCGACCTAAAACAGGTCGAGTTGCGCGTCGCCGGCGGCCGGCCGCGGCGGCTCGATGCGGCGAAACTCCGACATATCGAGAATGCCGCGCTGGCGCGCATTCAACCCCAGCCGCCGCGCCGCCTTCGCAAAGCGCTGCTTCAGCAAATCGGCCCACAGCCCCTCGCCTTTCATCCGATGCGCGAAGGACGAATCGTAGTCCTTGCCGCCGCGCATATCGCGTACACGGCTCATGACGCGATGCGCGCGGTCCGGAAAGTGTGCGGCAAGCCAGTCCTTGAAAAGCGGCGCGACCTCCCACGGCAGGCGCAACACGATATAGCTCGCGCTCGTGGCGCCCGCGTCGGCGCACGCTTCGAGCACCCGCTCCATATCCGGTTCGGTCACAAACGGAATGATCGGCGCAATGCTGACGCCGACCGGCACGCCGGCCTGCGCGAGCGTACGGATCGTGCGCAGCCTGCGCGACGGTGTGGCGGCGCGCGGCTCGAGCGTGCGCGCGATATCCGCATCGAGCGTGGTGATCGTGATCGCCGCCATCACCTGGCCGCGCTCGGCCATCGGTACGAGCAGGTCGAGGTCACGCTCGATCAGCGATGACTTCGTGATCGCGGCGAACGGATGATGCCGCTCGTGCAGCACTTCGATCACGCGCCGCGTGAGCCGCAAATCGCGCTCGACCGGCTGCCACGCGTCGGTATTGACGCCGAGCGCGATGGGCTCCGGCACATAGTTCTTCTTCGACAACTCGCGTGCGAGCAACTCCGGCGCGTTGATCTTCGCGTAGATCCGGCTTTCGAAATCGAGACCCGGCGACAGGCCCAGATAACTGTGCGTCGGCCGTGCGAAGCAGTAGATGCAGCCATGCTCGCAGCCGCGGTACGGATTGAGCGACACGCTGAACGGAATGTCCGGCGACGCGTTGTGCGTCAGGATGCTTTTCGCGCGCTCCTCGAACACTTGCGTACGCAGCGCGGGGCCTGCGCCGTCTTCGCCTTCTTCTGTGTACGCGGTCCAGCCGTCGTCGACGGTTTCGCGCTGATCCACTTCATAGCGGCCCTGCAGGTTCGTCACCGCACCGCGCCCCTTGCGGGGCGCCGGCGGCGCGATTGGAAATTCGCGGTCGGGAGTGCAGGAATCGGGGTCGGCGTCGTTCACGGCAATAACACTGAGGCCAGGTGGAATACCTGTACAAATATACAGTGTTTACGCCGTTTGTCGAGACGGTGCGTGCGTGATGCGCCGCGCCCGCCCGGACAGACCGGCCAGCACGCGCATCAGTCGCCAACCGCGATGGTCAGCGACTCCTTGATCTCTTCCATCACCACGTAGCTTTTCGACTGCACCGCGCCGGGCAGCTGCAGCAGGATGTCGCCGAGCAGCTTCCGGTAGTCGGCCATTTCGCCGATGCGCGCCTTGATCAGATAGTCGAAGTCACCCGACACCAGATGGCACTCGAGCACTTCGGGAATTTTCTGCACTTCGCGCCGGAACTGGTCGAACATGTTGCCGCTTTTGTGGTCGAGCGTGATTTCGACGAAAACCAGCAGCGCGGCGCCCAGTTCGGCCGGATTCAGCCGCGCGTAGTAGCCGGTAATGACGCCGTCGCGCTCCATCCGCTTCACGCGCTCGATGCACGGCGTGACCGACAGGCCGACCTGCTCCGCGAGGTCTTTCATCGCGATGCGGCCATCCAGTTGCAGCACTTTGAGGATTTTGTGGTCGATTTTGTCGAGTGCCCGGACCGGTTGACGTTGGGTTCTCATGTTTATTACTGAAAATTGAACAAATACGATAACAAAACCTACCCGGACCTCAATAGTATAGCGGTTAACACTGGGTAAAACGCGAATCACCTTGTTAATCGCCGGTCAGCCTGAATTGCGGCCCGACGTCAGCGATCCGACACAAAAGATGAGGCGTGCCCGCAATTCATCAGGACTGGAGCAGCTATGCGAGTCGTCGTTCTAGGCAGTGGCGTGGTCGGCGTGACGAGTGCCTATTATCTCGCCCGCGCGGGACACGATGTCACCGTGATCGATCGGGAAGCCGGTCCGGCGCTCGAAACGAGTTTTGCGAACGCGGGGCAGATTTCGCCCGGCTACGCATCGCCGTGGGCCGCACCCGGCGTGCCGCTGAAGGCGGTCAAATGGATGTTCCAGAAGCACGCGCCGCTTGCCGTGCGCCTCGACGGCACGTCATTCCAGTTGCAGTGGATGTGGCAGATGCTGCGCAACTGCACGTCCGAACGCTATGCGGTGAACAAGTCGCGCATGGTGCGTCTCGCCGAATACAGCCGCGACTGCCTGCAGGCATTGCGCGCCGATACCGGCATTCAGTACGAAGGCCGCACCGGCGGCACGCTGCAACTGTTCCGTACGCAGCAGCAACTGGACGGCGCCGCAAAAGACGTCGCGGTGCTGAAGGAAGCGAATGTTCCGTACGAACTGCTGATGCCGGCCGGGCTCGCCCGCGCCGAACCGGCGCTGGCCGCGACCGCGCACAAGCTGACCGGCGGCCTGCGCCTGCCCGGCGACGAAACCGGCGACTGCCAGCTCTTCACCACGCGGCTTGCGACGCTTGCCGAACAGATCGGCGTGCGCTTTCGCTTCAACACGCCGATCGACGCGCTGCTGATGGACGGCGGCCGTGTCGGCGGTGTGAAGTGCGGCGACGAGACCGTGCGCGCGGACGCGTTCGTGGTCGCGCTCGGTTCCTATTCGACGCAGTTCCTTGCCGATATCGTCAGGATTCCGGTCTATCCGTTGAAGGGCTACTCGCTCACCGCGCCGGTCGTCAATCCCGCCGCTGCGCCGGTATCGACGGTGCTCGACGAAACATACAAGATCGCGATCACGCGGTTTGACAACCGGATTCGCGTCGGCGGCATGGCTGAAATCGTCGGCTTCGACCGCGCGCTTAAGCAGGCGCGCCGCGAAACGCTCGAGATGTGCGTGAACGACCTGTTCCCGGACGGCGGCGATACGTCGAAGGCGACGTTCTGGACCGGCCTGCGGCCGATGACGCCGGACGGCACGCCGATCGTCGGCCGCACGCGCGTGTCGAACCTGTTCCTGAACACAGGGCACGGCACGCTCGGCTGGACGATGTCGTGTGGTTCCGGTCAGTTGCTGGCGGATCTGATTTCGGGCAGGAAACCGGCGATCCAGTCGCACGATCTGTCCGTGCATCGTTACGACCGCGAGTTCGGCAGCACGCCGCGGCCGGCGTACGCGTAAGCGCGATAGACGCGTCGCGTGATGCGTGGCGCGTTGCGAACGAGTTCGCGCTGCCGCGCTCAGATCACAAAAACCAGCGCCTCTGAACGGCCCCCCAAAGGATGGATACCGGTCCAACCTTTGGGGTGTTTTCACTCGATGCGAGGCGCCGCTTTGCTAACCGCGAGTGCGAATCTCCCGGTTATATCAACCGCCGTTCGTCAGAACTGATCTTCCGACCATCCGAGCACGCCCTCGCCGCCTCGCGCAGCGACAATCGCCGCCTCGAGCGCGCCCGCCTGCGACAACACGTGCTCGGCAAAAAATTGCGCAGTCGCAATCTTCGCGCCGTAGAACAGCCGATCTTCATCGAGCTTGCCCGCCGCTGCCAGCATCGCGCGCGCCATCTGCCAGCCGCCCAGCACGATGCCCGCGAGCTTCAGATACGGCACGCTGCCGGCGAACACCCCGTTCGGATCGCTCTTCGCATTCCACACGACGAAGTTCACCGCGGACTGCAGCGCGTGATGCCCGTTCGCGAGTTGCTGCCGCATCGACTCGAACGGCGCACCGCGCTGCGCGCCGAGCGCTGCCACGGTCAGCTCGATCTGCTTGAGCAGTTGAGCCGCCACCG
This sequence comes from Paraburkholderia solisilvae, assembly GCF_902859875.1. Classification (GTDB taxonomy): domain Bacteria; phylum Pseudomonadota; class Gammaproteobacteria; order Burkholderiales; family Burkholderiaceae; genus Paraburkholderia; species Paraburkholderia solisilvae. Next base: position 49,935 of record NZ_CADIKF010000036.1, on the reverse strand, counting down.
CGCCGCCGTCGCGCACCGTCTTGCGGCCGACCAGATCGTTCGCCTGAATCGCGGTCGTGCCTTCGTAGATCGTCAGAATGCGCGCATCGCGGTAGTACTGCGCGGCACCGGTTTCCTCGATAAAGCCCATGCCGCCGTGCACCTGCACGCCGAGGCTCGTGACCTCGAGCGACAACTCGGTGCTCCAGCCCTTCACGATCGGCACCAGAAATTCGTAGAGCGCCTGGTGCTCCGCGCGCGTCGCCGCATCCGTATGCCGATGCGCGATATCGCGATGCGCGGCCGCCACATAGGCAAGCGCTCGCGCGCCCTCGGTCAGCGCGCGCATCGTCGCCAGCATGCGGCGCACGTCGGGATGATGGATGATCGCGACCGGCGCATTCGACGAACCGTCGACCGGCCGGCTCTGCACACGCTCCTTCGCATACGCGGCGGCCTTCTGATACGCGCGGTCCGACACCGCGATGCCCTGCAGGCCGACCGCGAAGCGCGCGGCGTTCATCATGATGAACATATATTCGAGGCCGCGATTCTCCTCGCCGACCAGATAGCCGGTCGCGCCGCCGTGATCGCCGAATTGCAGCACCGCGGTGGGACTCGCCTTGATGCCGAGCTTGTGCTCGATCGACACACAGTGCACATCGTTGCGCGCACCGGCCGAACCGTCCGCGCCGATCACGAACTTCGGCACGATAAACAGCGAAATGCCCTTGACGCCGGCAGGCGCATCCGGCGTGCGCGCCAGCACGAGATGGACGATGTTGTCGGCCATATCGTGCTCGCCCCACGTGATGAAGATCTTCGTGCCGGACAGCCTGTAGCTGCCGTCGGGCTGCGGCTCCGCACGCGTGCGCACGAGCGCGAGGTCGGAGCCGGCCTGCGGCTCGGTGAGGTTCATCGTGCCGGTCCAGACGCCTGCCAGCATCTTCGGCACATACGTCTGCTTCTGCGCTTCGCTGCCGGCGGTCAGCAGCGCTTCGATCGCGCCGTCGGTCAGCAACGGACAGAGCGCGAACGACAGGTTCGCGGCATTCAGCATCTCGAGACAAGGCGTGGCGACCAGTTTCGGCAAGCCTTGCCCTTCGTATTCGAGCGGATGTTGCAGGCCTTGCCAGCCACCCGCGGTGAACCGGCGAAACGCGTCGGCGAAGCCCGGCGTCGCCGTGACATGACCGTCGCGCCAACTGCTCGGATGGCGATCGCCTTCCACATTCAGCGGCGCCAGCACCTCGCCGCAAAATTTCGCCGATTCCTCGAGCACCGCTTGCGCCGTATCGGCGTTCGCGTCTTCGTAACCGGGCAACGCAGCAACCTCGTCGAGTCCGGCCAGTTCTTTCATCACGAACAGCATGTCCTTGATGGGTGCCGTGTAGCTCATCTCTGTCTCCTCCCTGCACGATAAAAAAGGGCGCCGGATGAATCGTCCTTTGCGCCCTTTTCTGTTGGCGAACGCCTGACGGCGCCGCCGCTGTCCGTCAGTGCGGTCAGCCGAGTTCGTTCACGAGTTCGGGCACGAGCGTGAACAGATCACCGACCAGCCCATAATCCGCCACGCTGAAAATCGGCGCTTCCGCATCCTTGTTGATCGCGACGATCACCTTCGAGTCTTTCATGCCCGCGAGGTGCTGGATCGCGCCCGAGATGCCGACCGCCACATACAGCTGCGGCGCGACGATCTTGCCCGTCTGGCCGACCTGATAGTCGTTCGGCACATAGCCCGCGTCGACCGCCGCGCGCGAGGCGCCGAGCGCCGCATTCAGCTTGTCCGCGAGCGGCTCGAGCACCTTCGTGTAGTTCTCGCCGCTGCCGAGCCCCCGCCCGCCCGATACGATGATCGTCGCGCTCGTCAGCTCCGGGCGGTCCAGCTTCGTCACTTCGCGGCTCACGAACTGCGCGATGCCGCGGTCGGCGGCGGCTTCGATTTTTTCGACCGATGCGCTGCCGCCTTCCGCGGCCACCGGATCAAAGCCCGTTGCGCGCACCGTGATCACCTTGATCGGGTCGCTCGACTGCACCGTCGCGATCGCGTTGCCCGCGTAGATCGGCCGCTCGAACGTGTCCGCGCTGTCCACCGCGGTGATGTCGCTGATCTGCGCGACGTCGAGTTTGGCCGCGATGCGCGGCGCGATGTTCTTGCCGTAGGCGGTTGCGGGCGCAACGATGTGCGTGTACTGCTTCGCGATGGCGAGCACCGTCGCCTCGATGTTTTCCGCAAGGCCTGCGGCCAGTTGCGACGCGTCCGCGAGCAGCACCTTCGCCACGCCGGCGACCTTTGCCGCCGCGTCGGCCGCGCCCTGCGCGCCGTGGCCCGCGATCAGCACGTGAATCTCGCCGCCGATCTTCTGTGCGGCGGCCACCGTGTTCAACGTCGCTGCCTTCAGCGACGCGTTGTCATGTTCAGCAATTACCAGAATCGTCATGTTCTTCGCGCTCCGCTCTTACAGCACCTTGGCTTCGTTCTTCAGCTTGTCGACCAGCGTCTTCACATCCGGCACCTTCACGCCGGCGCTGCGCTGCGGCGGCTCGCTGACCTTCAGCGTCTTCAGGCGCGGCTTGACGTCCACGCCGAGGTCTTCCGGCTTGAGCGTCTCGAGCGGCTTCTTCTTCGCCTTCATGATGTTGGGCAACGTCACGTAGCGCGGCTCGTTCAGGCGCAGGTCCGTGGTGACCACCGCCGGCAGCGTCAGCGTCAGCGTTTCCGCGCCGCCGTCGACTTCGCGCGCGACCGTCGCCTTGCCGTCCGCGACCGTCACTTTCGACGCGAAGGTGGCCTGCGGCAGGTCTGCGAGCGCGGCGAGCATCTGGCCGGTCTGGTTCGAATCGTCGTCGATTGCCTGCTTGCCGAGAATGACGAGCTGCGGCTGTTCCTTGTCGACGAGCGCCTTGAGCAGCTTGGCGACCGCCAGCGGCTGCAGCTCTTCATTCGACTCGATCAGGATCGCGCGGTCCGCGCCGATCGCGAGCGCCGTGCGCAGCGTCTCCTGGCTCTGGGCGACACCGGCCGACACCGCGATCACCTCGGTAGCGACGCCCGCTTCCTTCAGGCGCACCGCTTCCTCGACCGCAATCTCGTCGAACGGGTTCATCGACATCTTCACATTCGCAATGTCCACGCCCGTGTTGTCCGACTTCACGCGCACCTTCACGTTGTAATCGACCACCCTTTTGACTGGCACCAGAATTTTCATGCACACGCTCCAAAGTTACGAATACGTCAAGCTGACGGACATTATAACGACAGCCCCTCGGCAACCCGCCGCCAACGACCGGCAAAGCCCCGTGCCGCGTAGCGGCATGTCGATGGAGCGCGTTTCCCGATGGTTTTCCGATGGTTTCCCGACAGCGTGACGCCAATAGCGAACGATCGTACGATTTAATCTCAAAAATGAGCGGCACGCCAGCCATCGTGTTCGACCGCCGCCTCTAATTTGCGCAACGGGCCGCTCCCGGCCGCCGCCGCGCCGCCCGCGCTGGTGATGGATCGGCGCGCCCGCCTTACTTGTGACTCAAGCGCCGCACGAGCCAGTCGCCGAACGACTGCACGAGCTGCACGAAGACGATCAGGATCACGACCACCGTCACCATCACTTCCGGCAGGAAGCGCTGATAGCCATAGCGAATGCCGAGATCGCCGAGCCCGCCGCCGCCGATCGCGCCGGCCATCGCCGAGTAGCCGACCAGCGACACGAACGTGATCGTCAAGCCGGCGATCACGCCCGGCAGCGATTCCGGCAGCAGCACCTTGAACACGATCTGACGGGTGGTCGCCCCCATCGCCTGCGCGGCTTCGATCAGGCCGCGGTCGACTTCGCGCAGCGCGGTCTCGACGAGCCGCGCGATAAACGGCGCGGCGGCAATCGTCAGCGGCACGACCGCGGCCGCGGTGCCGATCGACGACCCGACGACGAGCCGGGTAAAAGGAATGACTGCGACCAGCAGGATGATGAACGGCGTCGAGCGCACCGCATTGACCACGACGCCCATCACGCGATTCGCCGCGAGGTTCTGCAGTACGCCGTCGCGGTCGGTCAGATAGAGCAGCACGCCGAGCGGCAGGCCGAGCAGCGTGCCGATCGCGCCGGAGATACCGACCATCACGAGCGTCTCCCAGAACGACTGGACGAACATCTCGAACATTTCACTCGACATACGCCAGCTCCTCGACCACCACGTGCTGTTCGCGCATAAACGCGATGGCCTGCGCGACTTTCGCCGGCTCGCCGCCTGCGAGCACCGCGAGCGAGCCGAACGCCTGCCCCTGGATCTCGTCGATCTGCCCATGCAGGATGTTGAAATCGAGCTCGTAGCGGCGAATCGTCTCCGACAGGATCGGCTGATCGACGCCCGACCCGCTGAACGCGAGCCGCAGCAAATGGCCGCTGCCCGTGCGCAGACGCTCGGCAACCCGCGCCTTCATCGCCGGCGGCAGTTCCTGCGCAATCACGTCGCCGATCAACGCGCGCGTCACTTCATGATGCGGCTGCAGGAACACGTCGATCACCTTGCCCTGTTCGACGACGCGCCCCGCATCGAGCACCGCGACGCGATCGCATACCTGCTTGATCACGTCCATCTGGTGGGTGATCAGCACGACCGTGAGTCCCAGTTCGCGATTGATGCGCCTGAGCAGATCGAGAATCGCGCGCGTGGTTTCCGGATCGAGCGCGGACGTGGCTTCATCGGAGAGCAGCACCTTCGGCTGACTCGCGAGCGCGCGCGCAATGCCGACGCGCTGCTTTTGCCCGCCGCTGATCTGCGCCGGATAGCGGTCTTTCTGCGCGGAAAGCCCCACCAGATCGAGCAGCGGCAACACGGCCGCCTCGATCTGCGCGCGCTTCATACCCGCGAGTTCGAGCGGCAACGCAACGTTGCCGAATACGGTGCGCGACGACAGCAGATTGAAATGCTGGAAGATCATGCCGATCTCGCGGCGCGCTTCGCGCAATGCGCCTGCGGACATCGTCGTCAGATCGCGGCCACCGACCAGCACGTTGCCTTCGGTCGGCCGCGTCAGCAGATTGATCGTGCGCACCAGCGTGCTCTTGCCTGCGCCGCTGCGGCCGATGATGCCGAATACTTCGCCCGGTGGAATCGACAGATTGACGTTGTGCAGCGCGTCGACCCAGCCGCGAGGGCCGGCAAAGCGCTGGGAAATATCGCGAAGTTCGATCATGAAAAAAACGGCGGACTATTGCCGGCGAGCGTGTCGCGTTCAGGCAATCTCCGCCGTTGCTTTTATTCGTTGGACCGGCAATTTTACTGCACGCCGGTCATGCGCTTTAATAATCGTTTTCGATTTTTTCATAACTCTACGGAATTAGCGCGAACGGCTACCGCGCTGCCGCGCTCGGGTTCGCGAGCGGACTACTGACACCATGCGGGCGGCCGCTTGTCCACAAACGCCTGCACGCCTTCGAGCGCCGAGTCCATCATCATGTTGCACGCCATCGTCTGGCCCGCGAGCTGATATGCAGCCTCGACGCCGGTCTCGAGCTGGCCGTAGAAAAGCGCCTTGCCCGCGCGCACCGCATCGCGCGGCTTCGCGCAGATGCTCGCCGCGAGCGTCGCGATGTCCGCATCGAGCGCGTCGAGCGGCACGACGCGGTTGATAAGCCCGTGCTGCCTGGCGACCAACGCGTCGATAAACTCGCCGGTCAGCAACATCTCGAGTGCGGCTTTCGGCAGCACGTTGCGCGACAGCGCCACCGACGGCGTCGCGCAGAAGAGGCCCAGGTTCACGCCCGATGTCGCGAAACGCGCGGTGTCGGCCGCGACCGCGAGGTCGCACATCGCGACGAGCTGACAGCCGGCCGCGGTCGCGACGCCGTGCACGCGCGCGATGACCGGCTGCGGCAGGCGCCGGATCGTCAGCATCATCTTCGTGCAGCGCGCAAAGAGCGCCTCGTAGTACGCGAGCGACGGCGCGGCGCGCATTTCCTTCAGATCGTGGCCCGCGCAGAACGCGCGGCCCGCACCCGCGAGCACGACGACGCGCGCATCGGAGGTTTCGAGCGCGCTCAGTTGCGTCTGCAGTTCGTCGAGCATCGCCTCGGACAGTGCGTTGAATGCAGCGGGGCGATTCAATGTCAGGCGCACGACGCCTTGCATGCCGTACGCGTCGTGCGTGACGTCGACGAGGGGGCCGGTGTTGGCATCGGTGTTGGCATCGGCGTTGGCATCGGCGTTGGCGTTGGCGTTATCGGCATCGCGCGTCGGCGCGGTGTGCGGACGAACAGGGGGATGAGGCTGCGCACTCATGGTTGTCTCCGTGGTTTCTGGAATGACGCCTTGGCCGCGCGTTCTTTATTTCTGTTGCCGACTTGCCCGTCTGGCAATCGCCGCCATGCATAAGCGGCGCGATGCACGTAGGGTTGTGCGTCGCATGCGGGTTCTCTGCTGCAAACGCGAGCGCTGCGACGTCGCATCGCTTCACGGCACAGCGCGAACTATGAGCGTCGCGTAGCGTCGCATATCGCCGCACGGCCCTTGCCGCACCGCGGACCGCGCGAGGTCGCGTGGCTCACGGCACATCACCGACGACGAGCGTCGCGCGTAGCGCAGCGTCGCAATCGCATGCCGTGCCGTACGCAGGTGCTTCGCCGCACCGCCAGCCATGCGACGTCGCGTTGCTCGCAGCGCAGCAAAAAACTCACAGTCCCGCGAGCGCCTTCACGTGTGCGACCACACTGCGCCCCAATGCCGACAGGTTATACCCGCCTTCGAGACAACTGACGATACGCCCTTTCGCGTACCGGTCCGCAATATGACGTATCTGCTCGGTCAGCCACGTGTAGTCGTCTTCGACGAGTCCCAGATTGCCGAGATCGTCTTCGCGATGCGCGTCGAACCCGGCCGACACGAACAGCATTTGCGGCTTGAACTCATGGAGGCGCGGCAGCCACATCAGATCGACCGCCTCGCGCACCACATCGCCTTTCGAGCGGGCGGCGATCGGCACGTTGACCATATTCTTCGCCTGGTTCTCGGTCCCGCTATACGGATAGAACGGATGCTGAAAGATGCTGCACATCAGCACGCGCGGGTCGCCCGCAAACGCCGCTTCGGTGCCGTTGCCGTGATGCACGTCGAAGTCGATGATCGCAACGCGCTCGAGCCCGTGCACGTCGAGCGCGTGACGCGCCGCGATTGCGACGTTGTTGAAGAAGCAGAAGCCCATTGCGCGCGCCGGCTCCGCGTGATGCCCAGGCGGCCGCACCGCGCAGAACGCGTTGTCATAGCGACCTTCGATTACCGCATCGGTGGCCGCGACCGCCGCGCCGGCCGCCCGCAACGCCGCCTGCAGCGAATGCGGGTTCATCGACGTGTCGGGGTCGATCGCCACATAGCCCTCGTGCGGCGACGCGCGGCGGATGTGCTCGAGATGCGCTTGCGTGTGAACGCGCAACAGGTCGGCGTCGCCCGCGAGCGGCGGCGACTCGCGCTCGATCAGCGCGTCGATGCGGCCGGCAATCAATTGATCTTCGATCGCCTGCAGGCGCGCCGGGCATTCGGGATGCCAATGCCCCATCTCATGCTGCAGACAGTCCGCGTGGGAATAGAAACCGGTTGCCATGAGTCGTCGCTGAGTCGTCACTTTCGATCGGCGCGCCGGCAAACCGGGCGCCGCACATCGTCAAGTTACCACAGCGTGTCAATCAACCACATTCGGGCCGCGTCCCGCAATGCTCCTGCATGATTTCGGCCGTGCATCGTCGGGTATACTGCCCCGGATCGCTTTTGCGCACATTCGTGCACAACGCACGACACGCATGCTTCGTCAATCATCCGTCACATCCGCATCGCGCACCTCGACCCCATGACCGTTAAGCCTGCCCTGCCCGCTTCGCCTGCACGATACCGGCTACGCACCACCGCCATGGCCGCCGCACTGTCCCTCATCGCATCGTGCATGTTCGCGCAAGCTGGCCCGGCGGCGGCGCAAACACCGGACGCCGGCCCGCTGCAAAAACCTCGCGTCGTGCTCGCGCAGGCGCAGCCGCAGCAACCGGTGCAGCAAGGGCAGACATTCGAAGAAGAGATCATCCCGCAGCGCTATGCGAACAACGGCGAAGTCGATTCGTTCATCAACGACATGGTCGCGCGTTATGACTTCGAGCCGGCGATGCTGCACGATCTCTTTGCGCGCGTCAGCTATTCGGCGACCGCGGTCAAGCTGGTCACCCCCGCGCCGACGCCGGCCGTGAAGAACTGGCGCGCGTATCAGGCGCGCTTTCTCGACGCCGTGCGCATCAACGCCGGCGCGAAGTTCTGGCGCGCGAATCAGGCAACCTTGCAACGCGCGTACGAGCAGTTTGGCGTACCGCCGGAGGTGATCGTCGGGATTATCGGCGTCGAGACGATTTACGGCCGCTATATGGGCAACTTCCGCGTGCTCGATGCGCTGACCACGCTGACGTTCGACTACCCGAACACGGCCAATCGCGCCGAGCGCGAAACGACCTTCCGCAAGAATCTCGCGGACTTTCTCGTCTGGACGCGCGACTCGCAGATCGATCCGACTTCTGTGCTCGGCTCGTACACCGGCGCGATCGGCATTCCGCAGTTTCTGCCGAGCAGCATCGTGCAGTATGCAGTCGACTACGACGGCGATGGCTCGATCGATTTGCGCACGAGCCAGGCCGATGCGATCGGCAGCGTCGCGAATTACCTGAAGCAGAACGGCTGGGAAATGGGACGGCCGGTCGTATGGAATATCGCGTCGGACGTCGGCAGCCTCGGCATTGCGCAGGCCGCGGCAAACGGTCAGCCCGAGCCGCACTGGTCGCTCGAGCAGTTGCTGCGCGCCGGCATGCTGATGAACGAGCCTTCGCTGAATACGGCCGCCGAAGCGGGAACGCCGGTCACCGTGGTCGATCTGCCGTCGCCGGGGCGTCCGACCGAGTATGTGCTGGGGCTCAAGAACTTCTATGTATTGACGCGATACAACCGCAGCTTTTTCTATGCGCTTGCGGTTTATCAGCTGGGTGAACGCGTCAAGGCGCAGGTCGCGGCCACCGGCGGTATCAATTCAAATAGCGCGAACGGCACGAGCGGCGTGAATGGTTCGAATGGTGTGAATGGTGTGAACGGCGCGGGCGGCACAAGCGGCCCCAACGGCACTGGCAGCACAAGCGGCATCGGCCCATCGGCGCCTGCCGACGCGCAGTAACCCTCGTACGAGTGACACCGGCCGGCACCGCACGGCGGCTTCGTCGGCGCCGGCGAGCCCCGCGTGCTTAGGCCGGAAACACACCCGTCGACAGATAACGGTCACCGCGATCGCAGACGATAAACACGATTGTCGCGTTCTCGGCCTGCCGCGCGATGCGTAGCGCGACTTCGCAAGCGCCGCCCGACGAAATACCGCAGAAGATGCCTTCGACCGCCGCCATGCGACGCGCCATCGCTTCAGACGCCGCCTGACTCACGTTCTCGACGCGATCGACGCGGCTGCGATCGAAAATTTTCGGCAGGTACGCTTCAGGCCATTTGCGAATGCCCGGGATGCGCGACCCGTCTTCCGGCTGCGCGCCGATAATTTCGATCTGCGGATTCTGTTCCTTCAGAAATTGCGACGTGCCCATGATCGTGCCCGTCGTGCCCATCGCGGACACGAAGTGCGTGACGCGCCCTTCGGTATCGCGCCAGATCTCAGGACCGGTCGCTTCGTAGTGCGCAAGCGGATTGTCCGGATTACCAAATTGATCGAGGATAATGCCCTTGCCCTCGCGCTGCATCTGCTCGGCGAGATCGCGCGCATATTCCATGCCGCCGGTCTGCGGCGTCAGCATGATTTCCGCGCCGTATGCGGCCATGCTTTGCCGGCGCTCGAGCGACAGGTCTTCCGGCATGATCAGCAGCATCTTGTAGCCGCGCATGGCCGCCGCCATTGCAAGCGCGATGCCGGTGTTGCCGCTCGTCGCTTCGATCAGCGTATCGCCCGGCTTGATACGGCCACGCGCTTCCGCTTTTTTGATCATCGATAGCGCTGGCCGATCCTTGACCGAGCCCGCCGGATTATTGCCTTCGAGCTTGCCGAGAACCACGTTGTTGCGACCACGGATGTCGTCGTCGACAAGTCGTACGAGTTGCACAAGCGGCGTATTGCCGATGGTGTCTTCAAGAGTTTTGTAAGTCATATCGGTTGCGGACGGCTAGTGCGCATCGGGTTCTGAATGCAACGATTCTAAACCACGCTGCGCGCGCATGCGGTCTGGCCATGCAGCGCGCAGGAAGCAAAAAGCCCGCGGCCAACGCCGCGGGAGCCAGTCATCTGAAATGACAGCTGAAGGAGTCGGCCATCCATGCGCCAATTCCGGACGTGTTCATATACCTGTGAGAGCACGCGCGCGGGGTCGCCGCGCGCGTGCCGGCATGGCTATTTCTTCACGACCACTGCCGTGTCGGCCTTAGCGGCCGGCGCAGCCTTCGGGTCTGCAGAAGCCGCACTCTGCGCGCCAGACGCAGCGCCAACCGGCGCACTAGCGCCGACCGCGAGTCCCTCCGCCTGGAGGCGCTCGACAGTGTGGCCGCCCATGCCCTTGACGCGCTTGGCCAGATCGGGCCCATCCTTGAACGGCCCGTGCGCTTCGCGCTCGTCGAGAATCGACTTGGCTTTCGCCGGACCAATACCTTTGATGGTGCGCAGCGCATCCTCATTCGCCGTGTTGACGTCGACGACCGCGTACGCGTGCCCGAACGCGGCCAGCATCGCCGCGCTAACGAGAAATTTTCGAATCATGTGAAACCTCCCTAACTCAACTTGCTCAACTGAACCATGCGGGCCGGTGAAGATCACCGACCGCAGGAGCTAGTTTAGAGAGGTATGCGAAGGATTTACACCTGGCCGAATAGCCAACGCACGTAACGGTCGACGCCTTCCTGCACGGTCAGGAACGGCGCGTCGTAACCGGCCGCGCGCAGCTTCGTCAGGTCGGCCTGCGTGAAGCACTGGTACTTGCCGCGCAGCGCGTCCGGAAACGGCACGTACTCGATCAGCCCGCGTTGCACCTGCTCCGCGAGCGACAGCGCCGGCTCGTTGCGCAGCACCCGCAGCGTATTGACGACGGTCGACGCGATATCGTTGAACGGCTGCGCGCGTCCGGTGCCGAGGTTGAAAATGCCCGATTTCTCCGGATGATCGAAGAAGAACAGGTTCACCTTCGCGACGTCTTCGACCGATACGAAATCGCGCGTCTGCTGGCCGGCCGCATAGCCGTTGTACTCGCCGAAGAGCTTGACCTTGCCTTCCGCGCGGAACTGGTTGAAGTTGTGAAACGCAACCGACGCCATCCGTTCCTTGTGCGATTCGCGCGGCCCGTACACGTTGAAATAGCGAAAGCCCGCAATCTGCGTTTTCGCGGTCGGCAGCACGCGGCGAATCACCTGATCGAACAGGAACTTCGAATAGCCGTACACATTGAGCGGCCGCTCGACGTCGCGCTCTTCGACGAAGCGATCCGAGCCGCCGTACGTCGCCGCCGACGACGCGTACAGGAACTGCGCGCCCTGCGCGAGACACGCATCGAGCACCGCGCGGCTATAGCGGAAGTTGTTGTCCATCATGTAGCGGCCGTTGTGCTCCATCGTGTCGGAGCAGGCGCCTTCATGGAACACCGCGCGCACCTTGCCGAAGCCGCCGCGCGCAAAGCGCTCGATGAACTCGGTCTTATCGAGGTAATCGTCGATTTCGCAGTCGACGAAATTCTTGAACTTGTCCGCGCGCGTCAGATTGTCGACCGCGATGATGCGCTGTTCGCCGCGCTCGTTGAGCGCCTTGACGAGATTGCTGCCGATAAAGCCGGCCGCGCCGGTGACGATGAGTGTCATGGTCGTCCCTGCCAGATGAGAGTCAGTGGGGCATGGTGATGAGCGGAGCGGCGCCGCCGCGCACGGCACATTCGATGCGTACCGCGACGGGACGGCGCGCGGCCTCGCGCTCAGTGAAAGAGTTCGTCGTAGTCGACGGTCGCGGTGCCGAGTTTGCCGACCACGATGCCGGCTGCGCGATTCGCGAGCGACACGGCTTCCGCAAGCGGCAGGCCCGCGCCGAGCATCACCGCGAGCGTCGCGATCACGGTGTCGCCCGCGCCCGACACATCATACACTTCGCGTGCTTCGGCCGACGCGTGCAGCACGCCGTCGTTCGAGAAGAGCGTCATGCCTTCCTCGGAACGCGTGAGCAGCAGCGCTGCGATATCGAGTTCGGCGCGCAGTTTCGTCACGCGCGCAAGCAGGTCCGCTTCCGATTTCCACTGGCCGACCACCTCGCGCAGCTCCGCACGATTCGGCGTGATCAGCGTCGCGCCGCGATAGCGCTCCCACTCGTCGCCCTTCGGGTCGACCAGCACCGGCTTGCCGGCCGCGCGCGCTTTTTCCATCATCTTCGTGACGTGCGTCAGGCCGCCCTTCGCATAGTCCGACATCAGGATCACGTCGTGCGCGGGCAACAGCGCGTCGAAACGCGCGAGGCCGGCGAGCAGCGCCTCGTGCGCCGGCGTATTTTCGAAGTCGACGCGCAACAGCTGCTGCTGGCGCGATAGCACGCGCAGCTTGATCGTGGTCGGCAGCGCCGGGTCGCGTTCGAGATGCGGATCGACGCCGCTGTCGCCGAGCAACTGCACGATCCGCTCGCCCGGCTCGTCATGGCCGACCACGCACAGCAGGCCCGCTTTCGCGCCGAGCGCCACCGCATTGCGCGCGACATTCGCCGCGCCGCCCAGGCGATCTTCCTGCCGCTGCACATGCACGACCGGCACCGGCGCTTCCGGCGAAATACGGTTCACGTCGCCGAACCAGTAGCGGTCCAGCATCACGTCGCCGACCACCAGCACGCGCGCGCGCGCGAGCCGCTCGCGCGGCACACTGCCCGCTTCGGGCACCGGGGTCGCGGTGTCGGGAATGAAATCACGCATGGCGGCCCCCGTCGGCGGTGCTTGCGGCGGCATACGGGCGGCCAATCGAGTGATAGTCGATGCCGAGTTCGGTCATCGCGTCCGGTTCATACAGATTGCGGCCGTCGAAAATCAGCGGCGACTTCAGCGCCGCTTTCAGATGCACGAAATCCGGGCTCTTGAACTCTTTCCACTCGGTCACGACAACCAGCGCGTCGGCGCCCGTCAGCGCTTCGTTCTGCGTGCCGGCGAAATGCAAGCGCGCGTGGTGTTCGGGCAAGTCGCGCAGATCCATCGCAAACACGCGACGCGCTTCGTCGAGCGCGACCGGGTCGTACGCGCGCACCGTCGCGCCGCGCGCGAGCAGCGCCGCGATCAGCCGGCGGCTGGGCGCTTCGCGCATATCGTCGGTATTCGGCTTGAACGCGAGCCCCCAAACCGCGAACGTTCGGCCCGTGAGGTCATCGCCGAGCGACTGCGTGATCTTGCGCACGAGCACTTCCTTCTGCTCGTGGTTCACCTCTTCGACCGCTTCGAGAATGCGCAGACTGTGGCCCGACTCGCTGCCGGTGCGGATCAGCGCCTGCACGTCTTTCGGAAAGCACGAGCCGCCGTAGCCGACACCCGCATACAGAAAGTGATAGCCGATGCGCGGATCGGAACCGATGCCGCGCCGCACCGCGTCGATGTCGGCGCCGACGCGTTCCGCGAGATTCGCCATCTCGTTCATGAACGAGATGCGCGTCGCGAGCATCGCGTTCGCCGCGTACTTCGTGAATTCAGCCGAACGCACGTCCATATACATGGTGCGCTCGTGGTTGCGGTTGAACGGCGCGTAAAGTCGCTTCATCAGTTCGCGCGCCTTTTCGCCGGGCACATCGTCGTCGCTGCCGATCACGATGCGATCGGGGCGCATGAAGTCATCGACGGCCGCGCCTTCCTTCAGGAATTCCGGATTCGACACGACCGAGAACGCATGCTGCAGCCCGCTCGCGCGGCCACGCGCAGCCAGTTGCTCGTCGACCACGTCGCGCACGCGCGCCGCGGTGCCGACCGGCACCGTCGACTTGTCGACGATCACCTTGAAGTTGTCCATATAGCGGCCGATGTTGCGCGCCGCTTCGAGCACGTACTGCAGGTCCGCGGAACCGTCCTCGTCGGGTGGCGTGCCGACCGCGATGAACTGGATATCGCCGTGCCGCACGCTCGCTTCGACGTCGGTCGAGAACGTGATGCGCCCCGCCGCGCGCGTGCGCGCGATGATTTCGCGCAGGCCCGGCTCGTGGATCGGCACGCCGCCGTTATTCAGGATGTCGATTTTGTGCGGATCGACGTCGAGGCAAAACACGTCGTTGCCGATTTCCGCGAGACACGCGCCTGTGACGAGGCCGACATAACCCGTGCCGATGATGGTGACTTTCATACGCTTTCCGGTAGTAGAGCCCGGCTCCGGGCCGGGGCGCTGTTTCCGCTCATTCCGCTATTTCCGCTGTGGGTAAAGCTGATGCTGCGTGGTGCGGGTACGGTTTTCTGTTTTCTGATTGCTCTGTCTATGTTTGCTGCACGTGATGCTGAACTTCTGTCGACCTCGGCGCTGCTTGCTGACGACAACCGTCGCCGTGCGTCGCGCATTTGCCGGTCGCGGCCAGGGCGCCGCCTCTACGTCGCCCGCAGCCCGCGATGCCCCCAAGCCGCCGTGCCGCACTCAATTCGACGCGGTGATCGGCTCGACCCGGCGCGGCGCGTACGTCTCCCAACCACTGCAACCCGGACACTGCCAGTAGAAAAGCCGCGCCCGGAAGCCGCAATTCTGGCACGTATACCGGGGCAGATTTTTGGTGCGCTGCCGGATCAGCGTGCGCATCAGTTCGAGTTCGCTGCGGCGCGGCTCTTCGGCCTTCGCCTGCTGCGCTTCGAGCAGCCGCGTCATGCCGGCCAGATTCGGCGACTTTTGCATCTGCGTGCGCGCGAGCGCGTGCGCGGCATCGAGGCCGCGCAGCGCCGCGACATGCTGGTAGCCGACGTCGAGCAGATCGTTCGACGGATACTCGTCGACCCATTGAGTCAGCAGGTCCGCGCCTTCTTCCTGGCGGCCCAGCGCTTCGTAGGCGTTCATCATTTTTTCGGCGACGAGCGGCAGATACGCGGGGTTCTGTGCCTCGACGCGGCGCCATTGCGCGATCGCCTTCTCGTACGCGCCGGCGGCCGCGTCGACGTCGCCGAACAGGATCGTCGCGCGTACGTTCTGCGGGTTCGCACGCAGCGCGAGGTCGAGCTGGCGCTGCGCTTCGTCCGGCTTCTTCTGCTGCAGCGCTTCCTGCGCCAGCTCGCAATGGAACTGCGCGATCGCCGTGCCAAGCGGCTCGGTGCCCATTGTCTCGAGTTGCCGCGCGGTGTCGATCGCCTTGTGCCAGTCCTTCTCGATCTCGTAGATCGTCAGCAGCGCGCGCTGCGCGCCGAGCGCATGATCGCCCGTCTGCAGCATGCGGAAGGTTTCTTCGGCGCGATCGAGCAGGCCCGCCTTCAGAAAATCCTGGCCGAGTTCGTAAAGCGCGTGATCCCGTTCGGTAACCGGCAAATCGGCGCGGCTCAGCAGATTCTGATGCACGCGGATCGCCCGGTCGGTCTCGCCGCGGCGCCGGAACAGATTGCCGAGCGCGAAGTGCAGTTCGATCGTCTCAGGGTCGAGCTTGACGACTTCGATAAACGCGTCGATTGCCTGATCCGGCTGTTCGTTCAACAGAAAATTCAGGCCGCGGAAATACGAACGCGGCAGATTGGCGCTTTCGGACAACAGCGCCTTGAGGTCGTAGCGCGCGGCAATCCAGCCGAACGCGAACGCGACGGGAATGACAAGCAGCCACCAGAAGTCCAGATCCATGCGTAATGAGCGGAAAGGCGGAAAAGCGTAAGTCGCGCACGGTAGGCGCGCGACGCGGGAATGCTTAAATCAGCGGCGGCAACGGCGGCTCTTCGACCACCACCGGCGTCTCGCGCGCAACGCGCAACTCGCGCTTGAGCCGGCCGTTTTCGAGCCGCAACCTGAACAACCCCGGCAGCGCCGACACGAGCCCAGCCAGCAAGCCGACGACAAAAAACGCGAGGCCGATCAGAATCAGCGGCGCGGGCCATGCGTAACCGGCGAGGAAATTCAGCGTGGCGGGCTGCGTGTTGGACAGTGCGAGCACCAGCAGCAGCACGAACACCAGCACGCGGATCAACCAGACGATAAATTTCATTTATAAATCTCTTGACGGCGGTTGCGGGAAGGACGCCGGCTTGATGGCGCATCGCGCCACGGTGTTTGCCCGCGCCGAAGTGCCCGTATTGTAAATGAAGCCCCCGCCGATGCACGCAAGCTTGCACGGGCGCGATCCAATCGATCCGGATCGCGGCCGCGCGACGGACGAAAAAAAAGCGCCTAAGGGCGCTTTTCTGGTGTTTGCCGTTTGCTGGCCTGGTATGCGTGCTCTCGTGAATGCGGCACGCGGCGCGGGCGATCGGCCTGAACGATCCGTACGCGCGTTGCAGCGCGTACGTTGGCTGTTACTGATCGTCGTCCGGTCCTTCCGCCGATTCGGCCTTCAACGGCTCACCGGCACGCCGGTCGACCCGTTCACGCAGTTCCTTGCCGGGCTTGAAGTGCGGCACGTACTTCTCCGGCACCAGCACCTTCTCACCCGACTTCGGATTGCGCCCGACTCGCGACGGACGGCGATTCAGGCCGAAGCTGCCGAAACCGCGAATTTCGATGCGATGGCCGTTGGCCAGCGCTTCCGACATCGCATCGAGCATCGTCTTCACCGCGAAATCCGCATCTTTCAATACAAGCTGCGGAAATCGCGTGGCCAGTTGGGCGACCAATTCCGATTTGGTCATTCTGCAGCAGACCTCTTAAGGCTTACTGGTTCTGGCCGTCGAGCTTGGCCTTCAGGAGCGCGCCGAGGTTCGTCGTGCCGCTGGCCGCCGCGTTGGTGTCAGACTGCAGACCGCGCATCGCTTCCTGTTGCTCGGCCGAGTCCTTCGCCTTGATCGACAGGTTGATGCCACGCGACTTGCGATCGATGTTGATGATCATCGCGTTGACCTTGTCGCCTTCCTTCAGCACGTTGCGAGCATCTTCCACGCGGTCTTGCGCGATTTCCGAAGCACGCAGGTAGCCTTCGACTTCCGCGCTCAGCGTCACGACTGCGCCCTTCGCGTCCACCGCTTTCACCACGCCGTCGACGATCGAACCCTTGTCGTTCATCGCCACGAAGTTGCTGAACGGGTCGCCTTCGAGCTGCTTGATGCCGAGCGAAATGCGTTCCTTCTCGACATCGATGCCGAGCACGACCGCTTCCACTTCGTCGCCCTTCTTGTACTTGCGCACGGCCTCTTCGCCGCTTTCGCTCCACGACAGATCCGACAGGTGCACCAGACCGTCGATGCCGCCCGGCAGACCGATGAACACGCCGAAGTCGGTGATCGACTTGATCGCGCCCTGCAGCTTGTCGCCCTTCTTGAAGTTGCGGCTGAAGTCATCCCACGGATTCGGCTTGCACTGCTTCATGCCGAGGCTGATACGGCGGCGGTCTTCGTCGATCTCGAGGACCATGACTTCGACTTCGTCGCCCAGTTGCACGACCTTCGACGGCGCAACGTTCTTGTTGGTCCAGTCCATTTCCGACACGTGGACGAGGCCTTCGATGCCCGATTCCACTTCGACGAACGCGCCGTAGTCGGTGATGTTCGTGACCTTGCCGAACAGACGCGTGCCCGACGGGTAACGACGCGAGATGCCTTCCCACGGATCGTCGCCCAGCTGCTTGATACCGAGCGAAACGCGGTTCTTTTCCTGGTCGAACTTGAGGATCTTCGCGGTGACTTCCTGGCCGACCGACAGCACTTCGCTCGGGTGACGCACGCGACGCCATGCGATGTCGGTGATGTGCAGCAGGCCGTCGATACCGCCGAGGTCCACGAACGCGCCGTAGTCGGTAATGTTCTTGACCACGCCTTCGACGATCGCGCCTTCCTTCAGCGTCTCGAGCAGCTTCGCGCGCTCTTCGCCTTGCGTCGCTTCGATCACGGCGCGGCGCGACAGCACGACGTTGTTACGCTTGCGGTCGAGCTTGATGACGCGGAATTCGAGCGTCTTGCCTTCGTACGGCGTGGTGTCCTTGACCGGACGCGTATCGACCAGCGAACCCGGCAGGAACGCGCGGATGCCGTTGACCATCACGGTCATGCCGCCCTTGACCTTGCCGGTGATCGTGCCGGTCACGAGCTCGTTGTTGTCGAGCGCCTTTTCCAGCGACAGCCACGAAGCCAGACGCTTCGCCTTGTCGCGCGACAGGATGGTGTCGCCATAGCCGTTTTCGAGTGCGTCGATCGCGACGGAAACGAAGTCGCCCGCCTGCACTTCTACCTCGCCCGCGTCATTCAGGAACTCTTCGAGCGGGATGTAGGCTTCGGACTTCAGACCAGCGTTGACGACCACGAAGTTGTGGTCCACACGCACGACTTCGGCGGAAATCACTTCGCCGGCGCGCATGTCCTGCTTGGTCAGCGACTCTTCGAACAGAGCCGCAAAAGATTCGGTATTCGGGGTTGAGGTTTGCAGGTCGGACATAAAAATCAGAATTTGTATGGCTTTCGCGGCGCCCGGCCGGTCTTGCTAGCGAGACCCGACCACTTTGGCGGTATTCGAATGCCACACGGGGTTAAAGGGTTAACGTACGTTCCGCCTGAATGCGGAACACCAACTGCTTGCTGCTTGCTTTGCTACGGTCTACTACCGGGTCTACTACCGGGTCTACTACCGGGTCTACTACCGGGTCTCTACTACGATCGATCGATGCGGATTTTTAAACCTGCCGGCGTACGCCTGTTACGCTTTCACATCGGCCTTGAACCACTGGACGACCTGATCGACAGCTTCGTCGATTGACAGCATGGACGTATCCAGCAGCCTCGCATCCGCTGCGGGCTTGAGCGGCGCGGCGGCGCGGTTGCTGTCGCGCTCGTCGCGTTCACGCAAATCCCGAAGCAAGTCATCCATATTAGCAGAAAATCCTTTTTGGATCAATTGCTTATGCCGGCGCGCCGCACGCGCCTCGACGCTTGCCGTCAAAAACACTTTCAGACCCGCGTCGGGGAAGATGATGGTGCCCATGTCGCGGCCGTCGGCGACGAGGCCCGGCACCTTGCGAAACGCGCGCTGCCGCGCGATCAGCGCGGTCCGCACCGGCGCGTGCACCGCGATCGCCGACGCCCGGTTGCCGATCTCCTCGGCGCGAATCTCGGACGATACGTCAACGCCGTCGAGCTGCGCGATACCTTCGCGAAACGTGATGTGCAGATCGTCGATCAGCTTCGCGAGCGAACCGGCGTCGTCGGGCGCAATATCGTAGCGCAGGCTCGCGAGCGCGGCGAGCCGGTACAGCGCGCCGCTATCGAGCAGGTGAAAGCCCAGCTGGGCGGCAACCAGGGCGGCCACGGTGCCTTTACCGGAGGCAGTCGGGCCGTCGATCGTAATGACGGGCGTCTGGTGAAAGGGACGGGTCGGTTTCATCTAATGTAATTGTCAGTCGCGCGTCGGTCGGGTGGAACGCTCAGGTGGAACCACCCCGGCGAAATTATCGCGAAGTTATGGCTGCGCGAGCGCAATGAAGCGCTCGAAATAATCGGGGAACGTCTTCGCGACGCATTGCGGGTCGTTGATCCGTACCGGCACGCCACCGAGGCTCACCAGCGAGAAGCACATCGCCATCCGGTGATCGTCATATGTATCGATCGCCGCGTTCGGCGTCAGTTTCGCCGGCGGCACGACCACCAGGTAATCTTCGCCCTCGGTGACCTTTGCGCCGACCTTGCGCAGTTCGGTGGCCATCGCGGCCAGCCGGTCGGTTTCCTTCACGCGCCAGCTCGCGATATTGCGCAGCGTCGTCGCGCCATCGGCGAACAGCGCGGCGACCGCGATGGTCATTGCGGCATCCGGAATCAGGTTGAAGTCCATGTCGATCGGCTCGAGCTTGCCGTCGTCGCGGCCGACCCCGCGCACTTCGATCCAGTCGTCGCCCATCAGCACGTTCGCGCCCATCCTGATCAGCGCATCGGCAAAGCCGATGTCGCCCTGGATGCTGGCGCGCCCGACGCCCTCGACGCGCAACGGCCCGCCGCCCAGCACGCCGGCTGCGAGAAAATACGACGCCGACGACGCATCGCCTTCGACCATGATCGTCCCCGGCGACTGGTAGCGCACGCCCGCCGGTATGGTGAAGCGGTGCCAGCCGGCGCGCTCGACGGTGATGCCGAAGCGCGCCATCAGCTTGATCGTGATGTCGATATACGGCTTCGAGATCAGTTCGCCGTCCACCTCCACCACCGTCACGCCGCTTTCGCTGCGCACGAGCGGCAGCGTCATCAGCAAGGCGGTCAGGAACTGGCTCGAGACATCGCCGCGCACGCGAATCGGCGCGTCGACCGTGATCTGCGCCGGGCGGATGCGCAGCGGCGGATAGCCGTCGTTCTCCTCATATTCGATCACCGCGCCGATCTGCCGCAGCCCGTCGACCAGATCGCCGATCGGCCGCTCATGCATGCGCGGCACGCCATGCACGCGGTAGTTGCCGCCATTCACCGCCAGCGCGGCCGTCAGCGGCCGGACCGCGGTGCCCGCGTTGCCGAGGAACAGGTCTGCCGTTCTTGCGGTGAACGCGCCGCGCGTGCCGGTCACCACGCACACATCGCCGTCGCGCTTCAACTTCACGCCGAGCTTTTCGAGCGCGGCGATCATCACGCGGGTGTCGTCCGAATCGAGCAGATTCGTGATCGTCGTGTCGCCCTCGGCCAGCGCCGCGAGCAGCAGAACGCGGTTCGAAATGCTCTTCGAGCCGGGCAGGCGCACCGTGCCGGACATGCGGGAAAACGGTCCGAGATCGAGGTAGTCCATGATGGGAGGTCCAGTTATCGGTTATTTCGACGATTCGCTGTCGCCGTTTGCCGCTGCGGCGGGCCTCGCCGCGCGCAGCTGCCAGTCGGTGCGGGCCGCGCGCGAGCGCGCAAAGACCGCTTCGAGCGCCGCGCCGTCACCCGCTTCGATGGCCGCGCGCAGCGCGGCGAGCACCGCAGTGTAACCGTCGAGTTCTTCAAGCAGTGCGGTGCGATTGGCGATGCAGATGTCGCGCCACATTTCAGGACTCGACGCGGCGATTCGCGTGAAGTCGCGAAAGCCACCCGACGCGAACGCAAAGCGCAGCGCCGCGTCCTGCGACTGCAGGATCTGCTCGATGTATGCGAACGCCAGCACATGCGGCAGATGACTCACCGACGCGAGCACGCGGTCATGCTGCGGCGGCGCCATTTCATGCACGGTCGCGCCCGCGGCGCGCCACATGTCGGCGACGCGCGCGACCGTCGCCGGGCGGCTTTCCGGCAGCGGACACAGCACGACGTTGCGGTCCACATAAAGATCGGCCAGGGCCGCCTCGACGCCGCTCGCTTCGCGGCCGGCGATCGGATGGCCGGGCACGAACTGGCCGAGGCGCTCGTGAGCGCGACGGGCGCGCGCGCCGTCAACGGGCGGTTGCAAACTTGCCGGGCCGAGCACCGCGCGGGCGGCCGCGACGACATCCGCCTTCGTGCTGCCTGCATCGGTAATGATCGTCTGGCCGCCGAGGAACGGCGCGATGCGCTCGAGTAACGGCCGCGTCTGCGCAACCGGCGCGGCAAGCAGCACGATGTCGGCGCCGTCGAGCGCTTCGGCGAGCGAACGATCATCGTCGAGCGCAGCCGAACGGTCGATCACGTTAAGTTCGAGCGCGCGCGCGGTCGATGCGGCGGTACGGCCGACGCCGACCACCTCACGCGCGCCGCCTACGTCGCCGCGCTCGCGCAGCGCGCGCGCAAGCGACCCGCCGATCAGGCCGACGCCGAAAATTACCAGTTTGTCAAAAGAGAACGCAGCCACGTGAGGTCACATAAAAAGCGTGCCGGAAAAGATTGAGAGCCGGCGCGCGGATCGAAGTGAAGCGCTCAGACGGTTGCCAGCGTCTTTTCGAGCGCCGCGAGAAACGCCTCGTTTTCTTCCGGGAGACCGACCGTCACACGCAGCCATTGCGGCAAGCCGTAGCCGCCGACCGGCCGCACGATCACGCCTTGCTTCAACAGCTCCAGATTGACGCGGTCGCCGGCGCGATCGTCGTTGCCGACCCGCACCATCACGAAGTTGCCGTGCGACGGCACGTACTCGAGGCCGAGCTTGTCGAACGCCGCGGTGAGGTAGCGATAGCCCTCCGCGTTGAGCGCCGCGCTCTTTTCGAGGAACGGCTTGTCGTTGAGCGCCGCCACCGCGGCGGCCTGCGCGAGCGTGTTCACGTTGAAAGGCTGGCGCAGGCGGTTCAGCAGATCGGTCAGCTCCGGCTGCGCGACCGCGAAGCCGATGCGCAAACCGGCCAGGCCGAACGCCTTCGAGAACGTGCGCGACACGAGCAGGTTCGGATAGCGGCGCGCCCATTCGATCGAGTCGTAACGATGCTCCGGCGCGAGGTATTCGGTGTAAGCCTCGTCCAGCACGACCACCACGTGGCGCGGCACCTTCTGCAGAAACGCCTCGAGTGTCGGACCGTCGACGAACGTGCCGGTCGGATTGTTCGGGTTCGCGATGAACATCAGACGCGTATCGTCGGCGATCGCGGCCAGCATCGCGTCGAGATCGTGACCGTACTGCGCCGCGGGCGCGACGATGCCGCGCGCACCGACGCCCTGCGCGGCCAGCGCATAGATCGCAAACGCGTACTGCGAATAGACGACCGACTGCCCCTTCTCGACGAACGCATGCGCGGCGAGCTCGAGGATGTCGTTGCTGCCGTTGCCGAGCGTGATCCAGTCGGCCGGCACGCCGTAATACGCGGACAGCGCCTCTTTCAGTTCGAACGCGTTCGAATCCGGATAGCGGCCGAGCTCGCTCGCCGCGCGCGCCATTGCGCGCTGCGCGGACTCCGGCATGCCGAGCGGGTTTTCATTCGACGCGAGCTTGATGATGCGCGCTTCGTCGAGACCGAACTGGCGGGCCACTTCCGCAATCGGCCGGCCCGCGACATAAGGCGCAATCCCGCGCACGTAAGAAGGGCCGTAGGGCGTAGTCATGTGTATCTCCGGGTCGACGAATCGACTATCTATAGGGTTGAGCGAAGCGCGGGGCCAGCCGGGCGCGTACTGCGCGGTGCGTACCGCGCGCGTATCGCGCGTCTTTGCCGGTCGGCGCGCCCGCCATGAGGCTTGCACTGCAGCGCCGTCGCTCAGCGCGCGCGCGGATACGAGCCCAGAATTTTCAGGAGCGCCGCTTTCTGATCCAGTTCGACCAGCGCGGCCGACACCGCCGGATCGTCGCGATGGCCTTCGAGATCGATGTAGAAGTAATACTCCCACGTGCCGACGCGCGCCGGACGCGATTCGAATCGGGTCATCGACACGCCATGGCGCGCAAGCGGCTCGAGCAGCTTGAACATCGCACCCGGCTCGTTCGCGACCGATACGATCAGCGAGGTCTTGTCGTAGCCGCTCGGCCCCGACGGCTCTTTGCCGATCATCACGAAGCGCGTGCGGTTGTGCGGGTCGTCCTGGATCAGCGCGTACGCGATCTGCAGACCGTACTGCGTGGCCGCGCGGTCGCCTGCGATCGCGGCAATGGACGGATCCTGCGCCGCGAGGCGTGCGCCTTCCGCATTGCTCGACACCGCCTGCCGCTCCAGATGCGGCGCATGCGTGGCCAGCCAGCGCTGGCACTGCGCGAGCGCCTGCGGATGCGCGCATACGCGCGTGATGCCGGTCAGATCGCCGCTCGCGGTCAACAGGTTGTGGTGGATCGGCAGTGCGAGTTCGCCGCCGATCAGCAGTTGCGTCTCGAGCAGCAGATCGAGCGTGCGCGAGACCGCCCCTTCGGTCGAATTCTCGATCGGCACCACGCCGAATTCCGCGGCGCCCGCTTCGACCGAGCGGAACACCTCGTCGATCGACGCACACGCGAGCCCTTCGATCGATTGACCGAAGTACTCGTGCATCGCCTGCTCGCTATAGGTGCCAGCCGGTCCGAGAAAGCCGACGCGGATGTTCTGTTCGAGCGCGCGGCTCGCCGCCATGATCTCGCGCCAGATTGCGCTGATATGCGCGTCGGCGAGCGGTCCGCCGCTCATCTGCTGCAGCCGCGCGATGACCTGCTGCTCGCGTTCCGGGCGGAACACCGGCGCGTTGAAATGCTTCTTGACCTCGCCCACTTCGAGCGCGACCGCCGCGCGTTGATTGAGCAGCGCGATCAGTTGCGCGTCGAGTGCGTCGATGCGTTCGCGCAGCGGTTTGAGTCGTGAGTTAAGTTCGTCGTCGTCCATGCTAGTGACTTGCCACGGCTGTGTCGTCCAATGCGCGCGCTAGAACCGGATGGCCCGGTTACGCGCTGCGCCGTTCAAACTCCTTCATGTACTCGACCAGCGCCTTGACGGCTTCGATCGGCACCGCGTTGTAGATTGACGCCCGCATGCCGCCGACGGACTTGTGGCCCTTCAGCTGCACCAGCCCGCGCGCTTTAGCGCCGGCAAGGAATGCTTCGTTGCGCGCTTCGTCGGCGAGGAAGAACGGCACGTTCATCCGCGACCGCGCGCCGCGTTCAACCTTGTTCAGATAGAAGCGGCTGGCGTCGATCGTGTCGTACAGCAGCTTCGCCTTCTCGACGTTGCGCGCTTCGATCGCGGTCAATCCGCCCAGCTTCTTCAACCACTTGAACACGAGCCCCGCGATATAGATAGCGTAGGTGGGCGGCGTGTTGTACATCGAGTTGTTCAGTGCGACCGTCTTCCATTCGAACGCCGACGGGCAGACGGACATCGCGCGGTCCAGCAGGTCTTCGCGGACGATCACGACCGTCACGCCGGCGATGCCGATGTTCTTCTGCGCGCCGCCGAACAGCACGCCGTATCTGGCGACGTCCATCGGGCGCGACAGCAGATGCGACGATGCATCCGCGACGAGCGGGATGTCGCCGAGCTCCGGGATGTCGAACGTCTCGACGCCGTGGATTGTCTCGTTCGTGCACAGATGCACGTAAGCCGGATCCGCGGACAGTTGCCATTCAGCGTGCGCCGGCGCGCGCGTAAAGCCGTCGTCGGTCTGGCCGCTCGCGGCGATCTGCGCGGTGCCGTACTTTTTCGCTTCGTTGAACGACTTTTGCGACCACGAACCGGTGATGACGAAATCCGCGCGCGGCTTCGTGCCAAACAGGTTCATCGGCACGATGGCGTTTTCGCCGAGGCCGCCGCCCTGCAGGAAGAGGATCTGATGGCTCGACGGCACTGCGAGCAACTCACGCAGATCGACCAGCGCCTCTTCGTGGATCGCCATGAACTCCTTGCCGCGATGGCTCATTTCCATCACGCTCATGCCGCTGCCGTGCCAGTCGAGCATTTCGTCAGCCGCCTGGCGCAGCACTTCTTCGGGCAACGCGGCGGGGCCGGCGGAGAAATTGAAGACGCGCATCGAAAGAAATCCCGGAAACGGGGGCGCGCAAAGTACAACACCGGGTTCGCGCCCAGAAAGACAATGGCCGTCTGCGCGCTCGCGCAAACGGCCATTATCGCATCGACGCCGGGAACCCGCCACGGCGGCGGCCCGTCGTCAACTCACCCTACAGCTTACTTACTGGCCGGCTTGGCCGAAGACACCGACGCCACTTCCTTGTCCGCCTGATCGCGGGTTGCCTTGATCGATTGCGGCATGTACTTCTGCATCAGACCGTTCACGACGTCGCGGCCCACCTGGTCTTGCACCTGGATGAACTTGCGGCCCGTCGGGCTCTTGTAGAACGCGGTCAGATCCTTGATTTCCTGCGTCGAGTAGTACTTCGCGTACGCCTCGTACTGCGCTTCCATCGCGTCCTGACGGAAGCCGTCGGTCGCGAATACCTGGCCTGCCGAGTCAACCAGCTTCGGCACGGCGTTCTTCTGCAGCGTCGGCACGGAAGCCTGCTTCTGCTTGTCGGTCATCGTCTTGTTTTCAGACAGCGCGTCCGACAGGATCGCCGGCACGAGCTGCTTGGCCTGCATTTGCGCGCTGTTGCCGATCGCGCCGACCAGCTTCTGCGCGTCGATCGCGTCGAGCAGGTCCTTGATCGCGGCCTGCTTGGCCGGATCGACCGGCGCGGCCTGTGCCGCGGGCGCGGCTGCAGCCGGCGCCGGCTGCTGGTTCTGGAGCGCCTGCGCCATCGCGAAGGTCGGCACGAAAGCGGCCAGCATCATCCACAGCTTGAATCGTTTTTGCATCACTACTCCCTAAGAAAAATTGATTCGGGTGCCCGCCGCGCGGACCCGCGCATCGGCCGATCCGATGTGCGGGCTCACGCCCGTGCGGTTCATACTCGTTACAAGGAAAACGTCAGCCTGGATCGGTCCCCGGGGTCAGGCCGGGGTTACGTCACTGCGCCGCCGTCGCCGTCCGGACCGTTGTCATCGCCGCCGCTTTGTGTGCCATCGTCGGCGCTGCTGTCCGTCACACCGTCGGTGTCGCCGTCTACGTCGGCTTCCGCTTCGGCGATATGCTGCAGGCCCGAAAGCTTGGTGCCCTCATCAAGGCTGATGAGTGTAACACCTTGCGTCGCACGGCCCATTTCACGTATCTCCGATACCCGCGTGCGGATCAGCACGCCGGTATCGGTGATCAGCATGATCTGCGCCTCCTGGTCGACCAGCGTCGCGGCGACTACCCTGCCGTTACGTTCCGACGTCTGGATGGCGATCATCCCCTTCGTGCCGCGGCCGTGACGCGTGTACTCGCTGATCGGCGTGCGTTTGCCGTAACCGTTTTCGGTCGCGGTCAGCACCGACTGCTGCTCATCGCCGGCCACGAGCAGGGCGATGACCCGCTGGCCGTCGTCGAGCTGCATGCCGCGCACGCCGCGCGCTTCGCGGCCCATCGGCCGGACGTCGTTTTCATCGAAGCGCACCGCCTTGCCCGAATCGGAGAACAGCATCACATCGTGCTGGCCGTCGGTGATCGCCGCGCCGATCAGGTAATCGCCGTCGTCGAGGCCGACCGCGATAATACCTTTACGCAGCGGCCGGCTGAACTGCTCGAGCGGCGTTTTCTTGACCGTGCCGAGCGCGGTGGCCATAAACACGTATTTGTCCGCCGAGAACTCCTTGACCGGCAACACCACCGTGATCTTCTCGCCCTCCTGCAGCGGGAACATGTTGACGATCGGCCGGCCGCGCGAATTGCGCGAGCCCTGCGGCACTTCATAAACCTTCACCCAGTACACGCGGCCGCGGTTCGAGAAGCACAGGATGTGATCGTGCGTGTTCGCGATGAAGAGCGAGTCGATCCAGTCGTCTTCCTTCATCGACGTCGCCTGTTTGCCGCGACCCCCGCGCTTCTGTGCCCGATATTCGGACAACGGCTGCGATTTCACGTAGCCGGTATGCGACATCGTCACCACCATGTCCTGCGGCGTGATCAGGTCTTCGGTGTTCAGCTCGGTCGCGTTCATCTCGATCTTCGAGCGGCGTTTGTCGCCAAATTCGCTCTTGATCGACGCGAGTTCGTCGAAAATGATGGTGGCAATGCGCTCGGGTTTGGCGAGGATGTCGAGCAGGTCGGCGATCTGCGCCATCACTTCGCGGTACTCGCCAATGATCTTGTCCTGCTCGAGGCCGGTCAGGCGCTGCAGACGCATTTGCAGGATTTCCTGCGCCTGCGTGTCCGACAGACGGTACAGCCCGTCGCCCTGCATGCCGAACGACGCGGCCAGCCCGTCCGGACGATACGCTTCACGACCACCCGCTGTCGCGTTTTCGGCTTCCGCGCGCTGCAGCATCTCGCGCACGAGCGACGAATCCCACGAGCGGGCCATCAACTCCTGCTTCGCGATCGGCGGCGTCGGCGCGGCCTTGATGATGCTGATGAACTCATCGATGTTGGCCAGCGCGACCGCGAGGCCTTCGAGCACGTGACCGCGTTCGCGCGCCTTGCGCAGTTCGTAGATCGTGCGCCGCGTCAGCACTTCGCGGCGATGCGACAGGAAATGCGTGAGCATTTCCTTCAGGTTCAGCAGCTTCGGCTGGCCATCGACGAGCGCGACCATGTTCATGCCGAAGGTGTCCTGCAGCTGCGTCGCCTTATACAGATTGTTGAGGATAACTTCGGGCACTTCGCCGCGCTTCAGCTCGATCACGACGCGCATGCCGCTCTTGTCGGATTCGTCGCGGATGTCCGAGATGCCTTCGAGCTTCTTCTCGTTGACGAGCTCGGCGATGCGCTCGAGCAGCGAGCGCTTGTTCACCTGATACGGCAACTCGTCGACGATGATCGCCATGCGCTGGCCGCGGTCGATTTCCTCGAAATGCGTGAGCGCGCGCATCAGCACGCGGCCGCGCCCCGTGCGGTAGCCGTCGCGCACGCCGGCCACGCCGTAGATGATGCCGGCGGTCGGGAAGTCCGGCGCAGGCACGATCTCGATCAGCTCGTCGATGGTCGCTTCCGGGTTCTTCAGCAGATGGTGGCAGGCGTCGACAATCTCGTTCAGATTGTGCGGCGGGATATTCGTCGCCATCCCGACCGCGATGCCGGACGAGCCGTTGATCAGCAGGTTCGGGATACGCGCCGGCAGAATGCCCGGCTCGTTTTCGCTACCGTCGTAGTTCGGCTGGAAATCGACGGTTTCCTTGTCGATATCGGCGAGCAGCTCGTGGCCGATCTTCGCCATGCGGATTTCGGTGTACCGCATCGCCGCGGCGTTGTCGCCGTCGACCGAACCGAAATTGCCCTGCCCGTCGACCAGCATGTAGCGCAGCGAGAAATCCTGCGCCATGCGCACGATCGTGTCGTACACCGCGGTGTCGCCGTGCGGATGGTACTTACCGATCACGTCGCCGACGATACGCGCCGACTTCTTGTACGCGCGGTTCCAGTCGTTGTTCAGCTCGTGCATCGCGAAGAGCACCCGGCGGTGCACCGGCTTCAGGCCGTCGCGGACATCGGGAAGGGCGCGCCCAACGATCACGCTCATCGCGTACTCGATGTACGAGCGGCGCATTTCCTCCTCTAGGGAGATTGGCAGAGTCTCTTTGGCGAATTGATCCATTGTCCGTGTCGATTACGTGCGGTGGCACAACTGACGCTGACGTTCTCTGACAATCGCCGGCACCGCGCCTGCGACGTCTGGAAACATTCGGCGATAATGCCCGACGACGCGTAGTTTACGTTTTGAAAGTAATTCGTAAAATTGTGCGCCCCAAGGCGGCGCTACGATCTCAGCGCATCACGCGATTCTACCATGCGGCGCATCCGCCCCCGCCGACCTGCGTATACCTATTAGAGGAATGCGCACGAACGGCTTGTGCACCGCTTGTGCGTCGCTATTGCACCGCGCCTGACCCGTTTTTGCCGCGCTTTGGACCGGGTTCGGAGGACGCGCAGGTCCGATTCCTGCTGCGCTGCCTGCCGCGCCAGGCGGGGCTCGACGTTTGTTGCGCATGCACCACATTCGAACGGGGCTGGATATAGGGGAAGGATTTTTTTATCGTCGGAAGGGAACGATATGGCAAAATGCCAACGCACAAAGTTAGACACTGCTCGAAGTCTATGCAGCGGGTCTTTTGTTCCGCACCGATGTTATACTTCGAGCAATGTATGACGTGTCTACGATCAACAGGCTCGCAGTAAACCTGCGGTAATCTCAATTTCGAGAGGAGAAATATGAATAAACTTTCAAAGCTCGCGTTCATTGCAGCTACCGCAGTGATGGCTGCATCGGCGTCGGCACAGTCGGTGCCGGCCTCGCGACAAGCTGTTAATGACAACTGGGTGAACGGCACCGGCGAATACGTGTGGATGAACGGCACGAACGAGCTTTGCTGGCGCGACGCGTTCTGGACGCCGGCAACGGCTAACGCAAAGTGCGACGGCGCACTCGTCGCACAGGCTCCGACCCCGCCGGCACCGGCGCCGGTCGCTCCGGCCATCACGAGCCAAAAGATTACCTATCAGGCTGACACGCTGTTCGACTTCGACAAGGCTGTCCTGAAGCCGGCTGGCAAGGAAAAGCTGGATGACCTCGCAGCGAAGATCCAGGGCCTGAACCTCGAAGTGGTCGTCGCAACGGGTTACACGGACCGCATCGGTTCGGACAAGTACAACGACCGTCTGTCGCTGCGTCGTGCTCAAGCTGTGAAGGCATACCTCGTCAGCAAGGGCATCGAAGCCAACCGTATCTACACGGAAGGCAAGGGCAAGCGCGACCCGGTTACGACGGGCTGCAACCAGAAGAACCGCAAGCAACTCATCGCCTGCCTCGCACCGGATCGTCGCGTGGAAGTCGAAGTTGTCGGTACCGCGAAGCAGTAAGCGTCAAATTACCGCAGTATCAAAGCCCCGCTACGGCGGGGCTTTTTTTATCCGTCGCCGGGCTCCTACCGGGCGCGCGAGTCCAGTCGGACCGCGCCGCGGGGTTCCCCCGGCAAGCGCCGCCAGCGGGGCTTTTGCTGCACCTGGCGGCGACCTGTATACTCAGGGCTTGTCCTCGTCGCCCTGCTCATCCGCCCTCAAGGCCGCATGAACATGACCAATGCCGATCCCCACGAACTGCAAAAATTCAGCGATCTCGCGCACCGGTGGTGGGACCCCAATGCCGAATTCAAACCGCTCCATGAACTGAATCCGGTGCGGCTCGGCTGGATCGACAGGCATGCCCATCTGGCCGGCAAGCGCGTGCTCGATATCGGCTGCGGCGGCGGCATCCTGTCGGAATCGATGGCCGGACTCGGTGCGTCGGTCAAGGGCGTGGATCTGTCGCACGAAGCGCTCGGCGTCGCCGATCTGCACAGCCTCGAGAGCGGCATGAACGTCGAATACGAGGAGATCGCCGCGGAGGCGCTGGCTGAGCGCGAACCGGCAAGTTTCGACGTCGTCACGTGCATGGAAATGCTCGAGCATGTGCCCGATCCGTCGCAAGTCGTCGCGGCCTGCAAAACGCTCGTGAAACCCGGCGGCTGGGTGTTCTTCTCCACGCTGAACCGCAATGTGAAGTCGTACCTGTTCGCCGTGATCGGCGCCGAGTACATCGCGCGGATGCTGCCCAGGGGCACGCACGATTACGCGCGCTTTATCCGCCCGTCCGAACTCGCCGCCTTTGTGCGTGCCGCGGGCCTGTCCACCGTGGAAATCAAAGGCATTGTCTATCACCCGCTCGGCAAGCATTTCGCCCTGTCGCCCGACACGAGCGTCAACTACATGCTCGCCTGCCGGCGCGACGCCTGATTCCCTGGCCCCCTATTCATGAGCGATCCCACCCCTCTGCCGCAACGCGAAGACGACGACACCTCACTCGGTCTTTGCCAGGCCGTGCTGTTCGATCTCGACGGCACGCTTGCCGACACCGCGCCCGATCTCGCCGCCGCGGTCAACAAGATGCGCCACGAGCGCGGGCTCGACATGGTGCCGCTCGAGCGGCTGCGGCCGCTCGCATCGGCCGGTGTGCGCGGCCTGCTGGCGGGCGCATTCGGTATCGGCCCGGAACATCACGAGTTCGCGTCGATGCGCGAAGAGTTTCTCGCCAACTACGAAGCCGACCTCTGCATCGAGACCACGCTTTTCCCAGGCATCGACGAAACGCTCGACGACCTCGACGCACGCAATGTGCATTGGGGCATCGTCACAAACAAGGCCACGCGGCTGACCGAGCCGCTCGTTGCACAACTGGGGCTCGACACGCGCGCGGGCTGCGTGGTGAGCGGCGACACCACGCCGCATTCGAAACCGCACCCGGCGCCGCTGCTGCACGCCGCGAAGGAACTGAATTTGCCGCCGGAGCGCATCGTCTATGTCGGCGACGATCTGCGTGACGTGCAAGCGGGCTTTGCGGCGGGCATGGTGACCGTCGCGGTCGCGTACGGCTATTGCGGCATCGATCTGCCACCGACGCAATGGCACGCGACGCACGTCGTTCAATCGACAGCGGAACTGCACAAACTGCTGCGCGACATCAGCTAGAAGAGGAAAGAACCGAGCGGTCTCATCGCCGGAGCCAACACGGCGCCAGCATGCGCGCGAGGATATGTCCGTGACGTGACATCCGCGCTAAGGTAAGATCACGAATGGCCCAGCTTCAGGGCCTTACCCACCGTGGGGGCGACCTGGTTTCGACAGGGGTTGCGAAGCGGTCAGGGCATGTCGAGGACCCGTCACCTCGTTAATCAATGGGAAAAACGTAACTGCAAACGACGATACGTTCGCACTGGCAGCCTAAGGGCCGCCGTCCTCTGCCTGGCTCACTGACGGGCTAGCGTCGCAAGACCGGTAGCAATACCGCCAGAGGTCATTTACGTCAGTTAAGCCTTGGCGGCGTCACGACGCCCGGGTCGAAAATCTAGTGAATCGCTGTAGCGCAGCGTGTTCGTCCGCGTCGCTCCGGTTAAATCAAATGACAGAACTAAACATGTAGAACTGGCCGTAGAGGACTACTGGACGCGGGTTCGATTCCCGCCGCCTCCACCATCAATTTTTTGCGCAGTGCTTTTTATCGACACACGATGGGCTCCATGCGCAACGTACGGAACGTGCGCGTAGAGCGTTCCACGAGCGCCGCGTCGGCACACACACATCAGGTCAAACGGTCCCTTGCGGGACCGTTTTCATATCAGCTCCCGCCAGTACACGGCCTGACGACGTATGTTCGCGAGGCCGTGAGCTATAACGGTTCAACCAGACGCAGCTTCTGCATTGACGAATCGCACGCATCATAGGTGCAGTTTGTATCGCAGGATACCGAGCCTGATATCGCGCCCAATATCGCTGAACGCGCTTCGCAATTGCAAAAAGAACCGCCGGATTTTCCTGCTATCGTAGAAGGCACAAACGTCGCATCGCCAAATCGTCGCGAATGAGCGGTTACGCTATCAAGCATGTGATACTCAATGATTGAAAGCGCCCGGAATAATCGCGCATCGCAGTTCGTTTAGTGTCCGCATGTTGCCGGGATCCGGCCCATGCCCATTCTCCACGCATCAACGCAACTCCAGCACACAACATTCAGAACAGGAGCAGCATCATGCGCAAGACTCTTCTTTTCCTCGTGGCCGCCGCGCTGTCGAGCACGGCGTTCGCCGACGTGCCGAAGACCATGGATGGCCGCTTCGTCGACGCCGAGGGCTACACGCTGTACACGTTCGATAAGGACACGACGCCTGGCAAGAGCGCGTGCAGCGGAGCGTGCTCGAAGAAATGGCCGGCCGCGCAAGCGGGCGCGAACGACAAACCGACGGGAGACTGGACGGTGTTCAATAACACCGACGGCGTCCCTCAATGGGCGTACAAGGGACACCCGCTGTATCGCTTTGCCGACGACAAGAAGCCAGGCGACACAACCGGCGATAACTTCCGCGACGTGTGGCACGTCGCAAAGCCGTAAAACGCAACCGCCGCCGCCCGGGCGGTCGCCGCATCGCCCGGCGCAGAACGAATCGATGATCGGCTAACGATCAACCAGCGGTCGATCAGTAGCCGACCAGCAGTCAGCCAACTACCGGCAACTTCAACGGCACCCGCAACGGCAGCAGCGCCGGGAGCGATAGCGTTAGCGTAGAGGCATCGCCTGAACGCCAACGCGCGGGTTCATACGCTCACTCCGGGTCATCCGGACACTTCAGATTGCAGCCGTCCGGATCGCCATCGTCGCCCCTTTTACGCAGCTTCGACGGCGCACCGCGCTGGTACTTCTTCGTGGGCGCGGACGCCGCGAATTGCAACTGTGGATGTTCCGCGAGGTGAAACTCGTCCGGCAGAATGCCGCCCGGCACACCCGGCGAATTCTGTGCAAACGCGACGGACACGGTAGCGAGCAGTGCGCCAGCCGAGGCGGTGGCGACGAGAGCCTGAATCAGATATTTCATGTTGGATTCTGCGCGGCGTATGAACCGCGCATCAAGCAGGAAACGAAGTTGTAAAGATTAGCGCAAAGCACCGCTTGGCGCACCTTTCCATCGCATCCGACTGTTACGCCCTCTTACTTGCCCGCGCACCGCGACCTGTCGACACACACGGCGCGGCCAACCGCCGGCTCGCCCCGGCGCCGTCATGCCGAAGCGCACCGCACCGCCCAACCTCACGCCGGCGCATCGACTTCGCTGCTGCTCGTCAAACCCTGATCGAGTTCGATGATCCTGCCGCATTCCTGCGGGTCGTAGCCATCGAGTTGCGCGACATGGCGCCGGAACGATTCGCCGCGCAGCACCTCGATCACCGCGACAAGCGGCACACGCTCGAGACGCGCGCGCTCGCATGCAAAGTAATAGTCTTCGTCGACGACCGGCACGAAGTCGAGCCCGAAGTGGTGTGCGGCCGGCTCGACGCCAAAACCGATGTCGGCCATCCCGCTCGCGACGAAAGCCGCGATCGCCGAATGCGTGAGCTCGGTCGACGCGTAGCCGTTGACCCGGTCCGGATCGACGCCGATGCGCCGCAGCGCGAGATCGAGCAGCATGCGCGTGCCGGAACCCGGCTGCCGGTTGACGAAGCGGATATCGTCACGCGCGAGATCGCTCAGGCCTGCGATTTTCTTCGGATTGCCTTTCGCGAGAAAGAGCCCCTGCTTGCGGCGCGTCAGATGCACGAGCACATGACGCTGCGGATCGAGCCACTGCCGGTATTTTTCCACGAACGCTTCGCGGAACTCGCCGCGCGGCATGTGAAAGCCGGCCAGATCGCATTCGCCGCGCGACAGCGCGACGATCGCTTCCGCGCTATCGCGGTATTTGATATCGAGCGATACGTCGTCGGCGACCAGCGCCGTGACCAGCGCCGCAACCGCGTAGCCGTGCGACGCATGGATACGCACGTCGTCGCGCGGCGGTGCGAGCCAGCGGTTCAGCTCGCTCGCAACTTCACTTGCCAGCGCCTGCATGTTGCCGTCAAGCCGTTCGCCGCACAGCCGCTGCCCGCGCAGCACCGCATGGCCGAGCTCCGACAGCACCGAACCCCGGCCGCGCTCCTTTTCGATCAGCGCGCCGCCGAGATGAGCCTCGATGCTGCGCAGCAATCCCCAAGCATGACGGTAGGACAAACCCTTAAGCGTCGCAGCCTGCGCAATGCTGCCGGTTTCCGCGACCAGCGCCAGAAGCGGCACGACATCAGTCAGGCTGGTGCTTCGCCCTTCCTGGTCGCGCACGATCAGCTGTGCCTGACATTCAATTCGGATCATATATGGCGTATTTGTTCCTATTGCGAAAGGCCATTCACACGCCTATCGTTCGCTATAACCATACTCAACAAACAAAGCATAGATGCACACTTTATGAATGACAAGTGCATATCTGACTTTGGAGGAGCCCCCACTGTGGATCATTCCATCGCGATTGCACCGGACGATCTGGTGCAGCGTCACACGCGACCCGGCATGTCGCTCGTCGCGATCCTGCACGCCATTCAGGATGACGTAGGCTTCGTGCCTCCCGCTGCCGTTGCGCCGCTCGCGCGCGCGTTGAATCTTTCGCGCGCCGAAGTGCACGGGGTCATCACCTACTATCACCACTTCCGCCAGCAGCCGGCCGCGCCCGTCACGGTGCAACTGTGCCGCGCGGAAGCCTGCCGCAGCATGGGCACCGAAGCGCTCGCGAAGCACATCGAAGCGCGTACCGGATGCCAGTTCGACGCGCATAAGCATGGCGCCCACGACAAACAGGGCCATGGCGCGCACGAAGACGGCGCGGTGGGCCTCGAATCGGTCTACTGTCTGGGTCAATGCGCACTGTCGCCGGCGCTGATGATCAACGGTGAATTGCACGCGAAGGTCACGCCGCAAAAGTTCGACATGCTGCTTGCGGCCGCCATGAAACAGGTGGAGCAACCGGCATGACGCGCATCTACGTTCCTCGCGATTCTTCCGCACTCGCGCTCGGCGCCGACAAGCTCGCCGCCGCAATCGTCAGCGAAGCCGCACAGCGCGGCATCGCCATCGAGTTGATCCGCAACGGCTCGCGCGGTCTGCTCTATCTCGAACCGCTCGTCGAAGTCGGCACGCCGGCGGGCCGCGTCGGCTACGCGAACGTCGACGCAAGCGACGTCGCATCGCTGTTCGACGCGGGCTTTGTCGAAGGCAACGCGCATCCGCGCGGAGTCGGCCTCGTCGAAGAGATTCCGTATCTGAAGAAGCAACAGCGCCTGACGTTCGCGCGCATCGGCATCACCGACCCGCTGTCGACCGACGACTACGTCGCGCACGGCGGCCTCGAAGGCCTGAAAAACGCACTCGCGATGGACGGCGCCGCCGCCTGCGAAGCACTGATCGAATCGGGCCTGCGCGGCCGCGGCGGCGCCGCGTTTCCGGCGGGCATCAAGTGGCGCACCGTGCGCGGCGCGCAGGCCGATCAGAAGTACATCGTCTGCAATGCGGACGAAGGCGATTCGGGCACGTTCTCCGATCGCCTCGTGATGGAAAGCGACCCGTTTGTGCTGATCGAAGGCATGATCGTCGCGGGCATCGTGACCGGCGCGACGGTCGGACATATCTATGTGCGCAGCGAGTATCCGCATTCGATCGACACGCTCGAAGCGGCGATCGTGAAAGCGCGTGCCGCCGGCTGGCTCGGCGACAGCGTGCTCGGTTCGGCGCACCGCTTCGAACTGTTCGTCGCGAAGGGCGCCGGCGCGTACGTGTGCGGCGAAGAAACCGCGCTGCTCGAATCGCTCGAAGGCAAGCGCGGCGTGGTGCGTGCGAAGCCGCCGCTGCCGGCGCTCGCGGGCCTGTTCGGCAAGCCGACCGTGATCAACAACGTAATCACGCTCGCGACGGTGCCGATCATCTTCGCGAAGGGCGCCGCGTTCTACAAGAATTTCGGCATGGGCCGCTCGCGCGGCACGCTGCCGTTCCAGATCGCCGGCAACGTGAAGCAAGGCGGGCTCGTCGAACTCGCGTTCGGCTGCACGCTGCGCGAACTGATGTTCGATTACGGCGGCGGCACGGCCAGCGGCCGGCCGGCGCGCGCCGTGCAGGTCGGCGGCCCGCTCGGCACGTATCTGCCGGAAAGCCAGTGGGATATTCCGCTCGACTACGAGGAATACGCGAAAGTCGGCGCGGTGGTCGGCCACGGCGGTCTCGTGATTCACGACGACACCTCGAACCTCGCCGACCTCGCGCAATACGCGATGCATTTCTGCGCGCTCGAGTCGTGCGGCAAATGCACACCGTGCCGGATCGGCTCGACGCGCGGCGTCGAAGTGATCCAGCGCATCCGCAACGGCGATACGTCGACGAAGCAGGTGCAACTGCTGCGCGACCTGTGCGACACGATGGTGTCCGGTTCGCTGTGCGCGATGGGCGGCATGACGCCGTTCCCGGTGGTGTCCGCCCTCGATCATTTCCCCGAAGACTTCGGGCTCGCCACGACCGCGCGAAAAGCGGCCGCCTGATCCACGAGCCCACCAGGAGCCCAACCATGTCCGACGTGCTCAACCCTTCCGCTGGCGGCTGCGGCTCCGGCAATTGCAGTTGTAAATCGCAGGCGCTGCAACGCGCGACCCGCTCGCCGCTCGACGACACCGACTACGGCACGCCGCTGCGTCATGCGGACGTCGACGTCACGCTCGAAATCGACGGCCAGCAGGTGACGGTGCCGGCCGGCACGTCGGTGATGCGCGCGTCGATCGAAGCCGGCATCAACGTGCCGAAGCTGTGCGCGACCGACTCGCTCGAGCCGTTCGGCTCGTGCCGTCTGTGTCTCGTCGAAATCGAAGGCCGGCGCGGCTATCCGGCATCGTGCACGACGCCGGTCGAAGCCGGCATGAAGGTGCGCACGCAGACCGATCGCCTGCAGTCGCTGCGCCGCAACGTGATGGAGCTGTACATCTCCGATCACCCGCTCGATTGCCTGACCTGCCCCGCCAACGGCGACTGCGAGCTGCAGGACATGGCGGGCGTCACCGGCCTGCGCGAAGTGCGCTACGGCTTCGACGGCGACAACCACCTGAAAGACAAAAAAGACGAGTCGAACCCATACTTCACGTACGACCCGTCGAAGTGCATCGTCTGCAACCGTTGCGTGCGCGCCTGTGAAGAGACGCAAGGCACCTTCGCGCTGACCATCGCCGGGCGCGGCTTCGAATCGCGCGTCGCCGCGAGCGAAAACCAGCCGTTTATGGATTCCGAATGCGTGTCGTGCGGCGCGTGCGTCGCCGCGTGCCCGACCGCGACGCTGCAGGAAAAGAGCGTCGTGATGCTCGGCCAGGCCGAGCACTCGGTGGTCACGACCTGTGCGTACTGCGGCGTCGGCTGCTCGTTCAAGGCCGAGATGAAGGGCAACACGGTCGTGCGCATGGTGCCGAACAAGAACGGCGCAGCCAACGACGGCCACGCATGCGTGAAGGGCCGCTTTGCATGGGGCTACGCCACGCACAAGGACCGCATCACGAAGCCGATGATCCGCGAGAAGATCACCGACCCGTGGCGCGAAGTGAGCTGGGACGAGGCGCTCAATTACGCGGCGTCGCAGTTCCGCAAGCTGCAGGACAAGTACGGCCGCGACTCGATCGGCGGCATCACGTCGTCGCGCTGCACGAACGAAGAAACGTATCTGGTGCAGAAGCTCGTGCGTGCCGCGTTCGGCAACAACAACGTCGACACCTGCGCGCGCGTGTGCCACTCGCCGACCGGCTACGGCCTGAAGACGACGCTCGGCGAATCGGCCGGCACGCAGACGTTCGCGTCGGTGGAAAAGGCGGATGTGATCGTCGTGATCGGCGCGAATCCGACCGACGGCCACCCGGTGTTCGGCTCGCGCCTGAAGCGCCGCATTCGCGAAGGCGCGAAGCTGATCGTGGTCGACCCGCGCCGCATCGATATCGTCGATACCGCGCACGTGAAGGCGTCGTATCACCTGCAACTGCGTCCGGGCACGAACGTCGCGATCGTCAATGCGCTTGCGCACGTGATCGTCACTGAAGGGCTGTTGCAAGAACAGTTCATCGCCGAGCGCTGCGAAACGCGCGCGTTCCAGCAATGGCGCGATTTCGTCTCGCTGCCGGAGAACTCGCCGGAAGCAACCGCCGACGTCACCGGCGTGCCCGCCGACAAGGTCCGCGAAGCCGCGCGCCTCTATGCGACCGGCGGCAACGCGGCGATCTACTACGGCCTCGGTGTGACCGAGCACGCACAAGGCTCGACGACGGTGATCGGCATCGCGAACCTCGCGATGGCGACCGGCAACATCGGCCGCGAAGGCGTCGGCGTGAATCCGCTGCGCGGCCAGAACAACGTGCAGGGTTCGTGCGACATGGGCTCGTTCCCGCATGAGCTGCCGGGCTACCGCCATATCAGCGATCCGATTACCCGCGCGCTCTTCGAAGATGCGTGGAAGGTCGAACTGCAACCGGAGCCGGGCCTGCGCATTCCGAACATGTTCGATGCGGCGCTGCACGGCACGTTCAAGGGTCTTTACTGCCAGGGCGAAGACATCGTCCAGTCCGACCCGAACACGCAGCATGTCGGCGCGGCGCTGTCGTCGATGGAATGCATCGTCGTGCAGGACATCTTCCTGAACGAAACCGCGAAGTATGCGCACGTGCTGCTGCCAGGTTCGACCTTCCTCGAGAAGGACGGCACGTTCACCAACGCGGAGCGCCGCATCTCGCGCGTGCGCAAGGTGATGCCGCCGCTCGCCGGCTACTCGGACTGGGAAGTGACGATCCTGCTCGCCCGCGCGCTCGGCTACGAGATGGACTACACCCATCCGTCCGAAATCATGGACGAGATCGCGCGCCTCACGCCGACCTTCCACGGCGTGTCGTTCGCGAAGATCGACCAGCAGGGCAGCATCCAGTGGCCGTGCAACGAAGCCGCGCCCAACGGTACGCCGACCATGCACATCGATGAATTCGTGCGCGGCAAGGGCAAGTTCGTGATCACGAAGTTCGTCGCGTCGCCGGAAAAGGTCACGCAGAAGTACCCGCTGATCCTGACGACGGGCCGCATCCTGTCGCAGTACAACGTCGGTGCGCAGACGCGCCGCACCGAGAACTCGCGCTGGCACGACGAGGACCGGCTCGAGATCCATCCGCACGATGCGGAGGAACGCGGCATCCGCAACGAGGACTGGGTCGGTATCGAGTCGCGCTCGGGACAGACCGTGCTGCGCGCGAAGGTCACCGAACGGATGCAGCCGGGCGTCGTGTACACGACGTTCCACTTCCCCGAATCGGGCGCGAACGTGATTACCACCGACAGCTCCGACTGGGCAACCAACTGCCCGGAATACAAGGTGACCGCGGTGCAGGTGATGCCGGTCGAACAGCCGTCGCAATGGCAGAAGGACTACTCGCGCTTCAATACCGAGCAGCTCGATCTGCTGAGAAAGCGCGAACTGGCTGCAACGTCGGGCAAGTGAGGGAACGATGGACGAAGCCAACCTGATTGATATGGCGAACCGGATCGGCGATTTCTTCGAGTCGATGCCGGATCATGCAGAAGCGCTGGACGGCGTCGCCGATCACATTCGCCGCTTCTGGGAGCCGCGCATGCGGCGCCAGTTGATTGTCGCGATGGACGAAGGCCGCGCGGAAGAAATGACCGCGTTCACGCGCGAAGCGGTGACCCGCAATCGCGAAAAGCTGATGCCGGCCGCGCCGGCCACAGCGTGATCGCACTGCCGCCTCGCCGTCGCCGCGTTTTATCCGCTTCAGCTTGACGCCGCATTTGACCGGAAGGCCGCCCTGTTCATCGGGCGGCCTTTTGCTTTGCGGTCAATCGTCAACGAAGACCGTCCGCAATCCGCTCAGTCCTTCCGGCGGCGTCGGCTGCGGCGCGGCGCCGCCGCGCGCGAACCATGCGTCGCAATGGCGCAGCAGGCCGTGCAAATCGGATGACACGCGGCCGCGTGCGCAGACGTAGCCGTCGGCCGCACCAGGTAGAACGACGGCCGTGTGCGCCCGTATGCGTCGGTCAGCGACGGCCCGCCGTCGCCCATTGCATCCGTCACGCGCCAGATCCGCACCGCGCCTGGCAGCAGCGCATCGACATCCGCCGCGAAACGCTCGAGGTCCGCGACGCTCACCGGCTTGCGGCGCAGCACGGATTCGCGCTTGTCGTGCGGTGCATCGTCGAGCGCTTCCGGGGCGACAAGCACGAACAGCGAGAAAAAGGCCGGATCGTGCAGGTCGAAGACACAGCCCATACCCGGCGCGCGGCCGAGCGGACCGTCGATCACATGCACGAGCGCATCGGGCGCCCGTTCGCCGGCGCGCGGACCGCCGTCGAGCACGCGCTCGAGCGTCAGCGGACTGCGCCGGTACTGGATCGCGAGCTCGCTGACCTGCAGCCGCGCCGCATCGCGCAACGGACCGAGCGAAGCGAGCACCGGCATCACGCGGTCGCGCAGCAGCTTCAGCGGACCATGGTCGGCCTCCGCCATATGCGTGATAAAGCTCGACTGCCGCAGCACCTCCCGCTCGATCGGATGGCGCTCGAGATAGTAGGTATCGAGCAGCCGGTCCGGGGCGCCGCCGCTCAGCACACGCGCAATTTTCCAGCCGAGGTTGAGCGCCTCCTGAATGCCGGTATTCATCCCTTGCGCGCCCGCGGGGCTATGCACGTGCGCCGAGTCGCCGGCGAGAAACACGCGGCCGACCCGCAATTGCTCGACCATCCGGCTATTCAGGTGAAAGTAGCCGGACCACTTGAGGTCGGTCAGCGCAAGCGGATGATGGATGCGCGCCGCAGCGAGCGTGCGGCACGCGTCGAGCGTCGGCGGGGCCGGCGGGGCTGACCGGCTTGGCTGAACTGCCGATACGGCCGCCGAGGCCGGCACCGCATACGGGTTGTCCGTTGCCGGCGACGATGGACCGATGGACGATGCCGGCGGCAAAGCGGACGGCCGCTCCTGCGCAGACTCATGCGCGTCGCGCAGCGCCGGCATGGCCGTCGTGTCGCCTGCCGCATGTGCCGCATCTGCCGCATCCGCGGGCGACGCATCGCCGTCCGCGGCATCGGGCGCCGGATGGTCGGCCATCAGCCGGTAGCGGCCCTTGCCCATCGGAAACAGCGCGGCTAACCCATCGCCGGACGCGAAGATATGGAACTCGTCGTCGGGCCAGTCCGTATCGGCGTGCAGATCGGCAAGCAGGAACGTCTGCTCGAAGGTCTTGCCCGCGAAGCTCAGGCCGAGCCGGTGGCGGATACTGCTATGCGCGCCGTCGGCGGCGATCATGTATGACGGATGCAGCGTTTCGGTGTGGCCGTTCGAGCGCTGCAGCGTCGCATTGATGCCGGCCGAGCCCTGCGAAAACATCGCGAGCTCGACGCCGCGTTCGACCTCGACGCCCAGCGTCTCCAGATGCTCGGTCAGCAGACGCTCGGTCACCGCCTGATCGAGAAACAGCAGATACGGATAGCGCGTTTGCAGCGGATCGAAATCGAGCCGCGCCAGACGCTGTCCGTTCGAGTAAAGATTCGCGGCGCGCGCGCGGTGCCCGCATTCGAGAAACGGCTCGATCAGCCGATGCTGTTCGAGCAGTTCGAGCGTGCGCGCCTGAATGCCTATCGCGCGCGAATGCGGATCGGGTCGCGTCGCCTTATCGATTAGCCGCACGGGTATGCGCGCGCGGGCAAGACTCATCGCCGCGGCAAGCCCGGTCGGGCCCGCGCCGACGATCAGCACCGGTGGCAGGTCAAGGAAAGCGGCGGCCATGCAGACCTCCGGAATTCAATGCCGCCTAGTGTACGCTGCCCGTCCGGCGTACGACACGCGGCGGCCGGTGTGAGACAGGCACCGCCGGTGAGATGAATGCGCGCGCGTACGTCAATGCTGTGCGTGCGGCGGGTGATCGAGCGTGCAGCGATGCTCGGTCGTGCCCATATCGACCTGCAGCGTCGCGTGATGCACCTGGAACTCCTCGCGCAGCACCGCGACGATGCGATCGACCGTGTGATCGCCCGGATGACCGGCGGGCATCACGAGGTGCGCGGACAACGCGTTGCCGGTGGTCGACAACGCCCACACGTGCAGGTCGTGCACGTCGGTGACACCCGGCTGCGCGGCGAGGAAATCGCGAATGCGCTGCAGGTCGACGCCGGGCGGCACCGCATTGAGCGCGAGACAGAGCGAATCGCGCAGCAGCCCCCACGTGCCGTACACGATCACCGCGACGACGACGATGCTCATCACCGGATCGAGCCATGTCCATCCGGTAAAGAGAATGACGAGACCGCTGACAGCGA
Organism: Paraburkholderia solisilvae; assembly: GCF_902859875.1. Classification (GTDB taxonomy): domain Bacteria; phylum Pseudomonadota; class Gammaproteobacteria; order Burkholderiales; family Burkholderiaceae; genus Paraburkholderia; species Paraburkholderia solisilvae. The sequence goes on along the minus strand of NZ_CADIKF010000036.1, from coordinate 6,819 downwards.
CCGCGGCCGAAATCGCCGCATCGGCGACCATATGCAGGAACGCGCCGCGGATGTTCAGATCCTCCTTCTGACCGCGCATGAAAAGCCACGCGGAAAAACCGTTGACGATCATCCCGACCGTCGCGACGACGAACACGTCGAACCCCGCGACCGGCGCCGGATTGAACAGACGCTCGATCGCCTCCGCGACGATCACGCCGCACGCGAACAGCAGCAGGCCCGCATTCGCGAGCGACGCGAGAATCGAACTGCTGCCGAGACCGAACGTGTAGCGCGCGGACGGCTTGCGCTTCGTGAGCCAGATCGCGCCCCAGGCGAGCAGCAGACCGAGCACGTCGGACAGGTTATGGCCCGCGTCGGCCAGCAGCGCGGTGGAGTGCGCGAGCACGCCGTAGATCGCCTGCACGACGACGATCGTCACGTTCAGCGCGACGGCGAGCGCAAATGCGCGACCCTGGCCTGCGACGGGCGCGTGATGGTGATGATGATGATGCGCGCCGTGGTCGTGGTCGGCGTGGCCGCCGTGACCGTGCGCTTTCTCGCCGGCGTGCACGTGCGATGCGTGAGCGTGTGACGCCGCAGCGTGGTCGTGATCGCATCGGCCGTTATCGTTATCGGCGTGCGCGGCGCCCGCCGGATGGCTGATGCCGTGGCGCGCGGCGCCGGGCTGCCGGGAACTGGGGTCGTATTTCATTGTTCGTCCCGTGGAAGGTCGGTCATCGGTTCGGCCACGTGCTCCAGCATATCGGCGAGCATGCCGCTGATATGCCGGTCCGCGGCTGCATAAAACACCTGCTTGCCCGCCCTTTCGGCACGCACCACCCGTGCGGCGCGCAACAGCCGCAAATGATGGCTGACGAGCGACTGCGACAAGCCGAGCGATTCCGCGATCGAGCCCACCGCCATCGGCTCGTTCGCGCACGCGAGCACGATGCGCAGCCGCGTCGGGTCGCCCAGCAGCCGGAACAGATCGGCGACCGGCACGATGCGCTCGTCGGTGGAAAGAGGCGCCAATGTGGACATGGAAATGATCAGGTTCGGACACAACATATGAACAAGTATTCATATGTTACTTGCAACACCTCACGCCGTCAATTGCGGTCGCACTTTCCGAGTGTGGGAAAATGCGCGTTTTGCTCGCACAGCCACTGTCTTCTCCGTCATGCATCCAGTTTTCGACCGCGCGTTCGCGGCGCACCGTGACGGCCGCCTCGACGACGCCGAACGCGGTTATCGCGCGACGCTCGAAGTCGATCCCGTTCACGTCGATGCCCTGCATCTGCTCGGCGTGCTGCGCCATCAGCAAGGGCAGCACGCGGAAGCCGCCGTGCTCGTCAGGCGCGCCGCCGATCTGCGTCCGCAGGATGCCGCGCTGCAGCTCAATCTCGGCAACGCGCTGAAGGCGTTAGGACAGCTCGACGATGCGATCGAGCGCTTTCGCAATGCACTGACGCTCGCGCCATCGTTTCCGATGGCGCACTACAACCTCGGCAATGCGTATGCGGCAGCCGGCCGCCACGAAGACGCCGCGGACGCGTTTCGCCGTTCGCTCGACCTGCAGCCCGGCGACGCATCGACGCACAACAACCTCGGCAATGCGTTGCACGCGCTTGGCCAGCACGAGGAAGCGATCGAGTCGTTCCGGTACGCGCTCGAATTGCGGCCCGGTCACGCAGGCGCGCACAACAATCTCGGCATGGCGCTGAACGCGCTCGATCAGAGCGAGCGGGCCATCGAACACTTTCGCCTCGCGCTTGCCGCCGAACCGCGCTTCGTCGCCGCGCATTTCAATCTCGGCAATGCGCTGCACACGGCCGGCCGTTATGCCGAAGCCGCCGCCGCGTTCGGCGCGGTGCTCGCGCTGCAGCCGCATCTGCCGCCCGCGCTGTTCGGGCTCGGCAATGCGCTCGCCGCGTCGGGACGGCACGCCGAGGCGCTACCGCGCTTCGAACGCGCGATCGGTCTCGATCCGAAATTCGCGCTCGCGTGGCTCGGCCTCGGCACCGCGCATCAGGCGCTCGGCGCGTACGCGGCCGCGCTGCGCGCGTTCGACGAAGCGCTGCGGCTGCGCCCGGATCTCGGCCTCGCGCATTTGCATCGCGCGGTCACGCATCTGACAATCGGCCAGTTCGAGCGCGGTCTGCCGGAGTACGAATGGCGGCTCGAATCGGCAACGCAACCGGGCGGCCCGAGGCTGCCGCGCTGGCGTGGCGAACCGGCCGATACGCGCACGCTGTTCGTGTATGCGGAACAGGGTTTCGGCGATACGTTGCAGTTCGTGCGCTTCGTGCCGCTCGCGGCACAGCGCGCCGCACGCGTGGTGCTCGAAGTGCAACCGCAACTGCTGCCGCTCATCGCGCCCGCCGCACAGCAATGGGGTGTCCAGCTGATCGCGCAAGGCTCGCCGCGGCCGCGCGCGGATCTGCAGATTCCGCTGCTCAGCCTGCCGCTTGCGCTCGGCACGACCTTCGACACGATTCCCGCGCGCACACCGTATCTGGCGGCAACGCCTGCGTATCGCCGCAAATGGCGTGGGTCGCTCGGCGGTCATGCGAAACGCAAGATCGGTCTCGCGTGGTCGGGCCGCATCCAGAAGCAGGAGAATCGCGCGCTGCCGCTGGCCGCACTCGACCCGCTGTTCGCGCTCGACGGCATCGACTGGATCGTGCTGCAGCCGGAGCTCAGCGACGTGGAACGCGCCGCGCTCGCCGCACACCCGCGCGCGAAGTCGATTCATTGCTTCGGCGCGCGTATCGGCGATTTCGCCGATACTGCGGCGGTTGTCGAACGGCTCGACGCGGTGGTGTCGGTCGATACGTCGATTGCGCATCTGACGGGCGCCTTGCGCAAGCCGCTGTGGCTGATGCTGCCGTTCTCGGCGGATTGGCGCTGGTTCACCGGCGACACGCGCAGCCCGTGGTATCCGGGCGCGCGGCTCGTGCGGCAGCCGCGGCCCGGCGCGTGGGACGAAGTCGTCGAAGCAGTTGCGCTGGCGCTGCGCAACGACGCATAACGCGGTAAGCGACGCAGCCGACGGGGCGCGCGGCTCGCCCCGCGCTTGGCGATCATCGAAAGGCACCGATTGATGCGCCGCCTTTGCGCGCTGAACGGACCACGGCGACCGACAGCAGATCGCCGAACGGCGGGCCAATCGCGTTTGCATGCGTCGAACCTCAGCCGCGTTCACCATGGGACGCGTTGCTCGACCGCCTTCATGCACTACCGGCCTATCGGCGCCACGACGCGAGCAGTCGCCGATGGCCGCCACCCTCCCGTTCTGCGCAGTCCTGCGCAATCCTCACGACACAGCACCCGTTTTCGGACTAGTCCGATCGTGCAGGCGCGCCTGCCACGGCATCATCACGCCTCTCGCCAGCTATTTTGAGACACGTATCGATTCAGAAGCTGGCACGCGTGTGCAGCCAACGCTTTTCGGTTTCCCCGGCACGGCCACGTGTCTTTTCCAGATGGAGGCTTGCCGCGAGATGTCGACACCTATCCCTTTCACCGTGGTCGAAGGCGCAGTCGCGCTGCCGTCCCTGCGTCCGCTGGGCCCGCTTTCACAATCGTTCGGACATGAATGGGCGCTGCTGCCCCCCAACGTCAGCTTGCGTGCCGAACTGAAAGCGCTGTATGCGGCGATGTTGCGCACATTTTGTCTGTCGTCGCAGGCAATCCGTTCGATGTGCAAATGGGAGCCGCTCAACGTAGCCGGCGCAGCGAACCTGGTTAGCGCTCGCGCTGCGGATGGTGCATCAAATGCGGGGAGCGCGGCCGTTGCGGCCGGCGTGTCAGCTGGCAGCACGCGCATGACGCGACCCGCGGCGCACACGCCGCAGCGGGCATCGAATCTGCGACTCGGCAGCGCGGTCGCGATCGGCGGCGCAGCGGTGCTCGCATGGATCGTGCTCGATCATCCGCATCGTCAGCCAGCGGCCAATCAGGTTGCGACGAGGAATTCGACGAGCGCGTCGCAGGCTGTGCAGATCGAGCCCCCGCGCGCCGCGGCAACAGCGAGCGCGAGCAGCAAGTCCGGCGACGGAGCATCTGTCGAGAAGGCGCCAGACGGCAATTCGCCGGACGGCGCTTTGCAGAACGGCGCGTCGACAAACACCTCTGCGGCGCTGGCCCTCGCCGCGCATGCCGCCGCCACGCTGCCGTCTGACAGCGGCACCGCGCCTTCCACAGCAAAAACACCCGCGCTCGCGACCCTGAACCCATCGGCTCAGCTCGCGCAAGCACCAGCACCAGTCCCGCAACAAACTTCGAACACGTCCGCGCATACGCCAGCAGCACATGCGGTTTCTAACGCTGCAATCCCGGTCTTCGCGAACACGCCGCGTCAAGGGACACCGAGCGTCGTCGATGCATCCAACGCCTTCACGCTGCGCCACATCGCCTCGTCGCACGATATGGCGCCCGCTGCCGCACGCCGCGTCCACCCCCGCACGTCCACCCGGATGGCCCACGACGCAACCCTGCCCGTTCAAGCAATCGCGAGCCGCGCCGCTGCGGCCGACGCGAAACCGTCGATGGCGGGCGACTACTCGCCGTCCACCCCGACCCCGCTGACCGTCAGCGAATACGAATCCGTGACGCTGTCCGCCCGCACGCACAGCGCCATTGCCGCATCGCCGGAACGTGCGCAGCGCACCGCGGACACAACGGCAAGCGCAAACGACACGTCATGGATGAACCGCATGACGCAGCGGCGCGTGACCGAAGTGCCGGAGCTTTTCTCCCGATAGCGCGGTTTCGTGCGAGTCTCATCCGCCGTTTCATTCCCCGTACATCGGCTGCGCAACCTCACATCGTCATACGCGCCGATATCACCGACAGCAAACAGCCCGGTACACATCGACCGGGCTGTTTGCGTTTGAGCACGAATCTGCCACGCGTTATCGCGCTGCGGGCAGTCCGGCCTCGGTCTGCTGTTGCAGGTATTGCACCTGCTGCTGCACCTGACGCAACTGCGCTTGCGCCTTCTCCTTTTCGCCGCGCAACCGGAGCGCTTCGTCTCGCGCCTCCCGCTGATATTCGGCAACCTTCGCCTGCTGATTGCGCGCGACGTCGAGATCCGCCTGCAGGCGATTGGCGCGATCTTCGGATAGCGCGATAACGCGCTCGATATAGGCCGTCTGCGCCTGCAACTTCATCCGGCGAATATCGGTATCGGCCAGTTGCCCGGTCTGCCGCGCGAGGCTTGCATAGACTTCCTCCGCACGGGCTTCGTCCTGCAACTTGATCACGCGCCAGAATTGTTTGTCCTGGAAAAGCGCGACGTAGTACGTCAGATCCCGCGCGTAAAGAGAAAGCGATGCGCCATATCCGCCGTTGTAGGTCGTGCGCAGTTCATTGAGCGACGCGCTTTGGATCAGCCGCGTCAGTTCGGCGACATCGCCCTGCGCACCGTTGTTAGCCGCGTTCGCGTCGATGCCTACCTGAAGTGCATTGCGGACCTCAGCAGCGGATGAAGCAGCCGGTGCGGCGGCCGGCAACAGCCTGTTCGTCGCATCCGGCGCTGGTGCGTCCGCAGCGGCCTGCGCGAGGCCGCCGTGCTGAATCAACGCGCCTGCCGCTGCGAGCAGCGCGACGCGCCTGACGGATGAGGGGAACTTCTTCACTGATGCTCCATGCGATTCCAGAACGACCGTGGATTATCGCGCGGATCGACAGCGAAATGACAGGGTATGACAGGACTTTAAATCGAGATAAAACAAAGCGTTAGTAGCAGGCGGCGACCGACGCACAACCGCCAGGCGGGCGCCGCCGTCAGCCGACCACGCCCGCGACCTGCATCAGAAACGCGTTTCGCGCGCGACCCTCAGAAACGTATCGAGCAGCGGCGTGCAGTCCAGCAGCTCGGCGCCGCCTGCGCGGTGAAACTCCGGGTGCCACTGCACGCCGACCACGAACGGCGCCCGCCGGTAGCGCACCGCCTCGATGATGCCGTCTTCCGCCGACACCGCCTCGATATTCAGATCGCGCCCGAGCACGTTGACCGCCTGATGGTGAATCGAATTGACGATCGCTTCGCGCCGGCCCGGGAACATGTTCGCGAGCGTCGAGCCTTCCGGAAAGTGAATCGCGTGCCGGTGCTGATCGTATTGCTCGTTGACGTGCACGCCGGCCGTCGGCACATCGGTCGCAATATCCTGGTACAGCGTGCCGCCGAACGCGACGTTGATCAGCTGGCAGCCGCGGCACACGCCGAGCACCGGTTTGCCCGATTCGACGAATTCGTGCAGCAGTTCGAGCTCGTACATATCGCGCACGCGGTCGCCAGGCCATTCGGGGCGCGTCGCCGCTTCCGCATATGACTGCGGCGACACATCCGCGCCACCCTGCAACAGCAGGCCGTCGAGATGCTTCGCATAGTCGCGCAGACGGATGTTGCTCGGGTGCAGCATCCCCTGGTGGCCGACCGTCGGAATCATGAATACGAGCACATCGCGCGACATCACCCAGTGCGCAATCGATTCCTCCAGGTACTGCAGCGTCTTGCCGCGCAGCCCCTTCGCCCCGGCTTCCGGGTGAAAGAGCCGCGCCGATACGCCGATGCGCAGCGAGCGCTGCGTGATGCGCTGCCCCGCACGATCGAAAATCTGCCGCGCGCGTGCGGCGAGCACACGGCCGAATACCGACCACGCGGAGTCGCTGCGCCGCAAGTAGGCCGGCTGGCTCGGCGGAATCGAACCCGGCGGCGGCGGATGGTACGCGCCGAAATCCGGCGCCGCGCCGAAACCGGGCGGCGGCGCACCCGTGGTCGCGCTGTCGCCGGCAGCACTGCTTGCCGCCGCTGCGGCCTGCGCACTCGAT
>NZ_CADIKF010000035.1 GCF_902859875.1 Paraburkholderia solisilvae | reverse complement strand
AGTGGCGGCAGCGGCGGCACAAGCGGCGGCAGGTCCGCGGGCAGATCGGGCGGCCAGTCGGACGGCAGATCAGGCGGCCAGCGCACTGGCGGGTCCGGCGGACGCACCGGCGGAAGATCCGGCGGCCATCTGGGCGGCAGGTCCGGCGGCCACGCGGGTGAGCGATGCGGCGGCACTTTCGCGGGGTGATCCGGCGGTGCATCCGACGGCAGATGCAACGGTGGACGTGCCGGCAGGTCCCGCGACCGGTACGTCGGCGAGTTTGCATGAACTGCCGGCGCGGCGGAAGCTTCGCGGCCGGCCGGCAGCGGGGCCGCGCGGCATGCCATGCGAGGCGCGCAAGTAGCGATTTCGTCAGGCTTTTTTGCGTCGTAATGGGCGCCGGCACCTCGGTTGCCTATTCGGGGCGCTTCCAATAAACTAACGCGCTCACCCCTGCGTGACTGGCGATAGAACCCGACGGGTTCAAGGTGGAACAACCCACCGTGAAGCGCGGGGCTCCGTTTTGCCGTTCGCCTGGGCAGCTGTGATCCGTGCGCCATTGTTTGCGCTGCCGGTCGCTGTCCTGCCTCGCGTGTGCGGCCCCTCCACAGTCCGCATGTCCAGGTGTCCAGCTTCCTGCCGCACCGCTCACCTGCTTGCGCGCTTTGCGCACGCGTTTCGCGTGCATTTGCGTGCAAGATCGGGCGTTGAACGACGCGCGGCATCACGGTCAACCGAACATTCTCAACGGAACGCGCATGTTTGATAAAGCCCAAAGCACCATTGCGAACGTCGACCCGGAAGTCTGGCAGGCGATCGAGCAGGAAAACCGCCGCCAGGAAGAGCACATCGAGCTGATCGCGTCGGAGAACTACACGAGCCCGGCCGTGATGGCCGCGCAAGGCTCGCAGCTCACCAACAAGTACGCAGAAGGCTACCCGGGCAAGCGCTATTACGGCGGTTGCGAGTACGTCGATATCGTCGAGCAGCTGGCGATCGACCGGGTCAAGCAGCTGTTCGGCGCCGAAGCGGCGAACGTGCAGCCGAACTCGGGTTCGCAGGCGAACCAGGGCGTCTTCTTCGCCATGCTCAAGCCCGGCGACACGATCATGGGCATGAGCCTCGCGCACGGCGGCCATTTGACGCACGGCTCGCCGGTCAATATGTCGGGCAAATGGTTCAACGTCGTCAGCTACGGCCTGGACGCCGCCGAAGACATCGATTACGAAGCAGCTGAGAAGCTTGCGCAGGAACACAAGCCGAAGCTGATCGTTGCCGGCGCATCGGCTTTCGCGCTGCGTATCGACTTCGAACGTCTCGCGAAGATCGCAAAGGCGGTCGGCGCGTATCTGATGGTCGACATGGCGCACTACGCGGGCCTCATCGCCGCCGGTGTGTACCCGAACCCGGTGCCGCACGCGGACTTCGTCACCACCACCACGCACAAGAGCCTGCGCGGTCCGCGCGGCGGCGTGATCCTGATGAAGGCCGAATACGAAAAGCAGATCAACTCGGCCATTTTCCCGGGCATCCAGGGCGGTCCGCTGATGCACGTGATCGCGGCGAAGGCCGTCGCGTTCAAGGAAGCGCTGTCGCCGGAGTTCAAGGAGTACCAGCAGCGTGTGATCGAAAACGCTCGTGTGCTCGCCGAAACGCTGGTCAAGCGAGGCCTGCGCATCGTGTCGGGGCGCACCGAGAGCCACGTGATGCTGGTCGACCTGCGCGCGAAGCACATCACCGGCAAGGCGGCGGAAGCCGCGCTCGGCGCCGCACACATCACCGTCAACAAGAACGCAATTCCGAATGACCCGGAAAAGCCGTTCGTCACCAGCGGCATCCGCCTCGGTTCGCCCGCCATGACGACGCGCGGTTTCGGTGTCAAGGAAGCCGAGCAGGTCGGCAACCTGATCGCCGATGTGCTCGACAATCCGGAAGACACGGCCGCCATCGATCGTGTGCGTGCGCAGGTCGCCGAGTTGACGAAGCGTTTCCCGGTCTATCGCTAGTCGATCATGCGCTGCCCGTTCTGCCGGCACGACGACACGCAGGTGGTCGACTCGCGGGTGTCCGAAGACGGCGCCGCGATCCGGCGCCGCCGTCGTTGTCCGGCTTGCGACAAGCGCTTCACCACCTATGAGCGCGTCGAACTCGCGCTGCCGTCGGTCGTCAAGAAGGACGGCAGCCGTGTCGAATTCGACCGGCGCAAGATTGTCGCCAGCATGAAGCTCGCGTTGCGCAAGCGGCCGGTCGCCGCCGATGCGATCGACGCCGCGGTGGCGCGCATCGAGTATCAGCTGCTCGGTAGCGGCGAGCGCGAGGTGCGCAGCGACCGTCTCGGCGAACTCGTGATGAACGAATTGCGCGCGCTCGACACCATTGCCTACGTCCGTTTCGCATCCGTCTACCGGCGCTTCGAAGACGTGTCCGAGTTCGAGGACGTGATCGAAGAATTCCGCCGCATGGCCCCGCCGGCCGGACCGCCCAAGCCGCGGCGCAAGCGCTGACTGCGCGGCGAGCCATTCGGCTCGCCGGCTCGTTCGCTGGACGCACGCGCGCCCGGTCGCCAACCTGGTGATCGGCTCAATTTGCAGCTGCATACTTTCTCCCCTTCTCAACTTTGCGGGTCTTTGAACGACTCGTAGCCGTCAAGCGCCCGACGCAGATGCGATGTTGCGTGTAATCGCGTTCGCGCGCCACCTGGCCATTCGGCAGATTGTTAGCACTCTCGAGTATCGGTAGATTCATCGTCTTCCACGGTTAAAGACGGAGGCTGACGATGAATAACGATGGCTGGACAATGTGGGCGCGATCGGGCTTCACACTGATCGAAACACTGGTGGTCGTAGCGCTTCTCGCGGTACTCGCGGTGTTGGCGACACCGTCGTTCGTCGCATGGCAGGTGCGCGACCAGGTCGACGCGCGCGCTCACGCGTTGTTGTCGACCCTCGCCTATGCGCGCAGCGAAGCGATCCGGCGCGGCGTGCGCGTCACGGTGTGCCGCATCGATGCGGCCCGGCGTTGCCTCGCCGCGGGTCAGGCTTGCCGGTCCGGCATTGCGGACTGGTCATGCGGTTGGGCCGTGATGATCGAACGGGCCGGGTCGTTTTTCGCACTGCGCGTGCAACCGGAGTTCGCCGCGGTCAGCATCGCCGGCGCGTCGACGAATCTCGCTTTTACACCGCCTGCGGGTCAGGCGATCGGCAGCTTCCGCAATTTCGATGTCGCACCGCGATTTGCGTCGAAGGCGACGCAAGGCAACTCATGGCGCCGCTGCATCCGTATCGCGGCGGGCGGGCGTGCGCGCATCGTTGAAGGCCCTTGTGGAGCGTCCGCATGAAGAGCCCAGCGTTGCGTTACCCATACGTTGCACGCGGCGAGTCGCTGATCGAAGTGATGCTGGCTGTCGTGCTGACCGCCGTTACCGCGCTCGGTCTGATTGCCTCACAAATGTGGATGATCCGCGACGCGCGCGCGACGGCGATGCGAGAGGATGCCGCGCTGCTTGCCGATGCGCTCGTCGAAGCGATGCATGGCGCGTCGCCCGGCAGCCCCGCGCTCTCGCAGTGGCGTTCGCGGACGGCTTCATTGCTGCCGCAAGGTGAGGCGTCGGTGAGCGGTGCCGGCGCTCAGACATCCGTTGCGCGTGTCACGTGGCAGGCGCTCGCTCCCGCACCGCGTTCGGGTGAAGTGATCGATGCGCCGGCGCCGTGCGGCGATATCACCGTGCCTGCCGGTACTGGCTGCGTCGTGCTCGCCTTTGCCGAATGATGCGCAGCGTACTTCGTCCGTGCGGCCACACGCTGCTCGAACTGACGATTGCGATGGCGCTCGGGCTTGTCGTCACGGCTGGCGCGGTGTCGCTCTATCAGTCTCAGCGGACCGCGCTCGTGCGTGCCACTGACGCCGCGCAGATGCAGGCGGCCGGGATGACTGCGCTCACGCTCGTCGCGTTGCAGTTGCAGATGGCGGGGTTTATGCCTGCGGACGCATCCGCGGAGGACCGGTCGTCCGCTGGCGCCGCACTCTTCGGATGTTCGGCCGCACGTCCGGTCGGAGCCGATGATCGCCTCGCGTGCGAGTCGCTGGCGGGCCGCTCGGATGGCGTTGCAATCCGCTATGTCGCTGACGGCGTGTCGACATGGCCGTCGGCCACCGCGCAACCGACCGATTGTCTGGGGCAGGGGCTTGCACGAACGCTCGCCGCCTTACCGGGCGTGCCGGTCGTCAACCGCTTTTATGCGAAGGCCAGCGCGTCGACCGGCGAGCCGGAGTTGTACTGCGAAGGTAGCGGCAAGGTGGGGTCGGCGCAGCCGCTCGTCGAGGGCGTCGAGCAGTTGCGGCTGCGCTACTGGCTGGCGGGCGAGGCTGCGGCGCGTGATGCCTATGCAATTGCACCGGCGCAATGGAGCGGCATTGTCGCGGTCGATGTTTGTGTGCTCGTGCGCGGCGCGCGAGATTCACGCAGTACGCAGGCGACTCGCTATACCGATTGCGATGGCGTGTCGTCGGTCGGCGCGGACAAACGTGCGCGCGAGGCGTTCTGGCGGCGCGTCGCGATCCGCAATAACAGTGGAGGTGAAACATGATGCGTTGTGGACCGAGGCCGGTGCGCTCTTCGAAGGCGAGACGTCTGACCGTGCGTCGCGGCGGGCGTACTCCGCGCGACGGCTACGCGGCGCGCGCACCACGTGCAGCACGTGCGCCACGTGCACCCGGCGTCCCGCGCCGTGCGCGCAACCGCGGCGCTGCGCTGCCCATCGTGCTGATGTTGTCGGCGATGATGCTTGCTACCGCGGCCGCGTGGTTCGAAACATCGCTTGCGGCCGCCCGCGGTGCGGCTAACCTGCATGATCAACTGGTCGCGTTCCATGCAGCCGATTCGGCATTGACGTTGTGCGCGCAACGGGTTGTCGCGAGCGGCGTGCCGGTGGCTGAACCGGCTGCGGACGGCGAACCGGTCGCATGGAAAGAGGCCGTAGCGTTCGGCGCACTGGCGTTCGCTCCGGTTGCGCAATGGCCGGGTTCGTTCGGACCGCCGCAATGCGCGATCGAAGCGTGGCGCCTTGCGATGCGTCCCGCCGCGCGGGCATGGCTTATCACCGCGCGCGGCTACGGGAGCACGCAGGATACGCAATCGTGGCTGCAGCTTCAGCTGGTGGTGGACAACGGCATCGTCGAGCGCCATTGGCGGCGTATTGCTGCGCGTCCGTTCTGACGAGGCGTCCGGCCGTGATACCGACCGACGCAATGCCCGGGAGCCCGAAAGCCCGAAAGCCCCAGCTCGTTCCCCCACCCAATCTTCTTCCGCGGATCAAACGAATGAAGCCTCACACCGACGCCTTCACATTGCTGGAACTGGTGATCGCGCTCGCGATCATCGCAGCGCTCGCCGCGTTTGCGGTGCCGTCATACCGGGCGCAGGTCGTGCGAGGACATCGAATGGACGCCGCGGCGGCGCTCTATCGCGCGGCGCAATATCTCGAATCCGCGTCGCGCGGCGCGAGCGCAACGACCTTGCCGGCGGGCTTCGATCAGGCGCCTCAATCAGGCACGCCTGTCTACCGGCTGCAGATGCGGTCCGCCGACGATGCAAACGGCGGCTACACGCTGGAAGCACGGCCCGCGGACGCGGGCCCGATGCGCGACGACCCATGCGGCACCTTCGTGCTCGATGCGACCGGTTTGCGCACGAACCGCACAACGAGCGGCGAGGCGTCAGATACGGCCGACAATCTCGCAAGCGGCATGGGGGCCCTCGCCGCCGCCGAGACTACACACTGCTGGAGTGCGCGTTGACCCGATCAACCGCCCGCATCCGTGCCGGATGGTCGAGCACCGGTGTCGGCGCCAGCGCGGCTGGCAGCGCTTTTACCCGCGTGGCCGCCGGTCTCGCGCCGGACCTGTTGCCATATCCGGTAAGCCTCCCACACACCGAGCGCGAGGCTGCCCCACTTCAGCACCGGCTTGGCGGTCGCGACCACGCTGGTGCGCAGCGGCCGCGCAAGCAGCAGCGAGACGAGCGAACTGATCAGCGGATATTGCTTCAGCAGTGTGCCGATGCCTTTGCTGGTCGCGCCGCGCGCACCCCAGCGCATGCTGGCGAAGCCCGGCAGCACGAATTTGAGCCAGCTGAAATGAATGACCGCCTGGCGCAAGTCGGTGGTTGCCTGCGCAAGCTCCATGCGCTCGACGTCCGCGCGCACGATCAGCAGTTCCTTGCGCAGCGCTCGCAGCTGGGGCGTGCTCAAGTTCTTCGTCGCGCTGTGCTGGCGGCGGAATGTGGCATCTGGATGGACGTGGCTCATGGCGTGTCAGTGCAGCGTCAAAGGTGGTTGAAGAAGCCCGCGACGAAGATATCGAGGTGGTCGGTGAACGCGGTGAAAGCGGAGGAAGCATGGGCCACGGCCAATCTTGCCAATACCACGCCCAATCAGCCACGCACCGGACATGCACTCCACACGCAGTCGTGTACTCGCCACGCACCACCGACAGGTGAAACCACCACGCATCAGCGGCACGCGCTCAGACCGTCACCCCGAATGCTTGCGAAAAATCTCGCGGTCCTTTTCGAATTCGTTGAGCGTCGCTTCGAACACCGCCGGTGCGTTGTGCAAGTTGCTGCGCGCACGCAGCCCGCATACCAGCGCGGCAATCGCATAGACGATCGTGATGCCCGCCAGCGACTGCCAGCGGTAGGTATCCCAGAACGCGATCGCGATCAACGCAGTCAGCGCGATCAGCGCCATCATCGCGAGCATCATCGCCGCGAGCCCGAGAAAGAGTACGGCGAGCAGGCGATCTTTTTCTTCTGCCAGCTCGATGCCGATCAGTTCGAGCCGCGTTTGCAGAATCGAAAAGACGGAGCCGAAGATACGGCGCAGCGGGCTACGGTCCGCGCGCTGCGATTGGGTATCGGTGGTCATGGCGTGAACGCGTTACCCCGTGAAAGTGCATCGGAACATCACCGGAAGCCGCACCGGCAGCGCACTGGATCGACCCGGCCGGCGCCCGTAAGCGCCGGCCGGACCCTGTCTGAAAACGTATCCAGCCGGGCGTCAGATGACGTCCCGCCGGGCCGGCCGCCTTGTTTGCAACCTGTCTGCCGCGCTGGGCTGTGCGGCATTTCCCGCGAACGGCTGCCTGCCTTACCTCCGATTGATCAGCAGGCCCACCAGCACACCGACGCCGGCCGCGATGCCGATCGACGTCCACGGGTGCTCGTGCACATAGTCGTCGGTCGCGCGTGCCGCCTTCTTGCCTTTCTCGACCACCACCACCTGCACATCCGCTGCCTTTTCCTTCGCCTGCTTCAGGCGCGAGAGCGCGGATTCGCGGAGTTCGGAAGCGCGTTCGCCGGTTGCGCTCGCGGCCTGCTTCAGCAGATCTTCAGCATCTGCGAGAACTGTCTTGATATCCGACATCAATCTCTCCTTGTTGACTTCCGACATTGATTGCTCCCTTCGTGCACGCTACGCGTGGAATCGTAACCAAAGAAACCGCCGCTGGCGAGCGCGGCAGGTGAACAGGGCGGATCATCGCAACGTGCAGAATCCATTCCCGGCTGGCCTTTCGCGCAACCCGTCATGCAACGGAATGGCCGGCCATCGAAACAATGCTGTGGAAAAGACCCGGCACTGGATGATCATCGGCTCCCCGCGGCGGGCGCCGCCCTCGGACGACGCTCCCCCACATTAATAGCACGGGAAGCCGATCTGGCCCGCTAAGTTTCACTCATCGTGACCAAAATTACAAAAATCTCATATGTGTATGACGCTCGGTTCGTTAGCCGGACAGGGGCGCGTCCGTTATGCTCTAATTTTTTCCCACGCTGCCGGCTCGGCCGGGCGGACTTTTCGAACATTCAAAAGGAGCTGCATGATGAGTCTACGTCTTGGAGATATCGCACCCGATTTCGAACAGGATTCGAGCCTCGGGCGGATCAAATTCCATGAGTGGCTGGGCGATAGCTGGGGCGTGCTGTTCTCGCATCCGGCGGACTTCACGCCGGTCTGCACGACGGAACTGGGGCTGACCGCGAAGCTCGCGAGCGAGTTCGAGAAGCGCAATGTGAAGACGATCGCGCTGTCCGTCGATACCGCGAAGTCGCACAACGAGTGGATCAAGGACATCAACGAAACCCAGGCTGCAAGCGTCGGCTTTCCGATTCTCGCCGACGGCGACCGCAAGGTGTCGGAACTGTACGACATGATCCACCCGAATGCGAACGAAACGCTGACGGTGCGCTCGCTCTTCATCATCGATCCGAAGAAGAAGGTGCGTCTGATCATCACCTACCCGGCGAGCACCGGCCGCAATTTCGACGAGGTGCTGCGCGTGATCGATTCGCTGCAGCTCACCGACAACTATCAGGTCGCGACGCCGGGTAACTGGAAGCACGGTGACGACGTCGTGATCGTGCCGTCGCTGAAGGACGAGGACGTGATCAAGCAGAAGTTTCCGAAGGGCTACAAGGCGCTGCGCCCGTACCTGCGGATGACGCCGCAGCCGAACCTCAAGTAAGCCGCCGGCGGTCGCGCCCGCAGCCAGGCGCGCATGCAGCGAACGCCGCATAAGCGGCGTGAGCGGCGAAAGCAGGCAATCGCAGCGCCACAATCGCAGCAAAAGCTTCAAAACCCAGGCCGGGCCGCGGATGAATCGAATCCGCGGCCCGGCTTTTTTCATCGACGTGCGCAGCCCGGCCATCTCGATCGAAAGAGGGAGGCTGCATATGAAGCCAGGCTAAGCCGCACGCCGCGCTTCGATCAACTGGTCCACCGTCCGCATCACGAACTCCGGACTGATCGCCGACGTGCACTGGAATCGCTGCGCGCCGCTTGCCGCGCGGCGCGGACACCAGTCGAAATCGTCGGGATCGAACTCGTGCGCGGTGTCGTTGAAGCAGCTATTGCACGCGTGGAAGTTGATCACACGCCATGGCGTGTGGAACTCCGTCTTCGGATGCGAAAAGCCGCTGATCATCACGACCGGCGTGCCGACCGCCCACGCGAGCCACGACAGGCCGCTGCCGAGGCCGATGAAGCACTGCGCATGCGCGAGCAGGCTCGCGCGCTCCTGCAGCGGCCGCTCGCCGGTGAAGTCCTCGGCGCCGGCCGGCATCCGGTTCAGCGCGCCGGGCTGCCCGTATTCGCGATCGCGGTCGATGCATAGCACGCGAAAGCCGCGCTGCTTCAGATGCGCGATCAGCGTCGGCCAGCCGCGCGGATTGTTCCAGTACTTGCATTGGGCGGTCGCCTGCGTCGCGATGCACACGTACGGTGCGGCGATGCGCCGCGCGGTGTCCGCGATGACGATGCGCGGGCGGCGTTCGCCGGGCGGCACGCCGAGCATGTATGCGATCGCGTCCTGCATGCTGCTGACGCGCGGGTCGGTCGGCTGGTGATCCCGTTCGCCGTAAGGGGAAAAGAGGCCGATGTGATAGGTCGCATAGAACGGCGTGTCCGGAGCGGCCCGGGACGCGGCTGCGGCCGCGGCGGAATCGATCGCGCGTCCGCTGCGCAGCGTGAGCGCCGGGTAGCCCGGGCGAAACAGCGGCTGCAGATGATCCGGCAACGCGACATGCAAATCGCAGCGATGCTGCTCGCGAAACGCGTCGACGACCGGCATCCACGCGATCGAGTCGCCGAGCGCGTCCGAGGCGAGGCGGATCAGCACTGGCTGGCCGGTTGCATCGAAGGTGTGCTCGAACACGAGACGCGCGCCATCGAGCACCTGCAGGCTCATGCGGACGAAGTACTTGCGCCGGCTCGCCACGGTTTCGCCGGCTTCGACCGTTTCGTCGAACACGACGTTGTTCGTATCGACGTCGATCATCCGCACGCGCCAGCCGCTCACGGGCACCTGCACGCGGCACCCGTAGTTGAAATCGAAGCGCACGCCTTCGGGCCCGCTGAGCGCCGGCGCGCCGGGCTGCGCGAAGGGTGATTCGGTGAGGCCGCGCTGTGTGCCTGGGCGGACGGAATGGCTCATGGTGTCTCCGAGACAGCGCCGAATCTGTCTGTTGACACCGCGTCGAAGATCGGAATCGGCGAAAGCTGAAAAAAGCAGCCGACACCTTAAGTGCGTGACCAGTCCGCCCGAATTGGACAAGTCTTAAAAAGCGCCCGCGAAGTCTACGTTTGCTAACGACAAGCTCAGAAGAACGCCTGAATGCCGGTCTGCGCGCGCCCGAGAATCAGCGCGTGGATATCGTGCGTGCCTTCGTACGTGTTGACCACTTCGAGATTCACCAGGTGCCGCGCGACGCCGAACTCATCGGAGATGCCGTTGCCGCCGAGCATGTCGCGCGCGAGGCGGGCGATGTCGAGTGCCTTGCCGCACGAGTTGCGCTTCATGATCGAGGTGATCTCGACGGCGGCGGTGCCGTCGTCCTTCATGCGCCCGAGGCGCAGCACGCCTTGCAGGCCGAGCGTGATTTCGGTCTGCATATCGGCGAGCTTCTTCTGGACCAGTTGATTCGCGGCGAGCGGCCGGCCGAACTGCTTGCGATCGAGCACGTACTGGCGCGCGGTGTGCCAGCATGCCTCGGCCGCGCCGAGCGCGCCCCACGCGATGCCGTAGCGCGCCGAATTCAGACACGTGAACGGCCCGCGCAGGCCCTTCACGCCAGGCAGCAGGTTCTCTTCGGGCACGAACACGTCGTCGAGCACGATCTCGCCGGTGATCGACGCGCGCAGGCCGATCTTGCCGTGGATTGCCGGCGCGCTGAGTCCCTTCCAGCCTTTCTCGAGAATAAACCCGCGGATCTCGTCCTCGCCGTTCTCTTCGAGCTGCGCCCAGACGAGGAACACGTCGGCGATCGGCGAGTTCGTGATCCACATTTTCGAGCCGGACAGCGAGTAGCCGCCGTCGACTTTCCTCGCGCGCGTCGCCATGTTGGCCGGGTCCGAGCCGTGATTCGGCTCGGTGAGGCCGAAGCAGCCGATCCACTCGCCGTTCGCGAGCTTCGGCAGGTATTGGTCTTTCTGCGCGTCGGTGCCGAATTCGAAGATCGGCACCATCACGAGCGACGACTGCACGGACATCATCGACCGGTAGCCGGAATCGATCCGCTCGACTTCGCGCGCGATCAGCCCGTAGCTCACATAGTTCAGGCCCGGGCCGCCGTACTGCTCGGGGATGGTGGGGCCGAGCATACCGAGCTCGCCCATTTCGCGGAAGATCGCGACGTCGGTCTTCTCGTGGCGAAACGCGTCGAGCACGCGCGGCGCAAGCTTGCCCTGCGCATAGGCCGCGGCGGCGTCGCGCACCATCCGTTCTTCGTCGGTGAGCTGCTGGTTGAACAGCAGCGGGTCGTCCCAGTGAAATTTCGCATGCGCGGCCATGACGTCTCTCCTTCCTGAATGCCCGATGGCTGGATGGCCGGCGCTTGCCGCCGCAGCGCAAGCGCCCGATGATGGCTGACGCTTGCTGCGGCGCGGCCGGCATTCGACAGCCGATGAAAAATACGCGTGACTTGACTTGAGTTCCGCTGTGCGAAACAATGTTTTGCAAATGACATTTGAGTGTATCACCCGATGCCGCGCACCGCACCTGTTCCTATTCGCGCACCTGACGCGCCGCCGTCCGCGACGGCCTCGCCGGCCATCGACGAGCGCAAATTCGTCGTCGCGCTCGCACGCGGGCTCGACCTGCTGCGCGCGTTCAGGCCCGGCGAGACGCTGCTTGGCAACCGCGACTTCGTCGAGCGGACCGGCTTGCCGAAGGCGACCGTCAACCGCCTCGCGTACACGCTGACCGTGCTCGGCTACCTGCGCTTCGATGAGGCACTCGGCAAATATGCGCTCGATGCGGGTGTGCTGTCGCTCGGTTTTGCGCTGCTCTCGGGCACCGACACGCTCGAGCTGGCGCGGCCGCATCTGCGCGCATTCGCGCGCGAGGTCGGCGCGGCGGTGTCGCTCGGCTGCCGTGACGGGCTCGACATGACTTATCTGGAAACCATCCGCAGCGAGACGGCGTTGACGCTCGGGCTCGCTTCCGGCTCGAAACTGTCGATGTTGACGAGCTCGATGGGCCGCGCGTATCTCGCGGTGCAGCCGGCCGAGGTGCGCGATGCGCTGCTGGCGGAGCTCGCGCAGGCGGCGGGCGACGCGGGCGCGGCGCAGGTGGACGGAGCGCGCAGCGAAATCGATGCGTTTGCGGACGCCGGCTGCTGTTATTCGTTTCGCGCGTGGCACGACGACGTCAACGCGGTGGCCGTGCCGTTTCGCGACCCGCGCGATGGCCGCTGGCTGGTGCTCAGCTGCAGCGGGCCGGCATCGTCGATGGGGGAGGACGTGTTTCGCGAGCGCGTCGCGCCACGGCTGAAGGCGCTCGCGCAGCGGTTGGGCGATCCGGCGCAGCGGGCGGCGGTGCGGATCGGCGAGCGCGGTTGAACGGACTACGCGTTGTCGGGTGAGTCCGCGTTGGGTGCGGTTTCAGCGATACAGCCGTTTCACGGATTTCGTAGCGGAGTTCAATGACTGGCACATCGGCACATCGGCACATCGGCACATCGGCACATCGGCACATCGGCACATCGGCACATCGGCACATCGGCACATCGGCGCCGCAGCGAATGGTTGTCCCACCTGTTGCGTCAAAGGGTTGCGCACGCGTGTTCAATCACGCCGACCCGCGCCCGCTTTTCCTCAAGCCGCCCCTTTCTCATTCACGACAAAGAGCGGCCCCTGCACGAACCGCACGTCGTACTGCTGCAGCATTTCAAACTGCGCCTCGGTTGCGACACGATTGAAGATCAACGGAATGCGAAGGCGGTTCGCATAGCCGACCAGCGGTTTGACCATCGCATCGCGCAAGGCCGCGCCCGCGTCCATCTTGACGAAGTCGAGGCGGGCCATATCCGATACCGACAGGATCTGCCCCGCGTTGGGCAGATTCCCCGCGACCTTGAAGCCGTAGTGCTGATAGCTCTTGGTCAGATAGCCGAGAAACGTGCGATGCGCGACCGCGGCGGCCGGCAGTTCGATCACGATGCGCGACGGATTGAGCCCGAACGAGATCAGCACTGCCGAGAAGTGCCGGCCATGGTCGTAGCGCACGCTCTTCAGCAGACGCTCGTGCACCCGCAAAAACAGCAGGCCGTGCCGCTGCGCGCCGAAGAAGTTGATCGTATGCATCGCGCGCGACATGCGGTCGAGCGCGACCAGTTCCTGGTCGTCGGTCACGTGCTCGAACGGGTCGAAGGAATCGACGCTTGCGCCGGTCAGTTGCTGCGTGACCGCCTGAAAGCCGAGCTCATCGCCGAAGCGGTCCGCGCTTTGCGGCTCGGACGATAGCGATTGCGCGAGCCCGTGCACGCTGATGTCGAAAATCGGCTCGTACGCGCTGCCGATCTCGAGGTCGGCGTAATGCGCGACCGCGCTGTCGCGATGAGCACCGCTGCCCATGCGCAAATGCTCACGTAGAAACGGAAGGGTCGATGCGCGGTCAACGAGTTGAGGGATGGTGAACGGAATCATGTGTGGCGTATGGGGCGATCAGTCGCGCTCTAAGGGCGGCAAGCGCCGCATTCTTCGATGGTAGCAGCGAGCGCCAGATCGCGACTAACCAATTGCTGATATCGATTTCTGACGGCGCCCATGCGTGCGGGTTTACGCGAGTTTCACTAAACGTAACCGGTTTTGCGATTCATAATGATCGCTCGGATAACGGAGACAGCTGCATGAATACTTCGATGCGGCGCGCAGGCAGCGCGGGGAGCACGGGCAAGACCGGCGGCGCGGGCGTCGACGGCGACAGTGGCGGCGCATACCAGTCCGGCTTCGGCAACGAGTTCGCGACCGAAGCGCTGCCGGGCGCGCTGCCGCAAGGCCGCAATGCGCCGCAGCGCGCACCTTACGGGCTTTATACCGAGCAATTGTCCGGCACGGCGTTCACCGCGCCGCGCGCCTGCAACCGGCGCTCGTGGCTGTATCGGATTCGCCCGGCGCTGATGCATCGGCCGTTTACGCCGCTGCCGGCGACGGAGCATCTCGTCGCGAACTTCGCCGGCGTGCCGCCGACGCCGCCGAACCCGTTACGCTGGGACCCGCTGCCGATGCCGACGGCGCCGACCGATTTCATCGACGGCTGGGTGACGATGGCGGGCAACGGCGCCGCTGAAGCGATGAGCGGCTGCGCGATTCATCTGTATGCGGCGAACCGGTCGATGGAAAACCGCTACTTCTTCAGCGCGGACGGCGAATTGCTGATCGTCCCGCAGCACGGATGTCTTGCGATTGCGACCGAACTCGGCAAGCTCGAAGTCGCGCCGTTCGAGATCGCGGTGATTCCGCGCGGCGTGCGCTTTACCGTCGCGCTGCCGGATGGCGGTGCGCGCGGGTATATCTGCGAGAACTTCGGCGCGCTGCTGCGGCTGCCGGACCTCGGGCCGATCGGCTCGAACGGACTCGCGAATCCGCGCGATTTCCTCACGCCGCACGCCGCGTACGAAGACCGCGAAGGCGCGTTCGAACTGATCGCGAAGATGAACGGCCAGCTGTGGCGCGCGGATATCGATCATTCGCCGCTCGACGTCGTCGCGTGGCACGGCAATTACGCGCCGTACAAATACGATCTGCGCCGCTTCAATACGATCGGCTCGATCAGCTTCGACCATCCGGATCCGTCGATCTTTCTGGTGCTGCATGCGCCGGGCGATACACCAGGCGTCGATACCCTCGACTTCGTGATCTTTCCGCCGCGCTGGCTCGCGGCCGAAGATACGTTCCGTCCGCCGTGGTTTCACCGCAATGTCGCGAGCGAATTCATGGGTCTCGTGCACGGCGCCTACGACGCGAAGGCCGAAGGCTTCGTGCCGGGCGGCGCGAGCCTGCACAACTGTATGTGCGGGCACGGGCCGGATGCTGAAACGTTCGAGAAGGCATCGCATAGCGATACGTCGCAGCCGCACAAGGTGACGGACACAATGGCGTTCATGTTCGAAAGCCGCACGTTGATCCGGCCGACGCGCTTTGCGCTCGAGAGTGCTCAGTTGCAGGCGAATTATGCTGACTGCTGGCAGGGCTTGAAGAAGCACTTCGATGCGCAACGTCGGTGAGTGGCGGTGAGCGTCGATGGGTGGCGCCGGCGGCGGTAGCGATGGTGGCGGCGCCGCACAGCGCATGAGTTGACCATACACGCAGCGGCACACGCGACGACACGTGCACACCGCACACCGTGCACCCGCAGCCACCTACCGCAACGCGTTCAACGCGCCGCGCCGCCTCTCCCATACCGCCGCGACCAGGAACGCGAGCGCGCTCGCGAGCAGCACGCCGATCAACGCATCGTGTCCGACGCGCGTCATCAGCGCGCCGGCGACGAGCGGGCCGCCGAAGCTCGCGATGCTCCACGACGCGCCGATCAGCGAGCTCGCGGACACCAGCGCCGCGCCGCGAAAACGCTCGCCGCAGGCGACCAGCGACAGCGTATAGATCGCGCCGGCCGCGCCGCCCAGCACATACAGCAACGGCCAGCACAACCACGGCACCGCGACCGCCCAGCGCAGCAGCGCGAGCAGCGCCACGACGACCACGGCCGCGCCGATATGCACGCGCTGGCGGCCGAGCCGGTCCGCGAGCCAGCCGATCGGAAACTGCAGGGTGGTGTCGCCGAGCAGCATCGCCGACGCGAACAGCACCGCGACGCTCGCCGTGAAGCCATGCGCGATCGCGAAGAGCGGCATCAACGACAGCGCGAGCGTATCGAACAGCGCGAAAAAGCCGGTGCCGACGACGAGCGCGGGCATCTGGGGCAACACATGCCGCCAGTTGCCGTGCGGTTCATCTTCGCCGGCGATGCGCGGCGTCGCGCGGATTGCCGCGAGCATCGGCAGCGCGAGCAGAAAAATCGCGCCGCACAAGAGAAAGCGCCATCCGGCAAACGGAGCGATGCGGCTCACGAGCACCGGGCCGGCCATCTGGAACAGCGTGAAGTGGGTCGCGTAGATCGCGATCACGCGGGCGCGCGATGCGTCGTCGGCGAGCTGATTCACCCATGCTTCGCCGACCGTGAAAAGCAGCATCAGCGCGACGCCGCATACCACGCGCAGCGCGGCCCACAGCAGCAGACTGGTGGTGACCTGCATCAGCGCGGTGGCGAGCGCGACCGCGAGCACCGCGCCGGCGATCACTTCGCGGCCGCTAAAGCGCGCGGCGATACGGCTCGTCAGCGGGACGACGAGCAGGCCGCCGCCCGCTTGCGCGGCGGTCAGGAGGCCGACGACATCGGTGCCGTAGCCCGCGTCGGTGAGCGCGAGCGCGGTGAGCGGCAGGGTCGCGCCGGTGCCGAGTCCGACCACGGCGACGCTCAGAATGAGCGCGACGAAGTCGCGCGAGAAGATCACTTTCATCGGGCTCGATGCTACCGCGGGCCACGATGCAGGCGCGTGTGCGCGCCTCTGCGCATGCGAAGGCAAGCCGGCATCAACCCGGCACCGCCATGCGCTGCGCGCGCCGCTCGAGCGAGACCGACCACACCGTCAGCGCCACCGCGCCGGCCGCCGTGGCGACGCCGACCCACGGCAGCGCGGTGAGCGGCGCGCCGGCGCCGATCGCCATGCCGCCGAGCCATGCGCCGGTTGCATTGCCGAGATTGAATGCCCCCTGGTTGAGCGTCGACGCGAGATTCGGCGCATGGCTCGCGCGATCGACAATCAGCATTTGCAGCGGCGGCACGATCGCAAACGCGAGCACGCCCCATGCGAACACCGTGACGAGCGCGGGAATCGGCGCATGCATCGCCGCGGCGAACACGACGAGGATCGCAACGATGGCCAGCAGGAAGCCGAGCAGCGCCTGCACCGGACGCCAGTCCGCGAGCTTGCCGCCGAGCGTGCTGCCGACCGTCAGCCCGAGCCCGAACAGCAGCAGCACCAGCGTGACCGCGTGCGGCGTAAAGCCGGTGACGTCTTCGAGAATCGGCGTGATGTAGGTGAACGTCGAAAAGAGGCTGGCCGACGCGAGCACGCTCGTGCCGAGCACCATCAGCACTTGCGGATTCTTCAGCACTTTGAATTCGTGCAGCAGGCTCGCCTTCTGCATCTCGATGCGCGACGGCAGGCAGGCCGCCAGCGCGGCCGCGGCCAGCACGCCGATGACGGTCACCGCCCAGAACGTCGCGCGCCAGCCGACCGCCTGGCCGAGCGCGGTGCCCAGCGGCACGCCGAGCACGTTGGCGAGCGTCAGGCCGGTGAACATCAGCGCGATGGCCTGCGCGCGGCGGTTCGGCGCGACGAGTCCGGCCGCGACCACCGAGCCGATGCCGAAGAACGCGCCGTGACAGAACGCGGTGACGATGCGCGCGAGCATCAGCACCGCATAGTTCGGTGCGATCGCGCACAACAGATTGCCGACGATGAACACGCCGATCAGGCTCATCAACGCTTTCTTGCGCGGCATATTCGCCACCGCGATCGCGACGATCGGCGCGCCGATCGTGACGCCGAGCGCATACGCGGAGACCAGCATGCCGGCTGCCGGAATCGACACGGCGAGATCGCGCGCGACATCGGGCAACAAGCCCATGATCACGAATTCAGTCGTGCCGATGCCGAATGCGGCGACGGCGAGAGCAAGCAGGGGCAGAGGCATGATGGAAGATCGGCAGGCGCCGCCGTGCGTGCGCGCGTTCGGGGCGAAGCGCATCGTGCAGGCAGGGGAAAATCACCAGGGGATTGTACCTAAGCCGAAACCCGCGCGACCGGCGATGCAACGTGTGTTGTTTTTGTTGCGCGTGTTTGCCGGACGAATGCGTCACGCGTTTGCCGGTCCGATGCCGGCGTTCGTTCAGCCATCCGATGGATCGAGCGTGCCGCCGTGCCGTCCGGCGCCGCCCGCGAAGCGTGCAGCCAGCGCGAGGCCCTCGTTCAATACGGCCGGATAGCCGCCCGCGCCTTCGCGGCGCAACGCGTCGGCGAAATCGTCGCGCATGCTGTTCTCGTACGCCGAACGCCGGTCGGCAAGCAGCGCGGCCTGTGGCAGCGCGGCCAGTTGTGCGGCAAGCCGTTCGGCTGCCGTGCGCGCGGCGCCGTCTTCGACAATCCGGTTCGCAAGCCCGAACGCGAGTGCTTCGTCGGCGCCGACCGCGCGGCCGGTGAGAATCAGATCGAGCGCGCGCGACAGGCCGATCAGCCGCGGCAAGCGGATCGTGCCGCCGTCAATCAATGGAATGCCGACGCGCCGGCAAAACACGCCGAGCACCGCCGAGCGTTCGACCACCCGCAAGTCGCACATGGCCGCGAGCTCGAGACCGCCTGCGACCGCGTACCCCGAGATGGCCGCGATGACCGGTTTCGTGATTGACATGCGTGTCGGGCCCATCGGACCCGGACCGCTGCCGTCGGCATGCAATTCATTGCGGCGCGTGTCGTCGTCGAGCGCGCTCAGGTCCGCGCCCGAGCAGAACGTGCCGCCTGCGCCGAACAGCACCGCCGCGCGCCAGCTTTCGTGGGTTTCGAAACGTGCGAACGCTTCGGACAGCGCGTGCGCCGTCGGCCGGTCGACCGCATTGCGGCACGCGGGCCGGTCGAGCACGATGGTTGCGACCGCATCAATTGCCTCGATGCGGACATGTTCGCCGAATGTTTCGAGGGTCATCATCGTCTCCTGACAGACGAAGCGCATGACGTGCGCGTGTGTGCTCGAAAAACCACAGACGCGCGCCGAAACCGCTTGCGTCGCTGACACGCGCTTTTCACAATCGACTCGTAGCGTAACTTCCTTTTATGTGCCGGTTTGGCTCGTTCGTCGCGTGAAGCATGCCGGCATGTTGGGAGTGTCCCAACGTTCGTATTCAATTGAAAGTGTCGATGTCGAATTCAGCACTGCCCGCGTGTGAACCCGTCTGGATCGTTCAACTGCACGATCATGAATGGTATGACCACGTCCGCCTGAAGCGGGTTTTTTCGACCGACGGCACGCGCCATGAAGTGGTCCTTGTCGATGCGCGCAAGCTGCTGCTCTGCGCGGATCGCGACGATACCGACTATGTATTGCGCCCGGTGCAGGAATGGCATTCGGGCAAGATGCGCGGCATTCGCGAATTTCTCGATCCGCAGAACGCGCGCGTGCCGGACATGCCGTACGTCACCGTCACGTCGCGGCGCGCGGCCGGCCTGATCGGCTGGCTCGGTCTCGAGCATGAAGGCGTGGTCACATTCCGCAACGGCCAGCATCGCGCGCGCTATCTCGCGTCGGCGGGCGCGCGGTGGTTTCCAGTCGAAGTGCATGAGCGCGAGGCCGCATTGCTGCGCCAGTATTGCGGCGCGCCCGACGACGCGCGCACCGCGCTGCGGCCGTGTATCGTCGCGGCGCCCGGCGCCGACAGCCACGCGGACGACGACGATCACAACGACGACCGCAGTGACGACCGCGGCGACCAGGACGTGCCAGTCAAACGCGGCGCCGGCGCACACACGCCCGGCGCGCCGCGCAAAGGTCTATAAAGCTCACCCGCGCGCCGGCATATGCGCGACGACGTTGCGCGGCACGCCGTCGCTCCACGCCTTCACATTGCCGAGCGTCGTCTGCGCGATCTCGTTCATCGCCTCGCGCGTAAAGAACGCCTGGTGCGCGGTGACGATCACATTCGGAAACATCAGCAGCCGCGCGAGCACATCGTCCTGCAGCGGCGTATCCGAATGGTCCTCGAAAAAGAGGCCGGCTTCCTCTTCGTAGACGTCGAGCCCGAGATGGCCGAGCTGCCCGCTCTTCAATGCGCCGACTAGCGCGTTGCTTTCGACGAGGCCGCCGCGGCCGGTATTGATCAGCATCGCGCCGCGCTTCATTTTCGCAAGCGCGGCTGTATCGATCATGTGATGGGTGGCCGGCACGAGCGGACAGTGCAGGCTCACAATGTCCGCGCTCGCGAGCAGCGTATCGAGCGGCACGTATTGCGCGCCGAGCGCGAGCAGGTCGTCGGCGGGCGGCCCCGGATCGTAGGCGACCAGCTGCGTGCCGAAGCCCGCCATGATGCGCCCGAAGGTGCGGCCGATCACGCCGGTGCCGACCACGCCGACCGTCTTGCCGTGCAGGTCGAAACCGAGCAGGCCGGTGAGCGAGAAGTCGCCCTCGCGGGTGCGCGCGACCGCGCGCGGCAGGCGCCGGTTCAGCGCGAGAATCAGCCCGACCGCATGCTCGGCGACCGCGTGCGGCGAGTAGGCGGGCACGTGCAGCACCGGCATGCCGAGGCGCTCGGCCGCGGCGAGGTCGACGTGATTGAAGCCCGCCGAGCGCAGCGCGATCAGCCGCGTGCCGCCGGCGTGCAGCTGTTCGAGCACGGCTGCGTCGACCATGTCGTTGACGAACGGGCAGACGACCTCGTAGCCGTGTGCGAGGATCGCGGTCTCGCTATCGAGGTAAGACTCCTGGAAGTGCAGTTCATAGTGAAACGACGCGTTGGCTTCGGCGAATGTGTCGCGGTCGTACTGGCGGCTGCTGAACAGGATCATGCGCATCGCGGCTCCCGGAAGGGGCGCGTCGTTGCGCGTGCGGCCGGCCGGCTTGCGCAGCTCACGGGGGCGGCGCTGCGCAAGCGGCCCGCGGCCGGCGATCAGGCACGCGGAACGACGTGCAGGTCAGCCAGTATCGCACCATGCGGCGCCGCTGCGGCAGGCGCGCCGCTGCCCATCTGCTCCAGCGCAAAATCGACGAACGCGCGCGTGCGCGCGTTCAGGTGCCGGCGGCGCGGGTAGACCAGCGAGATTTGCCGGTGCGCATCGTCGATCGTGCAGTCAGGCAGCACGCGCGTGAGCGCGCCCGCGTCGAGGTCGCCGGCGACGAGCGGCGCGGGCAGCACCGCGACGCCCATGCCCGCCAGCACCGCGAGGCGCACGAGCGCCGCGCTGTTGACCGTATAGACCGGTTCGACGGTCACCGCCTGCGCGCTGCCGTCCGGCTGCACGAAGCGCCACGTCGTGCCGCGCCGCTCGGATAGCAGCGCGACGCACGCATGCTTTGCGAGTTCATCGGGGCGATGCGGTGTGCCGCGTTCAGCGAGATACGCGCTGGCCGCGCACGCGAACAGCGTTTGCGTCGCAAGCGGCGTCTCGGTCAGGTCGAGCTCCGGGTTCGCGGTCGCGAATGCGGTGACGATGCCGACGTCGTAGCCGCTGTCGGGCAGCCGCGCCAGCTGTTCGGCCAGCGCGAGACGCACGCCGATCTTCGGATGGCGGCGGCGAAAGCCGTCGACGAGCGGTGCGAGCGTCTGCGGCGCGAGCGCGCCGGCCGCGACGATGCGCAACAGGCCGCCCGGTTCGCGCTCGGTGCACGCGACCGCGCTGTCCAGATGATCGAGCTCCTCGAGCAGGCCGCGACACCCTTCGAGATAGTGCGCGCCCGCTTCGGTCAGCGAAAGATTGCGCGTGGTTCGATTGATGAGGCGCGCATGCAGATGCGCTTCGAGGGTCGCGATCGAGCGGGTGACGAGTGCATTCGATACGTTCAGTTGCTGCGCGGCGCGCCGGAAGCTTTGTGTCTCGGCTACTCTGACGAAGACCCGCATCGCGTAGATTTGGTTCATGACGGCGCCCTCCGGATACGGCACGGATGCGATACAGGCGGCATGCCGGACATCGTCACGCGATGCCGGCGCGGACGCAAACGAATGCGAGACGGCCTCAGCTATGACGCTATCGCGACTGCGCTTCAAAAATAATATTGACAGCCTTGCCTGATTACAATATTTATAAAAACGGCACGACCATTTCAAGCTGGTAAAAAGTCCACAAGGCAACGTATTGCGCGCGCGGAATGCGCGCCGTTCGAATCGGAATTGGCGCGGCGGTATTCGCGATTGACGCCGCTAATCGATTCCGCATAAATTCGATGGACAGAAAAAGGCCGCCCGCCTGATTCGCGGTTCCGACGTGTTGTTCGACAACCCTGCGAGGAAGCGATGTCTGTCACCCTGCCTGATAGCGGCTGAACGCCGTTTCCCTCATGTGCCGCCCGATGCGCGTGCTGCCCGCCGCGCGCATCCGACGCTTGCGGCCATCTTGCGTGCGCTACGCCAAACCGATTGAATTCATGAAAAATCGGCGGAATTCTCACGCCCGTTCTTTAAAGGCAAGCCATCTGACTATTATTAATTTCAAAGAGTTTTGTAGGAAATTTGTTAAAACGCCCATTGATTCACGGAAGCTGAAATGATCGCCGAATTGCTGAAATCTCAGCCGGAAATTGCATTATTTGTCAGCCTCGCGCTGGGCTACTTCATCGGCTCGTTTCGTCTCGGGCCGATTCAGCTGGGCGGCGTGTGCGGCACGCTGATCGTCGCGCTGGTGCTCGGCCAGACCGGCGCGCGCATCTCGCCCGATCTGAAGAACATCGCGTTCGCGCTGTTCATCTTTGCGCTCGGCTTCACCGGCGGTCCGCAGTTCTTTGCGAACATCGGGCGCGGCTGGCGCTATGGGCTGCTGTCGGTGGTCGAGATCGTGTCGGTGCTGGTGCTCGTGATGCTCGCGGTGTCGCTGATGCATCTCGATGCGGGCACCGCGGCGGGGCTCCTCGCCGGCGCGGCGACCGAGTCGGCGGTGATCGGCACCGCGTCCGAAGCGATCACGCGGCTCGGCCTCAACGATGCCGAAACGCTGCGGCTGCAGGCGAACATCGTGACGGCTTACAGCGTCAGCTATCTGTTTGGTCTTATCACGATCGTGCTGTTCTGCAGTCAGGTCGCGCCGCTGCTGCTGCGCATCAATCTGCGCGCGGAGGCCGAGCGCGTGTGGCGCGAGCTGGGCGGCGGCGACGCGCTCGACGAAGGTCAACGGCTTGCGGCGCCCGCGCTCGTGGGCCGTGCGTTTCGCGTCGGGCCGGCGGCCGGCGCGACGATCAGCGCATTCGAACAGCAGTACGGCAACAACCTGACGTTCGAGCAGATCGAGCGCGGCGGCGTGCTGATGGCCGCCGATCCGCACGCGACGCTCGAAGCAGGGGATCTCGCGCTCGTCGTCGGACGGCGCGCGGCGCTCGTCGCCGCAGCGCCGCATATCGGCGAGGAGGTGGCGGGCGGCGGCTTCGACGTCGTGATGGGCGAGCGCGTCGACGTCGTGCTGACGCGCCGCGATCTGCACGGCCTCACGATCGCGCAGGTGCGCGAGCAGGCGTCGCGCACCGAGGGACGCGGCGTCTATATCGCCGCCGTCAACCGGCTCGATGCGCGCATTCCCGCACTGCCGGGCACGATGCTCAACCGCGGCGACGTGCTGACCATCGTCGGCTCGAAAGACGACGTCGCGCGCGGCGTGAAGCGCCTCGGCTACGAACTCGTGCCGACGCAGAAAACCGACTTCGTCTATCTCGGTCTCGGCGTGCTGATCGGCATGGCGCTCGGGCATCTGTCCGGCACGATCGGCGGTGTGTCGCTCGCGCTCGGCACGGGCGGCGGCTGTTTGCTGTCGGGGCTGCTGTTCGGCTGGGTGCGTTCGCGTCATCCGCTGGTCGGCTCGCTGCCGTCCGCGGCCGCGCAGATTCTGAAGGACTTCGGGCTCGCCACGTTTATCGCCGCGGTCGGGCTGTCGGCCGGGCCGGACGCGATCAAGCTGGTGCGCGAGTACGGTCTCGCACTGCCGATCGTCGGCATTCTGATGGTGCTTGTGCCGGGTCTGCTGTCGTTGTGGATCGGCCGCGCGCTGCTCAAGCTCGATACGCCGATGCTGCTCGGCGCGATTGCCGGCCAGCAATGCAGCACGCCGGCGATCAGCGCGCTGGTCGGCGTGACCGGCAACTCGACGCCGGTAATCGGCTACACAATCACCTATGCGCTGTCGAACATCCTGTTGCCGTTGATGGGGCCGGTGGTCGTGGGTCTCGTGGGTAAGTTCGGATAACCAACCAAAATTGACATCTTGAATATTGCGGACAGTGAGCGGCGTACGTAGAGTGTCGTGATCCTGACGATCGGTCAAGCATGCATCGAATGGGCTTGCCGATGCCCCGCGTTTAACTGAGCACAGCACAGAGAGATCTCGATGGACTGGCTGCACCACATCTTCCAGAAGTCCCCTGAAATCGCGCTATTTTTGTCGCTGGCCGTCGGCTATTTCATCGGTCAGATCAACTTCGGCAAGTTCCAGCTGGGCGGCGTCGGCGGCTCGCTGCTGGCCGCGGTCGTGATCAGCCAGCTGGGTGTGACGATCGACAACGGCGTCAAGGCCGTGATGTTCGCGGTCTTTATCTATGCGGTGGGCTATGACTCCGGGCCGGGCTTTTTCAATTCGCTGAACCGCAAGACGCTGCGCGAGATTGCGATGGCCGTGTTTCTCGCGGTGAGCGCACTCGTCACGGTGCTCATTTGCGCGAAGCTGTTCCATCTGAACAAGGGGCTGGCCGCGGGGCTCGCGGGCGGCGCGCTCACGCAGTCGGCGATCATCGGCACCGCGGGCGATGCGATCGCGCGTCTGGGCTTGTCCGCTGACGAAACGAAGACGCTGCAATCGGATGTCGCGATCGCGTATGCGGTGACTTATGTGTTTGGTTCGCTCGGCGCGATCCTCGTATGCGTGAATCTGCTGCCGAAGTTCATGGGACGCGGCCTGCGCGAAGCGGCGCTCGATGCCGAAGCGGACCTCGCCGGCGGCACGCCCACGCGCGGGGCGGGTGAACTCGCCGCGCTGCCGGCGCTGGTCGGCCGCGCGTTTCGTGTCGAGCAGGCGGCGGGGCGCACGGTTGCGGCGCTCGAAATCAGCCAGAAGGACATGGTGACGATCGAGCGCATTCACCGCGGCGGCATAGCGGTCGAACCGGCGGCCGACGTCGTACTCGCGAAAGGCGACGTGGTGCTGGCGGTCGGGCGCCGTGAGGGCATGGTCGGCATCGCGCCGCTGATCGGCCCGGAGGTCGCGGATACGAGCGACGTTGTGCTGGTCATGCAGACGCGCGAGGCGGTCTTCACGCGCAAGGGGATGAACCACACGACGATCGCGCATGTGCGCGCAACCGTCGATCGCGAAATGCGGCACGGCGTGTTTCTCGAAGCGGTGTCGCGGGTCGGCCAGCCGGTGCCGGTGCTGCCGCAGACCCAACTCGAGCACGGCGACGTGCTGACGTTCTACGGCACCGCGAAAGATACGAAGCGCGCAGTTCAGGCCGCCGGTTACGAGCTGCCGTATTCGATCAAGACCGACTTCATCTATATGGGCGTCGGCCTCGTGCTGGGGCTGCTGATCGGTCTCGTCGTCGTGAACGTCGGCGGTGTGCCGCTCACGCTCGGCTCGGGCGGCGGCTGCCTGCTCGCGGGGCTGCTGTTCGGCTGGATGCGCGGCAAGCATCCGATGTACGGCGTGATGCCGTCCGCCGCGTCGCAATTGCTGAAAGATTTCGGGCTTGCGGCATTCGTCGCGGTGGTCGGACTCAACTCCGGTTTGCAGGCGGTCGTCACGATCAAGCAGAGCGGGATGACCATTTTTCTTGCCGGCGTCATCGTCACCCTCGTGCCGTTGCTGCTGACCATGCTGTTCGGCCGCTACGTGCTGCGCTACAACAACGCGGCGATTCTGGCCGGCGCGCTGTCGGGTTCGCGCAGTGCGAATCCGGCCTTCGGCGGCGTGCTCGACAAGGCGGAAAGCGCGGTGCCGACCGTGCCGTTCGCGATTACCTATGCGATCGCCAATGTGTTGCTGACGCTGCTCGGCCCGCTTGTCGTGGGCCTGGCTTGAGGGTTTGCTTCAGGGGCCGCTTGATGGGCTGCTTTACAGCCTGCTTCACGGCCTGCTTTACAGCCTGCTTTACAGCTTGCTTCAAGGTTCGCTTCAAGGCCTGCTTCAAGGTCCGTTCCAAGGCCTGTTTTCAAGGCTCGTTTTAAGTCCGGTTCAACGCAAGCGAGGTCACGCGCATCGCACCGGTTGTCATGCGCCAGCCGGTTCCCGCGGTACGGAGATCGCCGCCATGCATCGGCGCGCGCGACGAGACGGCGCATGGGGGCCACCTGGCGGCGCCCCCCTACATTTCTCTCATTCACTGGAGGACGCATCATGACAAAGGGCAAATCGTCAAGCAGCGCGGCAGACGGCGCGAGCAGCAGCGAACAGGCGAAGCTCGCCGCACTGAGCCCGTTCGAGTTCAAGGACGAACTGATCAAGGCGGCGGGCGGCGGCGCGGTCGAACGTCCTGCGAATAGCGCGATGCTCAATGCGGGCCGCGGCAACCCGAACTTTCTCGCGACCATTCCGCGCCATGGCTTCTGGCAACTGGGTCTCTTTGCGATGCGCGAAGCGGAGCGCTCGTTCGCGCATATGCCGGAGGGCGTCGGCGGCTTTCCGAAACGCGACGGCCTGACCGAGCGCTTCGAACTGTTTCTGCGCGAGAACCGGGGTGTGCCCGGCATCGACTTTCTGCGCGGCGCGGTGTCGTACGTGCGCGATCAGCTGGGGCTGTCGGCCGGCGACTTCCTCTACGAGATGTGCGAGGGCATTCTCGCGTCGAACTACCCGGTGCCGGACCGGATGCTCAAGCTCTCGGAGATTATCGTCGGGCAATACTTGCGGCGCGAGATGATCGGCAAGCACCCGTTCGTCGGCGAGTTCGATGTCTTCGCGGTCGAAGGCGGCACCGCGGCGATGACCTACATCTTCAATACGATGCGCGAGAACCGGTTGATCCGGGCCGGCGACACGATCGCGCTCGGCATGCCGATCTTCACGCCGTACATCGAGATTCCGCGTCTGAACGACTATCAGCTGAACGTGATCAATCTGAACGCGGCTGTCGAAAATAACTGGCAGTACTCGAAGGCCGAACTCGACAAGCTGCGCGATCCGAAGGTGAAGGCGTTTTTCCTCGTCAATCCGAGCAACCCGCCGTCGGTGAGAATCAGCGACGAGAGCCTCGAGCAGATCGCCGATATCGTGAAGGAGCGGCCGGATCTGATCCTGCTCACCGACGATGTGTACGGCACGTTCGCCGACAATTTCGTGTCGCTCTTCGCGCTCGCGCCGAAGAACACCATTCTGGTGTATTCGTATTCGAAGTACTTCGGTGCGACCGGCTGGCGTCTCGGCGCGATCGCGACGCATCGCGACAACGTGCTCGACCGGCTGATCGCCGAGCTGCCGAAGGACGTGAAAAAGGAACTGCACGGCCGCTACGAGTCGATCACGACCGAGCCGGACAAGCTCAAGTTTATCGACCGGCTGGTGGCCGACAGCCGCACCGTCGCGCTGAATCACACCGCGGGCCTGTCGACGCCGCAGCAGGTGCAGATGGTGCTGTTTTCGCTGTTCTCGCTGATGGATACGCCCGATGCCTACAAGTGCGCGCTCAAGCGCCTGATTCGCAGCCGCAAGCGCGCGCTGTATGAAGAGATCGGCATCTCGTTCGACGACGACGATCCGAATCAGGTCGACTACTACACGATCCTCGATATGGAGTTTCTGGGCGAACGCGCGCACGGGCGCGAGTTTGTCGAGTGGATCAAGAAGAACACGCAGCCGTCCGAACTGCTGTTCCGTCTCGCGCGCGAAGCCCGCGTCGTGCTGCTGCCGGGGCGCGGCTTCGGCACGCCGCACCCGTCCGGGCGGGTGTCGCTTGCGAACCTGAACGAGTCGGACTACCGGCTGATCGGCCGCGCGGTGCGCAAGCTGATCGAGGAGTATGTCGAGCGTTTCAATGCGGCGACCGGCAAGCACCTCGACAAGAGCAAGGTGAAGTGATCGCGGTTCTTGCCATGGTCACGTTGAAAACGCGTGATTGCGAAGTCCGTGCGCTGTCAAAAAACTTGCACATTCGCGCGGATCGGTGAATGATCGGACCACGCGGTAAAAAGCGACCCGCCGGCGACCTGCCGGCGGGTCTGTTTTTACCGCCTGCATTGGGCGCCTGCATGAGCCGCCTCGCGTTTTGCTTCGCGTTTGCCTTGCGTGTTGTCTCGCGTTTGCTTCGCGCATGCCTCGCGTTTGTTTTGTTCGCCGACCATCATCCGTTTGCCAACCGACCATGTCCACTACACCGTTCACCGTTCCCTGTCCCGAGGTCGAATCACTCGATGCGATCCTGCCCGAAGAACCGCTGCTGATGATGGGCGCCGGCCCCGTGCCGATTCCCGCCGCGGTCGCGAAGGCGAACGCGATTGTGATCAACCACCTCGGCGGCACGATGGCGAAGGTGGTCGGGCAAGTGAAGACGATGGCCCGCTACGTGTTCCAGACGAATTCGAAATGGGTGCTCGGCGTGGCCGGGCCGGGTTCGGCCGCGATGGAAATGGCAATCTCGAATCTCGCGTGGTCCGGCACGCGCATGCTCAGCATCAAGAATGGTTTTTTCAGCGAGCGGATGGCCGAGATGGGCCGCCGCGTCGGCGCGCAGGTGTCGCTGCTCGAGGTGTCGGACCGCGCGGTCGCGAGCCTCGAGGAAGTCGCCGCGGCGATTCGCCGCGAGCGTCCTGAAGTCGTCACGATCGTGCAGGGCGAAACGTCGAACACCGTGTGGAATCATCATCTGCAGCAGATTGCCGCGCTTGCGAAAGAGGCGGGTGCGCTGGTTATCGTCGATGCGGTGTGCACGTTGAGCACGATGCCGCTCGAGATGGATGCATGGGGCATCGACGCGGTGATCACCGGCGGGCAGAAGGGCTTGTCGTCGATCCCGGGCGTGTCGCTGGTCGCGTTTTCCGATGCCGCGTGGGAGCGCGTGAAGTCGCGCAAGCACCCGAATGCGCACTGGTGCCTCGATGCATCGCTCGCCGAAAACTTCTGGCACAACGCCGGGTATCACTACACCGCGCCGGTGTCCGGCGTGCTCGCGCTGCATGAGGCGCTGCGGCTTGTCTGCGCGGAAACACTGGAGAAGCGCTTCGCGCGCCATCTGAAATGCTCGCACGCGCTGCAGGAAGCGATTACCGCGATGGGCTTGCAACTCTATACGCCGCATGAATGCCGGCTCAATTCGGTGATCGGCATCGAGGCGCCGGGCGCGTTGAGCCCCGCTGATATTTGCGGCCATATCTCGCGCCATCACCAGGTGGAGATCTCCGGATCGTTCGGTCTGCCGATCGTGCGGATCGGTCAGATGGGTGAGCAGTGCCGCGCGCACAACCTGTTCCGCACCGTGCACGCGTTCGGGCGGACGATGGTCGATCTGGGTGTCGGCGTGGATTTGCCGGCGGGTGTCGCGGCGCTGGAGAAGTCGTTGTCGAGCGGCGCGAAAGCGGACGCGCGCACGCATTGAGTCTGTATCGACGCGCTATTCGAAGCGCGTCGATTGCGTGAGATTCGGTGGTGTGGGATGCGGCGCCGTGCGATGCCGTGTCGTGCGGCGCTGCGCCGTGTGATGCTGAGCCGCGTAATGCGGTGTCGCGCAATGCGGCAAGACCGCGTTTGCCGGGTGCGCGGCCCGATGACGGCCGGCGCGCGTCGTCCGCCCGATGCGGCGGCCGCGCTACCTCGTCAAACCACCGCCGACGGTCCGCTCACGCGCGCCTGCCGCTGGTAAAGAACGGTGGTCAGCGCAATCGCCGCCGCGGCCGAGATGGCCGCGAACAGATACACCGAGCCATATCCGAACTCGCCGGCAATATACCCGGCGAGCGGTCCGGTAATGCCAAGCGACAAATCCAGAAACACCGAATACGCGGACAACGCCGCGCCGCGGCTCGCCGGCGGCACGAGTCCGACGGCTTCGACGCCGAGCGCCGGGAACACCAGCGCGAAGCCGAAGCCGGTCAGCGCGGCGCCCGCCAGCGCGACGTGCGGCACCGGCGCGAGCCACAGCAGCAGCAGACCGACGCATTCGAGTGAAAACGATGCGATCGCGACGCGAAACCCGCCGTACGTCTTGATCGTATTCGCGAACAGCAGACGCGCGCCGATAAACATCGTGCCGAACAGCGTCAGCGACAGCGCCGCGTTCGGCCAATGCCGCGCCGCATAGAACAACGTAATGAAGGTGGCGATCGAGCCGAAGCCCGCGGAACCGAGCGCGAGCCCGAGGCCGTGCGGCAGCACCCGCGCGAACACGCTGCGGTACGACATCCGCTCGCCGTGCACGAGCGGCACGGTGGGCACGAGGCGCGCGAGCGCGAAGCCCGTCGCCGCCAGCGCGATGACCGCGACGCCGAGTGCCGCGAAGCCGATGTCGCGTGCAATCACTACACCGAACGGCGCGCCGATGGCGAGCGCGCCGTACGTGGCGATACCGTTCCAGGAGATCACGCGCGCGTTGTTCGCGGTGCCCACGCGGCCGATGCCCCACAAGATCGCGCCCGTGCCGCACAGGCTTTCGCCGAAGCCGAGCACGAGCCGGCTCATCACCAGCAGCGTGAGGCTCAGCGCGGGCCAGTGCCCGGTGAGCGCGGCGAGCAGCAGGCCGATGCCGCTTGCGCCGCACGCGATCAGCCCGTTCGACACCGTCTTCTTCGGTCCGAGCGTATCGGCCGAACGGCCGGCGAGCGCGCGCGACGCAAGCGTGGCGAGGTACTGCACGCTGATCGCGAGGCCCGCGACTACCGCGCTGAAACCGAGATCGTTGTGCACGTAGCCCGGCAGCACCGCAAGCGGAATGCCGATGGTCAGGTAGCAGACGAACGTGAAGAAAACGACCGGAATGATCTGCAACGTGGTCGCAAATTCATTGCGCGGCGAGCGCGGCGCGCCCGATGAGGGGGAATCGGCGGGAGAATCGGCGGACATGGGGAAAACGAGAATTGAAACCGGCGAAAGACCGTGATTTTCCCACGGAAGCCGTACTTCTGCAGCACGTGCTTAAAAAATACCCGGTATCAGCGTGTCAGATCAGGCGTCGGCGACGCGGCGTCACCACCCGGCGTCGCACGCATTTGGCCGAAGCGGCGTATTCAAAGGCGAAGCGGGTTGAAACAGACCGTGCGATATAAGCGCCGACGGGCCGTTTATCTATCTCAATATCTTTCTGGCCATATGTGCTGCATGCCGATCGCGCTATGGGTTCGCGCGTTGGCCGGTGATAGCGTTCAAACCATTCCCCCGCCGCCTTATCCGCGCCGCCTGCGCGGGTGCAGAACAAATCGTTACGAGACACGAGTCATGAGCCAGCCGATCCGCTTCTATCACCGCCATGCGATCCGCGAAATCAGCGACGCGCCGGTTACCCGCACCGTCCTGCAATACCTGCGCGAAGACGCGCGCTGCACCGGCACCAAGGAAGGCTGCGCGGAAGGCGACTGCGGCGCATGCACGGTCGTGATCGGCGAGCGCGACGAACTGGGCGGCGTCAGCTTCAAGGCGGTCAACGCGTGCATCCAGTTTCTGCCGACGCTCGACGGCCGCGCGCTGTTTACCGTCGAGGACCTGCGCCAGCCGGACGGCTCGCTGCATCCGGTGCAGCAGGCGCTGGTCGAATGCCACGGCTCGCAATGCGGGTTCTGCACGCCGGGCTTCGTGATGTCGATGTGGGCGCTGTACAAGAAGCACGGCCATGAATACGGCGAGCAGTGCGGCGGCGCGAATCGCACGGTGCCGACGCGCGACGAGGTGAGCAACGCGCTGACCGGCAATCTGTGCCGCTGCACCGGCTACCGGCCGATCGTCGACGCAGCGCAGCGCATGTTCCAGCTGCCCGCGCCGGCCGCGCCCGTCGATACCGCGGCGCTGTCGCGCGCGCTGCTGTCGCTCGAGCGCGACGCGACCTTCGCATACGACCACGCCGGCCAGCATTTCGCCGCGCCGCGCACCGTCGACGCGCTCGCGCGGATCAAGCAGGACAGGCCGGCCACGCGCATTCTCGCGGGCAGCACCGACATCGGCTTGTGGGTCACGAAGCAGATGCGTGAGCTGGGCGACGTCGTCTATGTCGGGCAGATTGCCGAGCTGCGGAACATCGAGACGGCTGACGGCTGGTTGCGCATCGGCGCGGGCGTCACCGTGGAAGCCGCGTATGCGGCGCTCGCGAAGCACTACCCGGAGCTCACCGAGATGTGGCAGCGCTTCGCGTCGCTGCCGATCCGCAATGCGGGCACGCTCGGCGGCAATGTCGCGAACGGCTCGCCGATCGGCGACTCGATGCCGGGCCTGATCGCGCTGGGCGCGCGCGTCGTGGTGCGCGGCGGTGATACCGAGCGCGAGCTGCCGCTCGAAGACCTGTACCTCGCGTACCAGAAGAAGGATATGGCGGAGCATGAGTTCGTCGCCGCGCTGAAGGTGCCGACCCGCGCCGGCGCGCGAAAGGACCTGCGCTTTCGCACCTACAAGATTTCGAAGCGCTTCGATTCCGATATCTCGGCGGTGTGCGCGGCATTCTCGTTTGTCGCGGATGGCGATGTGATCCGCGAGCCGCGCATCGCATTCGGCGGGATGGCGGCGACGCCGAAGCGCGCGACGCACGCGGAAAGCGTGCTCAAGGACGCGGACTGGCACGAAGCGACCGCGCAGGCGGCGATGCTCGCGCTCGCGAAAGACTATGCACCGCTCTCCGATATGCGCGCGACGGATGCATACCGGCTCGAGGCGGCGAAGAACACGATGTATCGCTTCTGGCTCGAAACGCGGCCACACGATCCGTTGCCGAAGGCGGCGCTCGATGTGCGCGCGGTCGAGGCGGCAGCGGCTTTTGAATGACCGGCGGTGGAAAGCCGCCGCGCGGAAGCGCGGCACAGAAGCGCGGCACGGAAGCACTGCATGGAAGCGCCGCGCAGAACCGCCAAACAGAACCACGTCGCGGCATCCCACGCAGACGAACTGAATACGAACGCTCGAGCGCACGTCGCGCGCGCCGAGTCAGCAACGGAGATGTATCCGCATGAACCAGCAAGCCGAACCGTTCCTGAAAGACGCGCAGGAACTCGCCGACCTAGCCGATTTCACCCAGGTGCATGTGTCGCGCCCGCACGAGTCCGCGCATCTGCACGTGGCCGGCCGCGCGACCTATACCGACGATATCCCGGTGGTCGCCGGTACGCTTCACGCGGCGCTGGGCCTGTCGCAGAAGCCGCACGCGAAAATCGTGTCGATGTCGTTCGACAAGGTGCGCGCGACGCCGGGCGTCGTCGCGGTATTCACCGCCGGGGACATTCCCGGCCACAACGACTGCGCGCCGATCGTCAAAGGCGACGACCCGGTGCTGGCCGATGGCGTCGTCCAGTATGTCGGCCAGCCGATGTTTATCGTCGTCGCGACCTCGCATGACACCGCGCGGCGCGCGGCACGTCGCGCGGAGATCGTCTACGAGGAACTGCCCGCGGTGCTGACCGCGCAGCAGGCGCGCGCGGCAAACCAGAGCGTGATCCCGCCGCTGAAGCTCGCGCGCGGCGAAGCCGGCACGAAGATCGCGCGCGCCGCGCATCGCGAGGCCGGCGAGATGTTGCTCGGCGGCCAGGAGCAGTTCTATCTGGAAGGGCAGATCGCGTACGCGGTGCCGAAGGACGACGACGGCATGCATGTCTGGTGCTCGACGCAGCATCCGACCGAGATGCAGCATCTGGTCGCGCATGTGCTGAACGTCGCGTCGCACAACGTGCTGGTCGAATGCCGGCGCATGGGCGGCGGCTTCGGCGGCAAGGAATCGCAATCGGGGCTGTTCGCGTGCTGCGCGGCGCTGGCCGCATGGAAGCTGCTGTGCCCGGTAAAGCTGCGCCCGGACCGCGACGACGACATGATGATCACCGGCAAGCGGCACGATTTCCACTACGCGTATGAAGTCGGCTACGACGACGACGGTACGATCGAAGGCGTGTCGGTCGACATGACGTCGCGCTGCGGTTTTTCCGCCGATCTGTCGGGCCCGGTGATGACGCGCGCAGTGTGCCACTTCGATAACGCGTACTGGCTGCCGGACGTCTCGATCGCGGGCTTCTGCGGCAAGACCAACACGCAGTCGAACACCGCGTTTCGCGGCTTCGGCGGACCGCAGGGCGCGTTCGCGATCGAATATATCGTCGACAATGTCGCGCGCTCGCTCGGACTCGATCCGCTCGACGTGCGGCGCCGCAATCTGTACGGCAAGACGGAGCGCAACCAGACGCCGTACGGCCAGATTGTCGAAGACAACGTGTTGCACGAGCTGATCGGCGAGCTCGAAGCGAGCAGCGATTACCGCGCGCGCCGTGCGGCGATTCGTGAATTCAACGCGCACAACGGCGTGCTGAAAAAAGGCATCGCGCTGACACCGGTGAAGTTCGGCATCGCGTTCAATGTCACGCACTTCAACCAGGCCGGCGCGCTCGTGCATATCTACACCGACGGCTCGGTGCTCGTGAATCACGGCGGCACGGAGATGGGGCAGGGGCTCAATACGAAGGTCGCGCAGGTCGTCGCGCATGAGCTCGGTATCCGCTTTGGCCGGGTGCGCGTGACGGCGACCGATACGAGCAAGGTCGCGAATACGTCGGCGACGGCCGCATCGACCGGTTCGGATCTGAACGGCAAGGCCGCGCAGGATGCCGCGCGCCAGTTGCGCGAGCGGCTCGCCGCGTTTGCGGCCGGGCGCTACGGCGCCGCTCAGGTGGAGGCCGCCGCGGTGCGCTTTGCGAACGACAGCGTGAGGGTCGCCGATGTGGTGGTGCCGTTCGACGAAGTGATCGCGAACGCGTATCTCGCGCGCGTGCAGTTGTGGTCAGACGGTTTCTACGCGACGCCGAAGCTCTATTGGGATCAGGCGAAGCTGCAAGGCCGCCCGTTCTTTTACTACTCGTATGGCGCAGCCGTCTCCGAGGTGGTGATCGACACGCTGACCGGAGAGATGCGCGTATTGCGCGCGGATGCGTTGCACGATGTCGGCGCATCGCTGAATCCGGCGCTCGACATCGGCCAGGTCGAAGGCGCGTTTATCCAGGGCATGGGCTGGCTCACCACCGAAGAGCTGTGGTGGAACCAGACGGGCAAGCTGATGACGCATGCGCCGTCCACCTACAAGATTCCGACCGTCAACGATATGCCGCCGGACTTCCGCGTGAACCTGTTCAAAAACCGCAATGCGGAGGACAGCATTCACCGCTCGAAGGCGGTTGGCGAGCCGCCGCTGTTGTTGCCGCTCTCGGTGTTTTTCGCGATCCGCGATGCGGTGGCGAGCGTCGCGGACTACACAGTGAATCCGCCGCTGAACGCGCCGGCGACCAGCGAAGCGATTCTCAGCGCGGTCGGCGCGGTGCGCGCGATGCGCACTCAACGCGCGGCAGACGCGCCACGGAGCCGCTCATGATGAACTCGTGTTTCTCGATGCCGGCGTCGCAGACCGGTCGGAACAGCAGTGGCTTGCGCGGCCATCGCACGAATGTGCGGACGATGCCGATGCATATCGTGCTGTTCGGCGCGGGCCACGTCGGACACGCGCTCATCGCGTTGCTCGGCAGCCTGCCGTGCGTCGTGCACTGGGTGGACGAGCGCGACGAGCTGTTCCCGGACGAGGTGCCGGCGAACGTGCAGATCGAAGCGACCGACACACCGGATGCGCTCGTCGACAGCGCGCCGGCGGGTGCGTACTTTCTCGTGATGACGCACAACCACGCGCTCGACTTCGCACTGACGACGCGCATCATGCGGCGGCGCGATTTCACCTACTTCGGGATGATCGGCTCGAAGACAAAGCGCGTGAAATTCGAGCGCCGGCTGATCGAGCGCGGCGTCGACCCGGCGCGGCTCGCCGCGATGACCTGCCCGATCGGTATCGACGGCATCGTCGACAAGGCGCCGCATGCGATTGCGCTGGC
This sequence comes from Paraburkholderia solisilvae, assembly GCF_902859875.1. Taxonomy (GTDB): domain Bacteria; phylum Pseudomonadota; class Gammaproteobacteria; order Burkholderiales; family Burkholderiaceae; genus Paraburkholderia; species Paraburkholderia solisilvae. Next base: position 46,407 of record NZ_CADIKF010000035.1, on the reverse strand, counting down.
GGTATGCGCGGAGCTGCTGCAAGTGCGTGGCGCGCAGCATGCTGCGTGCTATGGCGCGTCGCGGTTGGTTGATCATGCGGTTGTGTAACGCGGCTGTGTAACGACTGCGTAACGCGGCTGTTTGACACGGCTGTATAACGGCTGTGCGATGCGCCTGCATATAGCACTCGCATATAGCACCCGCATAAAGCGCCTGCATGAAGCGGCTACACATCGCGGCCGTGTAACGCGGTCGCCTCGCAAGCCAGGCAATGTTCTACCCCGCGCTCAAATTCTCGCCCGCGCCCGCGCTTCATCCGCATCGGCCGGCGCGGCCGCCCCGGCGTCCTGCCGCGCGCGCCGCGGCCTCGGCGCAATCAGCCCCGCCGATACCTGCGCCATCACGCCGCGCAGCCAGCCGAGGTCGCTTGGACGGTCGGTCCGCGGATGCCACATCTGATAGCAGCGGATACGCGGAAACGGAATCGGCACCTCGACGACCGCGAGCGGCAGGAGTGCCGCGTAATGCATCGCGAAACGCCGCGTCGTCGTGAAGATCAGGTCCGAGTGCAGCAGCACATGCGGCACCAGCCCGAAGTACGGCAGCATCGCGACGACCCGGCGCTGCGCGCCCGCACGCGCGAAGCCCGCATCGATTGCGCCGCCGCGCCCACCGCTGTACGGCGTCGGCGCAAGGTGCGGCGCCGCCAGATACGCGTCGCGTGTGAGCGGCGTCTGCGCGAGCGGATGGTCCGCGCGCATCATGCAGACGACCGTGTCCGAAAAAAGGTCGCTGCGCTCGAAGCGTTCGTCCGGCTTCGGCCAGTTGCCGATCACCAGATCGAGCTCGCCGGTATCGAGCGCCGTCGCATGATCGAGCAGCGGGCCGAGCGACTCGATCTCGAGCCGCGCGTGCGGCGCCGCGTCGCGGAATTGCGCGATCACGGTCGGCATAAAGAAATCGTTCAGATAGTCGGGCGCCGCGATGCGGAAGATCCGGCGCGAGCGCGCCGGATCGAAGTCGCCATGCGGCGTCGCGACGAAATCGACGTCGCGCAACACCTGCTGCACGGTGGCGAGCAGCGACTCGCCATACTCGGTCGGCACCATCCCCGACTTGCCGCGCACGAGAATCGGATCGTTCAGCGTTTCGCGCAGCTTGCGCAGCGCGGTGCTGATCGCAGGCTGCGTCTGGTTCAGACGCAGCGCCGTCTGCGTGACGCTGCGCTCGACGAGCAGCGTGCGCAGCACGCGCACGAGCCAGATATCGAGGGAAGCGGCGGGATCGTCCACGATGGGTGTGTCGTCGGTGTCGTCGGTGTCGTCGGTCAGGTTGGGCGAAGCGGCGAAAACCGCACGGCGCGGTGCGCGGCGAAGCAGGGTGCGGCATGTCGGTGCGCTTGCCTAACCTTAGGCCATACCGGGCGCGCCGGGCATAGCGGGCCCGGTATGGCGGGCATTACATGCCGCCCGGGCGGGAGCCGGATGCCGCTCGCGCGCTGCGGGCACGCCTGCGGGGCGATATGCGCACCGCGCGGAAGCGGCCTGTTGCGGCGCCCGCGTGCGGTCACACCGTCTTCGACTTCGGGAACGCCGACGGCAGCGACGTGATCCGCTTCACCTCTTTCGACTCCAGCCAGTTCGGCGTGCGCGCGCAATACAGCACCATCGGCAATGCGTCTTCGCCCCAGAACAGCTGTTTGTTCAGCCAGAACGTCGGCACACCGAATACGCCGAGCGCGATCGCGTCGGCGGTGTTGCGCTGCAGTTGCGCTTTCGCTTCTTCACGTTCGACGAGTTCCGGTCCGTCCGCGATGCCGAGGCGCTCGCACAGCAGCGCGAAGTTCTCGGGTGTCGACGGGTCGCGGCCTTCGCGCCAGATAAAGCGGAAGATTTCGCGCACCGTATTGACGTCCGCGTGGAGCGCCGCCGCGAGGCGCATCGGCTTGATCGAATCGAACGGATGCAGCGGCGGCATCTTGAACGGAATGCCGAGTTGCTCCGCGCGAAAGAGCGCATAGCGATAGGTGAAAATGCGCTTGGCCGGAACGTCGTATGCGAGGCGCTGCCGCCAGTGGCCGTACAGCTCGTTCAGCAGGACGGGCGTCATCACGAACGGCAGGCCCGGCCATTTGTCATGCTGTTCGAGCAGCAGGTACGAAAACGGCGAGACAAAGTCGTAAAACCACAGTGGCTGCGTGGCGTCGATGCCATCGGTCATGATGTCTCCCGGGATTTCCAGTGTGGCAAGGCGCCGCTGCCGAACGTGCAGTCGGGCGTTTCTGACGGGCGCCGTGCCGGTTGCCCTCGATCTTACGCAAAGCCGGACCGGTGCGCAGCACCGGACGTGCCGCAGCGGGACATCGGCGGTTCAATGCGTGGCAAATGTGCTGAAGCTGCGCGGACCTTTGCGGCGCCGCCGCCGTGATGCCAAAGGCGCTGCTCGGGACGGCGCAGCGTGCTGTCGCTACGCGGGGTCGTTGCGCCCGGTGCCGGCGGTCGACGCTTCGGCGGTCGCGGGGCTGGCGGTAGCCGGCCGCGGGGTTTCAGCCGGATCAGCAGTTTCAGCCGCGCCGGCGATTTTCTCCCCTCCGGCGGCCGTCGCACCGGTGCTGGTGGCGGCCGGCTGCGCGGTTTCGCCCGAATCGACCGCTTCGGCCGCTTCGCCCGCTTCGCCCGCTTCGCCCGCGCTGGCGGTGTTCTCCGATCGAGCGGCCTGCGCGCCGCCCGCCACCTCCCCGTCACCTGCGCCACCGGCAGGCGCAGCCGCCGGCCCACCGCGCCCATCCGCCTGCGCGTCGCCGTGTGGGTCGCCATGCGCGTCCCGCGGATGCATCAGCCGCTCGCGCACGAAACCGATATGCTCGCGCAGCACATAAAACTGGTCCGCATAGGCGAGCGGCATCTTGAGCCCGTTGACCGCTTCCTCGATCGCATCGAGCCGCTCGATCAGCGCCTCGCGCTCGGCCTGCGACGTTTCGGACAGCGCGCCGCGCTCGATCGAGATCAGCGCGCCGTACCAGCGGTAGATGCGCGAGCGCACGCGCCACGCGTACAGCGACGGCACGAGCCGCAAGCCTGGAATCAGCACGACGATGATCGGCACCAGCACGACCAGCAGCCGGTCCGCGAGGCTCGCGATCCAGAACGGCAGCGCGCGGTACAGGAAGCTCTTGCCCGACTTGTAATAGCGCGCTGCGTCGTCGCTGATCGGGAAGTCGTGCGCGAGCGGCGCCGGGAAGTCGCCCGCGCGCTGCAGCACGCTCGCCTTGCCGTGCACTTCGCGCGCGGCCTCGATCAGCAGGTCGGAGAGCGCCGGGTGCAGCGACGTGCGCGCGACCAGTTCGGCGGTCGGCGCGACCATCTGCAACGTCTGCGCCGGTATGTTCTTGCCGAGATCGAGCGCGCCCATCGGCAACGCGATGCGCGTCAGGTACGGAAAGCGCCCCTCGTACGCCTGTGCCTGCGTGAAGTCGTAGAACTGGATATTCGGCGTGCGGAACAGCTTCACCATCACCGGCGGCTGCGCGGAATCGCCGGTCAGAAACGCCGCATCGATCTTGCCGTCGACGAGCGCTTTCGCCGCCTCGTCGCCGGACAGCGGCAACAGCTTCGTCGGGCCGCCCGGCGTGATGCCGTTTGCCGCGAGCAGCGCCAGCGCGAGTTCGCGCGTGCCGCTGCCTTCGGCGCCGATCGCGATGCGCTGACCCTTGAATTGCGACAGATAATCGACCGTCATGCCGTGGTAGAAAATCGCAACCGGCACATACGCGACGCTGCCGAGCGACATCAGGCCGTCGGTCTTGCCTTGCGCGATGCCGTCCTGCACGAATGCGACATCGACGTTGAATTTCGGGTCCGTGAGGCGCCGCAGATTGTCGGCCGAACCTTCCGATTCCAGCACATTGAGCGTTACGCGGTTGCGCGCGAGGATTTCCTTGTAGCGCTGCGCGGCATTCCAGAACGTGCTGCCGTGCGGGCCCGCGCTGAGCGTCAGCGTGGCGGGCGGCGCGGGCTGGATCAGCCGCACCGCGGCCCAGATCGCGACCGCGCTGATCAGCAGGATCGGGCCGAACGTGACCGCGAGATCCCGCCACGAGATCGCGACGAAGCGCGCAACGAGGCGAGGGCGCTTCGCGCCGGGCTGGAGGTCGGCCTGGGCATCGGCCCTGGAATCGGCCTTGGTGCCGGCCTTGCTGTCGGCCCGCGCGTCGGCCTGGGCATCGGCGTGCAGGGCGGCGCCGCGCCCGGCCTCGGGATGGGCGTCGGGGTTGCCCTTGGCTGCAGGCTTCGGATCGCTGTCGGGGCCGGTGGAGTCTGTCATTGGAGTGCGTGACGGCTGGGTCGGCGTGCTGTCGAAACGGAGTACTGATGGCGGTGGTATGGCGGCGGCAGGGTGCCCGTACTCGCGCCGATGGTACATGAGAATGCGCGTGCGGCAGCCGGCGCGCGGGCCATAAACCCGTAACAAATCGTGAGTACGAAGTGCGTGCGCATGCAAGCGGTTTTTCGTCGGCCGCGCAACATTTGAGCGGAACATCCGCGTACCGGCGTTAAAAGCTTTGCGAATTTTGTCAGCCTGAATTAAATTGGCGGCGCTGCCGCGCAACAGCGCACGCGCAAGCACGATCCGGTCACAAGAACCGGGCGTCTGCGCAGCCGCGCGGCGCCGGGCCGGCCGGCTACTGTCATGCAGTCGCGTTTCATGCGCGGTGCAAGCAATCGGATCAATCGCGGCCGTTCCCGTTTTCCCGCCTCTCGTCTCTCGCCTTGCAGCGTGCGCCCGTCAATCGGCCGACGCCGTGCCGGCGCGCGTCTTCCCGTCCTTGCTGGCTGGGCGGTTGCGCGCTGCCGCACACACGCGTCGGCTCGTTTGAACGAAGTCGTAACGAAGCCGCGATGCGGTCAGGCCCGACCGGGTCCAATCCGAAGTGAAAAAGGAGAAAACATGAAATCGGCAGTTTTGAAGGCGCTGGGTGGCGTGGTGGCAGTGATGGTCGCGTGCAATGTGTACGCGCAGGCAAGCGATGCGGCTGCGGACGCCCAAACGGCTCCGGCAGCCAGCGCGAAGGCTGACAAGAAGGCGAACCGCCAGTTGGGTCACAAAGTGCGTGCTGCACTCGCGAAGGCGAAGGGTCTCGACGTGTCGAGCATCAATGTGCGCGCGAAGGGCGGCGCTGTGACGCTGACCGGCTCGGTGCCCGACCAGGGCCAGATCGACCTCGCCGGCACGACGGCGAAGGGCGTGGCCGGCGTGGCGTCGGTGTCGAACAAGCTGAACGTGCAGCAGCAGTAACTGCCGCGCGATGACGCGCAACATGTGATGGGCATGTTGCGCGGGACCAGGCGGGGCCGCCGGATGGCCACGCGGGGTTCGATTAAGCCGCTATGATGAACGGGCTTCGGATTGCCTCCGAAGCCCGTTCTGTTTTATGCGCGGCGGTTGGCTGGCGATGATGCGGTGTGCGATGCAGTGTTCGGCGTGGGACCCGGTCAGGTGCTGAAGCGCGAACGCCCGTCGGTTCGCCGTACGACGCCCGATAGGGGCTCGAGCGCCAGGCCGGAGTTGCGCGGCGCGGGGCGCGTGCGCCGAAGTGCCGAAGCGCCGAAGCGCCGAAGCGCCGAAGTGCCAAAGCGCCGAAGTGCCAAAGCGCCGAAGTGCCAAAGCGCCGAAGTGCCGAAGTGCCGAAGTGCCGAAGTGCCAAAGTGCCAAAGTGCCAAAGTGCCAAAGTGCCAAAGCGCCAAAGCGCCAGCTCGCGAGGGAGACAACCATGCCGTCCATCCCGTCCTTGCGTTTTACCCTCGCCGCATGCTGCGCGAGCATGCTCGCATCCGGCTGCGGGCACGGCGGCGACAGCAGCCCGCCGGTCAACACGATGCCGAATTTCATCGTGTCGAACAGCATGACCACCGTCGCCTATGACGGCAATACCGACGATCTGCTCACCGCCGGCCTCGGCAAGACCGGCCTCGCCGGCAATGCGCCGGGCTTCGCGAACCCGGCCGCGCCGAGCGCTGCCGAGCTGCGGCGCCTCGCGATCTGGTCGAACTACCGCGCCCTCGTCGACATCACCGCGAACGGCGGGTACGGCCGCTTCTGGGGGCCGAATATCGACCTGAACGGCAACGACACGCTCGGCGAAGGCAAGATTCCCGGCACCGAATACCTCGCGTACGCGGACGACGGCAGCGGCCGCCAGAACGTGACGCTGCTCGTGCAGGTGCCAGCGAGTTTCGATCCGGCGAATCCATGTATCGTCACCGCGACCTCGTCGGGTTCGCGCGGCGTGTATGGCGCGATTTCCGCAGCCGGCGAATGGGGTTTGAAGCGCGGCTGCGCGGTCGCCTATACCGACAAGGGCGGCGGCAACGGCGCGCATGAACTGATCACCAACCTGGTCACGCTGATCGACGGCCGGCTCGCGAATGCAGGCGCCGCCGGCGTGAAGAGCCTCTTCAGCGCGAACCTGGCGCCGTCGACGCTCGCGAGCTTCAATCAGGCGTTTCAGAACCGCTATGCGTACAAGCACGCGCACTCGCAGCAGAACCCGGAACAGGACTGGGGCAAGGACACGCTCGAAGCGATCCAGTTCGCGTACTGGGCGCTCAACCAGCAGTTCGCCCCGCTCGTCGACAGCTCGCGTCACGGCGTGCGGTATCAGCCGGGCGGCATCACGACGATCGCGGCGTCGGTCAGCAACGGCGGCGGTGCATCGCTTGCGGCCGCGGAACAGGACACGCAAGGCTGGATCACCGCGGTGGTGGTCGGCGAGCCGCAGATCAACCTGAACATGGCGCCGAATGCGCAGGTGCTCGAAGGCGGTGTGCGCATTGCGTCCGCGGGCGCGCCGCTTGCCGACTACATGACCTACGCGAACCTGCTGCAACCGTGTGCGGCGGCAGCGTCCGCGGCGGCCGGCGCGCCGTATCTGTCCTCGCTGCCGTCCACCACCACCCAGTCAATTCGCGTGGCGCGCTGCGCCGCGCTCGCCGGTAACAACCTCGTGAGCGGCGGCGATCTCGCGACGCAATCGACCGATGCGTTGAACCGTCTGCACGCGGCCGGTTACGAAACGGATTCCGATCTGCTGCAGGCGCCGATGTGGGACTCGCAGGCGGTGCCGGCGGTGGCCGTCACCTACGCGAACGCGTACACGAAGTCGAATGTCGCCGACAACCTGTGCGGTTTCAGCTTCGGCACGACGAACGCGCAAGGCGCCGCGGGCGTGACGCCGGCGCTCTCGCCGATGCCGACCGTCTTCGGTCTCGGCAACGGCGTGCCGCCGACCAACGGCATCAACCTCGTGTTCAACATCACGCCGTCGGGCGTCGATCACCGGCTCGCGACCGCCGATGCGAGCTTCACCGGCGCGCTCTGCCTGCGCGCGCTGTGGGCGAACGGCGACGTGCGGATGCAGACGAACGTCAATGCGATCCGCGTGAACGCAAATCTGCACGGCAAGCCGGCGATCATCGTGCAGGGCCGCAGCGATGCGCTGGTGCCGGTCAATCACGCGTCGCGCGCGTACCTCGCGATGAACAGCCTCGCCGAAGGGCCGAAGAGCCAGCTGTCTTTCTACGAAGTGACGAACGCGCAGCATTTCGATGCGTTCCTCAGCACCGCGGGCTTCGATAACCGCTTCGTGCCGCTGCATTACTACAACCTGCAGGCGCTGAACCTGATGTGGAGTCATCTGAAAAGCGGCGCGGCGCTGCCGCCGTCACAGGTGATCCGCACGCTGCCGCGCGGCGGTACGCCGGGCGCCGGGCCGGCGCTGAGCACGTCGAACCTGCCGCCGATCGCAGGCAGTCCGGCGTCGAATGCGATCAAGGTGGGCGCGGGCATCGTCAGCGTGCCGCGCTAGATGCCGATCGCGGACGTCGATCCGAAGCGTTGATTCCGGGCGTTGATTCGAAGCATTGATCCGAAGCGCAGATTCGAAGCGTTGACTGCAGGCGCCGATTTCAGGCGTCGATCCCAGGCGTCGATCCCAGGCATCGATCCCAGGCGTCGATTCATTGCGCATCGATTCACGCGCTCGCACGCGATGCTTCGTGCGCTGCCGCGCATTGCGCACGGCAGGGCCGCTTCGGATATATAGGTGGCTCGTGCGCCATGACACATAATTTACCTACGTGGTGTCGTAGTGTGAGGTATCGGAATCGGAGTCGAGCACGATGGACACGATACTCTTGAGATACACCGACTTGCCGATCGGCGAACGGGCAGCTTTCGAACTGGTGTGCGCGCGGCATGGCTTCGCGCCCGCGCATTTCGATGTGACCGCAACGATCGATTCGCACGACAACGCGCAGGCGAGGCTCGTGACAGTACGCCGCGGCGGCTGGGCGCAGTCGTATCACGAGGACAGCGCCGGCCGGTGGGTTCGCGAATTCGAAACGGATCTGAACTGCCGCTTCTTCAAGTAGAAGTCAGCGTTCGTTCGATGGCGGGCTGCGGCACACTGTGCGGCGTGTTTCGCGCGTGGGCATGCCGCAGTGTCGTCGTGGCTAACGGCTAACAACAGCTGACGGCCTTCGTCGCGTTGCGTGCAGTGATCGCGGCGTTCATACCGTATCGCACCACACGGTTCGCGTCGCGCATTGTCATGCGTTCGCGGCGTCCAGGCTTATGGCGTTCGTTCGTCGTCTGGCGTACAACGGTTGCGGCTTCATGCCGCATAGCCCGGCGAATTGACGACGCTTGACGGCCGGCAGGCAACATCCCGACGTTCATCCCGCAGCGCGCGGCGATTTCACGGCCTTTGTCGCCCGGTGGATGGCGTCGCGCCGCTCATCCCGCACGCCGCGCGCCACAACCACACCCTCACGTCCCGTTCAGGCCATCACCAGTCTCACGCCGACGACGGTCAGCGTCGCGGCGAGCACATGGCGCAACACCTTCTCCGGTGCTTTCGCCGACAGCAGACTGCCCGCGACGATGCCGGGCAGCGATCCCACCAGCAGCGACAGCAGCAGCGACCAGTCGATCGACCCGAGCAGCCAGTGGCCCGCGCCCGCGAGCAACGTGAGCGGCACCGCATGCGCGATATCGGAACCGACGATGCGCGAAACCGGCAGCGCCGGGTACAACAGCAGCAGCACCGTCACACCGATCGCACCCGCACCGACCGAGGTCAGCGTGACGAGCGCGCCGAGCACGGCGCCGGTCAGGATCGTGAGCGCGAGCGTGTTGCCGTGCGCGGGCGCCGGCCGGTTGCGCGCGGCGAACGCCGCCAGTTGCGGCCGGAATACCAGCGCAATCGCGGTGATCAGCAGTGCCGCGCCGAGCACGAACTGAATCAGCGCACTGCCGCGCGGCGAATCCATGCCGTAGCGATGCAGCAGGATCAGCGTGATCGTCGCGGCCGGCACGCTGCCCGCCGCCAGACGCAGCGTGACGAGCCAGTCGACCGAACCCTTCACGCCATGCACCAGCGTGCCGGTCGCTTTCGTCACCGACGCATACAGCAGATCGGTGCCGACCGCGGTGGCCGGGTGAATGCCGAACAGCAGCACGAGAATCGGCGTCATCAGCGAGCCGCCGCCGACGCCGGTCAAACCGACCAGGAAACCGACGAACAGACCTGAGAAGGAATACAGCGGTTCAATATGAGGAAAAGACATCGGGGAAGGACGTTGGGTCGGACGGCGGACCGCCCTTAAGATTGGCTGATTGCACCGGATCAGCCATTTTTTTGTGGAAATTGACGGGTGGGTGCACCGAAAAGCCCTGCTTGCCGCAAAAGCGGCGATCTTGCGTTATGGATTGTGTGACCTGAAGCTTACAATATATTTCCCCTCATCTTGTTGCATGCTTACGCGACCTGCCGCTGCCTGCCGCATGGCCACGCGAAGTTTCCGGTCCCGCTCACCATAATGAACTACGGCGTCGTCTACGCGTTTCTGGCCTTCACGATCTGGGGGCTCTTCCCGGTTTACTTCAAATCGCTGCATCAGATCGCGCCGCTCGAGATTCTCGCGCACCGCATGATCTGGTCGATGCTGTTCCTGTTTATCGTGCTCACCGCGCGCCTGCAGTGGCGCTGGCTCGGGCCGGTGCTGCGCGACCGGCGTCTGCTCGCGCGCTTTGCGGCGAGCGCGGCGCTATTGTCCGCGAATTGGGGAATTTATATCTGGGCGGTCAACGCGGGCCATATTGTCGAAGCGAGCCTCGGCTACTTCGTCACGCCGCTGATCAGCGTGCTGTTCGGCCTCGCATTCCTCGGCGAGCGGCTGCGCCCGGTGCAATGGCTCGCGGTGGCGATCGCCGCGGCCGGCGTGCTGTGGCTCACCTGGCAAAACGGCCGGCCGCCGTGGGTCAGCATCGCGCTGGCGCTGACCTTCGGCGGCTACGGACTGCTGCGCAAGACCGCGACGCTCGGTGCACTCGAAGGACTCACGCTCGAAACGATCCTGCTGCTGCCGCTCGCCGCGCTGTATCTGGCCGCGCTGTCGTGGCACGGCGACAGCGGTTTTAGCGCCGCGCCGCCCGCAACCCGGGTGCTGCTCGCGCTGGCCGGGCCGATTACCGCGGTTCCGTTGCTGCTGTTCGCAGCCGGCGCGCGCCGCATTCCGCTGTCGATGCTCGGCCTGCTGCAATATGTGACGCCTTCATTGCAATTGCTGATCGGCGTGCTGATTTACCGGGAGCCGTTCAGCGGCGTGCAGCTGGTCGGCTATGGCGCGATCTGGGCCGCGCTTGCCGTGTATTCGCTCGAAGGCCTCGCGCGCGTGCGGCTCGTGCGTCAATAGCACAAAGCCGGTGCATTTCATGATTAAACTGGCGGTCCCGCCACGGCCGTTCGGCCGCCATACGATGGTTCTGCATGAGTCAAGATATCGAATACGCGCTCACCGAGGCGCAAAAGCACTTTGCCGCCGGGCAACTCGACGAGGCCGCACGGCTTCTGCACGGCGTGCTGGCGAGCACGCCGGACCATGGTGAAGCGCATGCGGGCCTCGGCTATATCGCGGCGAAACAGGGCGATCATGCACGCGCGGCCGAGCACCTGATTCACGCCGCCGCGCACATGCCGCTGCCGGTGAACGAACTGGAATTCGCCGCGCAGGTGTGTCAGCTTGCGCAACGTCACGAAGACGCGGTCGCGCTGTTCGAGCGTTGCCTCGCGCAGCAGCCGAACCACGCGGCGTCGCTGAACGGCGCCGCGATGTCGCTGATCCAGCTGGGCGAACCGCAGCGCGCGCTCGAGATGCTCGAGCGGCTGTGCCGGGCGCAGCCGCAATCGGCCGAAGCGCATTACAACCGCGGCACGCTGCTCGGCAAGATGGATCGCTACGACGACGAACTCGCCGCGTACCGGCAGGCGATCGCGCTCAAGCCGCGCTTCGTGCGCGCGTATGTGAATCTCGGCGTCGCGTTGCGCGATGTGCGGCGTTTCGACGACGCGTTGCAGCAGTTCAAAAAGGCGCTGTCGATCGACCCGAACGATGCGGGCGCACGCACCAATCGGGCGCAGACGAATCTGCTGCTCGGCGAATTCGAACATGGCTGGCGCGAATACGAATGGCGCTGGCGCGACGGCACGATGAGTCACGGCTTTCCGGCCGATACGTTATGGACCGGCGCGCAGCCGATCGAAGGCAAGACGGTGTTTGTGCATCATGAGCAGGGCTTCGGCGACACGCTGCAGTTCGTGCGCTTCGTCGACCGGTTGAGCGCAGCGGGCGCGCGCGTGGTGCTGCGCGTCCAGGATGCGTTGCTGCCGCTCTTCGCGCATGCGCGCGGCGCGGCCGATACCCTCGACGTGATCGGCGAGTCGGCGCCCGTGCCGCCGTTCGACTATCACATTCCCGCGCTGAGCCTGCCGCTTGCGCTGAAGCTGTTTCGCGAGTCCGACCTCGCACCGTCCGGTGCTTATGTGCACGCGCCCGACGCGCGGGCGGCTCAATGGGACGATCTGTTTGCCCGTGCGAGCGATCGGCCGCGTATCGGCATCGCGTGGTCGGGCAGCATGATGGTGCCGAACGGCCCGAACCGGTCGATATCGCTCGAGCAACTGGCGCCGCTGTTCGATGCGCGCGCCGACTTCTTTTCGCTGCAGAAGGACCTGCGCGACAGCGATCGCGCGTACCTCGCCCAGCTTGAACAGCGCGGACAACTTCGCGATGTGTCCGCGCGCCTCGCGACATTTGCCGATACCGCGGCACTGCTCGCACGCGTCGACCTCGTGATCAGCGTCGATACCGCTGTCGCGCATCTGGCGGGCGCGCTCGGCAAGCCCGTCTGGATTGCCTTGCCGTATATGGCGGACTGGAGATGGCAGCTCGATCGCAGCGACAGCCCGTGGTATCCGAACGCGCGGCTGTTCCGGCAAACCACACGGGGCGACTGGTCGCCTGTCGTCGCCGCGCTGCGTGCGCAGATCGACACGCTCGGCGTATTGCCGGGCGCCTGAACCGCGCGTCGGCGTGTTGAGCCTGCGCCTTGCGCGCAGGCTGCGCAGCGTCCTCGATTCTTCTTTTCTTCGCAAGGCTCCAACCGGAGCGCGTCGCACATCGCGGCGCGCTCGCCGTGCGTGATGCCGCGGGCCGCCCGGTGAACCGCGCGTCCTTACACGTTGCGTCTGATTCGCTTTCGCTTACGTCGCGACGGCTGACCCGCTGTTCGGGCGCACCGGCGTTCGGATCGCAAGCGAAGCGACGTCGTGTTCAGCCGCACCGCAATCTTGTCGTGTCACTTACTGGTGCCCCCATTCTGGAATAGTTCACAGGCCCGGCCGTTGTATCAGGGTCGTCTTGATCGGTCGCAAAATCCGGATTCGAATCCTCGCGCCCGAACGGACCGCCTGTCACCCGGCCGGGACCACAACACGACAGAAACGATCCGGGAGGGATGCCGCGGCTGGGAAGTCTCGTGAAACGCAAGCAGGTTCAATCCAACGAGGACGTGATGAAAGTTGAACAGATCTACGATTTCGCCGCGGGTTTCTACGATCACCTGTTCGGCCGTGCCTTCCAGCATGGCCGGGAGAAGAGTGCCGGGCGCATCAACGACCGGGCCGAACACGGCGCGCAGGTGCTCGAAGTCGGACTCGGCACCGGGCTTTCGCTGCCGCTTTACCGGCAGGATCTGCACATCACCGGCATCGACATTTCGGAAAAGATGCTCGAGCGCGCGCGGCGCCGCGTGGCGTCGGACGATCTCAAGACCGACATTCGCATCATGAACATGGATGCGACGAAGCTTCAGTTCGAAGACAACCGCTTCGATTTTGTCGTCGCGATGTATGTCGCGTCGGTCGTGCCCGATCCGGCCGCGTTCTTAAGAGAAATCTCGCGCGTATGCAAGGTGCGCGGCGAGGTGATCGTCGTCAATCACTTTGCTTCGCAAAACCGGCTGGTCGGCGCGTTCGAGCGGCTGCTCGCGGGACTCGAATCGGTGATCGGCTTCAAGTCGGATTTTCCGCTCGAGCGCGTGCTGAACTTCGCCGACTTCCAGCTGATCCGCCTGGAGCGCGTCAACGCGTTCCGCTATTGGCATCTGCTGCATTTCCGCAATGCGCCGCAGACGGGCGTCGAGTATCCGCCGCCGCGGCTCGCGTATTCGTCCGCGGCGTACTGATTCCGCGTGAGGGCGGGCACGCCGTTAGCCCGCCCGTGCGATTCGCAGGCACACCCGCACGCGGCCCTCATACAACGATCACACAACGATCACGCCACCCCGGGTGCCTGACGGTCCCGATGGTGATCCGCGCCGATGAACATATACATCGCCGGCACCACGAACAGCGTAAACAGCGTGCCGATCGACAGCCCGGTACAGATCACGAGGCCCATCGCGTTGCGGCCGGCCGCGCCCGCACCGGATGCGATCACGAGCGGCAGCACGCCGAACACCATCGCGGCAGTGGTCATCAAAATCGGCCGCAGGCGCACCGCGGCCGCTTCCTCGAGCGCCTCGCGTTTCGATTTCCCCGCGCGCTGCAACTGGTTCGCGAACTGCACGATCAGAATGCCGTGCTTGCTGACCAGCCCCATCAGCGTGACGAGCCCGACCTGCGTGTAGATGTTGAGCGTCGACAGCCCGAGGTTGATAAAGATCAGCGCGCCGAACAGCGCCATCGGCACCGACACGAGAATGACGATCGGATCGCGGAAGCTTTCGAACTGCGCGGCGAGCGCGAGAAACACGATGATGGTCGCGAACAGCAGCGTGACGACGAAGCCGCCGGACTCCTGCACGAACTGCCGCGACAGTCCCGAGTAGTCGGCCGAATAGCCGGATGGCGCGGCTTGCGCGGTCGCCTTGCGCAGGAAGTCGAGCACCTCGCCTTGCGACACGCCCGGCACGACCACGCCGGAGATGGTCGCCGAGTTCAGCTGCTGGAAGTGGTTGATCGACTCCGGCACGACCTGCTGCTTCAGATGCGTGACGGTCGAGGCCGGAATCACGCTGCCGTCCGGTGTGCGCAGATAGTAGTCGAGCACCTGCGACGGATTGAGCCGGTCCGTTTGCAGCACTTGCGGAATCACCTTGTACGAGCGGCCCGCGATCGAGAAGTAGTTCACGTAATTGCCGCCCAGCGCCGCACCGAGCGCCGCGCCGACGTCGGCTTGCGTCATGCCGAGCGAGGCGACCTTGTCGCGGTCGACGAGCAGCACGCCTTCGGGCTTGTCGAGCTTCAGGTCGCTGTCGACATAGAAGAACATGCCGCTCTGGTAGGCCTTCGCGAGCACCGTCTGCGCGACTTCGTTCAGGTTTTCGAACGGCTCGGTGGTGGTGATCACGAACTGCACCGGCAGCCCCTGCGCGCCCGGCAACGGCGGAAACTGGAACGCGGCGACGCGCGCGCCGGCGATGCCGTTCCACTTCTGCTGCAGTTCCTGCTGCAATTGCGTCGCGCCTTTCTTGCGCTTGTCCCAGGTCTTGAAGAGCACGCCGCCGATGCCCTGATTCAAGGTCGGCGCGCCGGTCAGCTGGAACATCTGCGAGTACTCGGGCAACTGCTTCGAGATGTCGAACACCTGGTCCGCATACGTCTGCATCTGCTGGATCGTTGCGTTCGGCGGCCCCTGGATCTGCGACAGCACGATGCCCTGGTCTTCCTGCGGCGCGAGTTCCGATTGCGACGTCATAAACAGATACACGGTGCCGGCGAGCAGCAGCGCGCCCATCACGATAAACACCGGCCATGTGTCGAGCGTCGAATGCAGGATGCGCGCGTAGCCGCGGTGCACGCGGTCGAACTGGCGGTCGACGAAACGCACGAAGCGGTTCGACTCCTGTTCGGCGGTGAAGAAGCGCGAGCACATCATCGGCGACAGGCTCAGCGCGATGATGCCGGACACCGTCACCGCGCCCGCCAGCGTGAACGCGAACTCGGTGAAGAGCGCGCCGGTCAGGCCGCCCTGGAAGCCGATCGGCGCATACACGGCGATCAGCACGACGGTCATCGCGAGAATCGGCCCGCCGAGTTCGCGCGCGGCGATCAGCGCGGCTTCGAACGGCGGCCGGCCTTCTTCCTTCATATGGCGGTCGACGTTTTCGACGACGATAATCGCGTCGTCCACCACGAGGCCGATGGCGAGCACCAGCGCGAGCAGCGTCAACAGGTTGATCGAGTAGCCGAGCGCCTGCATCACGAAGAACGTGCCGATCAGCGACAGCGGCATCGCGACCACCGGAATGATCACCGCGCGCAGGCTGCCGATAAACAGGAAGATCACGACGGTCACAATCAGCAGCGCTTCGACGAGTGTCTTGATCACTTCCTCGATCGACGTGTTCACGAAGTCGGTCGCGTCGTAGACGATGTCGCCGGTCATGCCGGTCGGGAACTGCGATTGCAGGCCGGGAAACGCGGTGCGCACACGCTTCGCGACGTCGAGAATATTCGCGTCCGGCGCCACCTTGATGCCGATAAACACCGAGCGTTTGCCGGAAAACGCGACGTTGAAGTCGTAGCTGTCCGCGCCGAGCACGACATTCGCGACATCTTCGAGCCGCACGATCGCGGTGCCTTTCTGCTTGACGACGAGCTTCTTGAAGTCGTCGACGGTATGCAGGTCGGTGCCCGCGTTCAGGTCGACGCTGACCATCTGGCCTTTGGTCGTGCCGAGTGTGGCCAGATAGTTGTTGCTGCCGAGCGCGGTGAAGACATCCTGCGCGGTCACGTTATGCGCGGCGAGGCGCGCCGAATCGAGCCACGCGCGCAACGCGAACTGCCGCCCGCCGAGCACTTCGGCGGTCTGCACGCCTTCGATCGAATCGAGCTTCGGCTTGACCACGCGCAACAGGTAGTCCGTCACGTTGTTGCTCGGCAGTACATTGCTGTAGAAGCCCATGTACATCGCGTCGGTCGTCTCGCCGGTCTGCACGGTCAGCACCGGCTGTTGCGCCTGCGGCGGCAGCTGGTTGCGCACCGACGCGATCTGCGTGTTGATCTCGGTCAGCGCGCGGTTCGAGTCGTAGTTCAGGCGCAGCGTGACGGTGATGGTCGACACGCCGGTCGTGCTGGTCGACGACATATAGTCGATGCCCTGCGCCTGCGCGATCGCCGCTTCGAGCGGCTGCGTGATGAAGCCCGCGATCGTATCGGCGCTCGCGCCGTAGTACGCGGTCATCACGGTCACGACCGCGTTTTCGGTCTTTGGATACTCGCGCACCTTCAGCGCGATCAGCGCGCGCGCGCCGAGCACGAGAATCAGCAGGCTCACGACGGCCGCGAGCACCGGCCGCTTGATAAAGATATCGGTAAAGTTCATCGGGCGGCCCCTTATTGTTCCTGAGGCTGCGGGTTCGGGTTGTCGGCCGGCTGCACGCGGTTGTCGATCACGATCGGCGTGCCGTTCTTCAGCTTCAGCTGTCCGCTCGTCACGATCTGCATGCCTTCATCGACGCCCTTCAGGATGGCCACCTGGTCGCCGCGCGTCGGTCCCGGCGTGATGAACACCTGCTGCGCGACGGGCATTGTCTTGCCGTGCGCGTCCGGCTTGTCACCCGGCTTCACGACGAACACCGTCGCGCCGTACGGGTTATACGTAATCGCCGTTTGCGGCAGCGTCAGATAACGCTGTTCGCCGCCCGCATCGATCTTCACATTCGCGTACATGCCGGGCAGCAGCTTGCGTTCGCGGTTATCGACGGTCGCTTCGATCTGCACATTGCGCGTTGTGCTGTCCACACGCGGGTTGATCGAGCGGATCTTGCCGTTGAACGTGCGGCCGCCGAATGCGTTCGTGTCGAGCGCGATCTGCTGGCCGACCGCGAGCTGGCCCAGTTGCTGTTGCGGCAGATAGAAGTCCGCATAGATCGGGTCGATCGCCTGCAGCGTGACGATTGCATCGCCCGGATTCAGATACTGCCCGGGGTTCACCGTCGTGATGCCGACGCGGCCGGCGAACGGCGCGCGAATCGTTTTCTTTTCGACCAGCGCCGCCTGCTGCGCGACCTGCGCGGTCTTGCTCTTGAGGTCGGCTGCGTCCGCATCGAGCTGCGCCTTCGCGATGGCCTGGATATCGAATTGCGCCTTGTCGCGCTTGTAGACCGTTTGCGCGAGATCGGCCGCGGCCTGCAACGAATGCAGCAGCGCGACGTCGGAATCGTCGTTCAGACGCACGAGCACCTGGCCGGCCTTCACGTCCTGCCCGGACGCGAATGCGATTTCGCGCACGAGGCCGGGCACCTCGGTCGTCACGTCGACGCCGCGTACCGCGCGCAGGCTGCCGACCGCCGCGAGCTGCGGCTGCCATGTCTGATAGTGCGCGGCGGTCGCGGTCACCGTGGCGGGCGGCAACGCGTTGCCCGCCATGAACTTCGCGATCATATGCGCCTTGAACAGGTTGAAGCCGACAATCCCGCCCAGCAGCAGCCCAACGCAGATCAGCATGATGATCATGCGCCTCGTCATGCGCCGCTTATGGCGCGCGGGCGTTGCACCTGCGTCGGCAGGCTGATTCGCGATCGGTCCTTTTGTGTTCATCGTTTTGTCCTTGCACGTCTCATCGTGAAGCGCCGGCCGCTGGGGTCGCGCGGCGGCGCTGCAGGGTCATCCGGTAATGAAAGCGGGAAGCGGTAGCGGCTTCGACGCGGCGCGTGTGCGTCATTGCACCGCGGCGGTTTCGGGCAGCGGGTCGTTCCACCAGCCGCCGCCGAGCGCCTGGAAGAGCGCCGCGGTATCCGCGTAGCGCGCCGCCTGCGCCTGCGCAAGATCGACGACGGTCTGCTGGTACTGGCGCTGCGTGATGAGCAGCGACAGATAGCTGACGCCGCCGAGCTTGTACTGGCCGCGCGCCATCTCCAGCGCATCGCTCGCCGATTGCCATGCGTCGGTTCGCGCGAGCAGCCCGCTCGCGTCGTGATCGAGCGCGCGTAAAGAATCGGCGACGTTCTGGAACCCGAGCAGCACCGTCTGCCGGTATTGCGCATCGGCCTGTTCATACGCGGCGACGGCCGCGCGCTTTTGCGACAGCAACTGGCCGCCGTGAAAAACCGGCTGCAGCAGGCCCGCGCCGATGCTCCACACGGCGCTTTCCGAGCGGAACAGGTCGGCGGGCGTCAGCGACTGCGTGCCGAAGCTCGCCGACAGCGTGATCTGCGGAAACAGGTTCGCGGTGGCGACGCCGATCTGCGCGCTCGCCTGATGCAGCGTCGCATCGGCCGCGAGAATATCGGGCCGCTGCCGCACCAGCGCGGACGGCACGCTGACCGGCAGCGTCTGCGGCAGCGAAAACATCGCGAGCCGGAATTCAGGCAGCGTCGGGTCGCTCGGCGGACTGCCCGACAGCACCGCGAGCTGGTGACGCACGGCATCCAGTTGCTGCTGCAGCGGCGGCAGCGATGCGCGCGTCTGCGCGAGCAGCGTCTGCTGGGTCAGTACATCGGTTTTGCCGACGCCGCCCAGTTCGAACTGCTTTTTCAGCAACGTGAGCTGAGCGTCTTCTTCCGATGCGATGGCTTCGGTCGCTTCGATCTGCGCGCGCAGCGACGCTTCCTTGACCGCCGCGGTGACGATGTTGGCGGTGAGCGCGAGCCACGCGCCCTGCAACTGGTAGCGCTGATAGTCGACCTGCGATTGCGCGGCTTCGACGCCGCGGCGCGCGCCGCCCCACAGGTCGAGCGCGTACGACACGCTGACCGACGAGTTGTACAGGTTCAGGTCTTCGGTGAATTGCGGCTCGCCGAAGGTGATGCCGTTGAATTTCTCGCGCGTCGCGTTCAGCTGCGCGTCGACGCGCGGCAGCAGCGAGCCGCCGAATTGCGCGCGCAGGTTTTCGCGCGACTCGCGCAAGGCGGCGCGCGCCGATGCGATATTCGGGCTGTTCGCAAGCGCCTTGCGGATTAGCGCGTCGAGCGGCTCGCAATGAAACAGCGACCACCATGCGGCCGGGATGTCCTCGCCGGGGGCAAAGCGTTGCGGCACGCCGGACGCGCCGGGCGCCGACGCGGTCTGATCGGGCAGCGGAGCGGTGGTGTAGGTGTCGGTCGGCGGCGGCGCCGGCGTATGGTAATCGGGACCGACCATGCAGCCCGCGAGCAGCGCGGCCAACGCGAGTGCCGCGACGCTTCGAGGCGCGACGCATAGACGACGTGATACCAGGCAGAGCGGGTTTTTGTCCTTTGTCATTCATCCACCATATTTCGCGCGCTATGTGCGGTTAGCGCACGGATGCCGATATTCAATGCGACTAATCTACTTTTTTCGGGATGCAAAACGCCCGGCGGCATGCCGAATTGGCGCATAGCCTAGCATGGCTCGACTATGTGCCGGCGATCGGCACAAGCGGCGCAGGGCTTTGTGCGCGACGCCGCGTGGAAAGCGAGGGCATGGTGCTCATGGCAACGGGGAATTCACCAGGGCAGAAGGCATCGCTAAACCGCCTATGATGATTCAACCGCCGCGCCCAGGAACGAATCATGACAATGCCGACGAATATGCGGTTCAACGTAACGATGGTGACGATGGTGCCGATCGTGCGTCGTGCGGCA
The DNA here is from genome assembly GCF_902859875.1 of Paraburkholderia solisilvae. GTDB lineage: Bacteria > Pseudomonadota > Gammaproteobacteria > Burkholderiales > Burkholderiaceae > Paraburkholderia > Paraburkholderia solisilvae. Next base: position 26,477 of record NZ_CADIKF010000035.1, on the reverse strand, counting down.
CAGATGATGTGGCGCGTGCCCATCCTGGCGGCGCGTTTGAAAAGGCGCGCGGCGAGGCTTTTCATCTGCGGCGGTCTGCTGCTGCCGCTTGCGTTCCAGTGCGGCGCGGCACGCGCGGAGTATCTGATACCGGACAGCGTGCAACTCACGCCGGTGGCGCAATTTCCCGGCACCCGGGGTTACATGGCGCCGGACTACGCGGCGCAGCGCGCGCGGCTGCATAGCGTGTATCTCGTGCCGATCGAGGTATTTCTCGCACCGGATTCGCCGTACAAAGGCATCGATCCGGATGAGATGGCGCAGGTCACCCACACGTTCGCGCAGATCCTGACGCAGGAGGTGATGAAGGATATGACGGTGGTCGATACGCCGCGCGCCGATTCGCTGATCCTGCAGATCGCGTTGACCGATGTGCGGCTCGACAAGCAGGGCTTCCGGCTGCGCAACCTGACGCCGGTCGGCATTGCGATCAACGGCGTGAAGCGGGTCGCCGGCGTCAGCAAGATTTCGTTCACGACGATGACCGTGCAGGCGATCGGCGCGTCCGGCGACAACGAGACGCTGCTGTTCGCGATCGACAATCCGCCGCGGCCGGGAGACACGCAGAACGCGGTGCGGCTCGATGAAATCCCGAAGGCGCTGGCGGTGAAAGCGCAGAACCTGAAGGCGGCATTCGAAGCGATTCGCGGCGCGCAGTAACAGGCCGTGGCGCGTGCGTGGCGGTGGGTCGCCGCGGAATGACGATGCGCGCACAACGTAACGGCAGCGAGAAAATGTTTCATCCGGTGTCGTGGCTTGTCGCTGCTTGTCTCCGCTTGTCTCTGCTTGTCGTCGCGTGCGGGCGGGGTTGGGGTGCGTTCGGCTTTGCGCTGCCGTTGCGTGGCGTGCGCCGGCGACATCAAATGACATGGTTTTCGCATTGCCTTCACAGCGGCGAACGACAAGAATTCGCGCTGTCACCGAGCGGTTCGCGGCCTCACGCCAGCGACGCCGGTGCCCGACTCAACGGAGGAAGGAATGAAGAAGTGGCTTGCCATGCTGGCGCTGTGTATCGCATCGACGGGCGCGATCGCGCAGAGCGCGCCAACGCAAAACGCACCGGCGCAAAACGCACCTGCGCCGACGCCGATGCAAAACATGCAATCGATGCAGGGAGCGGGCATGGGCGGTTCCGCGCGCATGCAGCACGCGTTGCAGCAACTGCAGGAACGCTTTGCCGCCGCGAATACGACACACGACGGCAAACTGACGAAGGAGCAGGCGGCGGCCGGCATGCCGCGCGTCGCGCAGCATTTCGACGAGATCGACGTGCAGAAAGTCGGCTATGTGACGCTGCCGCAGATCGAGCAGTTCGTCGCGACACAGCGCAGACAATAGCGCTTGTCCGGAAAAGGAGCCTTGTATGGACCGGTCAGCCCGCATCATCGTGCTCGACGACGAAGCTGAGCTGCGCAATATGCTGCAGCGTTTTTTGACGTCGCAAGGGTTTTCGGTGCGGGTGGTCGAGAACAGCGCGAAGCTCAAGCGTTATCTGGAGCGCGAGCCGTACGATCTGCTCGTGCTCGACCTGATGATCGGCGACGAAAACGGCCTCGATATCTGCGCGCGTTTGCGCGCCGAGGGCGAAACGCTGCCGATCCTGATGCTGACCGCGAAGGGCGATCCGCTCGATCGCGTGGCCGGTCTCGAGACCGGCGCGGACGACTATCTCGCCAAACCGTTCCTGCCGCAGGAGCTGACCGCGCGCATCAACGCGCTGTTGCGCCGCCAGAAGATCGCGGCAGGCGACCCGACCGTGACCACCCAAACGCTGCGCTTCGGCGACTTTCAGTTCGACGTCGGCAAGGGGCTGCTGTTGCGCGGCGGCGAGCCGGTCGAACTGCATTCCGCGCAGATGCTGCTGCTGACCGCGCTCGGCTCGTCGCCGAACCGCGCGGTGAGCCGCGACAACCTGATCGCGCGCGCCCGCGGTCGCGAGCACGATGCGCTCGATCGCAGCATCGACGTGCAGGTGCTGCGGCTGCGCCAGGTGATCGAAAACGATCCGTCCAGGCCGCGCTTCATCAAGACGGTGTGGGGCGTCGGTTATATGCTGATCGCGGACGTCGAATCATGACCGCGCACGTGCCGGGAGAGGTGCCCGCCGATGCCGCGCCGCATGCCATGCCGCATGCAACGCCAGACGCGACGCGAGATGCGACGCAAGATGCGATATCGGGCGCCTGCCCGCGCGGCTTCGCGCGTCTGATGCCGCGCTCGCTGCTCGCCCGCAATATCGTGCTGCTGATCGCGCTGGTCGCCGTCAGCGAAGTGTGCTCGCTCTCGGTGCTGCTGCACTATGTGCAGCGGCCGCGCGTCGAACGCGCGGCGGCGGTGTTCGGCGAATACATCACGAAGCTCGACAGCGTGCTCGCGACGACGCCGCGCGCATCGCGCGAGGCGCTCGTCGCGCAGCTCGACGCGCGCGCCGACGTACCGCCCGATGCGCTCGCTCAGCCGCCGACCGATCCGCTGCAGTTCTACCGCACACACGAGCTCGGCATTTTTCTCGAGACGCTGCGCCGCTATCTGCCTGCCGGCAGCGACGTGCGCTGGGAAGCGGAACGCGCGCGCGGCGCGCCGCAGCGCATGTGGCTGCGCGTGCATATCGCCGATGCGCCGTACTGGATCGCGCTCGTGCTGCCGGAAGAAGCGCAGGGCGGCCGGCTGATCGGCGCGCTGCTATTCGCGCTGAGCCTCGGTGTGCTGGCGGCGCTCACCGGCTTTCTGATCCAGCGCCACCTGAACCGGCCGCTGCAGCATCTGGCCGAGGCGGCGCGCCGGTTGTCCGCGGGCGAGGCGCCGGCGCCGCTGCCGCTCGACGGTCCGACCGAGATCGCGCAGGTCAGCGCCGCGTTCAATCAGATGACGCAGGCGTTGCAGCAGGCGGAAGCGACGCGCGCGGTGATGCTCGCCGGCATTTCGCACGACATCCGCACGCCGCTCACCAAGCTGCGCCTCGCGATGGCGATGGCCGGCGCGCCGCGCGACGAGCCGTTCACGCATGCGGCCGAGTCGTATCTTGATCAGATCGACACGATCCTGCAGCAGTTTATGGATTACGCGGGCAGCGGCGAGCGCGAGGCCGCGCGACCGGGCGATCTGAATGGGCTGGTCAGCCAGCTCGCTGCGGATTTCGCGGGGCTCGGGCATGATTTCGACCTGTCGCTTGGCGACTTGCCGCTGGTCGCGTTTCGTCCGATCAGCATGATGCGCCTGCTGATGAACCTGATGCAGAATGCGGTGAAGTATGGCGGCAGCGGCTTCGCGGTACGCACGTGGCGCGACGCGCACGCGGTGGTGGTGGCGGTCGGCGATCGCGGCAGCGGCCTGTCGGCCGCCGAGCTCGAAGCGCTGAAGGCGCCGTTTCAGCGCGGCAGGAATGCGCATGGCGGCACGAGCGGCACGGGTCTCGGCCTTGCGATCGTCGAACGGATCGCGCGGCTGCATGGCGGCACGCTGCAGTTTCATCCGCGCGACGGCGGCGGACTCGAGGTGTGGGTCGTGTTGCCGCAGTGAGAGCGCAGTGAGAGGTGAGAGGGCATATCGATGACACGCATTGCACGGCCGATCGACGCCGCGCGTCTCGAAGACGAATGGCTCGAGGCGGACGGCCTGGGCGGTTTCGCGTCGGGCACGGTCGGCTTGCCGCGCACGCGCCGCTATCACGCGCTGCTGCTCGCGGCGACCCGGCCGCCCGCGGGGCGCGTCGTGCTCGTCAACGGCATCGAAGCGTGGCTCGATGCGAACGGCGAGCGCTATCCGTTGACGATGCAGCGCTATGCGCCCGACCTGATCACGCCGGACATCGGCGCGCGCCTGCTCGAATTCACGACTGAGCCGTGGCCCACGTGGCGCATCGAGGTGGCCGGCAACGTCGAGATCAGCGCGGCAGTGTTCGTTGCGAAGGAAACGGGCGAGACGGTGCTGCGCTGGCGTTTGCAACGCGCGGCGGATGCGGCTGGCATGTTCGGGGCGGCCGGTGTGGCCAGCGCGGCAGGCACAGCCGACGCTTCCAACGCTTCCAACACAGCAAACACAGCAAACACAGCAAACACAGCAAACACAGCAAACACAGCAAACACAGCAAACACAGCAAACACAGCAAACACAGCAAACACAGCAAACACAGCAAACACGGCAAACACGGCAAACACGGCAAACACGGCAAACACGGCAAACACCTTCGGCGCTGCCAACGCCACAAGCGCCCCGAATGCCACGACCGCAACGACAAACGGCCGCTTCACGCTGCACGTGCGGCCGCTGCTGTCGGGCCGCGACTATCACGCACTGCACCATGAAAACGGCGCATTCAATTTCGCCGCGGACGTCGACGGCGCGTGCGTGAGCTGGCGTCCCTACGGCGACCTGCCGGCGATCCGCGCCGCATCGAATGGCGCGTACGAGCATGCGCCCGACTGGTACCGCAATTTCGCCTATCCGCGTGAGCGCGAACGCGGGCTCGAATTCACCGAAGACCTCGCGGCGCCCGGCATCTTTTCTTTCGATCTCGCAGCCGGCGATGCGGTGTTGATATTCAGCGCCGATGGCGTGCCGCGCGCGCGGGACCACGCGACCTTCGACGCCTTCGCGCGCGCGCAGCAACTCGAGCACGCGGAGCGCGCGCGCCGCGCGGCGTTTGCGTCGCCGCTCGAGCGCGCGGCCGATGCGTATGTGGTTGCACGCGAGCGGGGCCGCACGATCGTCGCCGGTTTCCCGTGGTTCACCGACTGGGGCCGCGACACCTTTATCTCGATGCGCGGGCTGCTGCTCACGTGCGGCCGCTACGACGACGCGCAGGCAATCCTGCTCGAATGGTCGGCCACGCTCTCCGAAGGCATGCTGCCGAACCGCTTTCCCGATTACGGCGACACCCCCGAGTACAACTCGGTCGACGCGTCGCTGTGGTTCGTGATCGCGGTGCACGACTATCTCGCCGTGCAGCATGCGAGCGCCGCGACGCGCCTGCGGCTGCAGCAGGCGGTCGACGAGATTCTCGACGGCTATACGCGCGGCACGCGCTTTGCGATCGGCGCCGACACCGACGGCCTGCTGCGCGCAGGAGTGCCCGGCGTGCAACTGACGTGGATGGACGCGAAGGTCGGCGACTGGGTCGTCACGCCGCGCATCGGCAAGCCGGTTGAAGTAGAGGCACTGTGGATCAACGCATTGCGCATCGCATCAAACTGGAACCCGCGCTGGCGCGAGCCGGCCCAGTTTGCGGCGCGCACTTTCGTCGAACGATTCGTCGATCCGGCGAGCGGCGCGCTGTTCGATGTCGTCGATGTCGATCACGTGCGCGGCACCTTCGACCGCTCGATCCGGCCGAACCAGATATTCGCGGCCGGCGGTCTGCCGTTTGCGGTGATCGACGGCGCGACCGCGCGCGCAGTGGTCGACCAGGTTCGCATTCATCTGTTGACGCCGCTTGGCCTGCGCACGCTCGCGCCGTCGGACCCCGCGTATCGCGGCCGCTATGCGGGCGGCCCGCGCGAGCGCGACGGCGCCTATCATCAGGGAACGGTGTGGCCGTGGCTGCTCGGCCCGTTCGTCGAAGCATGGCTGCGCGTCGAGCGGCCCGATGCGGCGGCGCGCGCCGCGGCTGTCGCACGCTTCGTCGCGCCGCTCGATGCGCATCTCGCGCGCGCGGGCCTCGACCACATCAGCGAAATCGCCGACGGCGATGCGCCGCACGCGCCGGCGGGCGCGCCGTTTCAGGCGTGGTCGCTCGGCGAGCGGCTGCGCATCGACGCGCTGTTAGCCGCGCGCGACTAGCGAAGTCCCGTTTATAGCGCAGTGCCGCGCAAAGCGCGCTACGATGTGACTCCTGCTGCCTTGTCAAAAGGAGGACGCTGTCATGCCCTGCCTTCGTGCCTGCAATCTGCCCGAGACCGTCGAGGGTAGCCGCCTGCATTCCACCGACTGCGCGCACTGGCAACGCTGGGGTCCCTACCTGAGCGAACGTCAGTGGGGCACGGTGCGCGAAGATTACAGCTCGAGCGGCACCGCATGGGACTACTTCCCGCACGATCACGCGCGCAGCCGCGCGTATCGCTGGGGCGAAGACGGCATCGCCGGGTTCGGCGACGACACGCTGAACTGGTGTGTCTCGCTTGCGCTGTGGAACCGGCGCGACCCGATCATCAAGGAGCGCCTGTTCGGCCTCACGAACTCGCAGGGCAACCATGGCGAGGACGTGAAAGAGCTGTACTTCTACCAGGACGGCACGCCGACCCATTCGTACATGCGGATGCTCTACAAATATCCGCACGCCGCGTATCCGTATTCGGACCTCGTCGAAGAAAACGCGCGCCGCGGCGCGGACATGCCCGAGTACGAAGTGCTCGACACCGGCGTCTTCGATAATTCCCGCTACTTCGATGTCACCGTCGAATACGCGAAGCACACCGCCGACGATATCGTGATGCGCGTCACCGTCGAGAATCGCGGCGACGAGGCCGCGTCGCTCGATGTGCTGCCGCAGATCTGGGCGCGCAACAAATGGTCGTGGAAGGGCCTCGACGAGCGGCCTTCGCTGATGTTCGAAAGGACGCGCGACCGCACGTATCTGTTCGGCCGTCATCCGGGTTTTCCGTCAATCATCGTTTCCGCGTGGCGCAAGGGCATGGAGTACGGCACCGGCGTCGAGTGGCTGTTCTGCGAAAACGAGACCAACCCGCGCCGCCTGTACGGCACGAACGACGCGATCGGCCCGTTCAAGGACGGCTTCAACGATTACCTCGTGCAGGGCCAGCGCGATGCGGTGCGCCGCGACTCGGGCTCGAAGGCGGGCGCGCATGTCGCGCTCGAACTGGAGCCGCATGGCGAGGCGGTCGTCTATCTGCGCTGGCGCGTCGCGTCGGCGCCCGATGAAGTGCCGCTCGATGTCGATGCGCTGTTTGCGCGCCGCATCGCGGAAGCGGACGAATTCTACGGCGTGCTGCAGCGCGAGATCGACGACGCGGACGAGCGCCGCGTGCAGCGCCAGGCGCTGGCCGGCATGCTGTGGTCGAAGCAGTACTACCAGTTCGACGTGCAGCGCTGGATGGACGGCGACCCGGCGCAGCCCGCGCCGCCGCCGGGCCGCCGGCGCGGGCGCAATGCGGACTGGCGGCATCTGTGCAATGCGGACATCGTGTCGATGCCGGACAAATGGGAGTACCCGTGGTACGCGTCGTGGGATCTCGCGTTTCACGCGGCCGCGTTCGCGCTGATCGACCCCGCGTTTGCGAAGCGCCAGTTGCTGCTGCTCGTGAAAGACCGCTATCAGCATCCGAACGGCCAGTTGCCCGCGTATGAATGGGCTTTCAGCGATGCGAATCCGCCGGTGCATGCATGGGCCGCGTGGCGCGTGTACGAGATCGATCGCTCGATGACCGGCAAGGGCGACCGCGATTTCCTCGAACTCGTGTTTCACAAACTGCTGCTGAATTTCTCGTGGTGGGTCAACCGCAAGGACGCCGACGGCCGCAACATCTTTCAGGGCGGCTTTCTCGGGCTCGACAACGTCGGCATCTTCGACCGCTCGTCGCCGCTGCCGACCGGCGGCCATATCGACCAGGCGGACGGCACCGCATGGATGGCCGCGTATGCGCTCGACCTGATGCGCATCGCGCTCGAGCTCGCGTATGCGAACCATGTGTTCGTCGATATCGGCGTGAAGTTCTTCGAGCACTTCCTGTATATCGCCGAAGCGGTGAGCTGCGAAGACGGCTGCGAAACGGGCTTGTGGGACGGACAGGACAGTTTCTTCTACGACAAGCTGCGGCTGCCCGACGGCAGCAACATTCCGATGCGCGTGCGTTCGATTGTCGGGCTGATCCCGCTCTTCGCGGTGCACGTGCTCGAAGAGCGGTTGCATGACACGCTGCCGGGTCTGCACGAGCGGCTGATGTGGTTCTTCCGGCATCGGCCCGATCTCGCGCGGCTCGTCTCGCGCTGGAACGAGCCGGGCAAGGGCAACAGCCTGCTGCTGTCGCTGTTGCGCGGACACCGGATGAAAGCGCTGTTGCGCCGTGCGCTCGACGAAGCGGAGTTTCTGTCTGATTACGGCGTGCGCGCGCTGTCGCGGGTGCATCGCGACGCGCCGTTCGTCTACCGGCACGACGGCAAGGAGTTTTCCGTGAAGTACCTGCCGGCTGAATCCGATTCGCGCGTGTTCGGCGGCAATTCGAACTGGCGCGGACCGATCTGGATGCCGGTCAACTTTTTGCTGATCGAATCGCTATACGAATTTCACCGCTACTACGGCGACGAATTTCGCATCGAGTATCCGACCGGCTCGGGCAACCGGCTGTCGCTGCGCGAGATCGGCGACGAACTCGCGCGCCGCCTGACGAAGCTGTTCCTGAAGGACGGCAACGGCAAACGGCCGGTGATGGCCGCGTATCCGCAGTTGCAGGCGGACCCGCGCTCGCAGGACCTCGTGCTGTTTCACGAGTACTTTCATGGCGATACCGGCCGGGGTGTCGGCGCATCGCATCAGACCGGCTGGAGCGGACTCGTTGCGCTGCTGCTGCAGCCGCGCGAAGCCGCGCCGGCCGGGCTCGTGCCGGCGCCGAGCGAAGCGGAGCCGGCGGTCGCGGCCAAATAGTCACGCGCGCCGTCGCCGCGCGCGGTTGTTGTCACCGTGGCGTCCGATGCATGCGCAAGCCGCGCTTGCATCGGGCGCCGCGCAATGCCGGGCTGAGTGTGCCCAGGCCGGGCATGCCGCGTGCGAAAGGAAGCAGTTCCTGCGGTATCCGTTGCCATGCGTTGCGCGGCGGGCTTTACAGAAGTCTTGCGAAAGCGCTGTGCGCTGATGAAAGCGCAGCCGTAATGTGAAGCGCTGCACGCTGTATGAATACGCCACGCGATGCGATCCGATGGAACTGTCCGGTCGCGCGGCGAGTCATCCTGTCACGCCAGTTGTTGATTGGCCTTCATCTGCGAGGGAATGCCATGCCGTCCGATACGAATGCCACCATCGAAGCGAATCCGTCCGCCGCATCGTCCTCATCGGCCGCCTCCGGCGCGAAAGTGCTGGTCGCGCCGCCGGCTGCGACCGCGCGCGGCGACGGTCCTTGCGGACCCGCGGGCGACTGCGCCGCACCGCCGTGCTCACTGGTGATCTTTGGCGCGGGCGGCGATCTGACCAAACGGTTGCTGGTGCCCGCGCTGTACAACCTCGTCGTCGACGGCCTGCTCGATAACGGCTTGCAGGTGATCGGCGTGAATCGCGGCGAGCGCGGCACCGACTCGTGGCGCGACGATCTGCACACATCGCTGCAGCAGTTCGCGGCCGAGCGCTCGAGCGCGGGCAAGGCCGACGAAAAGTCGTGGAACTGGCTCGCGCAGCGGATGCACTATATTGGCGGCGACTTCGCGAGTGCGGACACGTTCGAGCGCGTGAAGCAGCAGATCGCGAGCAACAAGGCCGGATGCGGCAACGCGATTTTCTACCTCGCGGTCGGCGAGCGATTCTTCAAGCCGGTCGTCGAACAGCTCGGCAAGGCGGGTCTGCTCGACGAGAACGCTGCGGGCGGCTTCCGGCGCGTCGTGATCGAGAAGCCGTTCGGCAACGATCTCGCCTCCGCGCGCGATCTGAACGCGCATATCCTGACCTACGCGAACGAACAGCAGATTTACCGGATCGACCACTTCCTCGGCAAGGAAACCGTGCAGAGCATTCTCGCGGTGCGGTTCGCGAATGCGCTGTTCGAGCCGGTGTGGCGGCGCGAATATATCGACAGCGTGCAGATCACCGCGTCCGAAACGCTCGGCGTGGAAGGGCGCGGCGCGTTCTACGACAACACCGGCGCGTTTCGCGATATGTTGCCCAATCACCTGTTCCAGCTGCTCGCGATGGTCGCGATGGAGCCGCCGACTTCGTTCGACGCGGAAACCGTGCGCGACAAGAAGGCGGAGGTGTCCGCGGCGATCCAGCCGCTGCGTGCGGAAGACGTCGTCCTCGGGCAGTACGCGCAAGGGCCCGCGGGTGTCGCGTATCGCACCGAGCCGAATGTCGCGCCCGACAGCACCACGGAAACCTATGCGGCGGCGTGCGTGCATCTGGACAACTGGCGCTGGGCGGGCGTGCCGTTCTATCTGCGCACCGGCAAGCGGCTCGCGACGCGCCGCACCGAAATCGCGGTGCAGTTAAAGCGCGTGCCGTTCCTGATGTTTCGCGACACCCCCGTCGATTCGCTGACGCCGAACGTGCTGACGCTGCGCATCGATCCCGCGCACGGCACGCGTTTCGATTTCAACGTGAAAGTGCCGGGGCCGACGATGAAAATGGGCCGCGTGCGCTCGACGTTCGACTACAAGGATTTTTTCAAGGAAGAGGCGAACGTCGGGTACGAGACTTTGCTGTACGACTGCATGCGCGGCGACGAGACGCTGTTTCAGCGCGCCGATAGCATCGAGGCGAGCTGGGCGGCGGTGGACGGGGTGCTGCATCCGAAAGACGGGGCGCTGCCGGTGCACGACTATGCGGCCGGCGGCAGCGGGCCGGCCGAAGCCGACGCGCTGCTTGCGCGCACGGGGCACGCATGGCGGCCGCTCGACGACGAGCCGAAGCGCAGCTAGCGCGTTCGGTAACGAGAACAACTGCAAAAAGGGATGAAGACTATGCCGACACGAAAAACAAAGGTGGCAAGCAGCAAGACGGCTGCGAAAAAGGCCGCTGCGCGCGGTGCGGTGAAATCGGCGGCTAAAAAGGTTGCCGCACGGAAGACTGCGGTGAAGACGGCTGTGACGAAAAAAACCGTGGCGAAAAAAGCCGGAGCGAAAAAGGTCGCAGCGAAAAAGGTCGCGGCAAAAAAAGTGACGGCAAAAAAGGTCACGGCAAAGCGGACCGTCACGGCGAAGCAGGCCTCGCGCCAATCATCGGCGGTTACGTCGCATATCGCGGCCGGCCGCGAGTCGAGCGAACGGATTCTCGCCATCGACGTCGGCGGCACGGGCCTGAAGGCTGCGATTATCGACGGTCACGGCAAGATGATCGGCGATCGCGTGCGCGTCGCGACCCCGCACCCGTGCACGCCGCAACAGATGGTCGATACGCTTGCGACGCTCGTCAAACCGTTGCTCGCGCAACAACATCCGACGCGGATGTCGATCGGCTTTCCTGGCGTGGTGCGCGACAACTGCGTGCTGACCGCACCGAATATCGGCGATGAAGGCTGGCATGGCGTGCCGCTCGCCGACATGCTCGCGAAACGCGTCGGCAACGTGCCGGTGCGCATGATCAACGATGCGGAGATGCAGGGCTTTGCGGCCATTCAGGGGCACGGCCTCGAGTTCGTACTGACGCTCGGCACGGGCGCGGGCACCGCGCTCTTTCGCGATGGCGAACTGATGCCGCATCTCGAGCTCGCCCATCATCCGGTCAGCAAGCACGGCACCTATGACGAGTACGTCGGCGCGCACGCCCGCGAGGCGGTGGGCGACAAACGCTGGAACAAGCGCGTCGAGAAGATCATCGGCATTCTCCAGCGGCTCGTGAATTACGACCGGCTGTGGATCGGCGGCGGCAATGCGGTGAACCTGACGTTCGCGCTGCCCGGGAATGTGGCGGTCGTATCGAACGCCGCGGGCATCGAAGGCGGCGCGAAGCTGTGGCATCCGCGCTCGCTGCGCGAAACCCGTCAGTTGCCGGAGGCGAACCAGCGTACCGGCAAGTTCGGTTGAGGCGAGTGCGCGGGAAAACGGTTCGCCGCGGAACGCGCCATCACCATGCCGGATTCGGCCCGCAGCCGGCGAGCGCATTCGCCACGCCATATGCTTGCGGGCCACTCTACCGGTTGATGTGCGCAACGAGAGGTCGCGAGCACAGACGCGTTGTCGGCCCGCCGCCCTTTGTCTGCTCAGTTGTCGCGCAATAATTTCACCGCATCCGTGGCCGCCTCGAGGACTTCTTCCGAAATCGCATCGCCCTTTGTCGCGCGCGCGATAGTCACCGCGCCGACCAGCGTTGCATACACCGCCAACGCGCGCCGGCGACGCTTCTTTGGCGACAACGCGGCTGGCAGTATCTCTCCCATTATGGCGGCAAAGTGCTGAACGCCGGCGATAAAAGCCTTTCGCAGCGGGCTATGCGCAGGTTGGTGGGCGATATCGCCGGCGAGCGCGGCTGCGGCGCAGCCTTCACCGCTGCCGTCCCGGTGCCTCGTTGACAGGTAATCCGCCGTTAAGCGCGCAAACGCCTGGGTCGCGCCATCCCGATGGATACGCTGCTGCCAGTGCAGGCAGATTTCGGCAAACGCATGGCGGCAGGCTTCGGTCGCAAGCGCTTCCTTGCTGCCGAATTGCCGATGGAACGCGCCGATTGTCATATCGGCACTTTCCATGATGTCGGCGACGCTGGTTCGTTCGAGGCCGCTTGCGCGATACAACTTCGCCGCCGTCCTGGTCACCCGCAAGCGGTTGGCTTCGGCCTGGTCTCTGGAAACTCGTGGCATGGGTATCGTGGTTAAAGGAATGCGGCGTCGGATCGTGTTGAGGAAATTAGAGCATAGATTAACTGTAATTTACGTTAATACGCTTCAATTTGCGCCACGCGTCGCTGTTCGCCATATCACGCGTGCCTACAGGGGCGGTTTGACGCCGTTCTTCTCCACCACTATGCTCAGCGCGCCGGTTCTTCCGTGGGCTGCGGGTATCGCCACCAGAAATACGGCCGCGCCTGGCTTCAGGTCGGCGCGCTCCGCCGGCGCGTACGTCACGATCGGCGCAGTCGCGGGCACCGTCACCGCGACCGTCTGCTCGCCATAAGTCAGCTGCAGGTCGTGGCCCGCGGGTCCGGCGGCAACTGACGCGACCGTGGCGTTCGTGATGCTGCTGCCCGGCGCGAGGTCCCAATTGTGACTGCCCTGCGCGGTGCCGCGTCGCTCCTCGCGGTACACCATTACTTCGAATGCCCGCACACCGCCGTCCGCGGGTAGGCCGGCAGCGCCCACATAAGCCCCCGGCTTGAGCTGCGACCATTCGAACGGTTTGACCGCGGCATATCGCGTGTCCGCGTTGAGCGTGGTGGTTTGCCGCCGGCCGTCGCGTGTGCGGACCGTCAATATGTCGCCGTCGAGCGCATCGACGGCGCCGCGCACGTGAACGGGAGCGAACATCTGTCTGATCCGCGCGGCGATGTCCGCATGGTCTTCTTCCAGGGCGAAATGGCCCGTATCGTAATAGCGCACGACGGCGCCAGGAACCTCGTTGCGGATGGCGTCGGCCGCCGCGACGACGAAGAGCGGGTCGTTCTTGCCCCACACGACGAGCGTGGGCGGCTGCTCGGTCCGCAAATAGCGCTGCCAGGCCGGAAAAGACGCGAGATTCGACGGAATGTCGAGTTGCAGATCGGTCATGATGCGGCGGCTGTCGGGGTTCGCGAGGGTCGCGGCATCGACGGTCCACGCATCCGGATTCAACGCCGCCGGATTGCGCGCGCCGTGCCGATAGAGCAGCAGCGCGGTTTCGAGCGACACATGGCTTTCCGCGAGCGCGCGTTTTTCAGCGCTGGGCGCGCCGGCAAGCTTCTCGTCGCGGGCGATTCGCGCGGGATCGATGCCCGATAGCGAAATGACGGCGTTCTGGAACACCAGCCCGGCGATCCACTCCGGGCGGCGCAGCGCGATTCGCATGCCGACCGGGCCGCCAAAGTCAGTCATATAGACAATCACACGCCGCTCGCCGAGGTTGGCGAGCAGTTGCTCGACCACGTCCGCGACGTGATCGAATGTCGGCGTGAATTGACTGGCTGGCGGTGCTTCGCTATAGCCCATGCCGGGATAGTCCGGCGCGATGACGTGGAAGTCTTCCGCAACCAGCGGAATCAGGTCCCTGAATTCGTGCGACGAAGACGGAAAACCGTGCAGCAGCAGTAAGGTCGGCTTCGAGCGGTCACCGGCTTCGCGGTAAAAAATCTTGATGCCGTCGACGGTCGCATATTTGTACGACACCTCGTATGTATCGGCTGCGGCGGCACTGCCGGATAGCAGCGACATCGCCATCAGCATCAGCGCTGCACGCCGTGCAAATCGAATGAATATCACGCGTCGGGTCCTCTATCAGGTCGGGCGGGCGTTCGGCATCGCCTATATAAGGCATCGGTAGGCGATCGCATTATAGAGTATATATAAGCTCTAAACGGTATCAAGTCGCGCGGCGATTTGCCGATATCACTGGACAGGTATCGGGTCCGCCACGTTGGAGACTCGCCGTGTCCACCAGCTATCCTTCTGATGAACTGCCATGTCAATTTCGATCAGCAGCAGTAACAGCGCCGGGTTGCCTGGCGCACCGATTCCTCAGCCCGCGTCGGTTAGCACGGGCCAAACAGGCGCCAGTTCATCCAACGCGATCGAGGCCACGGCGACGCTCTTGCCGCGGCTCGACGCGATGGTGGCATCGATGCATGTCAACCAGCTCGAGGTGGCGTTCGGGCAGGCTCTGCAAAGCGCGACGGCGATCGACCCATCGAGCGGGCAACGCGAGATGTCGGCGAACGCTGACAAGCAGTTGAGCGCGGCGCTCAATCAGTTTCTGGTGCAAAGCGGCTTTACGCAGCAGCAAGCCGATGCAGCCAGCGCAGGTTTCGAGCAGCAACTGGCCGGGGGCGGGCCGATCAGCTTCACCGCGAGTTACGCCGGAACCAGCACCGATGCGTTCTCCGTATCCGCCGGTTACGGTTCCCAGGCGATGTCCGCGTCGGGGGTGTCGGTCAACGAGCGCTCGGGCTCAGTTTCGATCGAATTCGATCCGACTACCGGCGCATTGTCCGTTTCTCTCGAGGATCAGCGGGTGTCCGCCACTCAGTCGGTTATGCAGGGCGATGCGTCGGGCGCGCTGATGTCGTTTTCGTTGCCGCCGGCCTCCGTCGTGACGGTGTCGTCGCACGACGGTAGCGACAGCGACGCGGCTGGCAGCGGCACAATAGACAGTCACGTGTTTGTCGGCCCGGTGGACAGGACGGCGGGGAAGGCGACGACGGCGGGGAGCGCGACACCTGATGACGCGAGCGGCGCATTGAACGGACTGATCGCCGGACTGGCCCATCCGACGTTGCACGGCACCCGGCAAGCGCTGGACTTGCTAGGCCGCATCGCCAGCGCCGCGCAAACGGAAAGCGAGGCGGCGAATCGCGCCGCGCGGGCCACGCAAGGCGGGCGACCTCAGTCCGCTGCGGTCACGCTAGGTTTTACGCAGCCGTTGTCTATCGCGAGGCGCGACGAGCGGGGCCATGGCGCGGCGCTATTCAAACGGCCCGACGGCGGCACCGGCGCCATCTCGTTCAAGCCGACCAATATCGAGGCCTGAAGGGACGTTGCGCTGCGCAACGCAAGCGTGAGATGTCCCGATTGCCACTCGCGCTTTATTCGGGCCGCGCGCGTTACCGCCGCGGCATCGGCCGAGACTTCTTCCCCGGCCGCCGCCGCGGCACAAGGCATCGTGCGGATCCTCCGCAGGCGCGTGATGTGCGCGCGGCCGCACCGCGCATCATTACCGCGCCGCGTCGCCCCAGCGATACTCGACGGTCGCATCGTCGAGTTGCGCCTTCAGCTCCGGGTCGAGCTTGAGATCGACCGCCGCGAGCGTTTCGTCGAGCTGTTCCGGCCGGCTTGCGCCGATGATCACGGATGTCACGACCGGATTCGAGAGCACCCATGCAAGCGACGTCTTCAAAAGCGATTCGCCGGTCGGCTCGACGATGCCGCGCAGCTTGTCGACTGTCTGAAACTCGCGCTCATGCCAGTAGCGCTCCTGATACATCGCGCCGGCCTGGCCGACCGTCGCGGATGTGAAGCGTCCTTCGGTCGGCTTCGCATCGTGACGATGCTTGCCGGTCAGCAAGCCGGCCGCAAGCGGGTTGTACGGCATCACCGCAAGCTTTTCCTCGGCGGCGAGCGGCAGCAGTTCACGCTCGATCTGACGGAACAGCAGGTTGTAGCGCGGCTGCATCGATACGAAGCGCGCGACGCGCAGCACATCCGAGCGGCCGAGCGCGCGGGCCAGCCGGTACGCGAGAAAGTTCGACACGCCGACATAGCGCGCCTTGCCCGAGCGCACGATCGTATCGAGCGCCTCGAGCGTTTCGTCGAGCGGGGTGCTGTGATCGTCCTGATGCAACTGGTACAGATCGACGTAGTCGGTGTTCAGGCGTCGCAGCGAATTGTCGATTGCATTGAGCAGGTGCTTGCGCGACGAACCCTGGTCCCACTCCGACGGCCCGACCTTGTTGAACGCCTTGGTCGCGACGATAAAGCGGCTGCGTTTGCCCTTGAGCCAGCGGCCGATGATTTCCTCGGTGATGCCGGTCTGCTCGACCGTCGCGCCGAGCGGATACGCATCGGCGGTGTCGATAAAGGTGACGCCGGCGTCGGTGGCTTTGTCGAGAATGGCGCGCGACACGGTTTCGTCGGTTTGAATACCGAAAGTCATCGTGCCGAGACACAGGCGCGAAACACTCAGGCCTGTGCCGCCGAATTTGCAATATTGCATGGACGGTTCTCCGCAATGAAGACGTAAGGAACGGAAAGCGTACGAATGCGTACGAAATGGGTGATGCGGGATGCAGCGGGGCGCCGCGTGTCCGGCGCGGCGGCCGGAATGCGGAAATACGAAGCATAGCCGGTTACACGACTTCGCGTCGGCAGCAGCACTTGAAAGGTTGACTGCGTATGGGCCAAAGCGGCGTGCGGGTATGCGCCGTTCAGCCGCGCACCCGGCGCGGCGCGGAGGTCGAGCCGCGCACGATCAGCGTCGGCTCCGAGGCCACACGCACACGCGGTGGCTCATGTGCGGCCCGGCCGCCGCGCCGCGCCGCCTGATGCGTGTGCGGCGGCCGCTCGATCAGCTCGCGCAACAGCGACACCGCCATTTCCGCCGCCTCGACCGTCGGCACCTGGACCGTGGTGAGCGGTGGGCGCGACTGCCGCGCGAGTTGAATATCGGTAATGCCGATCACCGACAGATCTGCCGGCACGTCGCGCCTCAGATCGAATGCCGCGTGAATCGAGCCGAGCGCGGGCAGGTCGTTGCTCGCGAAGATCGCGGTGGTCGCGGGATGCAACTCGAGCAGTTCACGCGCGGCCGCATAGCCGCCTTCGATCGTATCGGGCGCATGCCGCACGCAGGTGCGCGGCAGCTTCACGCCGGCGGCGCGCAATGCGTCGACGAAGCCTTCATAACGCGCCGCATGAATTCCCGCGCGCTTGCTGCCGACAATCGCAACAATCTGCCGGTGCCCGAGTTCGAGCAGATGTCGCGCGGCGAGCTCGCCCGCGCGCCGGAAATCGACCGCGACGCACGGCAGCCCCGGCGGATCGAGCGGCCGCTCCCACATGCATAGCACGACCGGCGTGCCGCGCGCTTCGGTTTGATGCAAGTCGTCGAAATCGAGGTTCGCGTTCATCACGAGCACGCCTTCGGATAACGTGCCGGCAATCTGTTCGAGATATGCGCGACCCGCGAGCGGGTCCTGGTTCGTATTGCAGATGATCACGAAGCGGCCGCTGATGCGCGCCGCGCGTTCGACCGCGAGCGCAAACTCCGGATAGAACGGATTCGCGATGCTCGACACCATCAGCGCGATGGTCGGCGCGCGCCCTTCGGCGAGCGCACGCGCGGCCAGATGCGGCCGGTAGCCGAGCGCGGCGACCGCGTCGAGCACGCGCTGGCGTGTCTCATCGCCGACCCGTCCGCGGTTGCGCAGCACGTTCGAGACCGTGGCCGACGTGACGCCGGCGCGTGCGGCGACTTCGCTCAGAGTGGACATCGTGTCTGGTGTGGTCAGTATGTGGGATGTTTTCTCAGGATTTGCGTTGCGACGCGGCGCGCGGCACCATTCCCGCACAAACAGAATGAGATCGGAGACAACGCTTCGTATAGTCAGAAGGGCAAAACGGATCGCAACGGCGATCGTTTTTTGGTCCTGCTGATTAAGCGCTTAATCTCCGGCTCCGGCGATTTAAACATGGAGTGGAGACGTATGGCGAGCATTTCGTTGCGCGGCGTACAGAAAGCGTACGGCGACGGCGCGCCGGTGATTCGCAACGTCGATCTCGAGATCGGCGAAAACGAGTTCTGCGTGTTTCTCGGGCCGTCCGGTTGCGGCAAGTCGACGCTGCTGCGGATGATCGCGGGCCTCGAAGACGTGACCGACGGCGACCTGTCGATCGGCGGGCGCATCGTCAACGACGTGCCGTCGGCCGAGCGCGGCGTCGCGATGGTGTTTCAGAGCTACGCGCTCTTTCCGCATATGAGCGTCTACGAGAACATGGCGTTCGGTCTGAAGCTCGCGAAAGTCGCGAAGAGCGAGATCGACCGCAAGGTGCGCGAAGCGGCGCGCATTCTGCAACTCGAAGCGCTGCTCGAGCGCCGGCCGCGCGCGCTGTCCGGCGGCCAGCGGCAGCGCGTCGCGATCGGCCGCGCGATCGTGCGCGAACCGGGCGTGTTTCTGTTCGACGAGCCGCTGTCGAATCTCGATGCGACGTTGCGCGGCCAGACTCGCATTGAAATCGCGAAGCTGCACCGGCAGTTCGCGAAGGCGAGCGTCGTCTATGTGACGCACGATCAGACCGAGGCCATGACGCTCGCCGATCGCATCGTGCTGCTGCACGCAGGCAAAGACACGGAACGCCACGGCAGCATCGCGCAAATCGGCGCACCGCTCGAGTTGTATCACCGGCCCGCGAGCCGTTTTGTCGCCGGCTTTATCGGCTCGCCGCGCATGAACTTCCTGCCCGCGACGGTCGCGTCCGTCGATGCGCAAGGCGTGACGGTCGCGCTTGCGCATAGCGGCGAGCGCATGCGTGTCGATGCGAACGGCGGCGGCTTGCAGCGCGCGCAGCCGGTTACGTTCGGCGTGCGGCCCGAGCATCTCGAACTGGTCGATGCCGCGACAAGCGGCGCCGCATCTGATTCGACGCTCACCCGCGGCGTATCGCTCGTCGAGCATCTCGGCGAGCACAGCTATGTGCACCTCGATCAACCGGGCGGCGACACGCTGATCGCGAAAGTACCGGGCGGCGCACAGGTCGCGCTCGGCGAGCGCGTGACATTTCGCGCCCATCCCGCCGCCTGTCATCTGTTCACGGAAGACGGTTTTGCGGTGCCCGCACGCGGCGCCGCGCCCGTCGCACTCAACGCATAAAGGACTCTTCGATGCGCCTCGGCGTTTGCTACTACCCGGAACACTGGCCGCAGTCGATGTGGGAAGACGACGCGCGCCGCATGAAAACGCTCGGCATCGAGCAGGTGCGGATCGGCGAATTCGCGTGGAGCCGCATTGAACCGGCGCCTGGCGAATATGACTGGGCGTGGCTCGACCAGGCGATCGATGTGCTTGGCAATGCGGGCCTGAAGGTGGTGATGTGCACGCCGACTGCGACGCCGCCGAAATGGCTGATCGATCGTCATCCTGACATTTTGCCGGTCGGCGCCAACGGGCGGCCGCGTGCGTTCGGCTCGCGCCGTCACTACGACTTTTCGTCGCCATCGTATTTCGAAGCGTCGCGCACGATTTGCACGGCGGTGGCTGAGCGTTATGGCAAGCATCCGGCCGTTGCGTTCTGGCAGACCGATAACGAGTACGGCTGTCACAACACGGTGGTCAGCTATTCGCCGGCGGCGCTCGCGCGTTTTCGCGAATGGCTGAAAGCGCGCTACCAGACGATCGATGCGCTGAACCGCGCCTGGGGCACCGTGTTCTGGAGCATGGAATATCGCAGCTTCGACGAGATCGATGCGCCGGTCGAGACGGTCACCGAAGCGCATCCGTCGCATCGGCTCGATTACCGGCGCTTCGCGTCGGATGAAGTGGCGCGCTACAACCGGATGCAGGTCGAGATTATCCGCGCGCGTTCGCCGGGGCGGCCGGTTGCGCACAACTTCATGCAGCTCTTCAACGAATTCGATCACTACAAGGTCGCCGCCGATCTCGACGTCGCCACGTGGGACAGCTATCCGCTCGGCGCACTCGACCAGCAATGGTTCGCGCCGGACCTGAAGGCGAAATGGCTGCGCATGGGGCATCCGGATTTCGCGTCGTTCAATCACGATGTGTATCGCGGCATGTCGAAGCTGCCGTTCTGGGTGATGGAGCAGCAGCCGGGGCCGGTGAACTGGGCGGACTGGAATCCGGCGCCGCTGCCCGGCATGGTGCGGCTGTGGAGCTGGGAAGCGTTCGCGCATGGCGCCGGCTGCGTGTCGTACTTCAGATGGCGGCAGGCGCCGTTCGCGCAGGAGCAGATGCATGCGGGGCTCAACACGCCCGATAACCGCTTCGATATCGGCGCGCATGAAGCGGCGCGCGTCGCGCAAGAGATTCGCGCGGTCGCCGCGGCGAATGCCGATGCCGACGCCGCGGTGCGCACCAAGGTCGCGCTCGTCTACGACTACGAGGCGAAGTGGCTGTTCGAGATTCATCCGCAAGGCGCGGACTTTCATTACCCGCGCTTCGCGTTCGAGTATTACTCGGCGCTGCGCGCGCTCGGCTTCGATGTCGATGTGATTCCGGCGAACGCACCGCTCGATGGCTATGCACTGATTGTCGTGCCGCCGCTGCCGGTGGTGCCGGATGACTTCGCCGCACGCGTCGAAGCGAGCGGTGCGCATGTCGTGTTCGGTCCGCGCAGCGGTTCGAAGACGCGCGACTTGCGGATACCCGCGCAGTTGCCGCCGGGGCCGCTCGCGGCGTTGCTGCCGATGCGCGTGTGGCGCGTCGAGTCGCTGCGGCCGAATGTGACGGAAACGGTGCGCGTCGATGCGCAGACCGAAGGCCGCGGACGTCATTGGCGCGATCTGATCGAGGTCGGCGAGGATCCGTCGCTCGAGGTCAGCGCGCGCTTTGCCGATGGTCATCCGGCTTACGTGCGTCGCGGCTCGGCGCATTACTTTGCGAGCGTGTTCGACGAGCGGCTCACCGAACAGCTGTTCGCGCGTATCGCGGCCGAGGCCGGGCTCACGCCGCGCGTGCTCGGCGACAGCGTGCGCGTGAGCCGGCGCGGCGCGCTTACTTACATGTTCAACTACGGCGAGCGTGCACATGGAATCGACGGCGTCGATGCGGCTGATTTCGTGATCGGTACGCGCGAGATCGAACCGCAAGGCGTGGCCGCGTACCGGACGCGCTAACCGGCACGAAGCCGCGATAACGGACGCGAGCGTGATGAACACATTCGCGGCGGCGTTGAAGATGGCTTAAACCGATAGCAGTGCCCAAGAACCTAGAACGCGCAATAGCATGGGTCCGGACCAAGCGCTAAAGCGCTAACTCCGGCCGACAAAGGAGACACAGGCATGACCCTCAAAGCACTCAAGACACGCGGCACACGCATCGCCGCGGCATTCGCGTTTGCCGCTGCGGCGGCGTCCGGCGCGTTGTCGTTTCCGGCGGCCGCGCATGCGGACACGATGACGATCAATATCGCGTTCAAGGGCGCAAGCCAGCGCGCGGTCTGGCAGCAGGTGCTCGACGAATTCAGGAAGGCGCATCCGAATGTCGACGTGAAGGCGTCGTTCGTCGACGAGGAAGCGTACAAGGTCCAGTTGCCGGGTTGGCTGACGACGGTCGCACCGGATATCGTGAACTGGCACAACGGCGAGCGGATGGCGTACTACGCGCGGCGCGGATTGTTCGAAGACCTGAGCGGCGACTGGAAGAAGAACAACTGGGACAGCACGTACGCATCCACGAAGGAAGCGTCGACGGTGGATGGCAAGCAGTACGCGGCGCCGACCGTCTATTACTCGTGGGGGCTGTTCTATCGCAAAGACCTGTTCCAGAAGGCCGGCATTGCCGGCGAGCCGAAGACCTGGGACCAGTTGATGGACGCCTGCCGCAAGCTGAAGGCCGCGGGCATCACGCCGTTTGCGGTCGGCGGCCGCGACGCGTGGACGCTTGCCGGCTGGTTCGACTATCTCGACTTGCGCCTGAACGGCAATGCGTTCCACCAGAAGCTGATGGCCGGCGAGATTCCGTACACCGACCCGCGCGTGAAAAAGGTCTACACGACGTGGAAGCAGCTGATCGACGATCACGACTTTATCGACAACTCGCTGTCGTACGATCTCGACGCCGCGCAGCCGTTCCTGTTCCAGGGCAAGGCCGCGATGATGCTGATGGGCACGTTCATTACCGGCGGTTTCCCGGCGAACGTGAAGCCGCAGATGGGCTACTTCCAGTTCCCGATTATCGATGCGAACGTGCCGACCGCCGAAGACGGTCCGGTCGAATCGCTGCATATTCCGTCGCGCGCGAAGAACAAGGCCGATGCGCACGCGTTCCTCGCGTTTGTCGAGACGCCGGAGGTCGGCGCGCAACTCGCGAAGGGGCTCGGTTCGCTGTCGGCGAACAGCAAATCGCCGGAACCGGAAGATCCGATTTCGAAGATCGGCTTCCAGATTCTCGCGAACACGAAGGGCGGCATTGCGCAGTTCTACGATCGCGATATGACGAAGGAAATGGCCGACGAAGGGATGAAGGGAATGCAGCAGTTCATTTCCGATCCGACCAGGCTCGATTCGATTCTTGCGCAGCTCGAAGAGACGCGCAAACGGATCTACAAGAAGTGACGCGATGACATGCGGCGGCGCGCGCGGCTGCGCGCTGCGCCGCGCCGGCAATGGGTCGGTCCTTTCGCCGTTTTTAGTCAGGCTTTGTCGGTTTCTCCGCCGCGAAGGTTGCCCGCGCAAGCGGGCTTTTTTTCGTCCGGATTTCGTCCGGATTTCGTCCGATGGCATGCATCGATCAGCCGCGTGTTCGGCAACGCTTGCCTGCCGCGTGCTCGCGCGCGTTTTCAATGCGCACGGCGCCGACGCTCATTCCATTTTCTGTCCGGCAGGAGGCGGCGTGCCGGCGCCGTGCCAGCCGGCGAGCGGCGCGCCGTAGCCGCCGGCTTCCGCGTTGTTCGGCAGGCCGTTCACCAGTTGCGCGCGCGGGTCGGTCGGATTCAGATCGAGTTCGCCCGCCTGGCGGTTGCCGTGCGTCGGGTACTCGCTGCCGCGCGGCGCGTTCGGCATCAGCTTCGTGCTGTTTTGCGGCGCGTGGACGTCGTCATAGACGGACAACCCTTGCGCGTTTGCGAAGCCGGCGGCGCTCGCGAGAGCAAGTGCGGCGGCGAGTTGCAGCGTAGCGGTGGACTTGTGCACGATCGGCTCCTCTTCGTAGGAAGGTCAGAAGGCAGGAAAGACATCGCGCGCCCGGCAGGATGGCTGGCGCGCATGTCGTTCTACTATTGGCGATCGGAACGAGGAGTGCAATGCGCAAATCGCAGTTTTGAGCTTTGTTGGGCGATTGCCGATGCGAAGTGTTTAATGCGGGGCCACATGCGGTAGTAGTGTGCGCGCGGCTTCGCATAGGGCTATGGATGCGCGCATGGGCGTAAGCATCGCAGGCGGGTGGGGCGGCGGGTATCGGTCGAATGACCGGGACATGGTCAGAGGAATGCGAGGGGAGAGGCGTATGTTGACGTCCAGACGACCATGTCGTCCTGCGAGGCCAGCACGCGCGGTTTCGGCTCGCACTTGCAGCAGCAGATGTCGCCGTCGAGGGCAGGCTGTTTGTCCAGCATGCGGTCGTCGGGACGCTCGCCGTCCGGAGCGATGAAACCCTCCGTATTGCACGCCGGACACGACACGCGTGCGTAGAGGTAGCTGAAGCTGCGGCCTAGCGCCTGCATGTCGGGATCGCCATCGAGCACGAGGCCGCCGCTCGTCGTTTTGTCGAACTGCATGATGTATGCGCGTCGCGGCATGGTTCAAACTCCTATCCATTCCCAGCGCACGTCGTCACGGACCTGTCCGGAAGCTTTTCTGGACGCGGGCATGGGCTGGCCTTGCCTGCAGTGGATGATCTCGCCCAGGCTGTCGTCATACTCGGGCGGATACGTCGTCATGTCCCACTCGATGCGCGCAAACCAGTGGCCGGTGCGCGGGCATACCTTGCCCGGCTTGCATTGCGTCTCGAATGCGTAAACATCGGCCGGCGGTTCGGCTTCCCAGGTCCATCCCAGGTGCTTGCCGTGGAGTGGCTGGCCGTGGCCGTCCACCATGTTCTTCACTTCCGGCACAGGGTCGTTCCTGTAGAACCTGTTCACGAAGCGGCTGCGCTGTCCGCTGTCGGATACGGCGCGGTAGTAGCCTTCTTCGATGAAAGTTGAACCGGGGTAGAAGGGCTGCGATGACATTGCTTCGCGCTTTTGGGCTTCGAAGTTTTCACGTTCTTCTGGTGTGGAGGGGTAGTCGTGGTCAAACGTTACGGTCGCCGGCTTGGAGTGGTCCGAATGGAAGTTGACTCGTCCCATGGTTGATACCACACCGTCACCGCTTATCCCAGTAACTGCAAGGGCATTCATGCGATAGGTTCCTCGTTTGATTTTCATATCCGGTACCGCGAGGAATCGGAAAGTAACGCTGGTCCCTGCCGCAACGACGATGTTTTCATCCGGAAACTCATCCTTGTTGGCAAGAGGCAACCCGGCGAGTTCGACGCTCCAACGCGTTGCATCGTCCGTATTTTTTCCTTCAACCCTGAGCCTGTCCTGCCACTGGCTCGACCAGCTATCTGGACTGCCCATCATGATTGGATAACGCCCGCTGTTGATGAACTTGACAGAGACGGCAAGCTTGTCCGCTTCACGTTGCACATCCAAAGCGGCCACATCCAGTTTGACGATGGCAGGACCACGATTGGCATAGTCTTTCAGGCTCTTGCGCCGGTAATCATCAAGCAGAAATGCCAGGTTACGCGGCAGTTCGTTGAGACGCCCTCGGTGCGATTCGAGTTTGCCGTTGCGCATACATGTCACCGAGTACGAGAACTGAGACCCCGCATCGCCAAGGTCGCTCGCGGGTTTCTCAACGACAGCCTTGCAAAGCTGACGATGAATGTCGTTTGCCTGCTTAAGGTCTTCCGGCGACAGTCGTGCGTCAATAAGACCGACACCGCTGAAATCTGAATCGGCGGTATCCGATAGTCCGACGTAGATTCTTCCCGACAACCACACGCCTATGCCGTTGCCGCCGTACGGGAGAACAAGTAACGAGCTGGTCGCAAAGCCCTCACCTACCGGAAAGCCGTTTTCTTCGGCAGACGCTTCCTGCATGACAAACACTCCAAAACAAAAAAGCAATAGTGCGTAGAGTTGACCAGTCAATGTTCCAAAGCCGAAGTTGGGTTTTCTAATCGCCATACCCAACCTTCCAGTTCTTGTGTGTCAGCTTTGAAAAATGCCGCCTGATGTATTCGAGGTAGTAAGGGCGCACCGAGGCGCTGGGTGCAGCATCGCGAGCTTTTGGAATCGGGTTATTGCACGCAGCCCCCATGACATTCCGCGGGGCACGTATCTGCCAGATTTCGTTGCCCCTGTTCGCTTCTCCAACGCTGAAATTCAACTCTTCACCGCTGAGGTACGTCTTGTGCACCCAGCCACCGTACTCCCAGTATTCGTCCGGAAAGTTGAACAGATGGCCGCATTCATGAGCGGTGACATTGGTGTCCCGCATGTCATCAACCCAGACTTCGTCCTTGATCTGCAACATGCTGATCTCGCCCCACGATCCGGCATCAGCGCGCTGCACCCGCGGGAACAGATGAAGAGTCTTATGTATTTTCTTGCCCGCGCCGACCTCCGCACCCCTTAGGCTGACCAGAAATTCAACCCTGAAGTACACCGCTACGCGACACCCGCACGATGCGGCCTTTGAGCAGCCGTCGAGAATCAGCTTGCTGCCGTGGCTGTTCAACACGGCTTCGACGTGGCGTCTCTTCTCTTCAGCGTCGAAGCGCGGTCCAGTTCCGTCGCGATACTCGACGACATAACCCCTAAAAGGCCGGCCAACCCCGTTGGAGACACATTGCCAATGAATGTCGTGATGGTATGGTATGGACTGCTTCTCGCTGTCCAGTCCGGATAGTGCATTCCCCGTTGTATTCGCTTTGAACAGGTCCACGGGTACGATCTTCACCCTGACGGTCGCGTACAGGCACTGCCTGCGTTCGTCATACGACAGCTCAAAAGCGGTTGGAAATGTTCCGCCTCCTCGAATTTGCGTTCCATCTCGATCACGCCATGGCTGCTTGCGTTCGTCTAGCGCGATATAGCTACCCGTCTCCGTCACATCACTACACTCGCTGACAAACCCCGGCATACGCCAGTTGCAATACACGCCCTTCTCAAGCCTGATGGGCACACTGAGGTCATGCGAAGCCGGCAGCGTCGGCTCCTGCTCCGGGTGATGGTCCGCATCGGGCGCATCGGGCGAATCCGCCGGGATAACCGGCACGCCCTTGCCCTGGGTCTTCTCCGGTAACGACGCGCGCGACACCGGCGCAGCCGGCGCCCTCCCTTGCGCGGCCTCCGCCTTTGGCGACGTCGCCCACGCAAAACTGTTATTGCCCCGCCACGCGTCACACGCCACATGAAACGGAAACATCTGCGGCGCGAAGGCGGGCG
>NZ_CADIKF010000034.1 GCF_902859875.1 Paraburkholderia solisilvae | reverse complement strand
CCCATCCCGAACAGGACCGTGAAACGACTCCACGCCGATGATAGTGCGGATTGCCCGTGTGAAAGTAGGTAATCGTCAGGCTCCTCCTGCCTCATCCCGCGACCCCGCCCAAAAGGCGGGGTCGTGGCGTTTACGGCAGCACTTATAGTGAGAACTATCTGGGCGGACAACAGTCAAGCTAGTCTTGACAATGCTGTGCTGTCCCCCCATAATCATCAGTTCTCTGCGGAGGGGTGCCCGAGTGGCTAAAGGGGGCAGACTGTAAATCTGTTGGCTTACGCCTACGTTGGTTCGAATCCAACCTCCTCCACCAGAATGCGCTGAGCAGTTGTCGGGAATCGATAGATCCTTGCGGGTGTAGCTCAATGGTAGAGCAGAAGCCTTCCAAGCTTATGACGAGGGTTCGATTCCCTTCACCCGCTCCAGCAAGAAGTAAATGCCCATGTGGCTCAGTGGTAGAGCACTCCCTTGGTAAGGGAGAGGTCGGCAGTTCGATCCTGCCCATGGGCACCAGCAGGTTAAGTTAGTGATTGTTTGCGCCCCGCAAACGTACGGAAAAACCCTCTTAGGAGTCGAAAATGGCCAAAGGTAAGTTTGAGCGGACCAAGCCGCACGTGAACGTGGGCACGATCGGTCACGTTGACCACGGCAAGACCACGCTGACGGCGGCGATCACGACGGTGCTGACCGCGAAGTTCGGAGGCGAGGCGAAGGCGTACGACCAGATCGACGCGGCGCCGGAAGAAAAGGCGCGCGGCATCACGATCAACACGGCGCACGTGGAGTACGAAACGGCGAACCGTCACTACGCGCACGTTGACTGCCCGGGCCACGCGGACTATGTGAAGAACATGATCACGGGCGCCGCGCAGATGGACGGCGCGATCCTGGTGTGCTCGGCCGCAGACGGCCCGATGCCACAAACGCGTGAGCACATCCTGCTGGCGCGTCAGGTCGGTGTGCCGTACATCATCGTGTTCCTGAACAAGTGCGACATGGTGGACGACGCGGAGCTGCTCGAGCTGGTGGAAATGGAGGTGCGCGAGCTGCTGTCGAAGTACGACTTCCCGGGCGACGACACGCCGATCATCAAGGGCTCGGCGAAGCTGGCGCTGGAAGGCGACAAGGGCGAGCTGGGCGAAGTGGCGATCATGAACCTGGCCGATGCGCTGGACACGTACATCCCGACGCCGGAGCGCGCGGTGGACGGCTCGTTCCTGATGCCGGTGGAAGACGTGTTCTCGATCTCGGGCCGCGGTACGGTGGTGACGGGGCGTGTCGAGCGCGGCGTGGTGAAGGTCGGCGAGGAAATCGAGATTGTCGGGATCAAGCCGACGGTGAAGACGACGTGCACGGGCGTGGAAATGTTCCGCAAGCTGCTGGATCAGGGGCAGGCGGGTGACAACGTGGGTATCCTGCTGCGCGGCACGAAGCGTGAGGACGTGGAGCGTGGCCAGGTGCTGGCCAAGCCGGGTTCGATCACGCCGCACACGCACTTCACGGCCGAGGTGTATGTGCTGAGCAAGGATGAGGGCGGCCGTCACACGCCGTTCTTCAACAACTACCGTCCGCAGTTCTACTTCCGCACGACGGACGTGACGGGCTCGATCGAGCTGCCGAAGGACAAGGAAATGGTGATGCCGGGCGACAACGTGTCGATCACGGTGAAGCTGATTGCGCCGATCGCGATGGAAGAAGGTCTGCGCTTCGCGATCCGTGAAGGCGGTCGTACCGTCGGTGCCGGCGTCGTCGCCAAGATCATCGAGTAAGCCAGCTAGTTCTCGTTGATCGGTTGTTTTCGGGGTTGGCGGTGTCGTCAGCCCCAAATGGTTTAGGGGTATAGCTCAACTGGCAGAGCGTCGGTCTCCAAAACCGAAGGTTGGGGGTTCGATTCCCTCTGCCCCTGCCAATTCTTGCGTCAATTTGACGCTCGTTAAGGTGTTATGGCGAATCCATCCGTCGAAACTGTAAATACGTCCGGTGACAAGCTGATGCTGGTCGTCGGTGTATTGTTGGTCGTGGCCGGGTTCGTGGGGTTCTTCTGGCTCAACGGCCAGGAGTGGTACGTTCGCGGTGCGGCGTTGGCCGTCGGGTTGATCGCGGGCGTCGCAGTCGGTCTTCTTTCTGCGCCCGGCAAGGGTTTTATCGCATTCGCCAAGGACTCGTATAAAGAAGTTCGCAAGGTCGTGTGGCCGACTCGCAAAGAGGCGAGTCAAACGACCCTCGTGGTCTTCGCGTTCGTGTTGGTCATGGCGCTGTTTCTTTGGATTTGTGACAAGTCCATAGAATGGGCGATTTTCTCGGCGATTCTGGGTTGGAAATGATATGAGTGATACGCCGGCATCCCCGAGTGGAAAACGTTGGTACGTCGTGCACGCCTACTCCGGCATGGAGAAGAGCGTGCAACGTGCGTTGCAGGAGCGCATTGACCGGGCTGGCATGCAGGACAAGTTCGGTCAGATTCTTGTCCCGACGGAAGAGGTGGTGGAAGTAAAGGGTGGTCACAAATCGGTGACCGAGCGCCGTTTCTTCCCGGGATACGTCCTGGTCGAGATGGAAATGACCGACGAAACATGGCACCTCGTGAAGAACACGGCTAAGGTGACCGGATTCGTCGGTGGTGCGCGCAACCGCCCCAGCCCGATTTCGCCACGCGAAGTCGAAAAGATCATGTCGCAGATGCAGGAAGGCGTTGAAAAGCCGCGCCCGAAGACTTTGTTCGAAGTCGGCGAGATGGTTCGTGTGAAGGATGGCCCGTTCACCGACTTCAACGGCAGCGTCGAAGAAGTGAACTACGAGAAATCGCGAGTTCGCGTTTCTGTCACGATTTTCGGCCGCGCAACACCGGTCGAGCTGGAATTCGGACAGGTTGAGAAGTTGTGAGCATCTTTTGCGGATCGCGCCATCGGCGCGATCCGCGTTTCGCGCCTACGGTCCGCGTAATGACCGTTGAGGAGCGTCAGTAGTCGAGGTTTGGCGAACGCGCGTTACTACTCACCGAACGCGAAAGCGTTTCAACGAGGTTCAAACATGGCAAAGAAAATTGTCGGCTTTATCAAGCTGCAGATTCCTGCAGGTAAAGCCAATCCGTCGCCGCCGGTCGGCCCGGCACTGGGTCAACGTGGCCTGAATATCATGGAGTTCTGCAAGGCGTTCAACGCGCAGACCCAGGCAATGGAACCGGGTCTGCCGATTCCTGTCGTTATTACCGCTTTCGCCGACAAGAGCTTCACGTTCGTTCTCAAGACGCCGCCGGCCACTGTTCTGATCAAGAAAGCCGCGAAGGTCGATAAGGGCTCGAGCAAGCCGCACACCGACAAGGTCGGTAAGATCACGCGCGCTCAAGCTGAAGAGATCGCCAAGACGAAGATGCCGGATCTTACGGCTGCAGATATGGACGCAGCGGTTCGTACGATCGCTGGCAGCGCCCGTTCGATGGGCATCACCGTGGAGGGCGTGTAAATGGCTAAGCTTTCGAAGCGTTTGCAAGCATTTGCAAGTAAGGTCGATCGCGAGAAGCTGTATCCGATCACCGATGCGTTGTCGCTCGTGAAAGAGTGCGCTAGCGCGAAGTTCGATGAATCGATCGACGTTGCCGTGCAACTAGGCATCGACGCGAAGAAGTCGGACCAGGTGGTCCGCGGCTCCGTCGTGCTGCCGGCAGGTACCGGTAAGTCGGTGCGCGTCGCCGTGTTTGCTCAAGGCGAAAAGGCTGAGCAGGCGCGTGCCGCTGGTGCCGAGATCGTTGGTATGGAAGACCTCGCCGAGCAGGTGAAGGCGGGCAACCTGAACTTCGACGTGGTCATCGCTTCGCCGGACACGATGCGCGTCGTCGGTACGCTCGGCCAGATTCTTGGCCCGCGCGGCCTGATGCCGAACCCGAAGGTCGGTACCGTGACGCCGGACGTGGCGACCGCCGTGAAGAACGCAAAGGCAGGTCAGGTGCAATTCCGTGTCGACAAGGCGGGGATCATCCACGCCACGATCGGTCGTGCATCGTTTGAAGCCACCGCGTTGCGCAGCAACCTCGACGCACTCGTCGATGCACTGCAAAAGGCGAAGCCGGCGACGAGCAAGGGCGTGTACCTGCGTAAGATCGCGCTGTCGAGCACGATGGGCGTCGGTGTGCGTGTCGATCAGACCTCGCTCGCCGCACAGTAACGAGATTTATCGCTTTGTCGTCGTAAGAGGGCGAAGCGAAATAAAGGGCTTTGGGCGGTCGTGAACTGGGTAGTGAACAGCGAGCGACCGGTTGTCAAAGACCGTTGGCGGAAGCGCAGCAGTCGGGCGTGACCTTAATGCAAGCCAACGCAGATGGCGAACCCGAAAAGGTTTTGTGGTGATGAAGCTGTTTGCCACTCGCGGCGACGCGAGCGTCATGCGGTCGAAATACTCCTGACTGGTCGGACGCCGTTGTTGAATGCGATGCATGAGACGCAAGTCATGTGTATCGAATCTGGAGGTTAACCGTGCCACTGAACAAAGAAGGTAAGCAGGCCGTCGTGGCTGAGGTTTCCGCGCAAGTTGGGAAAGCTCAGTCCATCGTTCTGGCCGAGTATCGTGGGATCACGGTTGGCGATCTGACCAAGCTGCGCGCGAAAGCGCGTGAGCAGAAGGTGTACCTGCGCGTGTTGAAGAACACGTTGGCGCGTCGTGCTGTCGAGGGTACTCCGTTTGCTCCGCTGGCTGAGCAGATGACCGGTCCTCTGATCTACGGCATCTCTGAAGATGCAATTGCTGCTGCTAAGGTCGTCAACGAATTTAGCAAGGGCAATGACAAGTTGATCATCAAGGCCGGTTCTTACGAAGGCAAGGTGATGGACAAGGCTGGCGTTCAGGCGCTCGCCAACATCCCGAGCCGCGAAGAGCTGCTCTCCAAGCTGTTGTTCGTTATGCAAGCCCCTGTTTCCGGCTTTGCGCGCGCTCTGGCCGCGCTGGCTGAAAAGAAGCAAGGCGAGACTGCCTGACGCACTTCAGTCGAGCGTAAAGAATCGCTGGCTGTATCCGAATTCAATCTAGGAGTATTTCAAATGGCAATCGCAAAAGACGAGATCCTCGAAGCCGTAGGCTCGATGTCGGTTCTGGAACTGAACGAGCTGGTCAAGGCGTTCGAAGAGAAGTTTGGTGTGTCGGCTGCTGCTGTCGCAGTTGCTGGCCCGGCAGGTGGTGGCGGCGGTGCTGCTGCTGCGGAAGAGCAAACCGAGTTCACGGTTATCCTGACGGAAACCGGCGCGAACAAGGTTTCCGTGATTAAGGCTGTTCGTGAACTGACGGGTCTCGGCCTGAAGGAAGCGAAGGACCTGGTCGACGGTGCACCGAAGCCCGTTAAGGAAGCGGTGCCCAAGGCTGCTGCTGAAGAAGCCAAGAAGAAGCTGGAAGACGCGGGCGCGAAAGCTGAAATCAAGTAAATTTCGGCGCGCTTCGCGAAGGCTGGCGGTTTTTCCACCGCCGGCCTTTTTGTGCTTTGTGGGCGCAACGTTTTGCAGCATTGTTTTCGGCAACAATGCGCCCTAGAAGCCAAAGAAAACCGCCACTCGGTAAATTGAGTGACGCTTCTCTTTGTCTTCTGAAGCGACTGCAGAAGGCAAGTTTGGTCGGGCAGCGGGCAACATAGGCATCCGCTGCCGTCAGCCAGCGGTTGGTAGCGGCCAACCACCAAGCTTTTCGGCTCGTTCAAGCCATCGGACGGCCAACGGGTCTCAGTCGGTGAACACTCGGGTTGTCACATCAAGGTATCTCGCCTCGACAACAATGCCCGCCGTGATTCGGAGATCGTATGCAATATTCCTTCACCGAGAAGAAGCGTGTTCGCAAGAGTTTCGCGAAGCGCCCCATCGTTCACCAAGTACCTTTCCTGCTGGCTACCCAGCTTGAATCATTCAGTACGTTTCTGCAAGCAGATGTGCCGGCTACGCAGCGCAAGCCTGAGGGTTTGCAGGCTGCGTTTACGTCGGTTTTTCCAATTGTTTCTCACAACGGCTTCGCTCGTCTAGAGTTTGTCAGCTACATGCTGTCGCCGCCGGCGTTCAACATCAAGGAATGCCAACAGCGTGGCCTGACCTACTGCTCGGCACTGCGCGCGAAGGTGCGCCTCGTATTGCTCGACAAGGAGTCGCCGAGCAAGCCGGTCGTCAAGGAAGTGAAGGAGCAGGAAGTGTACATGGGCGAAATTCCGCTCATGACGCCGACCGGCTCGTTCGTGATCAACGGTACCGAGCGTGTGATCGTATCGCAGCTGCACCGTTCGCCTGGCGTGTTCTTTGAACACGACAAGGGCAAGACGCACAGCTCGGGCAAGCTGCTGTTTTCGGCGCGTATCATTCCTTACCGCGGCTCATGGCTCGATTTCGAGTTCGATCCGAAGGACGTGCTGTACTTCCGCGTCGACCGTCGCCGCAAGATGCCGGTGACGATTCTGCTGAAGGCAATCGGCCTCACGCCGGAACAGATCCTCGCGAACTTCTTCGTGTTCGATAACTTCGCGCTGATGCCGGAAGGCGCGCAGATGGAGTTCGTGCCCGAGCGTCTGCGTGGTGAAGTCGCGCGCTTCGACATCACCGACCGTGATGGCAACGTGATCGTCACGAAAGACAAGCGGATCAACGCGAAGCATATCCGCGACCTCGATAACGCGAAAACGAAATTTATTTCGGTTCCCGAAGATTATCTGCTCGGCCGCGTGCTCGCGAAGAACGTGATCGACGGAGAAACCGGTGAGGTCATCGCGAACGCGAACGACGAAATCACCGAGACCGTGCTCGAGAAGCTGCGCGAAGCGAAGATCAAGGACATCCAGACGCTTTATACGAACGATCTGGATCAGGGTCCGTACATCTCGTCGACGCTGCGTATCGATGAAACCGCGGACCGGATGGCTGCGCGTATCGCGATCTACCGCATGATGCGTCCGGGCGAGCCGCCGACCGAAGAAGCGGTCGAGGCGCTGTTCAATCGCCTGTTCTATAGCGAAGACGCGTACGACCTGTCGAAGGTCGGCCGCATGAAGTTCAACCGCCGCGTCGGCCGCGATGAAATCGTCGGCCCGATGACGCTGCAGGACGACGACATCCTCGCAACGATCAAGATCCTCGTCGAGCTGCGTAACGGCAAGGGCGAAGTGGACGACATCGACCACTTGGGCAATCGTCGCGTGCGTTGCGTCGGCGAACTGGCGGAGAACCAGTTCCGCGCTGGTCTCGTGCGTGTCGAGCGCGCGGTGAAGGAGCGTCTTGGCCAGGCTGAAAGCGAAAACCTGATGCCGCACGACCTGATCAACTCGAAGCCGATTTCGTCGGCGATTCGCGAGTTCTTCGGTTCGTCGCAGCTGTCGCAGTTCATGGACCAGACCAACCCGCTGTCGGAAATCACGCACAAGCGTCGTGTTTCCGCACTCGGACCGGGCGGTCTGACGCGTGAGCGCGCAGGCTTCGAAGTGCGCGACGTGCACCCGACGCACTACGGTCGCGTGTGCCCGATCGAAACGCCGGAAGGTCCGAACATCGGCCTGATCAACTCGCTCGCGCTGTACGCGCACCTGAACGAATACGGCTTCCTCGAAACGCCGTATCGCAAGGTGGTCGACAGCAAGGTGACCGATCAGATCGACTATCTGTCGGCGATCGAAGAAGGTCGCTATGTGATCGCTCAGGCGAACGCGGCAGTGGCCGACGACGGCACGCTGACCGACGAGCTCGTGTCGTCGCGTGAAGCGGGCGAAACGCTGATGGTCACGCCGGACCGCATCCAGTACATGGACGTGGCGCC
Organism: Paraburkholderia solisilvae; assembly: GCF_902859875.1. GTDB lineage: Bacteria > Pseudomonadota > Gammaproteobacteria > Burkholderiales > Burkholderiaceae > Paraburkholderia > Paraburkholderia solisilvae. Next base: position 74,842 of record NZ_CADIKF010000034.1, on the reverse strand, counting down.
GTCGCAGATCGTGTCGGTGGCCGCTTCGCTGATCCCGTTCCTCGAGCACGACGACGCGAACCGCGCGTTGATGGGCTCGAACATGCAGCGCCAGGCGGTGCCGTGTCTGCGTCCTGAAAAGGCGGTGGTCGGTACGGGCATCGAGCGCACGGTTGCGGTCGACTCGGGTACGACGGTTCAGGCGTTCCGCGGCGGCGTGGTCGATTACGTCGACGCAGGCCGTATGGTGATTCGCGTGAACGATGACGAAGCCGTTGCTGGCGACGTCGGCGTGGACATCTATAACCTGATCAAGTACACGCGTTCGAACCAGAACACGAACATCAACCAGCGCCCGATCGTGAAGGTCGGCGACATCGTGTCGCGTGGCGACGTGCTGGCGGATGGCGCATCGACCGACCTCGGTGAACTGGCGCTTGGCCAGAACATGCTGGTCGCGTTCATGCCGTGGAACGGCTACAACTTCGAAGACTCGATCCTGATCTCTGAAAAGGTGGTGGCCGACGATCGCTACACGTCGATCCACATCGAAGAGTTGAACGTGGTCGCTCGCGACACGAAGCTCGGACCGGAAGAAATCACGCGCGACATTTCGAACCTCGCGGAAGTGCAGCTTGGCCGTCTCGACGAGTCGGGCATCGTGTACATCGGCGCGGAAGTCGAAGCGGGCGACGTGCTGGTCGGCAAGGTCACGCCGAAGGGCGAAACCCAGCTGACGCCGGAAGAAAAGCTGCTGCGTGCGATCTTCGGCGAGAAGGCGTCGGACGTGAAGGACACGTCGCTGCGCGTGCCGTCGGGCATGAGCGGCACGGTCATCGACGTGCAGGTGTTCACGCGTGAAGGCATCCAGCGCGACAAGCGCGCGCAACAGATCATCGACGATGAACTGAAGCGCTATCGCCTCGACCTGAACGACCAGTTGCGTATCGTCGAAGGCGACGCGTTCCAGCGTCTCGCACGTATGCTCGTCGGCAAGGTCGCGAACGGCGGTCCGAAGAAGCTCGCGAAGGGCACGAAGATCGAACAGGCTTACCTCGAAGATCTCGACCACTACCACTGGTTCGACATCCGCCTCGCGGACGAAGATGCAGCGGCGCAGCTCGAAGCGATCAAGGACTCGATCGAACAGAAGCGTCACCAGTTCGATCTCGCGTTCGAAGAAAAGCGCAAGAAGCTCACGCAAGGCGACGAACTGCCGCCGGGCGTGCTGAAGATGGTCAAGGTGTACCTCGCGGTGAAGCGCCGTCTGCAGCCTGGCGACAAGATGGCCGGCCGTCACGGCAACAAGGGCGTGGTGTCGAAGATCGTGCCGATCGAAGACATGCCGTACATGGCGGATGGCCGTCCGGCCGACGTCGTGCTGAACCCGCTCGGCGTGCCGTCGCGGATGAACGTGGGTCAGGTGCTCGAAGTGCATCTGGGCTGGGCCGCGAAGGGTCTCGGCTGGCGCATCGGCGAAATGCTGCAGCGTCAGACGAAGATCGAAGAACTGCGCGCGTTCCTGACCAAGATCTACAACGAGTCGGGCCGTGCGGAGGAACTCGACAGCTTCAATGACGACGAGATCGTCGAGCTCGCGAAGAACCTGCGTGAAGGCGTGCCGTTTGCGACGCCGGTGTTCGACGGCGCGACCGAGGAAGAGATGTCCAAGATGCTGGACCTCGCGTTCCCGGACGACATCGCGGAACACCTCGGCATGACGAAGTCGAAGAATCAGGTGCGTCTGTGCGACGGCCGCACCGGTGAGCCGTTCGAGCGGCCGGTAACGGTCGGCTACATGCACTACCTGAAGTTGCACCACCTGGTCGACGACAAGATGCACGCGCGTTCGACAGGTCCGTACTCGCTCGTCACGCAGCAGCCGCTGGGTGGTAAGGCGCAGTTCGGCGGTCAGCGCTTCGGTGAGATGGAAGTGTGGGCGCTCGAAGCGTACGGCGCATCGTATGTGCTGCAGGAAATGCTGACGGTCAAGTCGGATGACGTGACAGGCCGGACCAAGGTGTATGAGAACCTGGTCAAGGGCGATCACGTAATCGATGCGGGCATGCCGGAATCCTTCAATGTGCTGGTGAAGGAAATCCGTTCGCTCGGTATCGACATCGATCTGGACCGCAACTAATCGGACTACGGAGAGAAGGCAATGAAAGCTCTGCTCGATCTATTCAAGCAAGTCCAACAAGAAGAAGTTTTCGACGCGATCAAGATCGGTCTGGCCTCGCCCGACAAGATCCGGTCCTGGTCGTTCGGTGAAGTCAAGAAGCCGGAAACGATCAACTACCGCACGTTCAAGCCGGAGCGGGATGGTCTGTTCTGCGCGAAGATCTTTGGTCCGATCAAGGACTACGAGTGCCTGTGCGGCAAGTACAAGCGCCTGAAGCACCGCGGCGTGATCTGCGAGAAGTGCGGCGTCGAAGTGACGCTCGCGAAGGTGCGTCGCGAACGGATGGGCCACATCGAACTGGCCTCGCCGGTCGCGCACATCTGGTTCCTGAAGTCGCTGCCGTCGCGTCTGGGCATGGTGCTCGACATGACGCTACGCGACATCGAGCGCGTGCTGTACTTCGAAGCATATGTGGTGATCGATCCGGGCATGACGCCGCTGAAAGCGCGGCAAATCATGACCGAAGAGGATTACTACAACAAGGTCGAAGAGTACGGTGACGAATTCCGTGCCGAAATGGGCGCGGAAGGCGTGCGCGAACTGCTGCGCGCGATCAACATCGACGAGCAGGTCGAAACGCTGCGCTCGGAACTGAAGAACACCGGTTCGGAAGCGAAGATCAAGAAGTACGCGAAGCGCCTGAAGGTGCTCGAGGCCTTCCAGCGTTCGGGCATCAAGCCCGAGTGGATGATTCTCGAAGTGCTGCCGGTGCTGCCGCCGGAACTGCGTCCGCTCGTGCCGCTCGACGGCGGCCGTTTCGCGACGTCGGACCTGAACGACCTGTATCGCCGCGTGATCAACCGTAACAACCGGTTGAAGCGTCTGCTCGAGCTGAAGGCGCCTGAAATCATCGTCCGCAACGAAAAGCGGATGCTGCAGGAAGCCGTCGATTCGCTGCTCGACAACGGCCGTCGCGGCAAGGCGATGACCGGCGCGAACAAGCGTCCGCTGAAGTCGCTCGCCGACATGATCAAGGGTAAGGGCGGCCGCTTCCGTCAGAACCTGCTCGGCAAGCGCGTCGACTACTCGGGCCGTTCGGTGATCGTGGTCGGCCCGACGCTGAAGCTGCACCAGTGCGGTCTGCCGAAGCTGATGGCGCTCGAACTCTTCAAGCCGTTCATCTTCAACAAGCTCGAAGTGATGGGCGTGGCGACGACCATCAAGGCGGCGAAGAAGGAAGTCGAGAACCAGACGCCGGTGGTGTGGGACATCCTCGAAGAGGTGATCCGCGAGCACCCGGTGATGCTGAACCGCGCGCCGACGCTGCACCGTCTCGGCATTCAGGCTTTCGAGCCGGTGCTGATCGAAGGCAAGGCAATCCAGCTGCACCCGCTCGTTTGCGCGGCGTTCAACGCCGACTTCGACGGTGACCAGATGGCCGTGCACGTGCCGCTGTCGCTCGAAGCGCAGATGGAAGCGCGTACGCTGATGCTCGCGTCGAACAACGTGCTGTTCCCGGCGAACGGCGATCCGTCGATCGTGCCGTCGCAGGATATCGTGCTCGGCCTGTACTACGCGACGCGTGAAGCAGTGAACGCGAAGGGCGAAGGCATGTCCTTCACCGGCGTGTCGGAAGTGCTGCGTGCGTACGAGAACAAGGAAGTCGAGCTCGCGTCGCGAGTCAACGTGCGGATCACCGAAATGGTCCACAACGAAGACAAGTCGGAAGGCGCGCCGGCGTTCGTGCCGAAGATCTCGCTGTACGCGACGACCGTCGGCCGCTCGATTCTGTCGGAAATTCTGCCGCCGGGCCTGCCGTTCACGGTGCTGAACAAGCCGCTGAAGAAGAAGGAAATTTCGCGTCTGATCAACACGGCGTTCCGCAAGTGCGGTCTGCGCGAAACGGTGATCTTCGCCGACCAGCTGATGCAGTCGGGCTTCCGCCTCGCGACGCGCGCCGGTATTTCGATCTGCGTCGACGACATGCTCGTGCCGCCGCAGAAGGAAACCATCGTCGGCGACGCGGCGCGCAAGGTGAAGGAGTACGACCGTCAGTACATGTCGGGTCTCGTCACCGCGCAGGAACGCTACAACAATGTGGTCGACATCTGGTCGGCAACGTCGGAAGCGGTCGGCAAGGCGATGATGGAGCAGCTGTCGACGGAGCCGGTGACGGACCGCGACGGCAACGAAACGCGCCAGGAGTCGTTCAACTCGATCTACATGATGGCCGACTCGGGCGCGCGCGGTTCCGCGGTGCAGATTCGTCAGCTGGCCGGTATGCGCGGCCTGATGGCGAAGCCGGACGGCTCGATCATCGAGACGCCGATTACCGCGAACTTCCGCGAAGGCCTGAACGTGCTGCAGTACTTCATCTCGACCCACGGCGCACGTAAGGGTCTGGCTGATACGGCACTGAAGACCGCGAACTCGGGTTACCTGACGCGGCGTCTGGTCGATGTGACGCAGGATCTGGTGGTGGTCGAGGACGATTGCGGCACGTCGCAAGGCGTGGCGATGAAGGCGCTCGTGGAAGGCGGTGAAGTCGTCGAAGCGCTGCGCGACCGGATTCTCGGCCGCGTCGCGGTGGCGGACGTCGTCAACCCGGAAACGCAGGAAACGCTGTACGAATCGGGCACGCTGCTCGATGAAACGGCGGTCGAAGAAATCGAGCGCCTCGGCATCGACGAAGTGCGCGTGCGTACGCCGCTTACCTGCGAAACGCGCTATGGCCTGTGCGCGTCGTGCTACGGCCGCGACCTTGGCCGTGGCTCGCTCGTGAACGTCGGCGAAGCGGTCGGCGTGATCGCCGCGCAGTCGATCGGCGAACCGGGCACGCAGCTGACGATGCGTACGTTCCACATCGGTGGTGCGGCATCGCGTGCGGCGGTGGCTTCGTCGATCGAAGCGAAGTCGAACGGTACCGTGCGTTTCACGTCGACCATGCGTTACGTGACGAATGCGAAGGGCGAGCAGATCGTCATCTCGCGTTCGGGCGAAGCGATGATCACCGACGATCACGGCCGTGAGCGCGAGCGTCACAAGGTGCCGTACGGCGCGACGCTGCTGCAACTCGACGGTGCGCAGATCAAGGCCGGCACGCAACTCGCGACGTGGGATCCGATGACGCGTCCGATCATCACCGAGTACGGCGGTACGGTGAAGTTCGAGAACGTCGAGGAAGGCGTGACGGTCGCCAAGCAGATCGACGACGTGACGGGTCTTTCGACGCTCGTCGTGATCGACGCGAAGCGCCGTGGCTCGCAATCGTCGAAGAGCGTGCGTCCGCAGGTGAAACTGCTCGACGCGAGCGGCGACGAAGTGAAGATCCCGGGTACCGAGCATTCGGTGCAGATCGGCTTCCAGGTCGGTGCGCTGATCACGGTGAAGGACGGTCAGCAGGTTCAGGTGGGTGAAGTGCTTGCACGTATCCCGACCGAATCGCAGAAGACCCGTGACATTACCGGCGGTCTGCCGCGCGTGGCCGAGCTGTTCGAAGCACGTTCGCCGAAGGACGCCGGTATCCTCGCGGAAGTCACCGGTACGGTGTCGTTCGGTAAGGACACGAAGGGCAAGCAGCGTCTCGTGATTACGGACCTCGAAGGCAACCAGCACGAGTTCCTGATCGCGAAGGAAAAGCAGGTTCTGGTGCACGATGGTCAGGTCGTCAACAAGGGCGAAATGATCGTCGACGGACCGGCGGATCCGCACGACATCCTGCGTCTGCAGGGCGTCGAGGCGCTGTCGCGCTACATCGTGGACGAAGTGCAGGACGTGTACCGTCTGCAGGGCGTGAAGATCAACGACAAGCACATTGAAGTGATCGTGCGTCAGATGCTGCGCCGTGTGCAGATCGCCGACAACGGCGATACGCGTTTCATCCCGGGCGAACAGGTCGAGCGGTCGGACATGCTCGACGAGAACGACCGTATGAACGCGGAAGACAAGCGTCCGGCGACGTACGAAAACGTGCTGCTGGGTATCACGAAGGCGTCGCTGTCGACCGATTCGTTCATCTCGGCCGCGTCGTTCCAGGAAACGACGCGCGTGCTGACCGAAGCGGCGATTATGGGCAAGCGCGACGATCTGCGTGGCCTGAAGGAAAACGTGATCGTCGGTCGTCTGATTCCGGCCGGTACCGGTCTCGCGTTCCACAAGGCGCGCAAGAGCAAGGAACTGTCGGATCGCGAGCGTTTCGACCAGATCGCAGCCGAAGAGGCCTTCGACTTCGGTACGCCGGAAACACCGGCTGCCGAACAGCAGGCACCTCACACCAACGAGTAACGGCGGGCGGCGCAAGCCGCCTTGCTTGAGCCGGTTGGCAAAGGCCGCTCAGTCATCGACTGGGCGGCTTTTTTTATGTGCGATCTCTTTGCGGTTTCTCCCAGGCACACGCAGGTGAGTTTTCGCGAGTTCGCCCCCGCGTTGATCTGCTACATCGGGTATTACCGTCTGGATCAGACTGAGTTCAAACTGCATTGCAAGGATTCAGTAGAGCAACCGCCCGATTCGCGTTGGCAAAGTCTCCACTGTCCCGTTACGTGGAGCCCATCCGTCAATGCCGAATACCAGAATTCCCAACGTATCGTTTGAACATCAATATGGGCGTGATTCTTTCACGCGCGAGTCGTCGAGTGGCATTCCGACCTCGTCGACCTCAGCCTATCTGCCGGCAGGCCGTAAAACTCAAATGGCCCTCGACCTTCGAAATCAGGTCGGTCGGGAAAATATGTACACGTTCGCGGAAGCCGGAATGGGTATTCGTTCCAGGCCTCGATTGATTGCTGAGCGTGTGACTGATCCGTATGTGAATTATTTGAAAAATACAGGGCAACTGGCGGACACGAATACGGTCGCCATCCTGAGAGGTATGGTAAGCCGGCTCGGCAAACCTGCTCTCGCCCAGCAACTCAGTAATCCGCAGCAATACGTTTCGCACGGGTTCGATCACTCCGAGCGTGTGTCCGAGTACATGGACAAGATTGCCAATGCCCATCCGGAAATCGAGGCTGCTACTGCGAGCAAATACAAAATTTCGCCACATCTCGCGCGCTTTCTGTTTCACGTTTTGGCGCACTGGCACGACGTCGGCTATCCGGATCTCAATAGCCGTCCCAAGTCGACGCACGGACTCGCGAGCGCATCCCTGTTCAGCGACAACCTGGTCGATCAATTGGGCACGCTTATCCGGCGCGAAAATGGCGAGGCAGATCAGGCGCTTCTTGATATGCGCAAAGCCATTCAACTGCACTCTGCGGACGTTAATGTCGAGCATTACCCAATCAACGTGAAGACCGATCGCGGCTCACTGCTGACTCAGAACGTGGACGCGTTGGGCAAGCTATTCGACCATTATTCGACCGCATCGCGTCGCTCTCATCGCATTTCGGCAATAGCAGTTCAAGGGCGCGATGCGGCGGCGATTGAAAAGCAGATTACCGGCATGTTGAAGACCCGCATGCTGCCGCGATCCATCAAGGTAACGGCTCGGCAAGACAAGCCCGAGTATGCGGGGCGGCCGGCCTCGCTTGATACGCGTAATGAGGTGAAGGTCGGGTTGCGCTACACCGAGCAGGAACTCACGAAAAATCCATTCGCCATTATTCGCCTTGCCGACAATCTCGATATGACAGCAGGCCGCCTGAGCCCCCTGCAGCGGACTACGGCATTCCGAACCATGTATTGGAAGCTCGGTGATCACGGGCCGATCGCCCGGACACTCTTCGCACTGAACAGGCTCGATGGCAAAAACACATCTGATGTGCCTGATATCTTGCGCGGTTTGCGGCAGGCAGCAAGCGGCAGCGCGTCGACGGACGTTGACTCGCGGATTCTTTCCGGCGTCGCCGAGCGACTCGCCCCGGACGCGATCCGCGATCTGGATGCATTGGCCGCTCGCCGGTTGCTGATACGGTCTACTGTAGACAGCGTATTGGACAGCCCGGTCGCGCACAGCCTTTCCGAGGCCGAGCGTTCAAGCTTGCGCGAGGTCGGATATCGGTTGAACGGGGAATCCATTCTTCATTTCGGCGGTTGCGAAGCAATCGAAACGATAGACGTTAAACCCGAAAAAATAGTGGTGACGGTCAATGACCCGTTGTACCGCAGGCTGAATGACGTCAAGAGCCCGGATGGGACCGGCATCGGGGAATACCAGATTGAGCGCGCAAGACAGGCATTGTCCAGTTTGACGATTAACGGTGAGCGTCCTGTCATTGAAGTGGTCGGCCGGACCGCGGGCGGTGCGTGACTGCTTTTGCCGCTGCGCCACGCGCGAAGCGTTACCCACGCTTATCGGATCGGTGCAACCGGCTACGAGGAAGCGGGTTTCGCTGAGGTATGTTGCCGCTGCGCTGCCAGCGTTTCGCGAACCGCATCGAGGCAGGCAGCGGCATCACCTATTACCAGTTGCGCCGTGCAAGCGAGCATCAGGTTCAGCGGAAGGCCGAAGTCCTCGACGACAAAGCCTTGCGAGCAGAATGCCGCACGATCTTCCACACGCACGGCGGCGCGCTCGATAAGCGCGAGACTGTCCGATCGATAACCCCAGACGGGCTTGCCCAATGCGACCGCAAACCCCACCTCGAACGCCGTGCCCGCATCGGGCTCTCCTGCGCCGCGGAAGTCGTTCAGATTGGCCATTACCGCATCCGCCGCGCGTATCAAGGCAAGGTTTGCGTTGCAAATCCACCGGGCGGCGTCATGTGCGCCGAGGCCAGCCGGCACCGCACCGTCGCTTGGATACAGTCCGATGAGGCCTCGCTCCGTGCAGAGCGCTTTGAGGTATTGGCCATGTCCGGCCGCGTCGGGACGAAATACATCGAAGCCGGCCAGATAGATTTGCGGCGGTTTCGCGGCCATGTCCTGTGTGAGCATGCGGATTCCAGACAGAAGTGAACTCGGTGACGAGTGTATCTCGCATACGCGCACACTTACACCCTGGCCGTTCGGCTAACATCGACGGACAACACCGGCACAACGCGAATGCATTGGTAGAATTCGCGGACGCATTTGCGTTTGCCGTTTCCCACTACATCTGTAACCGTTCATGTCCCGTCCGCTCGAAATTCTCAATGAGGTCTTTGGCTACCCTGCATTCAGGGGCCAGCAAGGCGAAATAGTCGAGCACGTGGCTAGCGGCGGCGATTGCCTGGTGTTGATGCCGACCGGTGGGGGAAAGTCGCTTTGCTATCAGATTCCATCGCTCGTGCGCCGCGAAAAAGGGCTGGGCGCGGGCATTGTCGTGTCGCCGCTGATCGCGCTGATGCAGGATCAGGTGGCGGCGCTCACCGAAGTGGGCGTGCGTGCGGCTTATCTGAATTCCACCTTGTCCGGTGCGGAAGCGGCCGCGACCGAACGCGCGCTGCGCGACGGCGATATCGATCTGCTTTATGTGGCGCCCGAACGGCTCATGACACCGCGTTTTCTCGAGTTGCTCGAGCGCGCGCCGATCGGATTGTTTGCGATTGACGAAGCGCATTGCGTGTCGCAATGGGGGCACGATTTCCGGCCGGAGTACATCCAGTTGTCGGTGCTGCACGAGCGGTTTCCGTCCGTGCCGCGCATCGCGCTTACCGCAACCGCCGATGCCATCACGCGCGACGAAATCATCCAGCGCCTCGCGCTCGAGGATGCTCGCGTGTTCGTGTCCAGCTTTGACCGGCCGAATATCCGGTACCGGATCGTCGAAAAGGACAACGCCCGCTCTCAGTTGCTCGACTTCATCCGCTCGGAGCACACCCGGTCCGACAGTACGACGGATGCCGGCGTCGTCTATTGCCTGTCGCGCCGGAAAGTTGAGGAAACCGCCGAGTGGCTGAAAGCGCAGGGCGTTCGCGCGCTGCCCTATCACGCCGGGATGGAGTTCGAAATCCGCCAGCAACATCAGGAGATTTTTCAGCGCGAAGAGGGCGTCGTCATGTGCGCAACGATCGCGTTCGGCATGGGCATCGACAAGCCCGATGTGCGGTTTGTCGCGCACCTGGACTTGCCGAAAAGCGTCGAGGGCTACTACCAGGAAACGGGGCGCGCGGGACGTGATGGTCTGCCGGCGAACGCATGGATGGCCTACGGCTTGGGCGACGTCGTGCAACAGCGCAAGATGATCGACGAATCGGACGCCGACGACGCGCATAAGCGTGTCCAGTCCGGCAAGCTCGACGCGCTGCTTGGGCTGTGCGAGGCGCCCACATGCCGGCGCGTACGACTGCTCGCCTATTTCGGCGAAGCCAGCGAGCCGTGCGGCAATTGCGACACATGCCTCGAGCCGCCGGCGTCGTGGGACGCGACGCGCGAATCGCAAATGGCGCTTTCGTGCGCGTTCCGGGCGCAGCGCGCAAGCGGTTTCAACTTCGGCGCCGGACATCTGATCGACATCCTGCGCGGCAATCGCACCGAGAAGATCACGCAGCGTGGGCACGATCGATTGAGCACGTTCGGAATCGGCTCGTCGCTGTCCGAGCACGAGTGGCGAGCGATATTCCGCCAGCTCGTCGCATTCGGTTATCTGACCGTCGACCATGACGGCTTTGGCGCGCTCGTGCTGACCGAGGCCAGCAAGCCTGTGCTCAAAGGGGAGCAGAAGGTCACGATGCGCCGCTACGTGAAGCCGACCCGCTCACGTCAGACGTCGGGTCGCACGAGCGAACGGGCGGATCCGACCATTGGCATGAGCGCGCGTGAGCGCGCCCGCTGGGAGCGCCTGCGAGCGTGGCGTTCCGAGACCGCGAAGAGTGACGGCGTGCCGGCGTACGTGATTTTCCACGACGCGACGCTGGCCGAAATTGCCCGCAGCGAACCCGATTCTCTCGAGGACCTGCGCCATATTCCAGGCATGGGCGCACGCAAGCTCGATCGGTTCGGCGCCGATTTGCTGGAAGTCGTGGCCGCTGACTGAGTACAGAAGTCTGCCGGCAGGCCGTCACCGGCTGCAACTTGTTGACTCTTTTAGTATTTTCGGAATATCATGCTAGGTTCCGATTCTTGGGGTGGCGGCGCGCGTTCGTAGCGTTTGTGGGTGCGCACATGTCACCCAGTCGTCATCGAATCGGAGTTCGATGCGCAGTCGTTTTCGCTTTGCCCGGAAACAGATGCGTCGATTTTGTTCAATTTCAGGAATAAACAATGCCAACCATCAATCAACTGGTTCGCAAAGGCCGGACGTCGGAAACGACGAAGAGCAAGAGCCCGGCCTTGCAGGACTGCCCCCAGCGTCGTGGCGTGTGCACCCGCGTGTACACCACGACGCCGAAGAAGCCGAACTCGGCACTTCGTAAGGTCGCCAAGGTGCGTCTCACGAACGGCTTCGAAGTCATTTCGTACATCGGCGGCGAAGGCCACAACCTGCAGGAACACTCGGTTGTGCTGATCCGCGGCGGTCGTGTGAAGGACTTGCCGGGTGTGCGTTATCACATGGTTCGTGGCTCGCTGGATACCCAGGGCGTCAAGGATCGTAAGCAGGCTCGTTCGAAGTACGGCGCGAAGCGCGCCAAGGCCGGCAAGTAAGTCATCGCCGGTCAGTGTCGGTTCAGGTCGCCTGTAAAGGCGTTATTGGCGGTGGTGCCGGGTCGCCGGTGCTGTCGAGTAAGTGGTCACCCGACCAGGCTGGTTAGTCTCAGAAGATGAATCGGGTTAGTTGGTGGCCGCGGAGCTGGGCGCGCATCAAGCGTCGCTCCAACTGAAAAGGTAAAGGAAGAAACATGCCGCGTCGTCGCGAAGTCCCCAAGCGGGAAGTGTTGCCGGATCCGAAATTCGGTAACGTTGATGTAGCAAAATTCATGAACGTGCTGATGCTCTCGGGCAAGAAGTCGGTTGCCGAGCGTATCGTGTACGGCGCTTTTGAGCAGATCCAGACCAAGGGTGGCAAGGACCCGCTGGAAGTGTTCACGGTGGCGCTCAACAACGTGAAGCCGGTGGTTGAAGTGAAGAGCCGTCGCGTTGGTGGTGCGAACTATCAGGTTCCGGTCGAAGTGCGTCCGTCGCGTCGTATGGCATTGGCGATGCGCTGGTTGCGTGAGGCCGCGAAGAAGCGCAGTGAAAAGTCGATGGCGTTGCGTCTGGCTGGTGAACTGTCGGAAGCCGCGGAAGGTCGCGGCGGCGCGATGAAGAAGCGTGACGAAGTGCACCGGATGGCGGAAGCCAACAAGGCGTTCTCGCATTTCCGTTTCTAAGCTTCCCGACCCCGGGTTAGCAGTCAATAACGGAAAGAAATTCCGGGCGGGTGCGCTAAACAGGCGCCTCGCCCGTTTGTGTTAGGGCGCGCGGGCATTTCACTCCCCATCGCGTCATTCCCATAGAGGATTAAAGTGGCTCGCAAGACACCTATCGAGCGCTACCGCAATATCGGTATTAGCGCTCACATCGACGCCGGCAAAACGACGACGACCGAGCGCATCCTGTTCTACACCGGCGTGAACCACAAAATTGGTGAAGTTCACGACGGCGCTGCCACCATGGACTGGATGGAGCAGGAGCAGGAACGCGGTATCACCATTACGTCCGCTGCCACGACCGCTTTCTGGAAGGGCATGGGCGGCAACTATCCGGAACACCGGATCAACATCATCGACACGCCGGGCCACGTCGACTTCACGATCGAAGTCGAGCGCTCGATGCGCGTGCTGGATGGCGCGTGCATGGTTTATTGCGCGGTCGGCGGCGTACAGCCGCAGTCGGAAACGGTGTGGCGCCAGGCAAACAAGTACAAGGTGCCGCGTCTTGCGTTCGTCAACAAGATGGACCGTACCGGCGCGAACTTCTTCAAGGTCTACGACCAGTTGAAGACCCGTCTGAAGGCAAACCCGGTTCCGGTCGTGGTGCCGATCGGTTCGGAAGAGAGCTTCAAGGGCGTCGTCGATCTGCTGAAGATGAAAGCGATCATTTGGGACGAGGCTTCGCAAGGTACGAAGTTCGACTACATCGACATCCCGGCTGAACTCGTCGACACGTGCAACGAATGGCGCGAGAAGATGATCGAGTCAGCCGCGGAAGCGAGCGAAGAGCTGATGGAAAAGTATCTTGGCGGCGAAGAGCTGAGCGAAGCCGAGATCGTGAAGGCGCTGCGCGATCGTACGATTGCCTGCGAAATCCAGCCGATGCTGTGCGGCACCGCGTTCAAGAACAAGGGTGTACAGCGCATGCTGGACGCCGTGATCGACTTCCTGCCGTCGCCGGTCGACATTCCGCCGGTGAAGGGCGAACTGGAAAGCGGTGAATTCGCGGAACGTCACGCATCGGACGAAGAAAAGTTCTCGTCGCTCGCGTTCAAGATCATGACCGACCCGTTCGTCGGTCAGCTGATCTTCTTCCGCGTCTATTCGGGCGTGGTGAACTCGGGCGACACGGTGCTGAATTCGACCAAGGGCAAGAAGGAACGCCTCGGCCGTATTCTGCAGATGCACGCGAACCAGCGTGAAGAAATCAAGGAAGTTCGCGCGGGCGACATCGCCGCCGCGGTCGGCCTGAAGGAAGCGACCACGGGCGACACGTTGTGCGATCCGGCCCATCCGATCGTGCTCGAGCGCATGATTTTCCCGGAACCGGTGATTTCGCAGGCCGTCGAGCCGAAGACCAAGCCGGACCAGGAAAAGATGGGCCTCGCGCTGAACCGCCTGGCTCAGGAAGACCCGTCGTTCCGCGTGCAAACGGACGAAGAGTCGGGCCAGACCATCATTTCGGGCATGGGTGAGCTGCACCTCGAAATTCTGGTGGACCGGATGAAGCGCGAATTCGGCGTAGAAGCGACCGTCGGCAAGCCGCAGGTTGCGTACCGCGAAACGATCCGCAGCACGGCGAAGGATGTCGAGGGCAAGTTCGTCAAGCAGTCGGGCGGTCGCGGCCAGTACGGTCATGCGGTCATTACGCTCGAGCCGAACGAGCAGGGCAAGGGTTACGAGTTCCTCGACGAGATCAAGGGTGGTGTGATTCCGCGTGAATACATCCCGGCGGTCGACAAGGGCATCTCGGAAACGCTGAAGAGCGGCGTGCTGGCTGGCTTCCCGGTCGTCGACGTGAAGGTCCATCTGACCTTCGGTTCGTACCACGACGTTGACTCGAACGAAAACGCGTTCCGCATGGCCGGTTCGATGGCGTTCAAGGAAGCGATGCGCAAGGCGAGCCCGGTGATTCTCGAGCCGATGATGGCGGTCGAAGTGGAAACGCCGGAAGACTACATGGGTAACGTGATGGGCGACCTGTCGGGTCGTCGCGGTATCGTGCAGGGCATGGAAGACATGGTGGGCGGTGGCAAGATCGTCCGCGCAGAAGTGCCGCTGTCCGAAATGTTTGGCTACTCGACGTCGCTGCGCTCGCTCACGCAAGGCCGTGCAACGTACACGATGGAGTTCAAGCACTACGCTGAAGCGCCGCGCAACGTCTCCGAAGCGATCATCAACGCGAAGGCGAAGTAATCATTCGGCAACGCAAGAGCCGATCAACTTTTTTGAAAGAAGAGAAACATGGCTAAAGGTAAATTCGAACGGACCAAGCCGCACGTGAACGTGGGCACGATCGGTCACGTTGACCACGGCAAGACCACGCTGACGGCGGCGATCACGACGGTGCTGACCGCGAAGTTCGGAGGCGAGGCGAAGGCGTACGACCAGATCGACGCGGCGCCGGAAGAAAAGGCGCGCGGCATCACGATCAACACGGCGCACGTGGAGTACGAAACGGCGAACCGTCACTACGCGCACGTTGACTGCCCGGGCCACGCGGACTATGTGAAGAACATGATCACGGGCGCCGCGCAGATGGACGGCGCGATCCTGGTGTGCTCGGCCGCAGACGGCCCGATGCCACAAACGCGTGAGCACATCCTGCTGGCGCGTCAGGTCGGTGTGCCGTACATCATCGTGTTCCTGAACAAGTGCGACATGGTGGACGACGCGGAGCTGCTCGAGCTGGTGGAAATGGAGGTGCGCGAGCTGCTGTCGAAGTACGACTTCCCGGGCGACGACACGCCGATCATCAAGGGCTCGGCGAAGCTGGCGCTGGAAGGCGACAAGGGCGAGCTGGGCGAAGTGGCGATCATGAACCTGGCCGATGCGCTGGACACGTACATCCCGACGCCGGAGCGCGCGGTGGACGGCTCGTTCCTGATGCCGGTGGAAGACGTGTTCTCGATCTCGGGCCGCGGTACGGTGGTGACGGGGCGTGTCGAGCGCGGCGTGGTGAAGGTCGGCGAGGAAATCGAGATTGTCGGGATCAAGCCGACGGTGAAGACGACGTGCACGGGCGTGGAAATGTTCCGCAAGCTGCTGGATCAGGGGCAGGCGGGTGACAACGTGGGTATCCTGCTGCGCGGCACGAAGCGTGAGGACGTGGAGCGTGGCCAGGTGCTGGCCAAGCCGGGTTCGATCACGCCGCACACGCACTTCACGGCCGAGGTGTATGTGCTGAGCAAGGATGAGGGCGGCCGTCACACGCCGTTCTTCAACAACTACCGTCCGCAGTTCTACTTCCGCACGACGGACGTGACGGGCTCGATCGAGCTGCCGAAGGACAAGGAAATGGTGATGCCGGGCGACAACGTGTCGATCACGGTGAAGCTGATTGCGCCGATCGCGATGGAAGAAGGTCTGCGCTTCGCGATCCGTGAAGGCGGTCGTACCGTCGGTGCCGGCGTCGTCGCCAAGATCATCGAGTAAAATCGCTGGTTCGCAGTCAGTAATAGATGGTGCCCGGGGTGAGGGCACGCGCTCCCGGCGCAAGCCCTCATCCTTCGTTCTTTTTTAATCCGGCGATGCAATATCGCCTCGCTCTTTTCAAGGAATCGTCATGCAGAACCAGAAAATCCGTATTCGCCTGAAAGCATTCGACTACCGTCTGATCGATCAGTCGGCGGCTGAAATCGTTGAGACCGCGAAGCGGACTGGCGCAATTGTTCGTGGTCCGGTGCCGTTGCCGACCCGTATTCAGCGTTTCGACATCCTGCGTTCGCCGCACGTCAACAAGACGTCGCGCGACCAGCTCGAAATCCGCACGCACCTGCGCCTGATGGACATCGTCGATCCGACGGACAAGACGGTCGACGCGCTGATGAAGCTCGATCTGCCGGCTGGCGTGGACGTCGAGATCAAGCTGCAATAAGCCTGACAGGGCACTCAGCGTATGGGTGCCGCTAAGTCTTTGATTGCTTGCGGAAAACGAAAAGCCTCGCTATAATGCAAGGCTTTTCGCGCATTTGCGCAAAAAAGTCGTGGTAGTCGGTGCCGCTGAAGTGTCCAGAAGCGCGCCCGGAAGCACGGCATTTTGTAAATTAGCCCCGACCAATCGCAGTCGGGAATGGAGAAAACGATGAGCCTTGGACTCGTAGGTCGCAAGGTTGGCATGACCCGTATCTTCACGGCGGAAGGGGATTCGATTCCCGTCACCGTGCTGGACGTGTCCGACAACCGCGTGACGCAGATCAAGACTGTTGAAACCGACGGCTACACGGCTGTTCAGGTTGCGTTCGGCACGCGCCGTGCATCGCGTGTGACGAAGCCGCTCGCAGGTCATCTCGCCAAAGCCGGCGTTCAAGCTGGCGAAATCCTCAAAGAATTCCGCATCGATGCCGCGAAGGCAGCCGAGTTGTCGAACGGCGCTATCGTGGGTCCGGATCTGTTCGAAGTGGGCCAGAAGGTCGACGTGCAGGGCGTGTCGATCGGTAAGGGCTACGCCGGTACGATCAAGCGCTACAACTTCGCTTCGGGCCGCGCGTCGCACGGTAACTCGCGTTCGCACAATGTGCCGGGCTCGATCGGTATGGCGCAGGATCCGGGTCGTGTGTTCCCGGGCAAGCGCATGACCGGTCACATGGGTGACGAGACGGTGACGGTGCAGAACCTCGAAATCGCGCGTATCGACGCTGAACGCAAGCTGCTGCTCGTCAAGGGCGCCGTTCCGGGCGCGAAGGGCGGCAAGGTTTTTGTGACGCCGGCTGTGAAGGCGCCTGCTGCGAAAGGAGCGAAATAATGGAACTTAAGCTCCTGAATGCCAATGGTCAGGAAGGTGCGGCAGTCACCGCGTCTGACGTCGTGTTCGGCCGTGACTATAACGAAGCGCTGATCCACCAGATCGTGGTCGCGTATCAGGCCAATGCTCGCAGCGGCAACCGTGCGCAGAAAGACCGTGAACAGGTCCACCACTCGACGAAGAAGCCGTGGCGTCAAAAGGGCACGGGCCGCGCTCGTTCCGGTATGACGTCGAGCCCGTTGTGGCGTGGCGGTGGTCGCATTTTCCCGAACTCGCCGGAAGAAAACTTCTCGCACAAGGTCAACAAGAAGATGCATCGCGCAGGTCTCTGCTCGATCTTCTCGCAGTTGGCCCGCGAAGGCCGTATCTCGGTGGTCGACGAGCTGACGCTCGAAGCGCCGAAGACCAAGCTGCTGGCCCAGAAATTCAAGGCAATGGGTCTCGATTCCGTGCTGGTCATCACCGACACGGTTGACGAGAACCTGTACCTCGCGTCGCGCAACCTCGCCCACGTGGCGGTTGTCGAGCCGCGTTACGCCGACCCGCTGTCGCTGATCTACTTCAAGAAAGTGCTGATTACGAAGGCTGCGGTCGCCCAGATCGAGGAGTTGCTGTCATGAGCGAGATTCGCAAAAACGATCATCGTTTGATGCAGGTCCTGCTCGCGCCGGTGATCTCCGAAAAGGCGACGCTGGTGGCCGACAAGAACGAGCAAGTCGTGTTCGAAGTCGCGCCGGATGCCACGAAGCAGGAAGTGAAGGCTGCTGTCGAGCTGCTGTTCAAGGTGGAAGTCGATTCCGTCAACGTGCTGGTTCAGAAGGGCAAGGCAAAGCGCTTTGGCCGCTTCATGGGCAAGCGCAAGGACGTGAAGAAAGCATACGTCTGCCTGAAGCCCGGCCAGGAAATCAACTTTGAAGCGGAGGCCAAGTAATCATGGCGCTCGTGAAAGTTAAGCCGACTTCGCCGGGTCGCCGCGCGATGGTCAAGGTGGTGAACAAGGACTTGCATACAGGCAAGCCCTTTGCACCGCTGCTCGACACGCAGAAGTCGAAGGCAGGCCGTAACAACAACGGTCGCATCACCACGCGCCATCAAGGCGGTGGCCACAAGCAACACTACCGTGTCGTCGACTTCCGTCGTACGAAGGACGGCATTCCGGCAAAGGTCGAGCGTCTCGAGTACGACCCGAACCGTAGCGCGAACATTGCGCTGGTGCTGTACGCAGATGGCGAACGTCGCTACATCATCGCGCCGAAGGGCGTGACGGTTGGTCAGCAACTGATGTCGGGTGCCGAGGCGCCGATCCGCGCAGGTAACACGCTGCCGATCCGCAACATTCCGGTCGGTACGACGATTCATTGCATCGAAATGCTGCCGGGCAAGGGCGCGCAACTCGCGCGTTCGGCGGGCACGTCGGCGATGCTGCTGGCTCGCGAAAGCGTCTACGCACAGGTGCGTCTGCGTTCGGGCGAAATCCGCCGCGTGCACGTCGAGTGCCGCGCGACGATCGGTGAAGTGGGCAACGAAGAGCACAGCCTCCGTCAAATCGGTAAGGCCGGCGCGAACCGCTGGCGCGGCATCCGCCCGACGGTGCGTGGCGTTGCTATGAACCCGGTCGATCACCCGCACGGTGGTGGTGAGGGCAAGACGGCAGCAGGTCGCCATCCGGTGAGCCCGTGGGGTACGCCGACGAAGGGCTATCGCACCCGCAGCAACAAGCGCACGACGAGCATGATCGTCCAGCGCCGTCACAAGCGTTAAGGAGTAGGCAATGGCACGTTCAATCAAAAAAGGTCCGTTCTGCGACGCCCATTTGCTGAAGAAAGTTGAGGCGGCTGCAGCTTCGCGTGACAAGAAGCCGATCAAAACCTGGTCGCGCCGCTCGACGATTCTGCCGGACTTCATCGGTCTGACGATCGCCGTTCACAACGGCCGTCAACACGTTCCGGTGTATGTCACGGAAAACATGGTCGGCCACAAGCTTGGCGAGTTCGCATTGACCCGTACGTTCAAGGGTCACGCGGCCGACAAGAAGGCCAAGAAATAAGGGGCTATCAAGATGGAAGTGAAAGCAATTCATCGCGGTGCCCGCATCTCG
This sequence comes from Paraburkholderia solisilvae, assembly GCF_902859875.1. GTDB lineage: Bacteria > Pseudomonadota > Gammaproteobacteria > Burkholderiales > Burkholderiaceae > Paraburkholderia > Paraburkholderia solisilvae. The sequence goes on along the minus strand of NZ_CADIKF010000034.1, from coordinate 55,688 downwards.
GCGCAGAAGACGCGCCTTGTGGCTGACCAGATCCGCGGTTTGCCGGTCGACAAGGCGCTGAACGTCCTGACGTTCTCGCCGAAGAAGGCGGCTGGCATCGTGAAGAAGGTCGTGCTGTCGGCGATCGCGAATGCGGAGCACAACGAAGGCGCCGATATCGACGAGCTCAAGATCACGAGCATCTACGTCGACAAGGCTGCGTCGCTCAAGCGTTTTACCGCGCGTGCGAAAGGCCGCGGCAACCGCATTGAGAAGCAATCCTGTCACATCACTGTGACGGTCGGGAATTAAGGGGTCATACGATGGGACAGAAAATTCATCCGACTGGCTTCCGTTTGGCCGTCAGCCGCAATTGGGCGTCGCGTTGGTACGCGAGCAACAATAATTTCGCGGCGATGTTGCAGGAAGACATCGGTGTTCGTGAATACCTGAAGAAGAAGCTGAAGAACGCTTCGGTCGGTCGCGTCGTCATCGAGCGCCCGGCGAAGAACGCGCGCATCACGATTTACAGCTCGCGTCCGGGTGTGGTGATCGGCAAGAAGGGCGAAGACATCGAACAGTTGAAGTCGGAACTGCAGAAGCGCATGGGCGTTCCGGTTCACGTCAACATCGAAGAAATTCGCAAGCCGGAAACCGATGCGCAACTGATCGCCGATTCGATCACGCAACAGCTCGAGCGCCGGATCATGTTCCGTCGCGCGATGAAGCGTGCGATGCAAAACGCGATGCGTCTGGGTGCTCAAGGCATCAAGATCATGAGCGCGGGTCGTCTGAACGGCATCGAAATCGCACGTACCGAGTGGTATCGCGAAGGTCGCGTGCCGCTCCATACGCTGCGTGCGGACATCGACTACGCAACGTCGGAAGCGAAGACGACGTACGGCATCATCGGCGTGAAGGTGTGGGTCTATAAGGGCGACACGCTCGGCCGCAACGACGCACCGGTGGTCGAAGAAGTGGCCGAAGAAAAGCGTCCGCGCCGCAATGCTCGCCCGGGTGGCGATCGCCGTCCGCGCCGTGACGGTGAAGGTGGCGGTCCGGCAGGTGCTCGCCGCGGCGGTCCCCGTCGCGGCGGCGCCGGTGGTGGTAATGCCGGCGGCGACGGCAAGACTGGAGAATAACCATGCTGCAACCGAAACGCAGGAAGTATCGCAAAGAGCAGAAGGGCCGTAACACCGGTGTGGCGACGCGCGGCAACGCAGTGTCGTTCGGTGAATATGGTCTGAAGGCCATCGGTCGCGGCCGCCTGACCGCGCGTCAAATTGAAGCGGCGCGTCGTGCAATGACGCGTCACATCAAGCGCGGCGGCCGCATCTGGATCCGCATTTTCCCGGACAAGCCGATCTCGCAAAAGCCGGCTGAAGTACGTATGGGTAACGGTAAGGGTAACCCGGAGTACTACGTCGCGGAGATTCAACCGGGCAAGATGCTGTACGAAATGGACGGCGTAACCGAAGAGCTGGCACGCGAGGCGTTCCGTCTGGCTGCAGCAAAGCTGCCGCTGAAGACGACCTTCATCGTTCGTCAGCTTGGCGCCTAAGGAGTGATGATGAAGGCTTCCGAACTTCACCAGAAAGATAAGGCCGCGCTCAACAAGGAGTTGTCGGACCTGTTGAAGGCGCAATTCGGCCTGCGCATGCAGCTCGCGACCCAGCAGCTTACGAACACGAGTCAGCTGAAGAAGGTTCGTCGCGACATCGCGCGTGTGCGGACCGTCCTGACTGAGAAGGCGAACCAGAAATGAACGATAGCGTAAAAACCTCGCTTAAGCGGACGCTGGTCGGCAAGGTCGTCAGCAACAAGATGGACAAGACGGTCACCGTGCTGGTCGAGCACCGCGTCAAGCATCCGATCTACGGCAAGTACGTCGTACGGTCGAAGAAGTACCACGCTCACGACGAAGCGAACACCTACAAAGAGGGCGACCTCGTTGAAATCCAGGAAACTCGTCCGATTTCGAAGACGAAGGCCTGGTCGGTGTCGCGTCTTGTTGAGGCTGCTCGCATCATCTAACGCAGCCGGAATTGTCGGTGAGTCGTAGAAGTAGTTGAAATCGCAGTAGATTCCGCTTGCAGGACCGAGATTATTTGATATAATCTCGGTCTTCCCTCTTTCTGGGAGCCCAGCCGTTGTCTGCAGTTGGCAAGGCGGTGGGGCAAATCGTAGGTGGAAACCCTGGTGGGAAGATGGTGCGGGCAGCGGCCCGTGCTGAAAGCTTCACCGGATTGCGATGGCGGGTTTCGTTAGCCGTCGCTGCCTGTTCTATCCCAAGCAGCCGCCACGGCTGACGGGGCCAAGACTGACCGGATGTGCCATGGTGGTGCAACCGGATTAAGTTGGGAAAAGTAAACCATGATCCAGACCGAAACTCGGCTTGAAGTGGCCGACAACACGGGTGCGCGTGAAGTTATGTGCATCAAGGTGCTCGGCGGCTCGAAGCGTCGTTATGCCAGCATCGGCGACATCATCAAGGTGAGCGTCAAAGAGGCAACGCCGCGCGGGCGCGTGAAGAAAGGCGAAATCTATAACGCCGTGGTGGTTCGCACCGCCAAGGGTGTGCGCCGTCAAGACGGCTCGCTGATCAAGTTCGACGGCAATGCCGCCGTGCTTTTGAATACCAAGCTCGAGCCTATCGGCACCCGTATCTTTGGGCCGGTCACGCGTGAGTTGCGTAGCGAACGCTTCATGAAGATCGTTTCGCTCGCGCCGGAAGTGCTGTAAGGAGCCGAGATGAAGAAGATTCGTAAAGGCGACGAGGTCATCGTCACGACCGGCAAAGACAAGGGCAAGCGCGGCGTCGTGCTGGCCGTTGGTGATGAGCGCGTGACGGTCGAAGGCATCAATATCGCCAAGAAGCATGTGAAGCCGAACCCGATGAAGGGTACGACGGGTGGTGTGGAGGCGAAGGTCATGCCGCTGCATATCTCGAACGTTGCTCTGGTCGACGCGAATGGCAAGCCGTCGCGTGTTGGCATCAAGGTCGAAGGGGACAAGAAGGTTCGTTTCCTGAAGACGACCGGTGCTGTGCTGGGCGCCTGACGCCGCGGAGTAAAAAATGGCACGTTTGCAAGAATTCTATAAAGAGAAGGTTGTTCCCGGCCTGATCGAGAAGTTCGGCTACAAGTCCGTCATGGAAGTGCCGCGCATCACCAAGATCACGCTGAACATGGGTCTTGGCGAAGCCGTCGCTGACAAGAAGATCATCGAGAACGCCGTTGGCGATCTGACGAAGATCGCGGGTCAGAAGCCGGTGATCACGAAGGCGCGTAAGGCAATCGCGGGCTTCAAGATTCGCCAGGGTTATCCGATCGGTGCGATGGTCACGTTGCGTGGCCAGGCTATGTACGAATTTCTCGACCGTTTCGTGACGGTTGCGCTCCCGCGTGTGCGCGACTTCCGCGGTGTGTCGGGTCGTGCATTCGACGGTCGTGGTAACTACAACATCGGTGTGAAAGAGCAGATCATTTTCCCCGAAATTGACTACGACAAGATCGACGCGCTGCGTGGGCTGAACATCAGCATCACGACGACTGCGAAGACCGACGATGAAGCAAAGGCACTGCTCGCCAGCTTCAAGTTCCCGTTCAGAAACTGAGGTTACCGTGGCTAAACTGGCACTGATCGAACGTGAAAAGAAGCGCGCTCGCCTCGTCGCAAAATATGCGACCAAGCGTGCAGAGCTGAAGGCGATCATCGACGACGCGAGCAAGTCGGACGAGGAGCGTTATGCGGCTCGTCTGGACCTGCAGCAACTGCCCCGCAACGCAAACCCGACCCGCCAACGCAACCGTTGCGCGATCACGGGTCGTCCGCGTGGCACGTTCCGTAAATTTGGGCTGGCCCGTAACAAGATTCGTGAAATCGCGTTCCGTGGCGAGATCCCTGGCCTGACCAAGGCGAGCTGGTAATAGGAGAAACATAAGATGAGCATGAGTGATCCTATCGCCGATATGCTGACTCGCATCCGCAATGCGCAGATGGTCGAGAAAGTTTCGGTGACGATGCCCTCGTCGAAGGTCAAGATTGCGATCGCGCAGGTCCTGAAGGACGAAGGTTATATCGAGGATTTCGCAGTGAAGTCCGAAGGCGCGAAGACGGAGCTGAATATCGCTCTGAAGTACTACGCTGGTCGTCCGGTTATCGAGCGCCTCGAGCGCGTGTCGAAGCCTGGTCTGCGTGTGTACCGTGGTCGCAATGACATTCCGCAGGTCATGAACGGTCTCGGCGTTGCAATCGTGTCGACGCCGAAGGGTGTGATGACGGACCGCAAGGCGCGCGCGACTGGCGTGGGCGGCGAAGTCATCTGCTACGTTGCTTAAGACCGAAAGGAGAGAGAAACATGTCTCGAGTAGGTAAAAGCCCGATCGTGCTGAAAGGCGCCGAAGTGGCTATCAGCGACGAGCGCATTACCGTCAAGGGCCCGCTGGGTACGATCTCGCAAAACGCGAATCGTCTGGTGAAGGTGGTGAACGACAACGGCACGCTGAAGTTCGAGCCGGTGGACGAAAGCCGCGAAGCAAACGCGATGTCGGGCACGATGCGCGCACTGGTTGCGAACATGGTGAACGGCGTGACGAAGGGTTTCGAGCGCAAGCTGACGCTGGTTGGCGTTGGTTATCGTGCACAGGCGCAAGGCGACAAGCTGAACCTGTCGCTGGGTTTCTCGCACCCTGTGGTGCACCAGATGCCGGAAGGCATCAAGGCTGAAACCCCGTCGCAAACCGAAATCGTGATCAAGGGGATCGACAAGCAGAAGGTCGGCCAGGTTGCCGCGGAAGTGCGCGGTCACCGTCCGCCGGAGCCCTATAAGGGCAAAGGCGTGCGCTATGCCGACGAGGTCGTGATCCTCAAAGAAACGAAGAAGAAGTAAGGGTGCGCAATCATGGATAAGACTCAATCTCGCCTGCGCCGCGCTCGTCAGACGCGTATCAAGATCGCTGAGCTGCAGGTCGCGCGTCTGGCCGTTCATCGCACGAACACGCACATTTATGCGCAAGTGTTCTCGCCGTGCGGTACCAAGGTGCTCGCCAGCGCGTCGACGCTCGAAGCCGAAGTGCGTGCGCAACTCGCTGACAATTCGGGTAAGGGTGGCAACGTTGCTGCTGCGACCCTGATCGGCAAGCGCATCGCTGAAAAGGCTAAGGCTGCCGGCATCGAATCCGTCGCCTTCGACCGCTCGGGTTTCCGCTACCACGGCCGCGTGAAAGCGCTGGCTGACGCGGCGCGCGAAGCCGGGCTCAAGTTCTAAGGGAAGGAATTCGTCATGGCAAAGATGCAAGCGAAAGTTCAGGCTGACGAGCGCGACGACGGCCTTCGCGAAAAAATGATTTCGGTCAATCGTGTGACCAAGGTCGTCAAGGGTGGCCGGATTCTCGGCTTCGCCGCACTGACCGTGGTTGGCGATGGCGATGGCCGCGTCGGTATGGGCAAGGGCAAGGCGAAGGAAGTGCCGGTTGCTGTCCAGAAGGCTATGGAACAGGCGCGCCGTAACATGTTCAAGGTGCCGCTCAAGAACGGCACGCTGCAACATGAAGTGCACGGCAAGCACGGTGCATCCACGGTCCTGCTCGCTCCGGCGAAGGACGGTACCGGCGTGATCGCCGGTGGCCCGATGCGCGCGGTGTTCGACGTGATGGGCGTGCAGAACGTTGTGGCGAAGAGCCACGGTTCGACGAACCCGTACAACCTCGTTCGTGCGACGCTCGACGGCCTGCGCAAGCAGTCCACGCCGGGTGATATCGCGGCGAAGCGCGGCAAGTCCGTCGAAGAAATTCTGGGCTAAAGGTGGGCACGATGTCTGAAAAAACTGTGAAGGTTCAGCTCGTCAAGAGCCTGATCGGCACCCGCGAATCGCACCGTGCGACGGTGCGCGGCTTGGGCCTGCGCCGACTCAACTCGGTCAGCGAACTGCAGGACACGCCGGCTGTGCGCGGCATGATCAACAAGGTCTCGTACCTCGTTAAGGTCCTCGGCTAAGCGGCTGATCGGGTACTCAAGGAGTTGATAATGGAATTGAATAACCTGAAGCCGGCCGAAGGCGCGAAGCATGCAAAGCGTCGCGTGGGCCGTGGCATCGGCTCTGGCCTCGGTAAGACCGCGGGTCGTGGTCACAAGGGTCAGAAATCGCGTTCGGGCGGCTTCCACAAGGTCGGCTTCGAAGGCGGTCAGATGCCTCTGCAGCGTCGTCTGCCGAAGCGCGGCTTCACGTCGCTGACGAAGGAATTCGTTGGCGAAGTGCGTCTGGGCGATCTGGAGAAGCTGCCGGTCGATGAAATCGATCTGCTCGCGCTGAAGCAAGCCGGCCTGGTCGGCGAGTTGATGAAGAGCGCCAAGATCATCGCGACGGGCGAGTTGAAGCGCAAGATCGTCGTGAAGGGTCTGGGTGCGACGAAGGGTGCGCGTGCCGCGATTGAAGCAGCCGGCGGCTCTTTTGCTGAGTAACGGGCAAGTCGGTTGCCGTCACTAGCATTTGCATCGGAGAAGGTACTTGGCTAACAGTCCGAGTCTCGCAAAACCGGGTCGTGGCGCGGCGAAGTTCGGTGACCTGCGCCGGCGGGCAGTGTTTCTGCTGCTGGCGCTGGTTGTCTACCGTATCGGCGCGCATATTCCGGTGCCGGGTATCGACCCGGATCAACTGGCGAAGCTGTTTCAGAGCCAGGCGGGCGGCATCCTTGGCATGTTCAACATGTTCTCGGGTGGCGCGCTTTCGCGATTCACGGTGTTTGCGCTGGGGATCATGCCGTACATCTCGGCGTCGATCATCATGCAATTGCTGGCAATCGTGTCGCCGCAACTGGAGGCGCTGAAGAAGGAAGGGCAGGCTGGGCAGCGGAAGATCACGCAATACACGCGTGTCTTCACTGTGTTGCTTGCGACTTTCCAGGCTTTCGGTATCGCAGTGGCACTTGAGAATCAGCCGGGCCTCGTGATCGATCCGGGCATGGTGTTTCGCCTGACGACGGTCGTGACGCTGGTGACGGGCACGATGTTCCTGATGTGGCTCGGCGAGCAGATTACCGAGCGCGGTCTGGGCAACGGCATCTCGATCATCATTTTCGGTGGTATCGCGGCGGGCTTCCCGAATGCGATCGGTGGTCTCTTCGAACTGGTTCGTACCGGCTCGATGTCGATCATCTCCGCGATCATCGTTGTCGCGCTGATTGGCGCGGTGACGTTTGTGGTGGTGTTCATCGAACGCGGCCAGCGCAAGATTCTCGTGAACTACGCGAAGCGCCAGGTTGGTAACAAGATTTACGGCGGTCAGTCGTCGCACCTGCCGCTCAAGCTGAACATGTCGGGCGTGATTCCGCCGATCTTCGCATCGTCGATCATCCTGTTCCCGGCAACGATTCTGAGTTGGTTCAGTTCCGGTGCAACCGCCGGTGGCTGGTTCGCGGACACGCTGCATAACGTGGCCGAGGCGCTGAAGCCGGGCCAGCCGGTGTATGTATTGTTGTATGCGTTGGCGATCGTATTTTTCTGCTTCTTCTACACCGCGCTGGTGTTTAACAGCAGGGAGACCGCCGACAACCTGAAAAAGAGTGGCGCATTCGTCCCGGGTATCCGTCCGGGCGACCAGACGGCACGCTATATCGACCGGATCCTCACGCGTCTGACGTTGGCCGGTGCGATCTATATCGTGTTCGTTTGTCTGCTACCCGAATTTTTGGTGCTGCGCTGGAATGTGCCGTTTTATTTTGGTGGAACGTCGCTGCTGATCATCGTCGTCGTCACCATGGACTTCATGGCGCAGGTGCAGTCGTACGTAATGTCGCAACAGTATGAATCGCTGCTGAAGAAAGCCAATTTCAAAGGCGGCGGCGTCCCAATGCGCTAAAGGACTTATGGCAAAAGACGATGTCATCCAGATGCAGGGTGAAGTTATCGAAAACCTGCCTAACGCTACCTTCAGGGTAAAGCTGGAGAACGGCCATGTCGTATTGGGACACATCTCCGGAAAGATGCGGATGCACTACATCCGTATCCTGCCCGGCGACAAGGTGACAGTTGAGTTGACGCCTTACGATCTGTCGCGTGCGCGGATCGTGTTCCGGGCGAAGTGATTTGAAAAAAGGGTAATATCATGAAAGTGATGGCATCGGTTAAGCGTCTCTGCCGCAATTGCAAGATCATCAAGCGCAAGGGCGTTGTGCGCGTGATTTGCAGCTCTGATCCGCGCCACAAACAGCGCCAAGGCTGAACGCCGCGCTTTTGCTTGCGCTTTTTGTTTGAGGAAAAACAATGGCTCGTATCGCAGGGGTAAATATCCCGAACCACCAGCATACCGAAATCGGCCTGACGGCTATTTACGGTATCGGCCGCACGCGCTCGCGCGTCATCTGTGAAGCCGCTGGTGTGGCATTTTCGAAGAAGGTCAAAGACCTGAACGACGCAGACCTCGAAAAGCTGCGTGAAGAAGTCGGCAAGTTTATCGTCGAAGGCGATCTGCGTCGCGAAACGACGATGAACATCAAGCGCCTGATGGATCTCGGCTGCTACCGCGGCGTGCGCCATCGCAAAGGGCTGCCCCTGCGTGGCCAGCGCACGCGCACGAATGCCCGTACGCGTAAGGGTCCGCGTCGCGCAGCGCAATCGCTGAAGAAGTAAGCGGGACTGACAGTTACCAGGAAAACGTATGGCTAAGGCTTCGAACAACACCGCGGCGCAACGCGTTCGCAAGAAGGTCAAGAAGAACGTCGCCGAGGGCGTGGTTCACGTTCACGCGTCGTTCAACAACACCATCATCACGATCACCGATCGTCAAGGCAATGCGCTTGCCTGGGCGACCTCGGGTGGCCAAGGCTTCAAGGGTTCGCGTAAGTCGACTCCGTTTGCGGCTCAGGTCGCGGCAGAATCGGCTGGCCGCGTGGCGATGGAATACGGCGTGAAGAACCTCGAAGTGCGGATCAAGGGCCCGGGCCCGGGCCGTGAGTCCGCGGTGCGCGCGCTGCATGGTCTTGGTATCAAGATCACCGCGATCTCCGACGTGACGCCGGTTCCGCACAACGGCTGCCGTCCGCCGAAGCGTCGTCGTATCTAAGACACGCTTTTCGCATACGCCTGTTTCCGCCGGGTGTGAAATCGGCGGCAACGGGCGACTTGCTTTATTGAATTGACTAAGCCCACCGTTCGACCCAAAGGGTTCGGACTAGCGTGAACCCGAGTTCACGTGATCAAACATAGAAGGAATGCAACGTGGCACGCTATATCGGCCCTAAAGCCAAGCTGTCCCGCCGTGAAGGCACCGACCTCTTCCTGAAGAGCGCGCGCCGTTCGCTCGCCGACAAGTGCAAGCTCGACAGCAAGCCGGGCCAGCACGGCCGCACGTCGGGCGCGCGTACGTCCGACTACGGCACGCAATTGCGCGAAAAGCAAAAAGTGAAGCGCATTTACGGCGTTCTCGAGCGTCAGTTCCGCCGCTACTTTGCCGAAGCCGACCGCCGCAAGGGCAATACGGGTGAAAACCTGCTGCAACTGCTCGAGTCGCGTCTCGACAATGTCGTGTACCGCATGGGCTTCGGCTCGACGCGCGCTGAAGCGCGTCAGCTGGTGAGCCACAAGGCGATCACCGTGAACGGTACCGTCGCGAACATCCCGTCGCTGCAAGTGAAGGCAGGCGACGTGGTCGCGGTGCGCGAACAGTCGAAGAAGCAGGCGCGCATTCTCGAGGCGCTGTCGCTGGCTGAACAAGGCGGTCTGCCGAGCTGGGTCGCTGTCGACACGAAGAAGTTCGAAGGCACGTTCAAGCAAATGCCGGAACGCAGCGACATCGCTGGTGATATCAACGAAAGCCTGATCGTCGAATTGTATTCGCGCTAATCGGATTGACGGCCGGGGTACCCTGATTGCGTTGTGCAAGGGGGCACCTCGGCTGTTTATTTTCAGGTTGTTACCGGTCAGCCTTATCGGTGTAACGAGCCGAGGGTATTGAAAAGGAAAACCTATGCAAACCAGTTTGTTGAAACCCAAGATTATCGCTGTGGAATCGCTGGGCGAGAGCCACGCGAAGGTGGTCATGGAGCCGTTCGAACGCGGCTATGGCCATACCTTGGGTAACGCGCTTCGGCGCGTATTGCTGTCGTCGATGATCGGCTATGCGCCGACCGAAGTGACGATCGCAGGCGTCGTGCACGAGTATTCGACGCTCGACGGTGTGCAGGAAGACGTGGTCAACCTGTTGCTGAACCTGAAAGGCGTGGTGTTCAAGCTGCATAACCGTGATGAAGTGACGGTTACGCTGCGCAAGGAAGGCGAAGGCGTCGTGACCGCGGGCGACATCGAACTCGCGCACGATTGCGAAGTGATCAACCCGGATCACGTGATTGCGCATCTGTCGAAGGGCGGCAAGCTCGACGTGCAGATCAAGGTCGAGAAGGGCCGTGGTTATGTGCCGGGCAACGTGCGTCGTTATGGCGAAGAGTCGGCCAAGATCATCGGCCGCATCGTGCTGGACGCGTCCTTCTCGCCGGTTCGCCGCGTGAGCTATGCGGTGGAAAGCGCGCGTGTCGAACAGCGTACCGACCTCGACAAGCTCGTGATGAACATCGAAACCAACGGTGTGATTTCGCCGGAAGAAGCGATTCGCCAATCGGCGCGCATTCTGGTCGATCAGCTGTCGGTGTTCGCTGCGCTGGAAGGCACGGAAGCCACTGCGGAAGCGCCGTCGCGTGCACCGCAGATCGATCCGATCCTGCTGCGTCCGGTCGATGACCTCGAACTCACGGTTCGTTCCGCGAACTGCCTGAAGGCCGAGAACATCTACTACATCGGCGATCTGATCCAACGCACCGAAAACGAACTGCTGAAGACGCCGAATCTCGGCCGCAAGTCGCTGAACGAAATCAAGGAAGTGCTTGCGTCGCGCGGTCTGACGCTTGGTATGAAGCTCGAAAACTGGCCGCCGGCTGGTCTCGACAAGTAAGTCGTAGCGCGTCGGCACTCAGTGCAGTAGCTGCACCGCAACTGGCAAAGACGCGGATTTTCCTTTAAAATCCGCGTCTTGCCGTTTCTCTACCGGCCCGTGCCCCGAGGTTCATGTGAAGAAGGCAATCACCTGAACCTGGTGCGATAGAAGAGCTGGGTTAAAACTTTGAATCAAGGAAATTGAAATGCGTCACCGCCATGGCCTGCGGAAACTGAACCGCACGAGCAGCCACCGTCTGGCAATGCTCCGTAACATGTCCAACTCGCTGATCGAGCACGAAGTCATCAAGACCACGGTGCCGAAGGCGAAGGAACTCCGTAAAGTCGTCGAGCCGCTGATCACGCTCGGCAAGAAGCCGTCGCTCGCGAACCGTCGTCTGGCGTTCAACCGCCTGCGCGATCGTGACTCGGTCACGAAGCTGTTTGACGTGCTCGGTCCGCGTTTCGCGAACCGTCCGGGTGGTTACCTGCGGATTCTGAAGTTCGGTTTCCGCGTCGGTGACAATGCGCCGATGGCGCTGGTCGAATTGCTCGACCGTCCGGAGCCGGCAGAAGCCGAGAACGTCGTTGAAGCTGAATAAGCTTGCTGTCGGCTGATACGAAGAACACAAAAAACCAGGCCTCGTGCCTGGTTTTTTGCTTTAAGGCGCGTTGTGACGCCGCGGCGCAGGCACGGGCCGAATACACTTTGGCCGCAAGGCAGCGCAAGGCAGCGCAAGGCAGCGCAAGGCAGCTCAGGTGGCATACGGCAGCGCAAGGCAGCACCCAAAGCCGGAGGCCCAATCTGCCAGGTGATACGATAGTGCGTGCAGATTCTGCACAGCTTGAGGAGGCGTCGCAGACGATGAACGTGATCCTGATGTTGACCACGATGCCTGACACGACCGCCGCCGAAAAGCTGATGTCAGCCATTCTGGCCGCGCGCCTCGCGGCATGCGCAACGCAGCTGGGCGCGGTGCGATCGAGCTTTCACTGGCAGGGCAAGATCGAATCAGCCGATGAAGTGCAAATACTGTTCAAAACAAGCGTGGGCCGGGCACAGGAGCTCGAGCAGTTCATCCTGTCGCATCATCCTTACGACACCCCGGAAATCCTTTCGTGGCAGGCCATTGCGTCGGCCGCGTACGGGCAGTGGGTCAATACCGAAACTCAACGTCCGATCCATGTTTAACTGCCTGAATTCGCCATCGCGCGACGTCGCGCGCGTTGCCAAGCTGTTCAAGTTGCTGTTCGCGAGTCTGCTTATTGCGCTGTTTTCAGCCGGCGTGGCGCGCGCCGCCGACGATTTTCTCGACCCGGCCGTCGCGTTCAAATTCAGCGCGACGGAACAACCCGGCGAGGTCGACGTCCATTACAAGATCGCGGACGGCTACTACATGTACCGCGAACGTTTTTCCTTTGCAGTCCGCAACGGCACCTCGACGATCGGCGATCCGCAATTGCCCGCCGGGCATATCAAGTTTGATGAGACGTTCCAGAAAAACGTCGAAACGTATCGCAACGAGCTGACGATCCGTATCCCCGTCAAGCAGGCGGCCGGAGCATTCGATCTGGCCGTGACGTCGCAGGGGTGTGCCGACGCGGGCATCTGTTATCCGCCGATGGAGCGTGTGTATCACGTCGACGGCGCCGCGCTGCAGTCTGCCGCAGCGGGCGCGACGAGCAACGCGATACAACAAACAGCAAAATCCTCCACGACGTCCAGCCAAGGCAACTGGTACGAACGCGCGACCAGCGCGGACTACGCCCAATCGTTGCTGCAGGGCGGGGGATTCTTCGCGATCGTCGGCTTGTACTTCGTCGCGGGCATGGTGCTGAGCCTGCTGCCGTGCTCTTACCCGATGATTCCGATCCTGTCCGCGATCATCATCGGGGAAGGTGCTCGTGTCACGCGTGCGCGCGGCTTCGCGTTGTCGCTCGCGTACGTAATCGGCATGGCGCTCGTCTACACCGCACTCGGTATCGCCGCCGCGCTTGTCGGCCAGAGCCTCGGCGCGTGGCTGCAAAACCCCTGGGTGCTCGGCGCATTCGGCATCCTGCTGACCGCGTTCGCCGTGACGCTGATCGCCGGCGTCGATATCGCGTTGCCGCAGCGCTGGCAAAACAGTGTGTCGAGCGTCTCCGAGCGGCGCTCGGGCGGCAAGTTCGCCGCCGTCGCTGTGATGGGCGCGCTGTCGGCGCTCGTGGTCGGCGCGTGCATGACCGCGCCGCTGTTCGCGGTGCTCGCGTTTATCGCGCATACCGGCAACGCGGTGCTAGGCGGTGCCGCTTTGTTCTCGATGGGAATCGGGCTCGGCGTGCCGCTGCTTATCATCGGCTTGGGCGCCGGCACGCTTCTGCCGCGTGCCGGCGGGTGGATGGACAGCGTGAAGGTGTTTTTCGGCGTCGTCCTGCTTGGCGCCGCGCTGTGGATCGTGTGGCCGGTGCTCGGTGGCACCGCGCAGATGCTGTTGAGCGTGCTCTGGCTGCTTATCGCCGCCGCGGCATTGGGACTCTTTTCGCCGCAGCAGGCGGGCAGCAGCTCGGTCTGGCGTGGCCTCGGACGTGGTCTCGGCGCCGCCTTCGCGATCTGGGCCGCGGTCCTGCTCGTCGGGGTGGCCGCGGGATCGAGCGACCCGCTTCGGCCGCTTGCCGTGCTCGCCAGCCGCGCTGCAGGCCCAGGCCCGACTGCAAACGGCGCTGTGAATCCGACTGCCAATGTACAAAGCGATCTGGCGTTCGCGCCGGTCAGCTCGTCAGGGCAGCTGGATCAGGTCGTCAAATCGGCTGCGCAGCCCGCGATGCTCGACTTCTATGCGGACTGGTGCGTCAGCTGCAAGGAAATGGAGAAATTCACGTTTAGCGACCCGCGCGTGAATGCGCGCTTAAAGCAACTGAAACTTCTGCGCGCTGACGTCACCGCCAACAATACCGACGACCAGGCGTTGCTGAAGCGGTTCAATCTGTTCGGACCGCCGGGCATCATCTTTTTCAATCAGGATGGCAAAGAGGTGCTGCGCGTCGTCGGATACGAATCGGCCGATACGTTCCTGCGCAGCCTCGATCGCGTCGCCGCTGCGCAACCGTTACCGCAGTCCTGATCGATGCCGCCGGCGCGAAAGCGCGGTACGCACATCGGCGTTACATCAACGAAGCAAACCAACAAAAAAGCGGAGCATTCTGAACGACGAATGCTCCGCTTTCTCAATTTGCCGCGACTGCAATGCTCGTCGCGCGTCGCCTTGCATACCGCACTACTTCAAGGCACACGCAAGGCCCACACTACGCAAACCTGCAATTCACGACATCCCTGTCAAGAATCAACCGTTCACTTCTGCGCGCGAAGCAGCCGCGCCGCGTCGAGGGCGAAATACGTCAGGATGCCGTTCGCACCTGCGCGCTTGAACGCGAGCAGCGATTCCATCATCACCTTGTCGTGATCGAGCCAGCCGTTCTGCGCGGCTGCCTTCAACATCGCGTACTCACCGCTGACCTGATACACATACGTCGGAAAATGAAACTCGTCGCGTACGCGGCGCACGATGTCGAGATACGGCATGCCCGGCTTGACCATCACCATGTCCGCGCCTTCATCGATGTCGGCGCGAATTTCGCGCATCGCTTCGTCCGAATTGGCGGGGTCGAGCTGATACGTCATCTTGTTGCTCTTGCCGAGATTCGCCGCGGAACCGACCGCATCGCGAAACGGCCCGTAGAACGCCGACGCAAACTTGGCCGAATACGCCATGATCCGCGTGTGGATGTGCTCCTCGCTCTCGAGCATCTCGCGGATCGCACCGATACGGCCGTCCATCATGTCCGACGGCGCAACGATATCGACGCCCGCTTCGGCCTGCGCCTTCGCCTGTTCGACCAGAATCTCGACAGTGGCGTCATTGATCACATAACCGGCTTCGTCGAGCACGCCGTCCTGGCCGTGGCTGGTGTAAGGATCGAGTGCGACGTCCGTCAGCACGCCGAGCTCGGGGAAGTGCTTCTTCAATTCGCGCACGGCACGCGGGATCAGGCCGGCGGAGTTGGTCGCTTCGCGGCCGTCGGGCGTTTTCAGCGACGCTTCGATCGCCGGGAACAGCGACAACACCGGCACGCCCAATGCGACGCACTGTTCGGCCACGCCCATCAGCAGATCCACCGACACGCGCTCGACGCCGGGCATCGAAGGCACGGCCTGCCGCACGTTGGCGCCTTCGACGACGAACACCGGATAGATCAGGTCATTAGTGGTGAGAACGTTCTCGCGCATCATGCGGCGCGAGAACTCGTCGCGCCGCATCCGGCGCGGACGGTGATGCGGGTAAAAACTCATATCGAAACTCGTGCGAATGTGAAACCGAGGGCGGGTGGGTGCCAGAAACTTTTTGAGACAATGGTATATCATACCGATCGAGCAAGGCGCGCTGCGCCGACCTCCCCGCTTCTCCTCCCTGAGCGGGTGCCTGTCGTTTTTCGATTAGGCTGTTTAACCCGCCGTCAATGTGCGGCGGGTTTTTTTATGGTCGGCCGGAAACTGCGCTCGCTGTTGCTGGGCGTACGTTCTGCGGCGCCAAGCCCATCGTCGCGAACGAGCGCGTCAGCCGCGCGGCATTCGACAATGGCCGCAATCACGCCGCGCTGCCCGAATCGTCGGCCGGATCGCTGCCGATATCGGGCGCAACCCAGCTCTCGATCAACTCATGTGCTTCTTCGAAACCGATGCGCTTGAGCGCGGAAAAGAGCTGCGCGGTGAGTTCGCCCTGATAGCCGGCCGCACGATACTCGGCAAACCCTTTTTGTGTCGTGCGCAGCGCGTTGGTGCCTTCCTGACGCGTCAATTTGTCACATTTGGTCAGCAGCGTATGAATCGGCTTGCCGGTGGGCGCGAACCACTCGATCATGCGCCGGTCCAGTTCGGTGAGCGGGCGGCGCGAATCCATCATCAGGATCATGCCGCGCAACTGCGCGCGCGACTGCAAGTAAGTTGACAGCAAGGCTTCCCAGTGCGCCTTCGCGGCGCCTGGCACTTCCGCATAGCCATAACCCGGCAGATCGACCAGATGCGCGACCGGCTCGTCGGCCGGCCCGACCGAGAAGTAGTTGATGTGCTGCGTACGCCCCGGCGTTTTGCTGGCGAACGCGAGACGCTTCTGATTGCACAGCACGTTGATCGCCGTGGACTTGCCCGCATTCGAGCGCCCGGCAAATGCAATTTCAGGTTGCGCGGTGCTCGGCAGATCGCGCAAATGATTGACCGTGGTGAAAAAGCGGGCCTGGTGGAGCAGAAAGGACATGAAAGAGACCGGAATGGAATGCAGGACCTGACGACGCACGGAGCGATGCCTGGCAACGGTGGAACGGGCAGAAGCGGGGCATATCGGCCCCGCGTGAAGGGCATTTTTCCAGCGCGCGTCGAAGGCCGTGTCCGGACTGGCTGCGGGGCAAGCCCGACTGGCGTCTTCGCGATTAGCGAGTTATTGTACAATACGATGGTTTACTGAAAACCTGTAAAGCCGTATGCAACAAGGCGCACGCTCAATGCGTAACAGCGTTGCCTGGCTTGAGTTGCGTGACATGGGGTAATTCAATCAGGTAATTCGGTCGCCGTCGTATTTTGCAGAACCTCTAATTCCCACAAGACGAAACAGGGTGTGCGAATGAATCGACTGGGCAGGATGCTGGTGGTGCTTCACACAGCGGTAGGTCTTTCAGGTTTGGCGGTACAGGCAAAAGCGGCAGAGCAGGCAAAGCCGGATTTGAATCGGGGGCAGGCAATCGCAGCGCAGGTATGCGCTTCGTGTCACGGTGCGGATGGCAATAGCGCAGGCGGTGCGTATCCGAAACTCGCCGGCCAGCATCCGGAATACCTCGTCAAAGAGCTCAAGGATTTCAAAACGCAGCCGGGCGCAAAGCAGCCCGCGCGTAGCAATCCGATCATGGCCGGCATCTCGGGCGCGCTGTCCGACCAGGACATGGTGAACGTGGCCGCGTATTTCTCCACGCAGGTGCCGAAGCCCGGCTACGCGCACAACAAGGACACGGTCCCGCTCGGACAAAAGATCTACCGCTCGGGCATCGCGGATAAGGGCGTGCCGGCCTGCGCAGGTTGCCACGGGCCGACCGGCCAGGGCATTCCGTCGCAGTATCCGCGGCTGTCGGGGCAGTGGGCCGAGTACGTTGCGGCGCAGTTGACCGCGTTCCAGCAAGGGCCGGGCGCGCGCAACAACAACGAGGCGATGCATGCTATCGCGCAGCGTCTCTCGGATAGTGAAATCAAGGCCGTCGCTGATTACATCGCCGGTTTGCATTAAGCTAGCGTCCGCACCAGTCGCGCGGACTTGGCGGCGAACCGGGCAGACCATTGCCGCTATGCGTGCACGGTCTGCTGACGAGTCGTAGAGCCCGTCGTCAAAGCGGGCAAAAAACAAGAAAAGGGTGAGGGCGTCGCCGCGATGCGACGGCCCTGCACCCTTTTTTGCTGTTCAGTCGGAGTTTGAATGAGCGTTACCACATCGGGTCTGCAGTCGAAATCGCGCCAGCGAATCGCGCGCGAACTCATCGAGTTGCTTAGCTCGATGCGCTTTGCGATCGCGATGCTGGTGATCCTCGCAATCGCGAGCATCATCGGCACCGTGCTGACTCAGGACGACCCGTACCCGAACTACGTCAATCAGTTCGGCCCGTTCTGGGCGGACATCTTCCGGTCACTCAGCCTCTACACGGTGTACAGCGCGTGGTGGTTCATGCTGATCCTCGGCTTTCTGATCACGTCGGTGTCGCTGTGCGTGATCCGCAATGCGCCGAAGATGATCGCCGATACGAAGAGCTGGAAGGACAAGGTGCGCGAAGCGAGTCTGCGCGCGTTCCATCACAAGGGTGAGTTCGTCGCGCAGGGTTCGCGCGCCGAGGCTGCCGCGACGCTGTCGCAACTGTCCGGCAAGCTCGGCTACAGGTTCGTCACGCGCGAGTCCGACGGCGCAACGCTGATTGCCGCGAAGCGCGGCGCGATGACGAAGCTCGGCTATATCTCGGCGCATCTTGCGATCGTGATCATCTGCATCGGCGGCCTGCTCGACAGCAATCTGCCGATCAAGCTGCAGATGTGGCTCTTCGATAAATCGCCGATCAGCAGCAATACGGTGATCAACGACATCCCGCCCGAGCATCGGCTGTCGCAGTCGAATCCGACGTTCCGCGGTTACGCGTGGGTGCCCGAAGGGCAGCACGTGTCGACTGCGATTCTGAACGAGCCGAACGGTTCGCTGATCCAGGATCTGCCGTTCTCGATCCAGCTCGACAAGTTCATCGTCGATTACTACACGACGGGGATGCCGAAGCTTTTCGCGAGCGACATCGTCGTGATCGACCATAAGACTGGCCAGCGCATTCCGGCTCGCGTCGAGGTGAACAAGCCCTTCGAGTACGACGGCGTGTCGATCTATCAGTCGAGCTTCCAGGACGGCGGCTCGGAGATGAAGATGACCGCGTATCCGATGAGCGGCGGCAGCGCGAAAACGGTACCGTTCGACGGCACGATCGGCAGTTCCACGCCGCTCACGGGCAACGTTCCCGGCGAGGACGGCCAGACTGTCGAATTCGCCGATTTCCGCGCGATCAACGTCGAAAACATCACGAACGGCAGCGGCCAGACCGACGCGCGCGGCGTCGCGGCGCATCAAACGCTGCAACAGGCGTTCGATGAGCGCCTCGGTTCCGGCGCGAAGACATCCAGGCCGCTCGATCTGCACAATGTCGGGCCGTCGGTGCAATACAAAGTGCGCGACAAGGACGGCCAGGCGCGCGAGTACAACAACTACATGCTGCCGGTCGAGGTTGCCGGCGATCGCGTGTTCCTCGCCGGCATGCGCACGAATCCGGACGATTCGTTCCGCTACCTGCGCATCCCCGCGGACGAGGGCGGCACGGTCAAGGAGTGGATGAACCTGCGCGCGGCGCTGGAAAATCCGGCGACGCGCGCCGAAGCCGCGCATCGATTCGCGCAGCGTTCGGTGCCGGGCTCGAATCAGGAATTGCAGCAGCACCTGGAGGAGAGCGCGGTGCGCGTCCTGACGCTGTTTGCCGGCGCCGACAGCAGTCTGGGCACGCCGCCGCGCGGCCAGGCGTTCGGCGGCTTCCAGGCGATCGCGACGTTTATCGACCATTCGGTGCCGAAAGCCGAGCAGGAGAAGGCGGCGGGACTGTTGCTGCGCATGCTGGAAGGCGCGATGTGGGACGTCTGGCAGCTGTCGCGCACGCAAGCGGGCGAGGCGCCGGTGCAGCCCGGCGATGCGTCCAGCCGTTTCGTGCAGAACTCGATCAATGCAATTTCTGACAGCTTTTTGTACGGATCGCCGGTTTATCTGCAACTCGACTCCTTCAAGCAGGTGCAAGCTTCGGTATTTCAGTTGACGCGCGCGCCGGGCAAAAAAGTCGTGTATCTTGGCAGCCTGCTCCTCGTGCTGGGCATCTTCTCGATGTTCTATGTGCGCGAACGGCGCCTGTGGTTCTGGCTCAAAGACACGGATCGCGGCGTGAACGTCGTGATGGCGATGTCGAGCGCACGCAAGACGTTCGACTTCGACAAAGAGTTCAAAGAGACGCGCGATGCGGTCGGTGCGGTGCTCGGCGCCAAACCGGCCGACGATTCCGTAGCGTCCGCTGCGTCCGGCGGCGGCAGCCATCCGGCTGCGCCGGCAACCGGCCCACAAGATTCGAACCGGTAAGATCATGGACTTGACTCAGGTTTCCTCCTCCACGCCTTCCCAACGGCCCGGCGCCGCGCCCGCGGCATACAGCGGCCTGCTCGACGACCGCCCGTTCCTGAAGCGTCTCAAAGCGTTCGACTGGCTATTCGCGCTGGTGCTGGTCGGCGGTGCGGGGTTTGCGCTGACGCGCTACCACGGGTTCATGAACTATTACGACAAGCTGGTGCTGGTGTGCTCGGTGCCGGTGTTCGTCGTGCTCGGCTGGCGCTGGAAACCGGTGCGGCCTCTGATGATCGGCATCGCGGCACTGTCGCTGCTGGCCATCCAGATTTACCACGGCGACCTGTCGCGCGCCGATAACGCGTTTTTCCTCAAATATTTCCTGTCGAGCCAGTCCGCGATTCTCTGGATGAGCGCGCTCTTTGTGTTCGCCACGCTCTTCTACTGGATCGGCCTGCTATCGCGTTCGCCGGTGGGCGCCGCAATCGGTTCGAAGATGACGTGGGCGGCCGTGCTGATGGGTTTCACCGGCCTGATGGTGCGCTGGTACGAGTCGTATCTGATCGGCGCGGACGTCGGCCATATTCCGATCTCGAACCTGTACGAAGTGTTCGTGCTGTTCAGCCTGATCACCGCGCTTTTCTATCTGTATTACGAATCGCATTACAACACGCGCGCGCTCGGTGCCTTCGTGCTGCTCGTCATCACCGCCGCGGTCGGCTTCCTGATGTGGTATTCGATCGCGCGCGATGCGCAGCAGATCCAGCCGCTCGTGCCGGCGCTGCAGAGCTGGTGGATGAAGATCCACGTGCCGGCCAACTTCATCGGTTACGGCAGCTTCGCGCTGTCGGCGATGGTCGGCGTCGCGTATCTGATGAAAGAGCGCGGCGTGCTGGCCGACCGGCTGCCCACGCTCGATGTGCTCGACGACCTGATGTACAAGTCGATCGCGGTCGGCTTTGCGTTCTTCACCGTCGCGACCATCCTCGGCGCGCTGTGGGCCGCCGAGGCGTGGGGCGGCTACTGGAGCTGGGATCCGAAAGAAACCTGGGCGCTGATCGTTTGGCTGAACTATGCGGCATGGTTGCATATGCGCCTGATGAAGGGACTGCGCGGCGCGGTCGCCGCATGGTGGGCGCTCACCGGCCTGCTGGTCACGACGTTCGCGTTCCTCGGCGTGAATATGTTCCTCTCCGGGCTGCACAGCTACGGAAAGCTGTAGCAAGCTGTCATATCCACGGCCGGAAGCCGACCAAACAACCGCCGTGTGCGCTGCACCGGCGGTTTTTTTATGCTGGTACGGGATGATTTCGGAATCTCTTTCGTTTGCTACAACAGGAAGTAGTGGACGACCACATCGACCACGGGTCGAACCATCAATGAGCGGGCCGGGGCAGGCGCGCGAGGAGCAGCATCATGTGGATCAGGCGAACCGGCGCGTCGCGGCTGGCCGGCGACGACATTCCGCGCAGCGAGATCACCCCGCAGCGGATATTTGAAAACAGGCGGCGCGTGCTGCAGGCAGCCGGCGCCGCGGCGCTCGGCGGACTGATCGGCGCGCCCGGCGACGCATTTGCGGCGTTCTCGTCGCCCGATTCGAAGGCCCAGAAGCTGGCGGCAAAGACCAATCCGAAATTTGTCGTAGCCGACAAGGCGACGCCGTATCAGGACATCACCACGTACAACAACTTCTATGAGTTCGGCACCGACAAGTCCGACCCGGCGCATCACGCGGGCACGCTGCGGCCGCGTCCGTGGAAGGTGAGCGTCGAAGGCGAGGTGAAGAACCCGAAAGTCTACGATATCGACGAGTTGCTGAAGCTCGCGCCGCTCGAGGAGCGCGTGTACCGGCATCGATGCGTCGAGGGCTGGTCGATGGTGATTCCGTGGGTCGGCGTGCCGTTGTCCGAACTGATCAAGCGCGCGCAGCCGACCGGCAACGCCAAGTATGTGCAGTTCATCACGCTAGCCGATCCGTCGCAGATGCCCGGCCTGTCGGACCCGATTCTCGATTGGCCGTATTCGGAAGGCCTGCGGATGGATGAAGCGATGAGTCCGCTGACGCTGCTGACGATGGGCCTGTACGGCCAGGTGCTGCCGAATCAGAACGGCGCGCCGGTGCGCATTGTCCTGCCGTGGAAGTACGGCTTCAAGAGCGCGAAGTCACTGGTGAAAATCCGCTTTGTCGAGCAGCAGCCGCCGACCAGCTGGAACACCTATGCGCCGCACGAATACGGCTTCTATTCGAACGTCAACCCGAACGTCGACCATCCGCGCTGGAGTCAGGCCACCGAACGCCGGATCGGCGAAGACGGCTTTTTCACGCCGAAGCGCAAGACGCTGATGTTCAACGGCTACGGCGATCTGGTCGCGTCGATGTATCAGGGCATGGACCTGAAGAAATATTTCTGAGCGGGAAGACGCAGATGGCAACGGACACGCAAGCGGTACCCGGAGGCGGCAACGCGCAGCGCTCGTCGCCATCCGCGACTGGCGGCGCCGCAGGTGCGGCCGGCGTCGTTGCGGCGACGAAACGGCCTGCCGCGGCGGCCGGGGCGCGCTGGGTCGTGCCGGTGAAGATCGCGGTGTTTATCGCGGCGCTCTATCCGCTCGGGCGGCTCGTGCTGTTCGGCTTTACCGGTCAGCTGGGCGCGAATCCGATCGAATTCATCACGCGCTCGACCGGACTGTGGACGCTCGTGTTCCTTTGCATCACGCTAGCCGTCACGCCGTTACGCAAGCTCACCGGCGTCAATGCGTTGCTGCGGTTTCGCCGGATGCTCGGTCTCTATGCGTTCTTTTACGGCGCGCTGCACTTCACGACGTATTTCTGGTTCGACAAGTGGTTTGACGTCGCCGAAATTCTGAAGGACATCGGCAAGCGGCCGTTCATCACCGTCGGCTTTGCCGCGTTCGTGCTG
Source organism: Paraburkholderia solisilvae (assembly GCF_902859875.1). Lineage (GTDB taxonomy): Bacteria > Pseudomonadota > Gammaproteobacteria > Burkholderiales > Burkholderiaceae > Paraburkholderia > Paraburkholderia solisilvae. The sequence goes on along the minus strand of NZ_CADIKF010000034.1, from coordinate 33,166 downwards.
CTGATTCCGCTTGCCGTGACATCGCCGAAAGCGATGGTGCGCCGGCTCGGCCGCCGCTGGCAGGTGCTGCATCGCGCGATCTATCTGATCGCGACGCTCGCGATTCTGCACTTCTGGTGGATGAAGGCCGGCAAGCACGATCTGATCTTGCCGAAGATCTACGGTGCGATTGTCATCGCGCTGCTCGGCTGGCGGCTGATCGTGTGGGCGCGCGAGCGGGCCGCGCGGCGTCGGCACGCCTCTGCCTCTGCCTCTTCTTCGGCGTCAGTCCGGTAGCCGCGCTTCGCCGGCAAACAGCTGCTGCACGTCTTCCCGCGCGCGAACCAGGTGCACCTTGTCGCCGTCGACCATCACTTCAGCCGCACGCGGGCGCGTGTTGTAGTTCGAGCTCATCACGAAACCGTACGCACCGGCCGAGCGGACCGCGAGCAGATCGCCCGGTTCGACGGCCAGCGCCCGGTCGCGGCCCAGCCAGTCGCCGCTTTCGCAGACCGGACCGACCACGTCGTATACCTGTTGCGGCGCGGAGCGCATCACCACCGGCTCGATCGCGTGATACGCCTCGTACATGGCGGGGCGCGCGAGGTCGTTCATCGCCGCGTCGACGATCACGAAATTCTTTTCCGCGCCGGGCTTCAGAAACTCGACGCGCGTCAACAGAATGCCGGCGTTGCCGACCAGCGACCGGCCCGGCTCGAAGTACACTTCGCGGTGCCCATGCCCACGCGCGTCGATCCGGTCGAGCACGGTGCGCACGAATACGCCGATATCGGGTGGCGTTTCGTTGTCGTACGTGATGCCGAGACCGCCGCCGACGTCGATATGGCGCACGGTCGCGCCGTCCGCTTCGATCTGCGCGACGAGTTCGAGCAGCCGGTCGACCGCATCGAGATACGGCGCGACTTCGGTGATCTGCGAGCCGATGTGGCAATCGATGCCGATCACTTCGAGGTGCCGCATCGCGGCCGCCGCGCGATAGGTTGCACGTGCATCGTCGAATGCGACGCCGAACTTGTTCGACTTCAACCCCGTCGAGATGTACGGATGCGTTTTCGCATCGACATCCGGATTCACGCGCAGCGACACCGGCGCCCGCTTGCCGATCGAACCCGCGACTTCGTTCAGGCGGTCGAGCTCCGGAATCGATTCGACGTTAAAGCATTTGACGCCGGCCACGAGCGCATCGCGCATTTCAGCGGCGCTCTTGCCGACGCCCGAAAACACGGTGTTTTCCGCCTTGCCGCCCGCAGCCAGCACGCGCGCCAGCTCGCCGCCCGACACGATGTCGAAGCCCGCGTTCATGCGCGCGAATACATTGAGCACCGCCAGATTGCTGTTCGCCTTCACGGCGACGTGAACGCTCGCACGTCGGCCCGCGCATGCGCCCGCATAGGCTTGCCACGCGTCGGTCAACGCGGCGCGCGAGTAGACGTAAAGCGGCGTGCCGAAGCGCTCGGCGAGCGACACGGCGGACACGCGTTCGGCGTGCAGCACGCCATCGACGTGGGCGAAAGCTGATCGAGTCATGCGAAGGTCTTATTGAGCTTGAGGAACGCCGGATGCGGGCTGTTGCGGGTTGGGTACGGTGGAACCGCTGGCGGGCATCTGCATCGAGTCGTCAGGCGAGAGCGTCAGCGCGGCGCCCGACGTGTCCGGAATGCTCGATGATGCCGTATCCGGCGTCGGTTTCACGTCTTCCGGCGACGGTGGTTGTGTCTGTTCTTGCGGCGGCTTGGGCGGCAGCGGTGGTACGGTAGGCAGATAAAGCGGACCGCGTTGCCCGCAGCCGGCAAGCGTGCCCGCTGCGAGAATGGACAAAGCCGCTACAATCGCGCTCATCCGGAAAACGGCTCGCATAACTGTCCCTGTATAACGAATCCGCTGGAGTTTAGCATGTCCGATACTGATTACCTGGCTCGTGCCGAGGCCGTGCTGACGGCGGTCGAGCGCGCACTCGACTACTCCGACGCCGATATCGAGTTCGAGCGCAGCGGCAATGTTCTGACGCTCGAATTCGAGAACGGGACGAAGATTATTGTGAACCTGCAGCCGCCGATGCACGAGATCTGGATTGCCGCGAAATCGGGCGGCTACCACTTCCGTTTCGTCGATGACGCATGGCGCGATACACGCAACGGCACGGAATTTTTCGCCGCACTGTCGGACTACGCGACGCAGCAGGCAGGGGAGCCGGTGCGCATTGCACCTTGAATGGTGTTGTGGCGCGTCGCGCTGCGCGGTGATCGGCTTCTGAAAATGGCGCTTGTGCGACGCATGGGCGATGGTTCGGGAATGGGGCGGCGGCGCGCCGGAGAGCCTGTTGATGCGCGCCAGCAGCTGCAAGCACCCGGCCAGCCCCCGCCAGTACCAACCAGCCCCCGCTAATGCCCGCGGAACAGGTTCATGATGTCCTGCTTCTCCTGTTCGCCAACCTGTTCCGGCGCGACGCCGGCTCCGCTCGCCTCCTCGCCCGGCTGCGGTAGCGTGACGCCGACCGCCGCGACAAAACCATTGCCCGGCGTAAAGCCATCCAGATACAGCTCGTCGCCGAGCGTGACGACACCTTGCGGCATCGGCATCCTGTACTCGGGCACGCCCTTGAGCGCACGGGCCATGTAGTCGATCCACACCGGCAGCGCGAGTCCGCCGCCGGTCTCCTTGTCGCCGAGGCTGCGCGGGTTGTCGTAGCCGATCCACGCGATCGCGGTGAGCGTGTGCTGGTAGCCGGCGAACCACGCGTCGCGTGAATCGTTCGTGGTGCCGGTCTTGCCCGCGAGGTCGGTGCGCTTCAACACATTCGATTTCGCGCCCGTGCCGCGTTGCGCTACGCTTTGCAGCAGGCTGTTCATCACATACGCATTGCGCGGCTCGATCGCGTGCGGTGCGCTTTGCCCGGCAACGAGCGGCTGCGCATGCGCGACGACGGCGCCGCGCTGATCGGTCACTTCCGCGATCAGATACGGATTGATCCGATAGCCGCCGTTTGCGAACACCGAATAGGCGGCCGCCATTTGCAGCGGCGTGACGAGACCCGCGCCGAGCGCCATTGGCAGGTACGCGGGATGACGGTCCGCATCAAAGCCGAACTGCGTGATGTACCGCTGCGCGTACTTCGTGCCGATCTGGTTCAGAATGCGGATCGACACGAGGTTCCGCGACTTTTGCAGCGCCGTGCGCATGGTCATCGGGCCGTCGAAACCACCGCCATAGTTCTTCGGCTCCCACGCCTGGCCGCCGGTCTCGGCGGCGCTGAAAAAGAGCGGCGCGTCGTTGATGACGGTCGCCGGCCCGAGACCCTTTTCGAGCGACGCGGAATAGATGAACGGCTTGAAACTCGAACCCGGCTGGCGCCACGCCTGCGTCACATGGTTGAACTTGTTCTTGTTGAAGTCGAAGCCGCCGATCAGCGAGCGGATCGCGCCGTCCTGCGGCACGATCGAGACAAACGCGCCTTCCACTTGCGGCAGTTGCGTGATCGACCAGTCGCCGTCGTCGTTCGTCACGACACGGATGATCGCGCCCGGACGGATCCGCTGGTTCGGCTGCGCGCGCGGGTTCAGCGCGGACGCGGCGTAACGCAATCCGCCGTCGCTGATCGTCACGGAATTGCCGCCGATCAACGTGGCCTGCACCTGCTTCGGGGTCGCGGACGTGACGACCGCGGCGAAGATTTCACCGTTGTCCGGATGTTCGAGCAGCGCATCGTCGATCGCCTGTTCTCGATCGTCCGCATCGTTCGGCAAGTCGATGAACGCCTCCGGACCGCGATAACCGTGCCGGCGCTCGTAGTCCATCAGGCCTTTGCGCAGCGCGCGATAGGCGACGTCCTGATCGGCGGAGTCGATTGTCGTGACCACGTTCAGGCCGCGCGTGTACGCCTCTTCGCGGTACTGCGCATACATCATCTGCCGGACCATTTCGGCGACGTACTCCGCGTGCACGCTGAATTCCTTGCCGGCGCCCTTGACGACGAGCGGCTGGCGCGCCGCGTCGTCATATTGCTGCTGCGTGATGTAGCGCAGCTCGAGCATCCGTTGCAGGATGTATTCCTGGCGCACCTTTGCGCGCTTCGGGTTGACAACCGGGTTATACGCGGACGGCGCTTTCGGCAGACCGGCGAGCATCGCGCATTCGGCAAGCGTGAGGTCTTTCAGATCCTTGCCGAAGTACACGCGCGCCGCACTCGCAAAGCCGTAGGCGCGCTGCCCGAGATAGATCTGATTCATGTAGACCTCGAGAATCTGATCCTTCGACAGCTTCGATTCGATCTTGTACGCGAGCAGCATTTCGTACACCTTGCGCGTGTACGTCTTCTCGCTCGACAGAAAGAAGTTGCGCGCAACCTGCATCGTGATCGTGCTCGCGCCCTGCGTCGCGTGCCCGTTCGTCAGCGCGACGAAGCCCGCGCGCGCGATGCCGGTCAGATCGACGCCGCCGTGATCGTAAAAGCGCGCGTCCTCGATCGCGAGCACCGCTTTCTTGAGGTTGTCGGGCACGTCGCGAATATGGACGATGTCGCGGCGCTCCTCGCCGAACTCGCCGATCAGCACATGATCGGCCGTGTAGATACGCAGCGGCACCTTCGGTTGATAGTCGGTGAGCGCGTCGAGCGACGGCAGATTGGGTGTCGCGACGACCAGCGCATAGCCGAGCACGAGCACGACGCACAGGATGCCCGCGACGATCAGTCCTACGAAAGCAAGAATAAGCGTGAGCCACAACGGACGCCTGCGTTTGCGGGGCGCCGGCGGCGAAGACGAAGGAGTCGACGTTTGTTGCATATGACCACCAGAAACCAGTCCCGCGATTATAGCCGTGCTCACTCATAGCTTTCGATGCGCTTACATTGCATCGACCGCTGGCGCCCATCTCCAGGGACGCCTGCAAGCGCTCATGAGAACAGCCTCACGGAATGACATCACTGTAGCGCCTCCGGCCTCGTCCGCACACTGCTTCGGCGCGCGTTAGCCATTCGGCCGAATTTCGCAGACCGCGCAGTCTCAGCACAATCCTTTCCGTTGTCCGCGTTCGAATGGGTTGTTCGCGGGTTGGTGAAAGGGAGGCAAGATGGCGTTGAAAACTTCATTGCAAATGGCGGTGCGCCGGTTCTCGGCTGGCATCGATGTGAGTCCGCAAGCGGTGCGGCTCGTAGTGCTGAGCCGGCGCGTGTGCGGCGATGGGCCGGTACGGGTCGATTGCGTTGCGCAGATGCCGCTGCGGCCCGGCGCGATGGCGGGCACCGAGATCGTGGACCGGCAGGCGGTCGCGCAAGCGTTGAACGAACTGTTCGATTGCCTTGCGACGGAGCGCATCCTGTTTTCGTTGCAATGCGCGATGGCCGTTCCAGGCTCCGCGACGTTGACGGCAAACGTGCCGCTCGAGCGGCTTGCGCCGCACCTGCGGCGCTTCGGGCCGCTGCCGAAGCTGCAATACTCGAACGGCAACGTGCTGGCCACCCTCGAGCCCGCAGTGCTGGTCGAGATCGAGCGTATTGCGGGCATCGAGCGGCACGCGCTCGCGTTCGACTGGTATATCGACGAGTCGTCGCCTATCGAGGGCGAGGTGACGATCGCCGCCACCGGGCGGCAGCATCTCGAAGCGCGCATCGAATGCGCGGCCATTGCCGGCATTTCGTTGACGGCGATCGACGGCGAGCCGCATGCGGCGCTGCGGGCAATGCGCTATGCAGCGGCGAGCGAACTCGAGATGAACGACGAATACGTGGCCCTCTGGATCGGCAGTGACGGTGTCTACGGCTGGCGCATCACCGACGACGAGATCGCCGCCTATATGCGCTATCCGGCGCCGGAGCACGGCAGTCTCGCCGAAGCGTTGCGTGAGCTCAGTGGCGGCCGTGAACTCGCGTCGGTGTTCGTTGCTGGCGACGTCGGCCTGCTCGATGGCGTCTCGTTGTCGATGGCGGACATCGGCGATGTGCTGGGCTGCACGGTGTTGCCGTTCCAGTGCGCGCTGCTTTGCCAGGTCGATGAGTCGTACGAGTCCGAACTGCTGCGCGATCCGGCCTGTGCGGTCGCCTTCGGTCTCGCCGTGCGCGGCGTCTACGAATGAAGTGCCCCACGTTGCGCTTCGGCGCGGCCGTGCGTCCGAGGCGTGTGCGTCCGGTGTGGCTGGGTGGGTTCAATCTGCTGCCGCACCGGCAGCGCAGCGCGCGCGCTGAACGGCGGCGTCGCGTCGTCGTAGCGTGCGCTGCGATGGTGGCCGGCACGGTCGCGGTACTCGCGCTCGCCGCGTGGCAGGCGGTCGATCGCATGAAGCTGGACGCGCAACGCACGTCATTCGAGCGTTCGCTCGCGCAACTGGCTGCGCCGCTCGCCGAACATGCCCGGCTCACGCGCGATGCCAACGACGCACGCATGCGCATCGCGCGCGCGGCGACGCTTTCCGAACCGCTCGCGCATCTGCTGGCGCTGCTGGATGCGCTAAGCCGCGAGCGCGACGAGCAGGTCGCGGTGCTGCAACTGCGTCAGCGCGATCACGAGACGGAACTGCTCGCAACGGCGCGCGATCATGCCGCGCCCGCTGCATGGGTGAAGCGCCTGGGCGCAATACGTGGAGTCAAGGATGCCGAAGTGAAAGACCTGCGCCGCGCGGCGACCCCCGCGCGCGGCGCTTTGCAAAACGCGAGCGGCGCGATCGAATTTTCGGCGCGTCTTTCCTGGAATGGTGCGCGTGAACCGACGCCACGCAGGCCTGTGCCTGCCGACGCGCGGCCGGTTCAAAGCGGCAATATGCGAGGTGTGAAATGAGTATGGCTATCGCGGACCGCTTCGGTCCGATCAATCAGCGCATGACGCCACGGCGCCGGGCCGGGCGTTTGCGTGTCCCGTCGCATGCGTGGCGTGTGCGACGCCGGTTGCTCGTTGCGAGTCTGATTGCGCTCGTGACGTTCGCGCTCGGCGCAAATGCATGGGTCGCAGCCGATCTTGCCGGCGCGCGAACCGCGCATGCGTTGTTCGACGACACACAGCGCCGTTTCGAGCGCGCACAGCGCGCGCTCAGCGAACTGCCGGCGCTGCGCGCAGCGGCGGGTTCCGCGCATTCGACAAGCCCGGAGCGGTCGTCCGATAGCGGCGCATCGACAGATGATGTGCGCATCGTGTCGCAACTGGCCGCGCGTGGCGGCATGACGCTGCTCACGCTCGAGCCCGGCGCGGTGACCGGTGCCGGGAGCGATGCGGCGCGTCCGTTGCGCATGACGGCGCTCGCCGACTTTTCGCAATTGCTCGCGTTCGTGCAAGCGTTGCCGAGTCTGCCGGTGCTAATCGTGCCGGGCGAACTGCTGGTCAAGCGGACGAACGACGGGCCGGCAGGCGGTCTGCTGTCGGTCAGCGCGACCCTGAACGTGTTCGACGCGCTTCGTCCGCTCGATGATTTCGCAACGGGGTTCCCGGACGACATCACCATGAACGACGATGACGACATCGTGTTCTACGACCCGTTCTCGTGGCCTTTGCGACCCGAGGCGCGCGTGGCTGAGCCGGACGCGGCCGGGTTTCGCCTCGTCGGCCTTCTGTACGATCTCGCGCGCGGACTCGGGCTGGTCGAAACGCCCGACGGCGAAGCGACGCTCGAAGCAGGGCAACGCGTCGGCGGCGAAAACGTCGCGCGCGTCGACAGGCTCGGCGTGACGCTCGCGGCGCGCGACGGCAGCGAGCATCGGTTGACGTTCGAGGAAGCGGTGCGATGAGCGCAGCGCGCCGTTCGAAGTGGACGCTTGCGCTGGCGTCGATGGTGACGGTGGCGGCGCATGCGTCGCTGCCGCCGCTACCTGAACCGCTGCCGCTGAACGATGCGCCCGCACCGTATGGTGAACCGCCGTTGCCGCGTGTCACGTCGGGCGACGTGCGCAATCCGTTCAGCCCGGATACGGCGCTCGATGGGCCGGCAGAAGCGCAGGCGTTTGCCGAACCGTCCGTCGCGGGGAACACCGACGATGCCGGGCTGCGAGAAACGGCGCCCGGCGGCGGGTCGACACCGCGTCCTGACGCATCGCGCGTAGAAGACCCGCAAGCCGCACTGGAAGGACCGCCGGTACCGCTTGCGCCGGTCGCGCGGCTCTCGGCATCGCGAGGCGCGGCAGACGCCGACGACCTGCCGCCCGACCGGCCGATCTCGCTCAATTTCCGGCACGCGGAGCTTGGCGCCGTACTGAACGCTTTCGCGCAATTCACCGGTCTGAACATCATCGCGAGCGACAAGGCACGCGGCGCCGTCACGCTGCACCTCGACAAGGTGCCGTGGCGCACCGCTTTCGATACGCTGCTCGACGTCAGCGGGCTGGCGATGGAGCGGCGCGGCAACGTGATCTGGGTCGCGCCGCTTGCCGAACTTGCCGCGCGCGAGCGGCAGCGCTTCGAGGCGCACGCGCGCAGCGCAGACCTCGAGCCGCTGGCGAGCCGCACGTTCGAGCTGCACTATGCGCACGCCGACGAGGTCCGCAAGATGCTGACTGCGTCCGGTAATCAGCGCGTGTTGTCGAAGCGCGGCGCAGTGACGGCCGATGCGCGCACGAATCTGCTTTTCATCACCGATCTTGAAGCCCGCCTCGCGCAAATCACCCAGCTGATTGCGGCGATCGACCGGCCGACGCGCCAGGTGATGATCGAAGCGCGTATCGTCGAAGGCGAGCGAGGGTTTTCTCGCAACCTCGGTGTGAAGCTGTCGATGGTCGGCACCAGCGAGGACGGCTCGGCGATCGGCGTGGTGGGCGGCAAGGACGGCGCGGTCCAGGATCTATCCGCGCGGCCGATCTCCGGGTTCGATGCGGCGACCGCGGGGCTGACGCTTTTCGCGGCGCGCGCGACGCGCCTGATCAACCTCGAGCTGAGCGCGCTCGAAGCGGAAGGGCGCGGGCAGATCGTGTCGAGCCCACGGGTCGTCACAGCGGACAGGATGAAGGCAATCGTCGAGCAAGGTACGGAACTGCCGTATCAGGCGAAGGTCGGTCAGGGCGTGTCGGGCGTGCAGTTTCGCCGCGCGAGCCTGAAACTCGAGGTCGAGCCGCAAATCACGCCGGACGGCAAAGTGGTGCTCGACCTCGACGTCGCAAAAGACAGCGTGGGCGAGCAGACTGCGGCGGGGCCCGCGATCAACACCAAGCATGTGCAAACGCGCGTGCAGGTCGAGGACGGCGGCACCGTGTCGATCGGCGGCATTTACGAGACCGATGATCGCGACGATGTGACGCGTGTGCCGGTCCTGGGCAAAATACCGCTTTTAGGCGCATTTTTTCGCCATCGGGCGCATCGCGATGCGCGCAGCGAACTCGTCGTTTTTATCACGCCGACCGTTGTGCAGATGAATTGACGCGTAAGGGTGCAGGCCGGCCACATGCAGGGTGCACGTGAGGCGCACGCAGGGCGGCACGTGAGGCGCGCTCGAAGCGCACATGACGTACGCATGAGGCCGCAGGCTCGACAAGCCGGCCGCTTTGACAGTAAGCTGCGGCACGAACCAACCGGATCAGCAAGAGGACACCGTTGCAAGCGCGGGACGCACACGCCAATGTTTTTTTCGTAGGGCTCATGGGGGCGGGCAAGACGACCGTCGGCCGCGCCGTGGCGCGGCGGCTCGATCGTCCGTTCTTCGATTCAGACCACGAGATCGAGGAGCGCACGGGCGCTCGCATCCCGGTCATTTTCGAGCTCGAGGGCGAAGCGGGATTTCGCGAACGCGAAGCGCAGGTGATCGAAGAACTGACGAGCCGCAGCGGCATCGTGCTCGCCACGGGCGGCGGTGCGATTCTGCGGCCTGAAAATCGCGATGCGCTGCGCAATCGCGGGCTGGTCGTCTATCTGCGCGCGAATCCGCACGATTTGTGGCTGCGCACGCGGCGCGACAAGAACCGCCCGCTGCTGCAGACGGAAGACCCTAAAGCGAAGCTCGAAGCGCTGTATGAAGTGCGCGATCCGCTTTATCGCGAATGCGCGCACTTCGTGATCGAAACCGGACGTCCGTCGGTCAACGGGCTGGTCAACATGGTGCTGATGCAGCTCGAGATGTCCGGCGTCGGCAAACCTCCTGCGTCATAATCGCGAGCATGAGCATTGTGAGCACCATGAGTCCCTCCATGATTACCGTCAATGTCGATTTGGGCGAACGCGCCTACCCGATTCATATCGGCGCCGATCTGATCGGCAAGACCGAACTGTTCGCGCCGCATATCGCGGGCTCATCGGTGACGATCGTCACCAATACGACCGTCGAGCCACTGTACGGCGACGCGTTCCGCCGCGCGCTCGGCCCCCTCGGCAAGAGCGTATCGACCGTCGTGCTGCCGGATGGCGAAGCGTACAAGAACTGGGAAACGCTGAATCTGATTTTCGATGCGCTGCTCGGCGCGCGCGCCGATCGCAAAACCACGCTTATCGCGCTGGGCGGCGGGGTGATCGGCGACATGACCGGCTTCGCTGCCGCGTGCTACATGCGCGGCGTGCCGTTCATCCAGGTGCCGACCACGCTGCTGTCGCAGGTCGATTCGTCGGTGGGCGGCAAGACCGGCATCAACCATCCGCTCGGCAAGAACATGATCGGCGCGTTCTACCAGCCGCAGGCGGTGATCGCGGATATTGGCGTGCTGCGCACGCTGCCGCCGCGCGAGCTGGCGGCGGGCATCGCCGAAGTGATCAAGACGGGTGCGATCGCGGATGCGGCGTTCTTCGACTGGATCGAAGCCAACGTCGACGCGTTGAATCGCTGCGAACCGCAAGCGCTGGCCGAGGCGGTCAAACGGTCGTGTGAAATCAAGGCATCGGTTGTCGCGGCCGATGAACGCGAAGGCGGTCTGCGCGCGATCCTCAATTTCGGCCATACGTTCGGTCACGCGATCGAAGCGGGTCTCGGTTACGGTGAGTGGCTGCACGGCGAGGCAGTCGGTTGCGGAATGGTGATGGCGGCGGATCTGTCGGTGCGGCTCGGTTATCTTGACGACGCGTCGCGTGAACGTCTGGTGGCGCTCGTCAAGGCCGCGCATTTGCCGACGCGCGCGCCCGCGCTTGGCGCCGCGCGTTACGTGGATCTGATGCGCGTCGACAAGAAGGCGGAAGCCGGCGAGATCAAGTTCATTGTGCTCAAGCGCTTCGGCGAGACGTTGATCACGCGCGCGCCTGACGATGCAGTGAACGCGACACTCGCGGCAACCGTCTAAGCGCCGACCGCCGACCGCCGACCGCCGACCGCCGACCGCCGACCGCCGACCGCCGACCGCCGACCGCCGACCGCCGACCGCCGATGTCGGCACGCCACACGGTACGCAGCATGGCGCACGCAGCCTGGCATACGCAGCACCGTCACACGCTAAGCGACGCGCCGACTGCGCCACACGCGTCGATTGCGTCGATTGCGTCAAGCGAGCCAAATGAGCCAAATGAGCCCGGTTGAACGGACGCTGCCGCCGCCAACCGTCGACATCCGACACGCGACACGCCCCGACGCCAACCCGCTCAGGCGCAATCGCCGCGGTCACGTTCACGTTCATGTTCCGGAGAGACCGGTGACCGAAAGACCCAGCGACAATCCGTCCGACGCGCCTCGCGCGTTTCCCGCGTCCGATCTTGCGCCCGATCTCGCGCCGCACCACGCGGCGTCGCTGCCGTCCGTCGCTGCGCTGGAGGCGCATCTCGCGCCGTACGCCGCGCATTCCGCGCAATCGCGCGGACGCCGCCATCCGGAAGCGCCGCCGAGCGCGCGCACCGAATTTCAGCGCGACCGCGACCGCATCGTTCATTCAACGGCTTTCAGGCGGCTCGAGTACAAGACCCAGGTTTTCGTCAATCACGAAGGCGATCTGTTTCGCACGCGGCTCACGCATAGTCTCGAAGTTGCGCAAATTGCCCGCTCGGTCGCGCGTAACCTGCGGGTGAACGAAGACCTCGTCGAAGCGATATCGCTTGCGCACGACCTCGGCCATACGCCGTTCGGCCATGCCGGGCAGGACGCGCTGAACGACTGTATGCGCGCGCACGGCGGCTTCGAGCACAACCTGCAGAGCCTCGCGGTCGTCGACGAACTCGAGGAGCACTATGGCGCGTTCGATGGGCTGAATCTGTGTTTCGAGACGCGCGAAGGCATTCTCAAGCACTGCTCGCGCGACCATGCGCGGCGGCTCGGCGCGCTCGGCGAGCGCTTCCTGCAAGGACGTCAGCCGTCGATCGAAGCGCAGATCGCGAATCTCGCCGACGAAATCGCCTACAACAACCATGACGTCGACGATGGCCTGCGCTCCGGCCTGATCACGATCGATCAACTCGCCGAAGTCGAGCTATGGCGCACGCACTACGACGCCGCGCGCCGCGACTATCCGCATATCGAAGGGCGCCGCCTGATTCACGAGACGGTGCGGCGCGTCATCAATACGCTGATCGTCGATCTGATCGATACGACGACGCGCAATCTGATCCACCACGCCCCTCGCTCGCTCGACGACGTTCGCGTCGCGCCGCCGCTCGTTGCGCACAGCGAAGCGGTGTCCGCACAAGCGACGGCGCTCAAGCGCTTTCTGTTCAAGAACCTGTATCGCCACTATCGCGTGATGCGCATGGCCAGCAAGGCGCGCCGCGTGGTGACCGGCCTTTTCGACGCGTTCAGCGAAGACGCGCGGCTGCTGCCGCCGAACTACCAGTCGTCGGACCCGTCGACGCAGGCGCGCCTCATCGCCCATTACATCGCGGGCATGACCGACCGCTATGCGCTGAAGGAGTACGCGCGGCTTTTCGTCGTCGACGACAATTGACCTGCCGCTCGCTCGTGCGGCCGGCCCATCGCCCATGCGGCCGGCGCAAAGCGAGGAAATCAGCATCAACACGGCGGTTGCGCTACACGCTACAAGAATCGAGCGTCAGCACGTGCGCGCGGATGCACGCTCAGGCGCACGCACACACGGCCCGCGTGCGGCGCGTATCAACGCCCCAACAATGGGCGATCAACCCCGCACCAATGCGTCCTCAACGGCTGCGCGACAACAGCACGCCTGTGATCAGCGCAACCGCGCCAACCACAGCCAGCGTACGCCACGGGTTCTCATGCACATATTCATCCGCGCCGACCAGCGCATCGTGCGCACGCTCGCGCACGACAGCGCGTGTTTCGTTGAGCCGCTCGCGCGCGTCATCGAGGCGTTTGCGCACCTGCGAGCGCAGCGCTGCCGCATCGGCTTGCGTGCCGTCGCCGAGCGTGCTTTCGAGTTCGTTCATCAGCGTGCGCAGTTCGGCCGCAATGTCTTCCGCGGCGTGACGGCTGTGCCGCGCAATGCGGCGTGCCCGACGCCCCGTGGTCGTCCAGGATTCGCCGATGGCATCTCGCGTATTCGGTAGTGCTGTCATGGTCGCTCCGTCGATGATGATGGTTTGATGAATGGCCCCGCTGTTCGACACGGCAAATTCAGCGGTAAATCCAACAGAACGCAACTTCGATGCCTGCCGGGCGAAGCGAAAGCGCTCACGACGAAGCGCCACGCATACGGTCAGGTTGCGCAGGCCAAGGGATCATTGCACAACAGACGATCGGCAAGCAGCCAGCGCCGCAGCGCGCTGCCTCGCGCCGCGATGTTTCGCCGCGTGCAAAGGCACGCGGCTGCGCCATCCAGCAGAATTTTCAGCGGCAACTCTTGCCGGGCGTCAAATTTACAATGCTTGCACGGTTGACCAGGCATACGCCCCAATCGCGACGTGCGATTGCGCAAAAACGAAAACGCCGCTGCGCAGCGCGCGACGGCGTTGTCCAACGCAGAAAAACTCGTCTAACCTAGGTTAGAACCGATAGCCGACGCTCAGCAGCGTGACGATCGGGTTGAGTCGAATCTTGGTTTGGGACTGCACGTTAAGCGTGCCGACCGGCGTTTGCGCAGCGGTATTCAGCTTCGCTGTCGTGCTGACCGGCAGATACGAAATCGAGAACCCTGCGAACCAGTGTTCGGTGAACGCGTACGTGAAGCCCGCATTAAACACAGGCGCCCACGAACTATCCGTGGTAACCGTGGTCGGACCATGCAGCACGGCTTGTTCGAAGGCGCCGTTCGTGATTTTCTCATCGGTGAACCAGACGCGGCTCACGCCGATGCCGACATACGGACGGAACTTCGATTGCGGTGCGAGAAAGTAGTACTTGAGCAGCAGCGCAGGGCTCCACTGTTTCGCTTCGCCGAGCTTGCCGAACTGTTCGAGCTGGCCCGTGCCTTTGATGTCGAAGGTCGGTGGAATGCCCATGTCGAACTGCGCGACGATATGATCGGTGATGAAGTAGCCCGCGGTGAAACCGGCTGTATCCGCACTGCTGATCTTGGCGCCTGTGTTCGGCGCTGTGATGTTAACGGGCGTGCCGCCGACGCTTGTCTCCTTCAACGGATCACTACTGGACTGAGGCGCAAGATGGAACCAGCCTGTCGTGACGTAAAAGCTTCCGGCCGTTTGAGCGTGAGCTGCAGTCGATATGCATGCGAATGCAACGGCCCCCGTGATGGCCTGTTTTAATTTCATATGTGCTCCTCCTGAAAGGCCCGCACATTATGAAGACTACGTTTGAAACAAACCATACGCGTCGGCTAGAGCGTTCACTCTGGACGATGCGCGGTTTCTGGCTCAGGCCCGTCGCGCGGAACGCCGCGCCGGTGGCGCCTGTCGGACCTTCGGGTATGTACCAACGCGAATTTGGATAATCCAGCATGGCACGGCTTGCACGTCTTTATGTTCCTGACCAGCCGCAGCACGTGATCCTGCGCGGACTCGACCAGCAGCCCGCGTTTGTCGACGACCAGGACTACGAGCTCTTCATCGATTGCCTGAAGGCGGCTTCACGCGATCATCACCTCGCGGTTCATGCGTACGCGCTGATGCCGGGCGCGGTGCAACTGCTCGTCACGCCCACCGACGAGTCGAGCCTGCCGAAGGCGATGCAGGCCGTCGGCCGACGCTACGTCGCGCACTTCAACCGTCGCTACTCGCGACGCGGCACCTTGTGGGAAGGCCGCTATCGCGCGACCGTGATCGAGGGCGAGCGCTACTTTCTGCTTGCGAGCCGGGTCGTCGAGATGTCGCCGGTGCGCGGGCAGCTCGTCGCGACACCCGAGGAGTACCGGTGGTCGAGCTACCGTCATCACATCGGCCTGACGCTCGATAGCCTGATCACCGATCATCCGTTGTACTGGTCGCTCGGCAATACGCCGTTCGAGCGGCAGCGCGCGTATCGCGAGCTATGCGAACAGCCGCTCGACGAACGCGAAGCCAGTCAGTTGCAGCAGGCGACACTCAAAGGCTGGGTGCTCGGCAGCGATACGTATCGCGAATGGGCGGCGCGCGCCGCGAACCGCCGCGTGTCGCCGCTGCCGCGCGGGCGGCCGCGCAAAGTCCGCGAGACGCCGCAGACCCAGTGACCGCCGCGGCACGCCGGACCGGGTCGAGCCGGCGTCCGCCGGGCTGCGAACTCCCGGGCCGGCATCGACGGATCTGCACAGGAACGACGGCATCTTCGCATGCCGTTTTCTTCCGCCGCGATTTGATGTGGAACCAATAAAATTATCACGCGATGCATCATTGTGAAAATAGGGGTTCGATCATCACGTTTTGTTTGCTATTTGATTGATTCGTCGCGTATATTCCGAATTCCGGCGAATCGGGGCGCAGCCTGCCCCGGCTCCCGCGCGGATGCAGCGGCGTTCCCCACACCGCTGCCGGCAACAAGAAAACGGCAGTACGCGACGCAGTACGCGATTTAACGGCCGCCCCGGCCCCTGACAGACGGTGTCCCCCATGAAAGACCAACAGCAACCGATCAGCGCGAGCGCGCACGCCCTGGTTCCCGAGGCGCAAGGTCTGTACGACCCGCAAAACGAACACGACGCGTGCGGCGTCGGCTTCGTCGCGCATATCAAGGGCAAGAAAAGCCACGCGATCATCGAGCAGGGCCTGAAGATTCTCGAGAATCTCGATCACCGCGGCGCGGTCGGCGCCGATCCGCTGATGGGCGACGGCGCGGGCATCCTGATCCAGATCCCGGACGGCTACTACCGCGAGGAAATGGCGCGGCAAGGCGTGACGCTGCCGCCTGCCGGCGAATACGGCGTCGGCATGATCTTCCTGCCGAAGGAACATGCATCGCGCCTCGCGTGCGAGCAGGAGCTCGAGCGCACCGTGAAGGCGGAAGGCCAGGTCGTGCTCGGCTGGCGCGATGTGCCGGTCGACCACGCGATGCCGATTTCGCCGACCGTGAAGGCCACCGAGCCGCTGATCCGCCAGATCTTCATCGGCCGCGGCAAGGACATCATGGTCACCGACGCGCTCGAGCGGAAGCTGTACGTGATCCGCAAGACCGCGAGCCACCGCATCCAGGCGCTGAAGCTCAAGCACGGCAAGGAATACTTCGTGCCGTCGATGTCGGCGCGCACGATCGTCTACAAGGGCCTGCTGCTCGCGGGCCAGGTCGGCGTGTACTACCGCGACCTGCAGGACGAGCGCGTCGTGTCGGCGCTGGCGCTCGTGCACCAGCGCTTCTCGACCAACACCTTCCCGGCCTGGGAACTGGCGCACCCGTACCGCCTCATCGCGCACAACGGCGAAATCAACACGGTGAAGGGCAACGTCAACTGGCTGAACGCGCGCACCGGCGCGATCGCGTCGCACGTGCTCGGCGACGATCTGCCGAAGCTGTGGCCGCTCATCTATCCGGGCCAATCCGACACCGCGTCGTTCGACAACTGCCTCGAACTGCTGCTGATGGCGGGCTACCCGCTCGTCCACGCGATGATGATGATGATTCCGGAAGCGTGGGAACAGCACACGCTGATGGACGACAACCGCCGCGCGTTCTACGAGTACCACGCCGCGATGATGGAGCCGTGGGACGGCCCCGCCGCGATTGCATTCACCGACGGCCGCCAGATCGGCGCGACGCTCGACCGTAACGGTCTGCGTCCGGCGCGCTATCTCGTCACCGACGACGATTTCGTGATCATGGCGTCGGAAGCGGGCGTGCTGCCCATTCCCGAATCGAAGATCGTCAAGAAGTGGCGTCTGCAGCCGGGCAAGATGTTCCTGATCGACATGGACCAGGGCCGCATCATCGACGACAAGGAGCTCAAGGACAACCTCGCGAACGCGAAGCCGTACAAGAGCTGGATCGACGCGGTGCGCATCAAGCTCGACGAGATCGAAGCGAAGGCCGAGGACGTCGTGACGGAGCGCCGCGAAGCGGCCGCGCTGCTCGACCGCCAGCAGGCGTTCGGCTATACGCAGGAAGACCTGAAGTTCCTGATGGCGCCGATGGCGCAGGCGGGCGAAGAAGCGGTCGGCTCGATGGGCAACGACTCGCCGCTCGCCGTCATGTCGAACAAGAACAAGACGCTGTACCACTACTTCAAGCAGCTGTTCGCGCAGGTGACGAACCCGCCGATCGACCCGATCCGCGAAAACATGGTGATGTCGCTGGTGTCGTTCGTCGGCCCGAAGCCGAACCTGCTCGACACGAACAACATCAACCCGCCGATGCGTCTCGAAGTGTCGCAGCCGGTGCTCGACTTCAAGGACATCGCGAAGATCCGCGCGATCGATCAGTACACGGGCGGCAAGTTCAGCTCGTACGAGCTGAACATCTGCTATCCGGTCGCATGGGGCAAGGAAGGCATCGAAGCGCGCCTCGCTTCGCTGTGCGCGGAAGCGGTCGACGCGGTGAAGTCCGGCTACAACATGCTGATCGTGTCGGACCGCAAGACCGACCGCGACAACGTCGCGATTCCGGCGCTGCTCGCGACCTCCGCGATTCACACGCACCTCGTCACGCAAGGTCTGCGCACGAGCACGGGTCTGGTCGTCGAAACGGGTTCGGCGCGTGAAACGCACCACTTCGCGCTGCTCGCGGGCTATGGTGCGGAAGCCGTGCACCCGTACCTCGCGATGGAAACGCTCGCGCAGCTCGCGGCCGGCCTGAAGGGCGACCTGTCGGCGGACAAGGCGATCTACAACTTCACGAAGGCGGTCGGCAAGGGCTTGCAGAAGGTCATGTCGAAGATGGGCATTTCGACGTACATGTCGTACACCGGCGCGCAGATTTTCGAAGCGGTCGGCCTCGCCGAAGACCTCGTGCTGAAGTATTTCAAGGGCACGTCGTCGCGGGTCGGCGGCATTGGTCTCTTCGACGTGGCGGAAGAAGCAATCCGTCTGCATCGCGAAGCATTCGGCAACGACCCGGTGCTCGCGACGATGCTCGACGCCGGCGGTGAATACGCGTACCGCGTGCGCGGCGAAGAACATATGTGGACGCCGGATGCGATCGCGAAGCTGCAGCACTCGGCGCGCAGCAACTCGTATCAGACGTACAAGGAATACGCGCATCTGATCAACGATCAGACGAAGCGCCACATGACGTTCCGCGGCCTGTTCGAGTTCAAGTTCGACCCGATGCGCGCGATCGCGCTCGACGAAGTCGAGTCGGCGAAGGACATCGTCAAGCGTTTTGCGACGGGCGCGATGTCGCTCGGCTCGATTTCGACCGAAGCGCATGCGACGCTCGCGGTCGCGATGAACCGGATCGGCGGCAAGTCGAACACCGGCGAAGGCGGCGAGGACGAAAAGCGCTATCGCAACGACCTGCGCGGCATCCCGATCAAGAACGGCGACACGATGAAGTCGGTGATCGGCGATGAAGTGATCGTCGACATTCCGTTGAAGGATGGCGATTCGCTGCGCTCGAAGATCAAGCAGGTCGCGTCCGGCCGCTTCGGCGTGACGGCCGAGTATCTCGCGTCGGCCGACCAGATCCAGATCAAGATGGCGCAAGGCGCGAAGCCGGGCGAAGGCGGCCAGCTGCCGGGTCACAAGGTGTCCGACTATATCGGCAAGCTGCGTTACTCGGTGCCGGGCGTCGGCCTGATTTCGCCGCCGCCGCACCACGACATCTACTCGATCGAAGACCTCGCGCAGCTGATTCACGATCTGAAGAACGTGAACCCGCCGTCGAGCATCTCGGTGAAGCTCGTGTCGGAAGCGGGTGTCGGGACGGTCGCCGCGGGTGTCGCGAAAGCGAAGGCCGATCACGTCGTGATCGCCGGCCATGACGGCGGCACCGGCGCGTCGCCGCTGTCGTCGATCAAGCATGCGGGCACGCCGTGGGAACTCGGTCTCGCGGAAACGCAGCAGACGCTGGTGCTGAACCGCCTGCGCGGCCGTATCCGCGTGCAGGCCGACGGCCAGATGAAGACCGGCCGCGACGTCGTGATCGGCGCGCTGCTCGGCGCGGACGAGTTCGGCTTCGCGACGGCGCCGCTCGTCGTCGAAGGCTGCATCATGATGCGCAAGTGCCATCTGAACACGTGCCCGGTCGGTGTTGCGACGCAAGATCCGGTGCTGCGCGCGAAGTTCAAGGGGCAGCCGGAGCACGTCGTAAATTTCTTCTTCTTTATCGCCGAGGAAGTGCGCGAGATCATGGCGCAACTGGGCGTGCGCAAGTTCGACGAGCTGATCGGCCGCTCGGATCTGCTCGACATGAAGAAGGGCATCGAGCACTGGAAGGCGAAGGGTCTTGACTTCTCGCGCGTGTTCTACCAGCCGGAAGTGCCGGCCGAAGTCGCACGCCTGCATGTCGAATCGCAGGACCACGGCCTCGACCGCGCGCTCGATCACACGCTGATCGAAAAGGCGAAGGCCGCGCTCGAAAAGGGCGAGCACGTGTCGTTTATCCAGCCGGTGCGCAACGTGAACCGCACGGTCGGCGCGATGCTGTCCGGCATGATCGCGAAGAAGTACGGTCACGACGGTTTGCCCGACGATACGGTTCATATCCAGCTGAAGGGCACCGCGGGCCAGAGCTTCGGCGCGTTCCTCGCGAAGGGCGTCACGCTCGACCTCGTCGGCGACGGCAACGACTATGTCGGCAAGGGTCTGTCGGGCGGCCGGATCATCATCCGTCCGACCAACGACTTCCGCGGCAAGTCCGAGGAAAACATCATCTGCGGCAATACGGTGATGTACGGCGCGATCGAAGGCGAGTCGTTCTTCCGCGGCGTCGCGGGCGAGCGCTTCTGCGTGCGCAACTCGGGCGCGACGGCGGTCGTCGAGGGTACCGGCGACCACGGCTGCGAATACATGACCGGCGGCTCGGTGGTCGTGCTCGGCGAGACGGGGCGCAACTTCGCGGCCGGCATGTCGGGCGGTATCGCGTATGTGTACGACCCGGACGGCACGTTCGCGAGCAAGTGCAACAAGTCGATGGTCGCGCTCGATCCGGTGCTGCAGCAGGCCGAGCAGGAACGCACGATCGACAAGGCGTTGTGGCACGCGGGCGAGACTGACGAAGTGCTGCTCAAAGGTCTGATCGAGCGTCACTTCCAGTTCACCGGCTCGCCGCGCGCCAAGGCGCTGCTCGAGAACTGGGACGCGGCGCGCCGCCAGTTCGTGAAGGTCTTCCCGACCGAGTACAAGCGCGCGCTTGGCGAGCTGGGCGCGAAGAAGGCCAGCAAGGAAGTGCTTGCGGCCTGATTCGCCGGCTCATTGAAGCGAGGCGACGTCAGCCTGTAGCAACGAAATCAATCTGCGCACCCGCCGCCTGCAGCACGACTGTGCGGCGGCGGGTTTCGCCCCCCACCGATCTGATAGACAAGAGAAGCACATGGGCAAGGCAACCGGTTTTCTCGAGTTCGAACGCCGCCACGAGGCGTACGAAGCTCCGCTCACGCGTGTGAAGCACTACAAGGAATTCGTGTCGGCGCTGACCGATGACGACGCGAAGATTCAAGGCGCGCGCTGCATGGACTGCGGCATCCCGTTCTGCAACAACGGCTGCCCGGTCAACAACATCATTCCGGACTTCAACGACCTCGTGTTCCGCCAGGACTGGAAGAGCGCGATCGAAGTCCTGCATTCGACGAACAACTTCCCGGAGTTCACGGGCCGCATCTGCCCGGCGCCGTGCGAGGCCGCGTGCACGCTCGGCATCAGCGACGACCCGGTCGGTATCAAGTCGATCGAACACGCGATCATCGACAAGGCCTGGGCTGAAGGCTGGGTTGCGCCGCAGCCGCCGAAGCACAAGACCGGCAAGAAAGTGGCGGTGGTCGGCTCGGGCCCGGCGGGACTCGCGGTCGCGCAGCAACTGGCGCGCGCCGGCCATGACGTGACGGTGTTTGAAAAGAACGACCGCATCGGCGGTCTGCTGCGCTATGGCATCCCGGACTTCAAGCTCGAGAAGTGGCTGATCGACCGCCGGATGCGTCAGATGGAAGCCGAAGGCGTGACGTTCCGCGCGAATGTGTTTATCGGCAAGGACGCGCTGCCGCCGTACATCGGCAATACTGCGAAGGAAACAATCACGCCCGACGAGCTGAAGGATCAGTTCGACGCGATCGTAATCGCGGGCGGCTCGGAAACGCCGCGCGATTTGCCGGTGCCGGGGCGCGAGCTCGCGGGTATCCACTACGCGATGGAATTTTTGCCGCAGCAGAACAAGGTCAACGCGGGCGACAAGGTCGCAGAGCAGATTCTCGCGAAAGGCAAGCATGTGATCGTGATCGGCGGCGGCGATACCGGCTCGGACTGCGTCGGTACGTCGAACCGTCACGGCGCGAAGGCGGTCACGCAATTCGAACTGCTGCCGCAGCCGCCCGAAGAAGAGAACAAGCCGCTCGTATGGCCGTACTGGCCGGTCAAGCTGCGCACGTCGTCGTCGCACGAGGAAGGCTGCGAGCGCGACTGGGCGGTGGCGACCAAGCGCTTCGAAGGCAAGAACGGCAAGGTCGAAAAGCTGATCGCCGTGCGCGTCGAGTGGAAGGACGGCAAGATGCAGGAAGTGTCGGGTTCGGAGTTCGAAATGAAGGCCGACCTCGTGCTGCTCGCGATGGGCTTTACGCAGCCGGTGTCGCCGGTGCTCGAAGGGTTCGGCGTCGACAAGGATGCGCGCGGCAACGTGCGTGCGTCGACGGAAGGCGACAAGGCGTATTACACGTCGGTCGACAAGGTGTTCACCGCGGGCGATATGCGCCGCGGGCAGTCGCTGGTGGTGTGGGCGATCCGCGAAGGGCGGCAGTGCGCGCGTTCGGTGGATGCCTTCCTGATGGGCAGCTCGGAGTTGCCGCGCTAACCGCAGGAGCGTCTCCTGATGCCGCCGGGGCTGGCAAAGCCAGGCGCCGGCGACGAAGCAAGGCTTTTGCAGGAAGAGGTGGAGACGACAACCGCAGTACAGGGAGATGACCCGAGGGACTGGATCCCAGGGCATGGCCCGCAGGCCGGGCACCCGCAAGGGTGGTCCGGCCTTTTATTTTGCGGTGCATGCGGGTGGTGATGGTGTGTGAGGCGCTTGCTGTGGTTTCGTGGCCGTGGTCACATGCGCCGCTCAGCCGCTCAGCCGCTCAGCCGCTCAGCCGCTCTCCCGCTCAGCTGCTCTCCCGCTCAGCCGTGATAACGCGCAACCGTCAGCCCATCGAGATCGATCTCCGGCCGCTTCTGCGCGACGAGATCGGCGACCACGCGTCCGGAGCCGAGCGCCATCGCCCAGCCGGTCGAGCCGTGTCCGATATTCAGCCACAGGTGATCGATACCGGACGGCCCAAGCAGCGGTGCGCCGTCGGGCGTCATCGGCCGGCGTCCGACCCAGAATTGCGCGGATGACGGCACGCTCGCGTGCGGAAACCAGTCGTCGAGCACTTTCAGCAGCGTGCGCAGCGACTGTTCGCGCAGCGTCGCTTGCCGGTCGCCGAGTTCCGCGGTGCCGGCGATGCGCAGATTGGATCCGAGCCGCGTGATTGCCGTTTTCAACGCTTCGTCCATCAGCGCGGCGCGCGGCGCTTTCCGCTCGTCGATGATCTGCAGCGTCGCCGAGTAGCCCTTTACCGGATAGAGCGGTACGCGCACGCCAAGCGGCGCAAGCAACCCGGCGCTGTCGACACCCGCGGCAACCACCACCGCGGCAGCCGTCAGCGTCTCGCTGCCGTGCGCGCTCTCGACATGCACGCCGCGCGCCGTCCCGCCGCGCACGTCGAGCGCCGTCACGCGCGTATCGAAGCGGAACCGCACGCCGCGCCGCTCGCAGATTGCGCGCAGTTCACGCGTGAACGCGGCGCAGTCGCCGGCTTCGTCATCGGGCAGATAGAGGCCCGCGGCCGGCGCCTTGCGCGCCCAGCGCAGCCCCGGTTCGATGGCCGCGCATTGTGCGCCGTTCAGTTCGCGGTGCGGGATGCCGGCGTCGCGCAGAATCGCAAGCGCGGGCTGCGCAAGCTCGACGTCGTAGGCGCTGCGAAAAAGCTGCAGATAGCCTTCGCTGCGCCCGTATTCGAACGGATGCGCGGCGCGCAATTCATGCAGGCACGCGCGGCTGTAGTACGCGATGCGCTGCATCCGCTGTTTGTTCACACGGAATCGCGCGAGCTCGCATTCGCGCAGCCAGCGGCCTATCCAGCGCCATTGCGCGGCATCGAGCGTCGGCCGGAAGATCAGCGGCGACGCGGGCCTGAACAGATATTTGAGGATTTTCGCGGGCATGCCGGGCGCGGCCCACGGCGTCGCATAGCCCGGCGCGATCACGCCTGCGTTGGCGAAACTCGTTTCGAGCGCGACGTCCGTTTCGCGTTCGATCACCGTGACGTCGCAACCGCGCTCACGCAAATAGAAAGCTGTGGCAACGCCGATCACGCCGGCGCCGAGAACGATTGTTTTCATGCTCGCGAAAGTAACATCAGACGGCAGAAGCCGCTGGCGCGAGCGATTTACCCTGGGTTTTTTTTGCGGCAGACACCGCGCCGCGATGATCACGATCCGATAGCCGACGCCCGCGATCGCGTCAATCGCGCCGACCGCTTGCACGAGCGTCATCGATTACGGCAGCGGCGTGTCGACAAGGATCGGAAACCACGAACTGGCGCCGTGACCAGGCTTGCGGCAGAAGCCTGGGCCGGAACTGCGGATCGCGCCCGAGGGTACAGCCGATCGTGTTGCACGGGCCGCGTCGAGCGGCGCATCGGGTGCGTCAAGAACGCAGCACCAGCGAGCGGGAAGGAGCGTTGCATACGCAACGAGAGGGTCGGCGTACGTCAACGGCGGGCGCGTCAGCCAGGTGACGCGCCCGCCGTCAGATGGAACCGTGCGCGCCGCGCCGCTTACGCGGCCTCGCGTTCGACCGCGTGCTCCACATACAGCGTCTGGTCGTGGAATGCTTCGAGCGTCTTGCGATGCGCGACGCTCACGATCGCCGCGTCCGCGAGCCGTTCGGTGAGCGCGGTGTAGATGGCGGCTTCGTTGTCCGGATCGAGCGCGCTCGTTGCTTCGTCGAGGAACAGGAAGTCGGGCTTTTGCAGCAGCGCGCGCGCGGCGGCGACGCGTTGCTGCTCGCCCGGCGACAGCGTGCGCTCCCAATGCGCCGATTCGGCCAGACGCTCGGCCAGTTCGGGCAGCCGGCACGCAACCAGCACGTCGCGGCACGCGTCGTCGCTGAACGTGTCGTCGACCGACGGGTAGCACAGTGCGCCCTTCAGCGTGCCGATCGGCAGATAGCTGCGCTGCGGAATGAACAGCAGCTTCGCGCCGGCCGGCGCTTCGATCGTGCCTTCGCCGAACGGCCACAGGCCCGCGAGCGCGCGCAGCAGCGTGCTCTTGCCGGCGCCGGACGGTCCGCGCACGAGCCAGCGGGACTTCGGCGCGATCCGGAACGAGCCGATCGCGGCGATCGGCTGTCCGTTCGGACGCTTCAGCATGAGGTCTTTCACGTCGAGCACCTGGGTGTCCGTCAGATGCGTGTTGATGCCGCCGTGCGCGGTGCCGTCGACCACCGATTCATGTAGATGCTGCTCGCGCATCACGCGATGGAATTCCCGCAGACGGTTGACCGTCGCGCGCCACTCGGCGAGCGAATCGTAATTATTGATGAACCATGAGAACGAATCGCTGACGGTGCCGAATGCGCTCGTCACCTGCTGGTAGACGCCGAACGAAATGCTCTTCGAAAAGTACTTCGGCGCGGCCGCGATATACGGAAATACGATCGCGAGCTGCGAGTAGCTGATCACGACGATCGACAGGCGCCGCGTGAAGCGCATCACGAGCCGCCAGTTGTCGCGGATATGGCCGAACACGCCTTGCAGCGATTTCTCTTCGGCCTCTTCGCCGCGATACAGCGCGATCTGATCGGCGTTCTCGCGAATGCGGATCAGCGAGAAACGGAAGTCCGCTTCGACGCGCTGCTGCTGATAGTTGATCGACACGAGCGGGTGGTTGACCTTGTGCGTGATCCACGAACCGATCGCCGCGTAGATGAGCGCGACCCATACCATGTAACCGGGAATCGACACTTCGGTGCCGAACACGTGGAACGCGAGCGAACCGGACAGGTTCCACAGGATCACGATGAACGAGAACAGCGTGACGGTGGTCGACAGCAGGCCGAGCGACAGGTTCAGCGTGTTGCTCGCGAGCCCTTGCAGGTCGGCGGAGACCCGCTGGTCGGGGTTGTCGGCGAGGCGATCGCGTTCGATCCGGTAGTACGCGTCGTCGCCGAGCCACTGGTTCAGGTACTTCGTCGTGAGCCATTGCCGCCAGCGGAATTCGAGCATCTGGCGAAAGTACGTGCGGTATGAACCGAGCAGGATCAACGCGAGCGCGATGACCGTGAACTGCAGCAGCGAATGCTTGAAAACCGGGTAGTTATATTGCTGGATCGCATCGAAGAAGATGCCTTGCCAGCGGTTGAACCAGACATTGGCGGCCACCATCGTCATGTTCATCGCGATGACGATCGCGAGCAGGCCCCATGCGCGCCATTTGTCCTCGGACACCCAGTAGGGCTTGATGAGACCCCACGCGGTGATGTCCGCGGAGCTGTTCGGGTTTTCGGTCATAAAGCGTCCTTTAAAGCAACTCGTCGCGGCACGCGGGGCGACACGGTGACGCGTTCGCGCTCCGGCGTACGAGGCGCGATTGTCGCGGCCGCGGCTTAACCGGAGCTTAATCGGCGCCGGGAGCCGCGGGTTCGGTGCACCGGCTGTCAATCATGGCCGGATCGGTCGCGGCTCGCGCCGCGTGTCGAACCGACCGCGTGTCGCGCATTATGTCAGATGCCGCCAGAGCGGCTCCTATCGGAATGTGCTTCGCGTTTAGCCTTCACACGGCAACGCAAGCGCGCGATGCGTCGCTACGGCCCGCACAACCTCCGGGTTTGCGCGACAGGTCTTTTATGGTCTAATGACCTGGACGAAACAGGGGTGCTTTAACGCGGACCACACGTCGCGGTGAGGCTGAGAGAGACCCTTCGCACCCGATCCGGGTAATACCGGCGCGGGAAGTTTCGAAGTCTTTCGTTTCCTGTCGGGCGGCCTTCCATCTGAAAGCCGTGCGCCCGGCCGGATCACCTGCCGCTGCGTCTACCGCCGCCGCCTCCGCGTGTTTCGTCCTTGGGTACGTGCATTTTGTTGCCGTACGGAAAGGATACGATGACCGCTCATTCTTCAGTCTTCTGTCAGGCCTGTTGTCGCACCGTTCCGCGTGTCGCGCCGCGTATTGCTGCGCTGCGCAAGGAGCGGTCGAGATGAACGCGCCTGTGATGTCAGCTTCGCGGCCTGCGTTGCAGCCCGACTCCGGCTCGCAGCACTCCGCTGCACGGGCCGGTCAGCGGCCCGATTTCGCGGTGATCGGCGGCGGCCTGTGCGGCCGGCTCGTCGCGTGGCGGCTCGCGGGCGCGGGGCATCGCGTCGCGCTGTACGAGCGCGGCGATGCAGCCGGCTCGCAATCGGCCGCGTGGGTCGCCGCGGCGATGCTCGCGCCGCTTGCCGAAGCCGCCAGCGCGGAGTTGCTGATCACCCGGCTCGGTGCGGCGTCGCTCGACAGCTGGCCGCGCATCCTTGCCGAACTGCCGCAGCCGGTGTTCTTTCAGCGCAACGGCACACTTGTCGTCTGGCATCACAGCGATCGCAGCGAGGCGCCGCTCTTCGAGCGCCGGCTGCGCGCGAATGCGCCGGCCGAACTGCTCGACGGCGGTCTGCTCGCGTTGTCCGGCGCGCAGATCAACGCGGCGGAACCGGCGCTTGCCGGCCGCTTTACGCAAGGCTGGCTGCTGCCGCATGAAGGCCAGCTCGACAACCGCCAGGTGCTCGCCGCATTGGCCGCGGGCCTCGTCGAGCGCGGCGTGGAGACGCACTGGAACACGCCGGTCGACGACCACGCATTGCCCGCCGCGCACGTGACGATCGATTGCCGCGGTCTGGGCGCGAAGCCGGTGCTGCCGACGCTGCGCGGCATTCGCGGCGAGGTCGCGCGCGTGCACGCGCCGGGCATCGGACTTGCGCGTCCGGTGCGGCTGCTGCACCCGCGCTACCCGCTGTACGTCGCGCCGAAGCAGAACGACCTGTATGTGATCGGCGCAACCGAGGTGGAAGGCGAGGACATGTCGCCGGTCAGCGTGCGTTCCGCGCTCGAGTTGCTGAGCGCCGCGTTTTCCGTGCATCCGGGCTTCGGCGAGGCACGCATTCTCGAACTGAACGCGCAGTGCCGGCCGACCTTGCCCGACCATCGTCCGGCGCTCGTGTGGGACGGTGCGCAGACGCTGCGCGTGAATGGCCTGTATCGGCACGGCTACATGATCGCGCCCGAGGTCGCGGACGAAGCGGTGCGCTTCGCGCTCGCGCTCGCCGACAACAAGCTTGCCGATGCGGATGCTTTCACGAACTGGAAGCAGGGCGCGCGCTGGAACGAGCTGTTCCATCTCGACCATCGGAACCCGCGCGATACCGTGCGCGAGCCGGCTTGAACCGGGCCTTCATCATGACCCGCGGCCCGCAATGCAGATTCGAACGTAGATTCGCGAACCAGACAGAGACAGATTCAAAGCCATCATGGACATCCAGATCAACCAGAAGCCGCTGACGTTGCCCGACGGTGCGACCGTCGCCGATGCGCTCGCCGCGTTCGGCGCTCAGCCGCCGTTCGCCGTGGCGCTCAACGGCGATTTCGTCGCGCGCAAGCAGCATGCGGCGCGCGCGCTGAATGCGGGCGACCGGCTCGACGTCGTGCATCCGGTCGCGGGCGGCTAGACCACCCGGCCTCAGCA
The DNA here is from genome assembly GCF_902859875.1 of Paraburkholderia solisilvae. Taxonomy (GTDB): domain Bacteria; phylum Pseudomonadota; class Gammaproteobacteria; order Burkholderiales; family Burkholderiaceae; genus Paraburkholderia; species Paraburkholderia solisilvae. The sequence continues at coordinate 5,140 of NZ_CADIKF010000034.1, read as the reverse complement.
CGCCCCCGCCGCTCTTCAACCGACACCGGGCAAAGACCCAAGGCAACCGCCACAGGCAAGGACTGACCGATGACTTCCACTCATGCCGCGCCCGCCGACGCGCTCACGCTGTACGGCGAGACTTTCGCAAGCCGCGTGCTGCTCGGCACGTCGCGCTATCCGTCGCTGCAATCGCTGTCCGATTCGATCGCGGCCGCACGTCCGGGCATGGTCACCGTCGCGCTGCGCCGGCAGATGAACGAAGCCGGCGCGCAGGCGGGCTTCTTCGATCTGCTCAAGCGCCACGCGGTGCCGCTCCTGCCGAACACGGCCGGCTGCCAGAGCGTCGGCGAGGTCATCACCACCGCGCAGATGGCGCGCGAGGTATTCGAAACCGACTGGATCAAGCTCGAACTGATCGGCGACGACTACACGCTGCAGCCCGACCCGGTCGGCCTGATCGAAGCGGCCGCCAGGCTCGTGAAGGAAGGCTTCAAGGTGCTGCCGTACTGCACCGAAGATCTGGTGATCGGCCGGCGTCTGCTCGATGCCGGTTGCGAGGCGTTGATGCCATGGGGCGCGCCGATCGGCACCGGCAAGGGGCTGGTCAATCCTTACGGACTGCGCGTGCTGCGCGAGCGGCTGCCCGACGTGCCGCTGATCGTCGATGCCGGACTCGGCGTGCCGTCGCACGCGAGCCAGGTGATGGAGTGGGGCTTCGACGGCGTGCTGCTGAACACGGCGGTCTCGCAGGCCACGCATCCGGAGACGATGGCGCGTGCGTTTGCGCTCGGCGTCGAGGCCGGCCGCACCGCGTATCTCGCCGGTCCGATGGCCGAGCGCGAAGCCGCGCATGCGAGCACACCAGTGGTCGGCATGCCGTTCTGGCATCAGGACGGGAGTGCCGCAGCATGACCGGGACGCTGAAGCTCGCGGGCCGCGACCTCTTCTGGCCGCCCGCCGATGAACTGACCGAGGCGGCCGAGCGGATTCGCGCGCGCCTTGGCGACTGGCCGCCGACGCACGCGCCGTGGCGCATCTGCCTGACGCCGCCGGATGCGCCGAATGGCGGCGATCTGATCGTGATCGCCGATGAGCAGCATCAACACGAGCACATCGCGCGCTGGCAGGTGCAAGGCGCCGGCGTGATCGAAGCGGACCAGCGCGGCGCGACCTTGCATCTCGGCGGCGAGCGCTATGCGCTGGAAGGCCAGTTGGCCGAAGACTGGATCGCCGCGCTCGCCGCATTCCTCGACTGCGGTTTCGCGCCGCACGACGCATTGGTGCTCGCGCTCGCGTGGCGAGACGGCGACGAAAAGCGCGGCGACGAAAAGCACGGCGACGACGCGTGGCCGACCGATCTCGCGCGTTTCCCGCGCGTGGTTGGCTTGCCGGCAGCGCCGTCGCAGCCGTTCGCGCCGTGTCCGCACGATCTGGGCTTGTACCCGGTGCTGCCGAGCGCCGAATGGGTCGAGCGGGTGGCCGGCTTCGGAGTGAAGACAATCCAGCTGCGTCGCAAGACGGCCGGCGGCGGTGACTCACTCGCGGCCGAACTCGCGAGCGAAATTGCGCGCTCGGTCGCGGCCGGGCACAAGCACGACGCGCGTGTCTTTATCAACGACCACTGGCAGGCGGCCATCGACGCCCACGCATACGGCGTCCACCTCGGCCAGGAAGACGTGCATACCGCGGATCTCCACGCGATCGCGGCAGCGGGCCTGCGCCTCGGCCTGTCGACGCACGGCTATTACGAAATGCTGACCGCACTGCATTTCCGGCCGAGCTACCTCGCGCTCGGCGCCGTGTTCCCGACCACCACCAAGGTGATGCCGACCGCGCCACAAGGCCTCGCGCGGCTCGCGCGCTATGTGCGGCTGCTCGACGGCGTGGTGCCGCTCGTCGCGATCGGCGGTATCAGCGCCGACGTGCTGCCGGACGTGCTCGCGACCGGTGCGCGCAGCGCGGCGCTGGTGCGCGCGGTCACCGAAGCCGCCGACCCCGCGGCCGCCACTGCCGCCCTTCAAAGGTCTTTCGAAAAGTAAACGTCAGATTGCGTAAAGGGACAGAATGCATCGCGGCAGCAAATTCACGATGGCCCTATAATTCGCCTTCCGTGTAAAAGGACTGTCAGAGTTGCCTTCTTCTCCCGAGACCCTTCTCGAGCTGCGCGACGTCGACTTCGGTTACAACAGCGGGCGGCTCGTTCTGTCGAACCTGAATCTGCGCTTCGGACGCGGTCAGGTGGTGGCGGTCATGGGCGGCTCCGGGTGTGGCAAGACGACGGTGCTGCGCCTGATCGGCGGCCTCGAACGCGCGCGGCGCGGCCAGGTGCTGTTTCACGGCGAGGATATCGGCGCGCAGACGCGCGACGGCCTGTATGCGCTGCGCCGCCGGATGGGCATGCTGTTTCAGTTCGGTGCGCTCTTCACCGACATGTCGGTGTTCGAAAATGTCGCATTCGCGCTACGCGAGCACACCGATCTCCCGGAAGACCTGATTCGCGACCTCGTGCTGATGAAGCTCAACGCGGTCGGCCTGCGCGGCGCGCGCGATCTGGCGCCATCGGAGATTTCCGGCGGCATGGCGCGGCGCGTGGCGCTCGCCCGCGCGATTGCGCTCGATCCGGAACTGATCATGTACGACGAGCCGTTCGCCGGCCTCGACCCGATTTCCCTCGGCATCACCGCGAATCTGATCCGCACGCTGAACCAGGCGCTCAATGCGACGTCGATTCTCGTCACGCACGATGTGCCGGAGTCGTTCGCGATCGCGGACTACGTGTACTTCCTCGCGAACGGCGGCGTGCATGCGCAAGGCACGCCGGCCGAATTGCGCGCGTCGACGGACCCGGTCGTGCGGCAGTTTATCGACGGCGCGCCGGACGGTCCGTTCAAGTTTCACTATCCGGGCAGCACGTCGCTGGCGGCGGACTTCGGCCTTGATGACGGCCATAAGGGCGGAGCGCGCTCATGATCTCGGCAATCGGACGATCCGTTCTGGGCGGCCTCGGCACCGCCGGTTACGCGACGCGCCTGTTCGTGCGCCTCGTGCTCGAATTTTTTCCGTTGCTGCGCCGTCCCCGGCTTGTCACAAAGCAGATTCATTTTGTCGGTAACTATTCGCTGGTCATCATCGCGGTGTCGGGCCTGTTCGTCGGCTTCGTGCTGGGGCTGCAGGGTTACTACACGCTGAACCGTTACGGCTCCGAGCAGGCACTCGGCCTGCTGGTCGCGCTGTCGCTCGTGCGCGAACTCGGGCCGGTGGTGACCGCGCTGCTGTTCGCCGGGCGCGCCGGTACGTCGCTCACCGCCGAAATCGGCCTGATGAAGGCCGGCGAGCAGCTGACCGCGATGGAGATGATGGCGGTCGATCCGGTGAAGGTCGTCGTTGCGCCGCGCATGTGGGCGGGCATCATCGCGATGCCGATCCTCGCCGCCATTTTCAGCGCGGTGGGCATCTTCGGCGGCTACGTGGTGGGCGTGCTGCTGATCGGCGTCGACGCGGGCGCGTTCTGGTCGCAGATGCAAGGCGGTGTCGACGTGTGGCGCGACGTCGGCAACGGCGTGATCAAGAGCATTGTGTTTGGTTTTGCGGTGACGTTCATCGCGCTTTTCCAGGGCTACGAAGCGAAGGCGACACCTGAAGGCGTGTCGCGTGCGACGACGAAAACGGTCGTTTACGCATCGCTTGCAGTACTCGGCCTCGATTTCCTGCTGACCGCACTGATGTTCAGTTAGGTCGCGCGGTGTGCCGGATGGCGCGCGCCGGGTGCGCGCGCGTTGCGCGGCGCGCCGGTGCGGCAAGATTCAATTTGGGATGACGATGAAAAAGACTGCTCTCGACTTCTGGGTCGGCCTGTTCGTGGTGCTGGGCTTCGTTGCGCTGCTGTTTCTCGCGCTGAAGGCCGGCAACATGAGTTCGCTGTCGTTCCAGTCGACCTACCCGGTCAAGCTGAAATTCGACAATATCGGCGGCCTCAAGCCGCGCGCGCCGGTGAAGAGCGCGGGCGTGACGGTGGGCCGCGTCGCGTCGATCGGTTTCGACAGCAACGCGTACCAGGCGCTGGTCACGATCGACATCGACAAGCAGTACCAGTTTCCGAAAGACAGCTCCGCGAAAATCCTCACGTCGGGGCTCCTCGGTGAGCAATATATCGGGCTCGAGCCGGGCGGCGACACGGACATGCTGAAGGCTGGCGACACGATCGCCATGACGCAGTCCGCGATCGTGCTCGAGAACCTGATCGGACAGTTCCTGTATAGCAAGGCCGCCGATTCGGGCGCGTCGAAGCCGGCGGCGTCTGCCGCTCCGGCCACGGCCGCCCCGGCTCAACCCGCTTCGGGCGCGGCGCAATAAGGAGAACAAGAGTGCAGATCAAACCCCAGCGCGTTGCGATGATCGCGCTTGCCGCCGCGGCCCTTGCCGGCTGTTCCACCGTGCAGACGCCGAACAAGGCGGATCCGTGGGAAGGCCTCAACCGCAGCGTGTTTACGTTCAACGACAAGATCGACCAGTACGCGCTCAAGCCGGTCGCGCAGGGCTACGTGAAGATCACGCCGCAGCCGGTGCGCGACAGCGTGACGAACTTCTTCTCGAATATCGGCGACGTCTATATCGCGGCGAACAACCTGCTGCAGCTGAAGATCGCTGACGGCGTCGGCGACATCATGCGGATCGTGATCAACACGGTATTCGGCGTCGGCGGCCTGTTCGACGTCGCGACGATCGCGAAGCTGCCGAAGCACGACAACGACCTCGGGCTGACGCTCGGCCACTATGGCGTGCCGGCAGGTCCGTACCTCGTGCTGCCGCTGTTCGGCCCGAGCACGGTGCGCGATGCGGTCGGGTACATCGGCAACTACTTTGCGAGTCCGATCACGTATATCGATTCGGACGCGGTCAGCTGGAGCCTGTGGGGCGTGAACCTGATCAACACGCGCGCGAACCTGCTGAGCGCGAGCGACGTGCTGGAAGGCGCCGCGCTCGACAAGTATTCGTTCGTGCGCAACGCTTATCTGCAGCGTCGCCAATATCTGCTGACCGGCGGCACCAGCGGCGCGCTGCCGAACTATGGCGAAGGCGCCCCGCCGCCGAACTACGATCAGGACGGCGCGGCCGCAGGTGCGGCAGGCGCCGTGCCCGGCGGCGGCGCGGTGCCGCC
>NZ_CADIKF010000033.1 GCF_902859875.1 Paraburkholderia solisilvae | reverse complement strand
GCCGCCGGGCCGCCGCCTGCCGACGGTCCGCCATGCGTGCCGGACGTGGGACCCGGCGGCGGCGCATCGCCGCCGGCCGCACCAGCCTTCTTCTTGCCCTTGCGCTTGTCGGACAGCGTCTCGAGCACGTAGTAGAACATCGGGATAAAGAACACCGCGATCGCGGTCGCGCCGAGCATCCCGCCGATCACGCCGGTACCGATCGAATGCCGGCTGTTGGCCGATGCGCCGGTGGCGATCGCAAGCGGCACGCAGCCGAGAATGAACGCGAGCGAGGTCATCACGATCGGCCGCAGACGCTCTTCCGCCGCGATCATCGTCGCATCGAAAACGGACTTGCCGCTCTGGCGGTTCAACACCGCGAACTCGAAGATCAGAATCGCATTCTTCGCGGCGAGCGCAACCAGCATCGTCAGGCCGATCTGGAAGTACACGTCGTTGTTGAGCCCGCGCAGCAGGATCGCGAGCAGCGCGCCGAACAGCGCGAACGGCACCGCCATCAGCACGCCGAACGGCAGGTTCCACTTCTCGTACTGTGCGGCAAGGATCAGGAACACCATCACGATGCCGAACGCGAACACGAGCCCCGAGGCGCCGCCCGCCTGCTTCGCTTCATACGCTTCACCGCTCCACGCGAGCGCGTAGCCCTGCGGCATCTGCGCGCCGATTTCCTCGAGCGCCTGAATCACCTGCCCTGAACTGTAGCCCGGCGCCGCATTGGTCGTGATCTTGACGGCCGGGTAGTTGTTAAAGCGCGTGATCAGGTCAGGACCGGTCACGTACTTGTAGGTGACGACGGATTTCAACGGCACCATTTCGTTGCTGCTGCTGCGTACGAACACCTGCGTGAGATCTTCGGGCTTCAGACGATAGGTCGGCTCGGCCTGCAGGATCACCTGCCACAGGCGGCTATTGCGATTGAACTGCGACACGTACAGCGAGCCGAACATCGTTTGCATCGCGCTATAGACCGCCTCGACGGGCACGCCAAGCGTCGTTGCCTTGTCACGGTCGACATTCACCAGCAATTGTTGCGACGATGCATTGAAGGTCGACGTGACGCCGGAAAGCTCAGGCCGTTGCTTCGCCTTCTCGACGAACTCGTCGACGATCGCCGCATACTGCGCCACTGACGCATCGCCGAGGCTCTGAATCCACACTTCCGTGCCGCCGGTCGTGCCGAGGCCTGGAATCGACGGCGGATTCAGCGGCACGATAATCCCCTCCTTCACCTGCGACAGCGCCTTGTACGCGTTGACGATCACCGCGCGCGCATTCTGCGTGCGGATGTTCGCCGACTTGTAGCGCTCATCGAAACTCTTGAAGCCGACGAAGAAGGTCGACGCATTGTTCTTCGTCTGGCTGTCGAGCAGGCTGTAGCCGTCGACGATGGTCACGCTGTCGACCGCAGGCTCCTTCATGAAATAGTCGGTCACGTGCTGCGACACGTCGCCGGTGCGATCGAGGCTCGCCGCATCGGGCATGATCACCGCGCCAAGCAGGTAGCCCTGGTCCTCGGGCGGCAGGAACGCGCCTGGAATCGTGCGCATCATCCAGACCGCGAGCGCGATCATGCCGAGAAAGATCAACAGGCCGATCGCGAAGCGTTTGATTATCAGTTGAACCGCGCGCGTGTAGCCGGCCGTCATCCGCGCGAACTGCCGGTCGAACCAGCGGAAGAAGCCGCGCTTTTCGCCGTGGCCGGGCTTGAGCAGCAGCGCGGCGAGCGCCGGCGACAGCGTCAACGCGACGAGTCCGGAGATCACCACCGAAATCGCAATCGTGATCGCGAACTGCTTGTACATCTGGCCGGTAATGCCGCTGATAAACGCCACCGGCACGAACACCGCGCACAGCACCAGCACGATCGCGACCACCGGGCCCGCCACTTCATCCATCGCCTGCTTGGCGGCGGTCTTCGGGTCGAGCTTGTGCACGGTCATGTTGCGCTCGACGTTTTCGATCACGACGATCGCATCGTCCACCACGATACCGATCGCGAGCACCATGCCGAACAGCGTGAGCATATTGATCGAGAAGCCGAGCGCGGCCATCCCCATGAACGTGCCGACGATCGACACCGGCACCGCGATCACCGGAATCAACGTCGCGCGCAGGTTCTGCAGGAACACGAACACGACGATCACCACCAGCACGACCGCCTCGAAGAACGTGTGGACCACATCCGAGATCGACGCGCGCGTGAACTCGGTCGTATCCATCGCAATCTTGTAGTCGATCCCTTCCGGGAAGGTCTTCTTCATCTCCTCGAGCGTCTTGCGCACCGCCTTCGACACGTCGAGCGCATTCGCCCCCGGCTGCTGATAAACCGCGATCACGGTGGCGGGCTTGCCCTGGAACTTGCTGCGGATCGAATAATCCTTCTGCCCGAGTTCCGCGCGGCCGATGTCTTTCAGACGCACGATCGCCGCGCCGCCGCTTTGCGCGCGGATGATGATGTTCTCGAACTCGGACGGCTCCGTGAGGCGCCCGGTGGTGGTGACCGCGAACGACTGTTCGACCGCGCCGCCGGTCGGCGACTGCCCGAGACGGCCGACCGCGTACTGCTGGTTCTGGTTGGCCACCGCGGTCTGCACGTCGGACGCGGTGATGCCCAGTTGCGCCATGCGGTCCGGCCGCAGCCAGATGCGCATCGCGTAATCCGGTGTGCCGAAGATGCTCGACTGGTTCGCGCCCGGGATACGCTTTAACGCGTCGAGCACATAGATGTTCGCGTAGTTCGCGATATAGGTGGAGTCGTAGCGCTCGGTCGGCGAATAGATCGCGATCACCATCATGAACGCTTGTGACTTCTTCTGTACCGACACGCCCTGCGCCTGCACGGACTGCGGCAATTGCGGCAGCGCGAGATTCACGCGGTTCTGCACGTCGACCTGCGCGAGCTCCGGGTTCGTGCCGATCTCGAAGTACGCGTTGATCGTCAGGTTGCCGGTCGACGAGCTCGACGAGCTCATGTAAATCATGTTGTCCGCGCCGTTGACCTGCTGCTCGATCGGCGCGGCGACATTGTTCGCGACCACGTCCGCGCTTGCGCCCGGATAAGTCGCGGTGACGGTGATCTGCGGCGGCGTGATGTCCGGATATTGCGCAATCGGCAGCGAGAGCATCGTGAGTGCGCCGCCGAGCGTGATGATGATCGAAATAACCGATGCGAAGATCGGGCGGTCGATGCAAAAGTGGGAGATGTTCATCGGCTCGGCTCGCTCACCTGATCACGCTGTCGGCTACGGTATTGCCCGCGCGCCTGTCTGCGCTGCTGCCCGCGCGGCGCTCTGCGTGATTACCCGCGCCGTCGTCCGCGCGCTGTTGCGCGAGCTGCAGCGCGTGCGGTGCGTCATGCAGCCCTTCATGCAGCCCTTCATGCAGCCTCTCGTGCGGCAACAGGCTTGCGCCCGCAGCCGACGCGGGCGCACTGGCCGCCGGTTTCTCCGCGGCGCCATCCGTCGGCGGGCCGGGCGTCGCCGTGCCCACGACCTTGACCTGCGAGTCCGCGGTCACGCGAATCGCACCGTCGACGATCACGCGTTCGCCGGTGCGCAAACCTTGCGTGATAAACCAGTCGTCGCCGTGCCAGTCGCCGACCTCGACCACCCGCTGACGCGGCTTCGACTCGTTATCGATCACCCACACGAAGTGGCTCTTCGAACCTTGCAGCACCGCGCGCTGCGGCACGAGGATCGCGTTCGGCCGCACCGCGCCGGACACGCGCGCACGCACGAACTGCCCGGGACGCAAGGTGCCCTGCGGATTGGCGAAGACCGCGCGCACGAGGAACGTGCCGGTTTCCGAACTGAACGCCGGGTTCGTGAAGTCGATACGGCCTTGCTCCGGATAGGTCGACCCATCGGCCTGGATCACCGTCACGTCGAACTTGTTTTCCGGCGGGAAGCGCAATTGACCTTTCGCGATCTGCTCGCGATAGCGCAGCAACTCGTTTTCGGAGATGCTGAAATTCACCCACATCGGATCGAGCTGATACACGTAGGTCAGCAGACCGCCCTGGGTCGGCGTCACGTAGCTGCCTTCCTGCTGACGCGCGAAGCTCGACAACCCGAGCAGCGGCGACTTGATGATCGTATAGCTCAGGTTGAGCTCGGCGGTCTGCACCTGCCCTTTGGCGGCGATCACCGCGGCTTCTGCTTCCTTCTCGTTGCCGACCGCGTCGTCGAGATCCTTCTTGCTCAACGCGTTTTGCGCGGCAAGCGGCACCACGCGCGCGAGATTCGCCTTGGTGACCGTGAGCCGCGCCTGCTGCTGCGCGAGCTCGCCTTTGGCCGTTTGCAGCGCGGCTTCGAACGGCTTGCGGTCCATGATGAACATGGTCTGCCCCGGTTTCACAAGCGAGCCTTCGGTGTACATCCGCTTGTCGAGGAAGCCTTCGACACGTGCGCGAATCTCGACTGCACGCGAGCTTTCCGTTTGCGCGGTGAAATCGAAATCGACTGGCGTCGCTTTCTGTTCGACCGTGACGATCGTGACGTCGACCGGCGGGCGCTGCGCTTCCGCCGGCGGCTTCTTGCAGCCGCCGAGCAGCAACACCGCAGCCGCAAGCGGCAGCCACCAGCGTGCGCGCCGGCCCCTCGTCACGGCGCGCGACAGCAACAGGTCGCGCTCAAACGATCGATTCATTCTGTTTGCTCCACCTGATCGTTACGCTCATTGAATCAGACACGGGATGTTCATTGAAATGGATTGGGCTGCGCCCGTTATGCCGTGCACGGGCGCGCCTCGACGCTTGCCGTCCCGCAGAGGGCAAGTCCGATGCTGTCAATATTGGAAGCGCACCCCTTCAAAGACAATTGGACCTTGGTCCAATAGCGCGGATGCGCGCAACGCCTGCGCTAGCGCGGCGCTTCGATTTTCAGCGCGGCGCACACGGTGCGAATAAAGAGCGCGTCGTTGAACGGCTTGCGCAGATACGCGACCGCGCCGGCCGCAAGCGCTTCGTCGCGCACGCCGGCGTCGTCATGCGCAGTGATGAAAATGACTGGCAAAGCATGCCCCGCCAGCCGTCGCTGGACCTCGAGTCCGTTCGAACCGGGCATCTGCACGTCGAGAATCACGCAGCCGGGGCGATACGAGGGCATGGACGACAAGGTGTCCAGGAATTCGTCGCCGCTCGCGAACGTGTCAGCCACGATCCCGACGGAGCGCAACAATCGTTTGATCGCCCGGCCCACCGATGCATCGTCGTCAACCACTACAACGAATGGTTTGGCAGTGCCCATTTGAATAGTCCGGTGACCGGCAACGCTTATGCAACAGTCTGCAAATGCGTTCCCAGCAATAGACTATGAGACGGCGCGCCGCTTTGATATTGGACCTTGGTCCCGTACAGCGAGTGGCGCAGATAGAGGCGTGATGAGAGGCACACGCGCCGGCGGCACGCGTCTCGTCTCGCCAGCACGATCACGCACTGCACGCCGCGGGTCTGCGCGTTCGCAGCGCCGTCAGTCGTGCCGGGGCTGTTCGAACGTGACGCCGGCTCGTGCGACCTTGTCCGCGATACGCACCAGTTCGGCCAGCGAATTCGCTTCCATCTTCTGCATCACGCGCGCGCGATGCGCCTTCACCGTTTTCTCCACGGTGCCGAGCTCGCAGGCCACCTGCTTGTTCAGGCGGCCCATTACGACGAGCTCCATGACTTCGCGCTCGCGCGGCGTCAGGCGCTCGACGCGGCTCTTCAATTCATGCAGCTCGCGCAGACGCAGCAATGCGTCCTCGGAACGCGAGAGTGCCTGATCGATCGCGCGCAACAGGTCGGCATCGCGCACCGGCTTGGTCAGAAAATCCGCGGCGCCGGCCTTCAGTGCGCCGACCGTCATCGCGATATCGCCATGGCCGGTCAGAAAAACGATCGGCAGCGATGCCGGCAGTTCGCGCTGCAATTCGAGGCCGCTCAGTTCGGGCATCTGCACGTCGAGCACGACGCAAGCGGGTCCATTGCCGTGCGCCGGATCCGCACCGGACGAGCGCGCCGCCATATGCGCGAGAAACTCGCGGGCGGCGCCGTAGGCGTCGACCCGATAGCCCGCCGAGTGGATCAGCCGTGAGAGCGCGCGGCGCACGGAAGACTCGTCGTCGACCACATACACGGTTGCGTTGCATTCGTTCGTCATCTTGATCATCGTGCCGTTTCCGGCCCGCTCCATGGCGGCAATACGACGTAGAACGTCATGCCCTTGTCGGTATTGTTTTCGGCCCACAGCCGGCCGCGATGCATCTCGACAATCGAACGGCTGATCGACAGCCCGAGGCCCAGGCCATGCGCCTTCGACGTGACGAATGGCCTGAAGATCCGCTCGAGATGATCCGCGGCGACGCCCGGTCCGCGATCGCGAATCGCCACCCGCACGTTGCCGTCGCGATCGAGTCCCGCGAACGCGATCACGACACGCTCGAGCGCATCGCAATCGCTCACGGCATCGAATGCGTTGATCAGCAGATTGAGCACGACCTGTTGCAACTGGATGCGGTCGCCGCACACGGACGGCAAATCGTCGTCGATATCCAGCGACAGATGCACGCCGCGCACGATCGCATCGCTATGCACGAGCTGCACGACATCGCGCAACACGCTGCCGGGATCGAGCCGCACGAGTTCCAGTTCGTCTTTCTTCACGAGCGCACGGATGCGGCGAATCACTTCGCTCGCGCGGCAGCTGTCGTCGACGATGTCCTTCAGGATTTCGCGGACCTCGTCGAGCTCGGCCGGATCGAGATCGATAAAACGCTGCGCGGCCTGCACGTTGCTGAGGATCGCGGTGAGCGGCTGGTTCAGCTCGTGCGCGAGCGACCCGGCCAGCTCGCCGAGCGTCGACACACGCGTCAGATGCGCGAGCTCCTGCCGGTCGCGCTTCAGCTCCTGGCGTTCGGTGTGGTCGGTCACGAAGGCAAGCGTCGCCACGCAGCCGCCATGGCGGAATTCGCGCGCCGCAACTTCGGCCGGAAACACGCTGCCGTCGCGGCGTTTCGCCCGGATCTCGCGGACGCGCGCGGCTTCGTGCGCACGCGGATGCGCTGCCAGGTGCAGCGCATCGGGATGCGCATGTGCCGCGCCCAGCAGATGCGGCACGAGCAGATCCGCAGACAGTCCGGCGAGATCGGACCGGCGATACTGGAACAGCCGCTCGGCCTGCGCGTTCGCGCGCATGATCCGCCCTTGCCGGTCCACGACGATTGCCGCGACCGGCGCGTCTTCGAGCGCCGCGAATGCGTCGGGCTCCTCCCGCTCATCGTTTGCCGCGTCGCGCCCGAGCAGCGCCCGCCACGCGCGCGCGAGCCGGCCGATGCGCGCGGTGGTACGCAACGCGTCGCCCGGCTGCCCTTTTCGCTTGAGCTCGGCAATTGACGAAACATGCAGAAGGGGCGCGGCCAGGTTGGACGCCATGTCTTGCGGCCGGTCGGGCTGCCAATCGGGCTGCCAGTCGGGCAGCGTGGCAAGAGAGGGGGCAAGGCGCACAGACCACGGCTGAGCGTGCCGCGGCGCGGCCCACGACGGGGCCAACCACCGCTTGAGACGCGCGGCGACCGCGCGCGCGACGGCAAAGATGGCGATGTTCATGGCTTACGTTCCTCGTCGACGCTCGCACAAGACAACCTGACTGGCCTGCCTGTCGACGACGCGTGATGCCGGCGGGAGCATGAGCCATGCAGTTGCCGGACGGCCGAGTGACGCGCGTCGATCGTTCGAAACACTGACGACTTCAACAACTTGTTCTGATTGCGCTTAACTTGGGAACGGGCTTTGATGGGACGTGCGGCAATGCAGCGCACATCACGGGAACGTTCGCTATCACAGCCAATGCGATAGCGCAGAGCATTTAATTCGATTTTCGATTGATTCAGGAAAAAATTGCAACTTAATGCTAGGCAGAAAGTACCCGTTAGTAAAGGGATTCTTCGGCCGAAACGGCAGACGATTACAAAGTTTTCCAGATGTGCGCGCGTTTTCACCTATCTCATGATTTTTGAATGTTGTTTATTGTTAAAGGCGATTCTATTTCATACAGAATTTTTAATTCCCTACGGAATAGGCGTGGTCAAAGATTCGCCCCGGGGCGCGCCACGCTATCGAGCAATTCGTTCAGTACTGCGATTTCCAGCGGCTTCACGAGGTGCGCATCGAAGCCCGCGGCAAGCGATTGTTCGCGGTCGCTTATCTGGCCGAAACCGGACATCGCCACGATGCGCGTGAGCGACAGCATCGGATTCGAGCGCAGCTCGCGCAACAGACCGAAGCCATCGACATTCGGCATCGCCAGATCGGTCAGCACGAGTTGCGGCAGGAAAGCCCTCGCCGTCGAGAGCGCGCTCTCGCCGTCATAGGCGACGCGCGCGTCATGTCCTTTCATCTCGAGCAGCACGGCAAGACTGTCCGCCGAATCGCGATTGTCATCGACGACCAGCACGCGCAGCGACGCGCGATTCGTGCGGACCAGCGCGGGCGGCGGCGCATCGTCGTGATCGTGGCCGGTGCCCGGCGCGAGCGGCAGCCGCACGGTAAAGGTGCTGCCCCGTCCGCGCCCGGCGCTCGCCGCCTGGATCGCGCCGCCGTGCAGGCCGACGAGCGAGCGGCACAGCGTGAGTCCGATGCCGAGGCCGGTGTCGGTCGGATTCTGCGCATGTCCCTCCTGCACGAACAGGTCGAAGATCGAATCGATCGCGCTGTCGGGAATGCCGCGCCCGTGGTCCTTCACGTGCACGACGATCGAGCGGCGCTCGCTGCCGACGTGAATCGAGATCTGCGTGCCGTTCGGCGAGAACTTCGACGCATTGTTCAACAGGTTCTGCAGAACCTGCACGAGCCGGGTCAGATCGCCGCGCACCACGAGCGGCGCAGCCGGCATCACCACCTTGATGGTCTGCCCGCGCGCGTCGGTAAACGGCCGCGCGGCCTCGACGCTGCGCGCGACGACGTCCTGCATCTCGACCAGCGCGAGGCGCAGCTCGATCTTGCCGGTCGTGATGCGTCCGATATCGAGCAGGTCTTCGACAAGGCGCGTCAGATGGCCGATCTGGCGATCGATCACGTCGCGGCACTGGCGCAGCAAAGGGTCTGTGTTCGGTGCGATCTGCATCGCGCTTACCGCGTTGCGCACCGGTGCAAGCGGGTTGCGCAATTCGTGCGCGAGCGTCGCGAGAAACTCGCTCATGCGACGGCTCGATACCTCCAGTTCCTCGAGCCGCTTGCGTTCGCTCATATCGCGCGTGACCTTCGCAAAACCCAGCAGATGGCCGGTGCTGTCGCGCACCGCGGTAATCACCACGTTCGCCCAGAACATCGAGCCGTCCTTGCGCACGCGCCAGCCCTCGTCTTCGATACGGCCAAACTTCGCGGCAATCTCCAGCTCGCGCTGCGGCTTCTGCGCGGCGTTGTCATCGGCGCTGTAAAAGGTCGAGATCGGGCGACCGATGATTTCCTCGCGCAGATAGCCTTTGATCTGCATGGCGCCCGCGTTCCAGGTGGCCACGTTGCCGTCCGGGTCCAGCATGAAGATCGCGTAGTCCTTGACCGATTCGACCATCAGACGGAAGCGCTCTTCGCTTTGCCGCAGCTTTTCTTCCTCCGCGCGCCGCGCGGTCAGATCGCGGGTGACCTTCGCGAAGCCGCGCACCCGCCCGTCCGCGCCGCGCAACGCGGTGATCACGACATTCGCCCAGAATTGGGTGCCGTCCTTGCGGATGCGCCAGCCTTCGTCTTCGACCCGGCCGTACTGTTCGGCCAGCGCCAGCTCGCGTTCCGGCTTGGCCGCGGCCCTGTCCTCTGCCGAATAAAACGTCGAGAAGTGACGCCCGATAATCTCGTCGGGCCGGTAGCCCTTGATATGCTGCGCGCCGGCATTCCAGCTCATCACGTGGCCCGTGCGATCGAGCATGAAAATCGCATAGTCCTGGATGTCCTGGACGATCTGCGCGAAACGTTCCGAGCCGGCGTCGATCAGTTGCGGGTCGCCATCCGACGCACGGTGACGCGCCGTGAACAGGCAGTTGAAGCCGGCCAGCGCCCCGCCGGCGTCTCGCACCGCGCTGAGCGACATGCCGGTATGCACCGGCTTGCCGTCGCTGCCCCGCAAGCGGCGCTCGCCCTCGACGCGCCCCTGGTAGGCCGCCGCCTTCAGGTCCTGCCCGGCGAGCACGTCCGCGGCAAGGCCGCCCTGCGCCGCGGCGCCCGCGTACAGGAACGACAGCGGCTGCCCGAGCGCCGCCGCGCGCGTATGACCGGTCAGCCGCGCCGCGGCGACGTTCCAGCCCAGCACGATGCCCGCGCGGTCAAGCACCGCCAGCGCACAGTGATCGTTGGCTTCGACTAGCGTTCTGAACGATGCGTCAGCGTCATTCGATGGCATCTGGCCTGACGACGCACGAGAGACGTCGCCAGCGACGATCACTGCGGTTTTCCGGTCGCGGGTTGTCATGAGTCGCTGAAATCTAAATATCGGAGGAAAGCAAACGACGCATATCTTATGCTCGTTCTGGTTATAGACGGCATCGTGAGATTCACCCATTACGTGATCAAGTAAAAGCAGAATGCGTACCCGATCGTCAATAAGCGAAAATGCGCAGCAGGAATTTACCGAAGGAAAATCCGCCTTTTCGCATAGACACGAACCTGCCCGTTCACTCAGACTTTGCGTTTCGTCCCGACTGCGCGTCCGCCTCGCCGCCGCCGGAGCGACAACCCAACTTCAGATTGCGCCGCGATGAAAGAGAACGCCGCCCCTTCCACGTTGCCCGACGCGATGGTCCCGCGCTTCTGGCGCGACGACACGCTGCCGTTCGTCGAGGCGCGCGCCGTGCACGACGGCCGCAACGTCTGCTACGCGAAACATACGCACGACGTGTTTTCGATCGGGGTCGTCACCGAGGGGCGCTGCACGTATATCAACGAGCGGCTGCGCGAACGCATCGGGGTGGGCAGCGTGGTGGTGATCAATCCTGGCGACGTGCATGCGTGCAATCCGCTCGACCGCGAGGCGTGGTCATACCGCATGCTGTATGTGGACGTGCCGTGGCTCGCCGAGTTGCAGCGTCAACTGGGCGTGACGCGCGACGCTCAGTTTCGCGTGTTTTCGACCGCGCTGAGCACGCGCCGCGAGCTGTATGGCGGCTTCAACCTGCTGCACGCGCTGCTGACGAGCCACACGGTCGACCCGCTGCGCAAGCACTGCGCGCTGCTGACCTTCTTTGGCGAAGTACAGCGATGGCTCAATCCAGCGCCGCAGCCATGTAGCGAACACAATCACAAGCTCGCGCGCGCCGCCGAATATATCCGCGAAAACTGCACGCATGCGCTCAAGCTCGACGAGATTTGCGCGGCCGCGGAACTGTCCGCGTCCTATCTGATTCGTGCGTTCAAACGCTGCTACGGCATGACGCCGCACACCTATCTGATCGACCGCCGTGTCGACTACTGCCGCGTGCAACTCAGACGCGGGCGAACCATCGCCGAGGTTGCGATCGAGGCGGGGTTCTCGGATCAGGCGCATTTGCAGCGCGTGTTCCGGCAGTTCATGGCGGCCACGCCGGGGCAATACCGGCGGCGCGCCTGAACGCTGAACCCTGAATCAACGCCCCACGCGGCGTCGCGCCGCGCGCGTCAGATCGCCTGATGGGCGAGCTGCGAGTACGCGAGGTACCCCGCGGTTGCGATCAGCATGCCGCCCATCGTCAGATTGAACACGCGCATGCGCAGCCGGGTTTTGAGCAGCACGGCCACGCGCTCGCCCAATACGGCCCACGCCGCCAGCGACAGGTAACAGATCAGAAAGTACACCGCGATAAACGCGATCAGCGTCGCGTGGGTGTCCGGGCTCGAGAACAGTGCCGCCCCCGACGCGCACGCGATCCACGCCTTCGGATTCAGCCATTGCAGCAGGAAGCCCTCGACGAAGGTGGGCGTGCGCGCTTTTTCGACGGTGATTTCCGGCGACGCGGACGCGATCTTGTACCCGACGTACACGATCAACGCCGCGCCGACCAGTTCCAGATACATCAGAAAGACCGGATACGCACGGACCAGCTTCAGCAGCCAGAAGCCGACGACCACCAGCAGCAGCGTAAAGCCGATCGTCGCGCCGGACACAAACGGAATCGTGCGCCGGAAGCCATGATTGGCGCCTGACGACACGATCACCATGTTCACCGGTCCCGGCGAAATCGACATCGTCAGTGAAAAGACACACATTGCGATAAACAACGCCATTCAGTCTTGCTCCTCAGGTTCGCGTATGCCGGACGTGACCGCGCGGGTCGTCCACATGGTTGGTCCGCGCGGTTGATCCGCGTGGTTGGTCCAATCTGGCAGTTCAAAGATCGTTCAGCGACAGGTCGGCGAAGTAGTCGATGTCGAACGGGTTCATCACATATCCGCTGACCCTCGCGCTCAACAGGCGAAACACCGTCGCATGCGCGAGCGGCACAATCGGTTCGTCATCCGCCAGCATCGCGAGCGCGCGGCCGTACAGACGGCTGCGCACCTGGATGTCCGATGTCGCGCGCGCCTCGGTGATCAGCGCATTGAAATCGCGCCTGCAGTAACGCGCATTGTTCGAACCGCGCGTCACCGCATCGCAGCTGAAGAGCGTGTACAGAAAATTGTCGGGATCGCCGTTATCGCCTGACCAGCCCAACTGAGCCATATCGTGCTCGCCGCGCCGGATTTTGTTCAGATAGGTCGGCCAGTCGTAAGTGACGAGATCGACCTTGATGCCGACGCGCGCGAGATCGGCCTGCATCATCTCGCCCATCGTGCGGCCGTTCGGGTTGTACGGGCGGCTCACCGGCAAGGTCCACAGCGTCGTGCTGAAACCCGTCTTGTAGCCCGCCTCGGCAAGCAGCTCGCGCGCCTTCGCGGGGTCGTACGGATAGGTGCGCACCTGGTCCGTGTACGACCATAGCGACGGCGGATACGGATTGATGGCCGGTTTGGCATTGCCGTCGAAGATCGCGTCGATATACGCCTGCCGGTTCAATGCATGCGCGACCGCACGACGCACCAGCACATGATTGAACGGCGGCTTTTCGACATTCATCGCGAGATAACCGATGTTCAGGCCGTCCTGCGCCTGCAGCACCAGTCCTTTCTGCGTACGGAGCGCCGGCAAGTCCGCCGGCGGCGGCGCGACCGAGATCTGACATTCGCCGCGCAGCACCTTCTGCATCCGCACGCTCGCGTTGGGCGTGATGGCGAACACAAGATGGGCGATGGCCGGTTTGCCGCGCCAGTACTGCGGATGGGCATCGTAGCGGATCACACTGTCCTTCAGGTAGCTGCGAAACGCATACGGGCCCGTGCCGATCGGCTCGCTGTCGAGGTCTTCCGGCCTTCCCTGCGCAAGCAGCTGCGCTCCGTATTCGGCTGACAGGATCGACATGAACGGCATCGCGAGATCCGCGAGGAACGGCGCGTCGGGCCTCGACAGGACAATGCGCACCGTGTACGCATCGACACGCGCGGCCGACACGATCAGTTGGTCCATGCCCATACCCTGGAAGTACTGATAGTTTCCGCCACCGACGCGATGGTAGGGATGATCGATCTTCCATTGGCGATTCAACGAGAACAACACGTCGTCCGCGTTGAAATCGCGGCCCGGTGTGAAAAACGCGGTCCGGTGAAACTTCACGCCGCGCCGCAGGTGGAACACGTAGGTTTTCTGGTCGGCGGAAATCGACCAGCGCTCGGCGAGAGCAGGCACCACTTCCGTGGTGCCCGGGCGGAAGTCGACGAGTCGATCGTAGATGGTCGTCGCCGTCGCGTTACGCGCGGTGCCCGACAGCATCCGCTGCGGATTCAGCGACTCGGGACTGCCCTCCGAGCAATAGACGAGCGTATCGGCCGGCGACGCGTGCGCCGTGCCGCCGCCGATCATGCCGGCGAGCACGCCCAGCAAACACGCGGTGCGACGCACCCGCCCACGTAGCAGCGCTACCCTTGCCGTCACGACCATAGGCCGAGGCTCCCGTCCGGTTTGAGCCCGATAAACGACGTCTGCGAAATGCGCTCGCCGTCGGGCGTGCCGAAAATCTCGTGGAAATTCTGCGTGTTGAAGATGATCAGATCGCCGACCGCCGGCATCACGCGCAAGCGGTCATCACGTTCCAGCACGTCGTACGGAAAGTAGTATTCGCCCGGCACTTTGCGACGCTCGTTGTGCGGCGTGTGAATCGTGTCGTAGATCACCAGTTCGCCGCCGTGGCCTTGCATGCAGTAGTAGAGGTTCCAGGTCAGTTGCCGGCGAATTTGCGTCACCGCCCACGGCTGCCGGATATGGCTTGGCGCATGATCGACATGCAGACGGCCGTGGCCGCGAAAACGCCTGAACGCGCCGGCGAAGTACTTGCCGAAGCCCGGCTCCTCGAAGACATCCGCTTCGCGATTCGCGCGCGCGGCGAGCGCCTGCGCGACCATGCGCACCGGATCGATGCCGAGGCCTTCATACACGCGGTCGATTTCCGTCTGTGCTGCGCGTGTCTTGCCGAAGTACACCGACTTTTCGTCGTGCGCCCACTGGTTGTGACACACGCCAACGTGATGCACGGGAATCTCGTTCAGGTGCGCGTAGTGACCGAATGCCATCTCGCGCAGGCGCGCCGCGACTTGCGTGCAGACATCGAGCGGCAGGAAGCGCTCGACGATGATTCCCGGAATCCGGAAGTCCAGCAGCAAATCCAGATTTGACTCGGTCAATTCGCATAGCTGCGAGCGAATCCAATTGCCCATCTGTTTCTCCGTGGGTTGCGGCGCGCTCAGACCACGCGCGCCGATTGCCGGTGACCCGCTGCGATGAAGACGACCACCGTCAGATAAAGCATCATCAACACGCTGACCACCTCGACGAAGCGGTCGGTGAAACGGTCGACCAGTGCGCCGACCAGCGCTGCCTGCACGCTCGCGAGCAGGCAGCCGAGTGCGAACGACATGCCGAATATCGAACCGAGGCGGCCGTGCGGCGCGAGCGCGACCATGCCGCTGTAGCCCATCATCCATAGGAACTCGAACACGACGATCATCGCGAGAAAAAGCGCCGCGCTGACAGCGGGACTCACGCCGACCGCGGTGCCGATATAGAGCAGCGCGGCAAGCGCCGACAAGGTGAGCGCGAGGCGTCGCACCTTCACGAACGGTTGTTCGAAGAGCCGCGTTTCTCTGCAGAAGAACGAGAAACCGGCCGAGCCGATCACGATGCCCACGCTCGCGAGCACGTACGACATCGACACGGCCGCCGGACCGAGGCCGAAGCGCTGAACCGGGAAGATCGGCTGCAACACGCTATACGTGCCCTGGAAGAATGTCGCGGTCAGCGGCGGCAGCAGCGCGCATACGAGCAGTCGCCGGTCGCCCGCCAGCGCGTCGCGGTATTCGGCGAGGCGCGCGCGCAGCGGGTTGTGCGCACGGCGTGCCGCGGCGGCCGGCGTCTCGATGCAACGCGTGAACCACACAAGTGCGGCGGCGGCGACGAAAGTCAGCGCATCGAGCAGCGCGATTGCGCGAACCTCGAGCCGGTCGGCCACGGCCACGCTGGCGATGGCGGCAAGGCCGATGCCACAGTGGTAGCCCGATTGCAGAAACGACGCATAGTGGGTCGCTTTGGCGCGTGGAAACAGCACGCGCGCGGCGACCGTCTTGTTGATCCGGTTCACCTGGTCCACAAGGCCGCGCACGAGCAGGATCACGATGATCGGCCAGTAGCCGGCGGCATCGGGAACGAATGCAACGGGTACGGTCAGCGCGGCCGAGATCAGTTCGAGCCGGTACCAGCGTGAACGCGGATCGGCGCCGTCCTCCCAGTCGCTGCGCAACAGCACCACCAGCATCGCCGGCAGCCATTGCAGCGACACGAAGACGGAGGTCATCAGGCCGGAGCCGGTCTTCGCATAGATGGAAACGGCCAGCAAGATATGCAGCAGCACCGACCCGGCCGATGACACGGTGAACGCCGCGGTACTGAGCAGCAGATTGACTCGGGCTCGATCAGGCTGGATCATCGCGCCGCACCTTTATGCAATCGTCGTTTGCGCCGCGATGAAATCGACGGCCCGCGCGGCGTTGCGTTTGGCCTCCTGCCGGTCGTGCCCGGTACACATCACCTGTGCGATCCAGCTGAAGTTGGAGTTCACGTCGGCGACCCGATCGCCGGGTTCGCAGTGCAGCCAGACTTCATGCACGCCGGGCTGCGCGCGGATTGCATCGAGTGTCGGCAGCGCGATCAGCGTGCCGCTCATGTGGCTCACGAGGCACTTCCACGCAGCGCCGCGCTGCGGGTGGTACAGGCGGTGACCGGTCGAGCGGGAATCGGCGTCAGCAGTAGCGCCGGCCGTGCTCGCGCTCGTGCCTGCGGCACACTGCAGCGTGCCGAGGCACAGTTCGATGCAGTCGCCGACGATCGAGCGCGAGGTCGCCAGATCCAGCATCAGCGCATGGCCACTGCCGCCGACGCGTGTATTGACCTCGACCAGATGCGGTCCGTCGCGCGTCACGATAATCTCGACATGGCTTGCGCCGAAGTCGTAGCCGATCGCATCGAGCGCTGCGCAGGCCTTGCGCTCGACGGCTTCGCGATGCGCGTCGACCAGCGGGAACGACGCGCCGATTTCAACCGCCGCGTTGATCACGTCGCGATCCGCGATACCGACGATCTGATGCTGGCCCGCGCCCGTGGTCAGAATTTCGACGCTGACGAGTTCGCCGCTCAGATAGTCTTCGACGACGAAGGCCGGCGAAATCCAGTCTTCGGTAATCCGCCGCATCGACTGCACCACGGCGGGAACCTCCGACCGGTCGCGGCACAGCATTGCGCCGATACTCGAATGACCTTGCACCGGCTTCACAAAGCAGGGGAAGTCGAGCGTCTCATCGGCTGCGGACAGCAACGCGGGCAGCAATTCGATGCTATCGATCCTTCTGCATTTGACGCTGTCCGCGCCCTTTGCCAGCAGCGTCCGGCGGAAGCGGTATTTGTCCTGCGCGAGTTCGATCGCCTCGGGATTGGCGCCGCGCAAACCGAACTCGCGGCACAAACGCGCGGCAATATGCGTGCGTATTTCCGCGAAAGTCAGCAGCGCGTCGATCGAAGCAAGCGCTTTTCTGAGCGCCCGCGCAACCTGGTCGAAATCGTTTGAATTCGACACATGGATGACCTTGTCGACCAGATCGAGCCTCGCGAGCGATGACGCGGGAAACCATTTGCGAAAGCGCTCGAAATTGTCGGTGACGAGGACGGACCGGTATCCGTTCTGCCGGCAATAAGCGATCGCATCCAGACCGCTGAAATTCGTTTCAATGAAGACGACAGTTTTCATGCGCACGCCTTGTTGTGTTGGTGCAGGAACGCATGCATCACGTGTGCGTGCGGGAACCGGATTCGAGCGTGATCAGACAGGCGCACTGATCCCAGAAGCGGCGCCAATAGTCGACGCCCTGGTCGAACGATTGTTTGAATGCGGCGCGCTCGGCGGGCGTATTGCAGAACCGCAGAAAGTTGGCGACCGAGTGTCGGATATGTTCCGACTCGTCGAGGCGATGGACCTTGAAGAACGCGGAGTCCGAAAGCGCCGCTGCGCAATCATCGCTGTAGCACAACCCATCGAATAGCATTTCGATGTTCTCTTCGGCGATGATTTCGAAACTCAGCAGCAAACCGATAATGCCGGCCTCGCTATCGGTATGCGCGAGCGTCGCGTCGAGCACCTGAATGACTTCGCGAATGGATGAGCCGGAGTGCCTCGGCGCGACCTTCAGGCCGATGGTCTCGATCGCCTTCAGGAAAAGCTGCGAGTGAATGAACTCCTTGTTGCGACCGCCCAATTCGTCGTAGGCGATCTGAATCAGATGATGCTGCCGCTCCGGGTCGCCGGTCTGGGCGACTGCGCGCGTCAGGAAGGTCGGCACATAGCGCGTGAAATCGTACCAGGCCGTGGCCAGCGCCTGCGCGGCGACCGGCGAGCGCTGGCTTTGCAAGGCCGCCTTGATGTTGGCGAAGACGTTGCGCTTGTGCGCCTCGCTGGCGAAATGCCGCGTCCAGAAGATCACCTCGGGATGATCGTATCCATATTCCATTTCCGGAATCAGGTAGCGACGCGCTTCTACAGCATGCTGCCTTGATGAGAATTCCTGTTGACTCATGCTGACCTTCCCTCGTTTGGGTCCTGCACCAGCCAATCCGCGCGTGGCGGACCAGAACCTCGAACAGGGTGTGTTGCCTCACTGCCCGGTCCGCCGGATGGCCGAATGAAGACGTTGTTGCCTTGCGGCGCGCTTTGTGTCGATCGGATCCGGATCGGATCGGGACACGGGCGAGAGGTTATATAGCGGCGGTGGGGATGTATTGAAGAAAATTACCCAGGGGCGGGAGGGCCGCCAGATCAATGCATGCGACGCATGCTCGCGTTGCGTTCGCATGCGTGCCGGAAGATTTAAAAGATGAATTTGGATATTTCTATGAAATCCTAATTTTTTATTTTACAAATGAGATTATGAGTAACGTTGAAGCCACGATAATGGATATTTCCTATCGTCATGTCGAATGACTCGATCGGAGTACCTATTTTTTTGCTTACGCCGATTGCTATTCTTTTTGTCATGGTTCAAACTGCATGTGTAGCGGCGTTGCGATTTAAATATGCCCGGGCAGCCTGCGAATAATTGGCGCCTGCAATCGTAAGCGTACTAGGGGTACGCCAGGTCCGGGTATCGCACTATCCGATAGCCTCCTTTCTTGGGAGGCTATTTTTTTCTCTGAGCCTATGGGCGTGACGATCTATCTCGATGAAAGTGGATGTCTTGGCTGGAAGCTGACCGAACCGCATCTTCACGGCGGGTCGAGCCAATACTTCACACTGGCTGCAACCGTCATTCCAGACGGCCGGGAGCCCGTACTCAATCGAGTCGTTCGCGGTCTTTACAAAAAGCGGGGCCGCGCGGCGAAAAATGAGTTGAAGTCCATCGCGCTATCAAGCGGCGAACGTGAACGTTTTGCGCTGGGATTGCGCGAGATGCGCATGAAGCATCAAGACATACGTTTCATGGCCATTACCGTGCAGAAGAAGAATGTGAACGGTGCATTCCGGCGCAATCCGAATGGCCTATACAACTACATGTCGAAGTGCCTCCTGCTCGACCTCATGTGCAAGCATGAGTCGGTCTGCCTGATTCCGGACAAGAGGTCAATGAAGGTCGAATTCACGCACGGGCTTCAGCAGTACCTTTCCACCGAACTCGCATCGATCAGCGACACGACGCTGCAGACCACACCATGGGAAAGCAAGGATTGCCTGTCGCTGCAATTCGTCGACGTTCTCGCCGGCATCGTGTGGGCGCACCACGAGCATGGGAATGGTTCGGCGTATCGGCTGGCGGCGCCTTATCTGGCTGAAAAGCGTCTGTTCTTCGATAACACGGTGAAGAACAAGCAGGCGGCGGAACTGTGTTGAAGTGAACCAGGTTGGCAGAGAGAGCGGCGCTTGACTGCGCCCCATGCGGAGGAGCGGACTGAATTCGCTACAAATGAAAAACGGGCCGTGGGGCCAAATGCCGTTCAGTTAAGCGACTGAACGGCATTTTTGTTTGACGCGAAGCTGTTGTAAACGAGCGGCGGCGATGTTACCGACGACGGGCATTCGTGGATCGTGCTTGCGGATGCATCGGGCCGGTTGCGCGTCGAGTCGCCTTCGGAGTTCATGGGGGCGTGGAATCAGTATGATCGGCATCGTCGAGGGTTCGCGTGTTGCCACATGGTCAGGTGCAACGAAGGCTGCGGCACCGTCGCCGCTCGGGAGCGTGACGAAATGAGACGAGCCGCATTGCTGCTGCTGTGTGTTGCGCTGGGCGCTCATGCGGCTGACGTGTCAACGGGTGCGGCCGGGATGCTGCCGTTGCCTGCAGGCCTGCCTCAGGCTGCGTCTGCTGCTGCCGCGAAGGTGTCGTTTCCGATGGGTGCGTTGCCGCGCTTGACCGGCTCACGCATCGATCTGCGGTTCGTGCCGGTGGCACAGGTGGTCGACCTAATCTATGCCGATCTGCTGCAAACGCCGTACGTGATTGATCCAGACGTGCTGGCCGATGAGCGGCCGGTGTCGTTCCGCTTCGACAGGACGCAGGGCGACGTACGCTCGTTCCTGTCAACGTTTCTCGATTCGCTCGGCTACGCGGTCACGGATCGCGACGGTGTGGCGTACATCGGAAAATCGAAGCTGTCGAAGGATGAGGCCGACCAGCAGACGTTCGTGTATGCGCCGAAGTACCGGGATGCCGATTACCTGTCGCGGATTGTGGCGCCGATGGTGAAAGGTCGTGTCGCACAGAACCGATCGATTGCGGCGCCGGAAGGGGCGAAGGTGGCAAGCGATGTTCCGGCAACGTCAGCCGCGGGGATTGTCGATCAGTCGGCGGACGTGCTGACGTTCGTCGGCTCGTCCCGCGAAGTGACCATGCTCAAAAAGCTGCTGCCTGAGCTGGACACGCCGGTTAGCAACGTGTCGGTACGGGCATGGGTGTACGAGGTCACGGACACCGGTAACAACAATTCGGCATTCCAGCTTGCTCTGAGCCTGCTGGACGGGCGTGTGGGCGGCTCGTTGAACGTTGGGAGTGTGAGCGACACTGACAACGCAATCCGGCTGTCTGTGGGCGGCTTTAACGCGGCGCTCGCAGCGCTCAACAGTGATTCGAGGTTCAAGGTGCTGACGTCCCCGAATCTGCGGGTACGCTCGGGTGACACGGCCAGTCTCAACGTGGGCGAGTCGGTGCCGGTGATCGGTTCCGTGTCGTATCCCAGTGCGACGGCCGCGCCGGTCCAGAGCGTCGAGTATCAGGATGCGGGTGTGATCTTCCAGGTGAAACCTACCGTCAAGCGCGATGCGATCGATCTGCACCTCGTCGAGGAAATCAGCAGCTTTGTGAATACGACGACCGGCGTCAATAACTCGCCTACGAAGAACACACGCAAGGTAGAAAGCTCGTTCAGCCTGGCTGATGGTGATGTGCTGCTCATCGGCGGGCTGACGCAGGATCAGGACACGCATGCGAACTCGGGCCTGTCGTTCCTGCCGCGCTGGATGGCGGGGCATACGGTGTCGACCAGCAAAACCGAAATCCTGCTGATGCTGCAGGTACAAAAGCTCTGACTATTTGGGGGCTGCGAGTGCGCACGTGCGCGCCTCGCTTGCCCATTAGTGGAATAGCGGCGAAAGTGCTTGATATCGCATTATTTTTTGGGCAACTTAAGTTTTCTAGTGGGATCAAGAAAACCTAGGCCAAGTAAATCTGTTTTGTTGCGATCCGTACCAAAATCGACCTTCCATCGATCTTCCATAAAATTCAGTAGCCGTAGCCCACGGGCAAGTATGTGGTGTGGAGTCCACTCGTCTTCATGCGAAACCTCAATTTCGGAGTAGCACCCGTAGCTGTACCCGACCTTTTGTTCGCGCGATCCCTTTTTGTCGACGAATGGCCTGTTTCCAAGGGACGAATTTTTCGGTATGGACAGGGGAACTAGATTACCAATGGAATTTTTTAGAATGTTCCGTTGAGGAATTTTGTATTTTGAGAAGGCACCGTTCCACGATGCATGTGCGGCACGCTGCGGATAGATGTGTTCGACGCTGACGTAGTCAGATTTGAAATTTTCCTTTCTAAAATCCTCCCACGATAGCTTGTCTCGATTAGTTTTTGTCTGTGATTTCAGATATTGTTCATATTCGAACATAAAATATCGAATAGCTGCCCATCCGTAATATCCACCACCTTTACCAAGATTGGCGATCGACTCTTTGAAATCTTTTGATTTTATAAATTCCTCTGTACAGTCAGAAACGCTTTTTACAATCTCGGCAAAAGTCTTTTTTCCTGCAATGAATAATACGCCATCTTCCTCGAGATCAATATTGTGAAAATGGTAAGAACGAATGGTGCGGAAAAACAGCATCCGCTCTAGCTGTTCGAGAAATGAGATACGTTGAGCTTGTGGTGGCTTCTTTTTGTACATTGCAGTCAAAAGCAATATCACGTCGTAGTTTCGAAGCCGACCAATGCGCTCAAGGTGCATCTTTTCTTGACCGCTTAGCTTGCTGTCTTCGGGATTAAATATTTCGTGATATACCTTTACTGTGTCTTTGATGTCCTTTGCGTAAGCATAGATCGCGTCGACGGATAATGGGTTTTCGATGGAAGCATCCGTAACTCGTCTGGCAGTGAAAAATTCATCTAAAAGATATTCTTTATATCCTTCTTCTTGTTTGTATTTGTATAGTCCGAGGGAATTGTTTGCCTGTGCATGTTCCGTTCTTGGAAGCGCAACATTGAAATACATAAGAAATTGCACAAGAAGAAAGAAATTGTCGTCGAGGACGCGGGCTTTGTTTTTACCTAGATAATGATATGCTGATTTCCAGCATTCGTTGATTGTTCGACGCAATTTTGTCCTGTCGTGTGAATGTTCTCCATCTTGATTAGGAATGAACTTCGTGGATAGATAAATTAGTCTGTTTTTTAAAAGTTCGAGATTTGAAAGCGGCTTACCGCGATTGTTCATCGTTTCGAATGTAACGAAAACGTCAACATCTTCGCGGATGGTGAACACGTTGAATAACAAATTTTGCGTTATCTTTGTGTATAGCTTCTCTCGCTCTATGGCTGAATAGTCTTTGATTTTCTCTTGAAAATACTCCTTCGCGAAGGAAAGATTTTTGGTGTAAATAGTTTCTTCAACCGTTGAATGACGGTCGGATTGCTCTTGAAAAATGTGCGTTATTAAGTATTCGTAGCTCGGATTATCTTTTTCGTATCCAAATATGTACGATCTAGAAATACCGCCATCCTTCGTAAGATAGATGTAGCGCTTCTGAATTTCTTCCTTGGTGTCAAAATTTAGGGTTTCACCGTTTTGAGTCGCCTCCAAAATTACCTGAATAAGAATTATCGCGGTTGTTAATCTCTGTTGACCGTCTACGACAAAATGAGGCTGATAGTTTTTTGCCTCAATTATCCATAGATCGTCTTCCCACGTTGCCGTTGCAGATTTAGGGGCGGCTTCTAGCGTTAGCACGCCAGTATAGTGATTGTGGCGATCTGGAAGCTGAGCGATGTCGTTCCAGAAATCTTTTAATTGTTTAAGGCCCCAAGCGTATCCACGCTGGTAATCGGGTATCCGGTATAGGTTTTCGGTGAACGCCTTAGACAAGGAAATTAATTCAGTTTGCATAGTGTCGTTTTCGGTTTGGGAATGTGTTGGCCTCTGCAGAGTATATCTCGGTAGGTATGTGCTTCGATCTGTCGGTCTAAATCTAGGCATAGCGTCAGGAGTGTCCAGCGCAGAGCGGAGTCGTGTAGGGCGGCAGCGCGTCTGCGGAGCATTGGCGGGCGACGCAGGATCAGGACACGCACGCGAATTCGGGCCTGTCATTCCTGTTGCGCTGGATGGCGCGGCATGCGGTGTCGACTGCCAAGACGGACATTCTATTGATGCTGCAGGTACTGAATCTGTGAGTTACCGCTTGATGTGTAGTAAATAAAATATGCCGCGAACAGCCGCACCGATTAGCGTTAGTAGGACGGCTTGCTGCATGCCGTTTAGACCCCGCCGTTTAACGCGCAGGCGTTTCCGGATGTCCTGTCAAGTCGTGCTTCAAGCTCGATAAGGCGTATTTGCAGATCGTACGGCAGGCGTTCCCACAAAGCGAGATAAGCAGGATGTTTCCAGATCGGTAGGCGATGAGTGGATGGCGTGGGCGTAGGTCGGTTGTTATGCATGATCGCGTTAGTGTGCTTTTTGCTGATTTTAGCGAATCATTTTCGTTTTGGCTAAGCGTGAGAGGAGGTTCACAGGCCCTTGCGCTTGATAAGCTCCGTCCAGAGCGTTTCACCCGCATCCGCTACGTTATCTAGGGGATTGGCGTTACAGTAGTTAGTTATCCATTGGAATATTGAGGCATTATCGGTGTCTTTAATGATGTCCTTTTTAGTGCCGAGTGCCAAGCCAGAGAGATATCCGATAAGCCACCGTTCCATGGCAACGCTGCTTATCGACGGATCAGGAGACTTGTGCGCCTCGGTCCATTGTCCACAGCTACTGGCCCCGCGAATAATTACACCCTGTGCATGCGCATCAGAGGTGGCGATCAACGTCAGCGCCATGACGATCGCTGCAGCCGTTTTACGTACGACGGAGAAAATTCCATGGCAGTTGTAGCCGATCAGATTAGGGATGCTTATCGGTGAGTCACACATCGCCTGAGCGGTCGTCGGTTCACAGGCAGTGAGGAAGATACAGCGCACTATAAGTGACCGCGACTTCGGTACCATGCTTTACCCCTTCCGAATGTCCACTTTGGTTTGTGAACATGCTAGTTGCATCGGGCGGTATGCGAACATCAAGGATCGACCAGTCAATATATGCAAGACACGATAGGTCAAGCCCAAAGGAATTCCCACAGGGCTGTTGACGTAGGAGATGTGATGCGAGGTCACGCCAACTGCTCTTGATCCCGTCAAGTCGCCGCGCAGCGGCCCCGGAGGGCGTGGACTTGACGGCCACGTGAAAAGATACGCTCGACACTGGGCAAGGGGCTGGCCTCACCTGCCCCTTGCCCATGCTAAACGCGGGTTTCAGTCGTTGAGCAAGCGCGGCTGTGCGGATTGATCGGCCCGGTAGACTGCGCGCTTGATGCTGGAAAGATGGACGCCGTACTGGTGAGCAAGCGCGGTCAGCGTATAGCGTCCCGTACGCCATTGCGCAACCGCTTGCCGCTCGTCATGTGGCTCAAGACTTCGGGGACGCCCTAAACGTATTCCCCGCTTCTTCGCGGCCTGCATGCCGCTCTTGGTCCGCTCGCGAATCATCTCCCGCTCAAACTACGCAAACGCGCCAAGCATCTGAAGCATGAGCCGCCCTGCCGGCGTGTTCGTGTCGATGTGCTCAGTGAGGCTTTCGAAGTCCGCGCCGCGATCTTGCAGGCGTTCGATGATGCTGAGCAGGTGCTTAAGCGATCGCGCGATGCGGTCGAGCTTGTAGACGACGAGCGTATCGCCGCGCTTGAGATTTCGGAGGAGTTTGTCTAGGACTGGTCGGCGCAGAATTGCGCCCGACCGTTTTTCTTCGTGGATTAACTCGACGCCTGCTTTTGACAGTGCGTCGAGTTGTGCACGCGTTTCTTGCTCTTGCGTTGATACACGCGCGTAGCCGATTCTCATCTTGCGCACAAAAACCGAAATGGTCTTTCGTGCAAACGAATCGAATTGAAAAGGCTACGAAGTTTTTGCGCGAAACGCGCAAAACGCGTTTTCTCTGGCGGAAAGGGTGGGATTCGAACCCACGATACGGTATAACCGTATACCGGATTTCGAGTCCGGCGCATTCGACCTCTCTGCCACCTTTCCTTGGATTCTTGCGGAAGCTTGAAGCGACCTTTGTGACGCTGGCTAGACACTGACCAGCACATGCCACACGACGCTTCGCCAAGCGGGTCGCTGCTTGGCGAAGCGAAGATTATAGAACAGTTGAATTCGGTTTCCAAGCCCTTTTTTGCGCCTCGCATTACGGCCCGATGGCAAGCCCGAGATACCGCGATGGCCACGCGTAGTACACGAGCCGGACACCCGGCGAGTCAGCCCGCCGTCGGCACGTCCAGCCGCTCGACACCGCCGACATAAGGCCGCAGCGCGGCCGGAACCGTGACCGAGCCGTCCGCATTCTGGAAGTTCTCCAGCACCGCGACGAGCGTGCGACCCACCGCCAGTCCCGAGCCGTTCAACGTATGCACGAGCTCCGGCTTGCCCTGCGCATTGCGGTAGCGCGCCTGCATCCGGCGCGCCTGGAAAGCCTCGGTGTTCGAGCAGCTCGAGATTTCCCGATAGGTGTTCTGCGCCGGCAGCCACACTTCGAGGTCGTAAGTCTTCGCCGCGGAAAAGCCCATATCGCCGGTGCACAGCGTGATCACGCGATACGGCAATTCGAGCTTCTGCAAAATGGTCTCCGCATGCACGACCATCTGCTCCAGCGCTTCATACGACGTCTCCGGCGCAACGATCTGCACCATCTCGACCTTGTCGAACTGATGCTGGCGAATCATCCCGCGCGTATCGCGGCCATATGAACCCGCTTCCGAACGAAAGCACGGCGAATGCGCAGTCAGTTTGATCGGCAGCGCATTCGCGTCGACGATGCTTTCGCGCACCGTGTTGGTCAGCGAGATTTCCGACGTCGAGATCAGATATTGCGTGACCGTGTTTTCGCCGCCGCCCTTTTCAACACGGAACATATCGTCTGCGAACTTCGGCAGTTGGCCCGTGCCGTACAGAATCTCCGGATTCACGATGTACGGCGTGTAGATCTCCGTGTAGCCGTGCTGCTGTGTGTGCGTATCGATCATGAACTGCGCGAGTGCGCGATGCAGCCGCGCAATCGGGCCGCGCAGCATCGTGAAGCGCGCACCCGCGAGCTTCGCGCCGGTCTCGAAGTCGAGCCCGAGCGGCGTGCCCACGTCCGTGTGGTCTTTCACTTCGAAATCGAACTGGCGCGGCGTGCCCCAGCGGCGCACCTCGACATTGCCGGTTTCGTCGTTGCCCACCGGCACGCTGTCGTGCGCCACATTCGGCACGCCGAGCATCAGGTCCGACAGACGCGTCTGGATCACGTCCAGTTGCCCGGCGGACGCTTTCATCTCGTCGCCGAGCCCGCTCACTTCGGCCATCACCGCCGAGGTGTCCTCGCCGCGCCCTTTCATCGCGCCGATCTGTTTGGACAGGCTGTTGCGGCGCGCCTGCAATTCTTCGGTGCGTGTCTGAATTGCGCGGCGTTCCGCTTCGAGCGCGGAGAACGCGGCAACGTCGAGCGTATAGCCGCGGTCGGCGAGGCGTTTCGCGACGCCGTCGAGATCTTTGCGCAGCAACTGGATGTCGAGCATGACGAGGGGGATGTTCGTTGTGTGAAGCTGCGATTTTAGCGCACCGGCGCGCGCGGCCGGCGTATCAGGGCACGGCCGGCGGCATCATCGTGCAACGCGCGCCCGGGCGGCGTGCGACACACCCGCGACACAATCGACACAATCGCGCCCCGTTCGCCGCGCAAACGCGTCAGCTCTTCTTCGGCTTGTGCTCGCTGCGCCACGCGTCGTCGAGCTCGGCAAGCCGCGCGAGCTTCTCGCCGATTCTGCCTTCGAGTCCGCGCGGCGTCGGCCGATACCAGTGCGGCTCGCGCATGCCGTCCGGCAGATACGTCTCGCCGGCCGCATACGCATCCGGCTCGTCGTGCGCGTAGCGGTACTCGTGGCCGTAGCCGAGCTCCTTCATCAGGCGTGTCGGCGCATTGCGCAAGTGGATCGGCACCGCGCGCGACTGGTCCTTGCCGACGAACGCGCGCGCCTCGTTGTACGCCATATAGCCCGCATTCGATTTCGGCGCGACCGCCATATAAATGATGGCCTGCGCAAGCGCCAGCTCCCCTTCCGGTGTGCCGAGGCGCTCGTAGGTTTCGGCGGCGTCGAGTGCGATGCGCCCGGCGCGCGGGTCGGCGAGGCCGATGTCTTCCCACGCCATCCGCACGATCCGGCGCGCGAGGTAGCGCGGGTCCGCGCCGCCGTCGAGCATCCGGCAGAACCAGTACAGCGCGCCGTCCGGATTGCTGCCGCGCACCGACTTGTGCAGCGCGCTGATCTGGTCGTAGAACGCGTCGCCGCCCTTGTCGAAGCGGCGCAGGTTCTCCGCGAGCGCGCTGCCGAGCAGCGTGCCGTCGATTTCGCCGGTCTTCTGCTGCGCCGCGGCCCGCGCGACGATTTCGAGGTTGTTGAGCAGCTTGCGGCCGTCGCCGTCGGCGGATCCGATCAGCGCATCGCGCGCTTCGTCGGTGAACGTGAGGCCGCCCAGTTCGTGCTGCGCGCGCTCGAGCAGTTCGCGCAATTCGTCCGCATCGAGGCTCTTCAGCACGTACACCGCGGCGCGCGACAACAGCGCGCTATTCACTTCGAACGACGGATTCTCAGTCGTCGCACCGACGAAGACGAACAGCCCCGATTCGACGTGCGGCAAAAACGCATCCTGCTGGCTCTTGTTGAAGCGGTGCACTTCATCGACGAACACCAGCGTCTGCCGCCCATGCGCGCGGTGCACCTGCGCGATCTCGACCGCCTCACGGATATCCTTCACGCCCGACAGCACCGCCGACAACGCGATGAACTCCGCATGAAACGCATCGGCCATCAGTCGCGCGAGCGTCGTCTTGCCGACGCCGGGCGGTCCCCAGAGAATCATCGAATGCGCTTCGCCGGACTCGAACGCAACGCGCAGCGGTTTGCTCGGACCGAGCAGATGCTTCTGGCCGATCACTTCATCGATAGCGCGAGGCCGCAGGCGTTCGGCGAGCGGAACATTGGCACGGGTTTCTTCGAACATGGCGTTTGGGATAATCTCGGCTTTTTCGGCGCAAACTGACAGGCTGAAGCGACGGTGGTGACCGCGGTCGCGGCCGGCCGGCATGGCAACCGCGAGCCGCACGGCGCCCACGCGAACCCGATGCGGTTCGCCGGGCGCCACTGCGCAAGCACCGGACGCCGCAAGGGCCATAACATGAGCGGCTTGCGACCCGCGGCAAGTTCGCCGGCATGGTTTGGCATTATGACAGCCGGCGCGGCACAACGATCCGGACGACCGGGACGAGCGAGGTGACGCGATCACGCGAGCGTCCCGTATCGCGTATCGCGCCTGCCGTCTGATTGCCGCCGCGCAGAGGCATCGCATAGCCCGTCGCAGCGGCGCGAGCCGACGGCTCGCGCGCCGCGCAGCACGCCGAACCGATACCAACGAAGACAGAGAGGAACGACATCCGATGGCTCAAGACCCGCTCGCCGGCGACACCGGCTCCGCCTACGCCCCGCTTTTGCCCGTCCCCGATGCGCGCCGCGCGTTTCGCACCGGCGACGCGTTCGCGTTATGGTTTTCGCTCGGCATCGGCCTGCTCGTCGCGCAGGCCGGCGCGCTGCTCGTGCCCGGCCTGTCGCTGCCGCATGCGCTGATGGTGATCGTCATCGGCACCGCGCTCGGCGTGGTGCTGCTCGCGCTGGCCGGCGTAATCGGCACCGATACCGGGCTGGCGGCAATGTCGTCGCTGCGGCCGACACTCGGTGTACGCGGTGCGTCGGTGCCGGCCGTGCTCAACGCAATCCAGCTGGTCGGCTGGGGGTCGTTCGAAGTGATCGTGATGCGCGATTCAGCGGACGCGCTCGCGAAGCAGGCGTTCGGCGTATCGATGCCGCTCGTGTGGACCGTGATCTTCGGCGTGCTCGCGACACTGCTCGCGATCAGCGGGCCGCTATCGTTCGTGCGGCGCTTTCTGCGCAGCTGGGGCATCTGGCTGCTGCTCGCGGGCGCGGGCTGGCTCACGTGGGCCGTGCTTGCGAAACAGGACATCAACGCGCTGCTGCATCGCCCGGGCACCGGCGAGATGTCGTCCGGCGTCGCGGTCGATCTGGTGGTGGCAATGCCGCTGTCGTGGCTGCCGCTGATCGCCGACTACACGCGCTTCGGCCGGCGCGCGGGGGAAACGTTCCGCGGCACGCTGCTCGGCTATGGCATTGCGAACCTCTGGTTCTACGCGCTCGGCGCCGTCTACGGACTGGCGGCCGGCGGCGGCGATGCGCTGCTCACCACCACGCTCGCGCAGGCCGGCGGCGGTCTCGCGTTGCTGCTGGTGCTGATCGACGAGACCGATAACGCGTTCGCCGATATCCACTCGGCGGCGGTGTCGACCGGCACGTTCTGGGCGCGCTCGAGCGTGCCGCTGCTGTCCGCGGCATTCGGCGCGCTCTGCACGCTGATCGCGCTGTTCGTGCCGATGACGAAGTATCAGAACTTCCTGCTGCTGATCGGCTCGGTGTTCGCGCCGCTCTTCGGCGTCGTGCTGGTCGATCATTTCATCGTGCGCAAACGGCGCGTCGACGCCGCCGTGCTCGCCGACCCGCAGGGCCGCTACGGCTATTCCGCGGGCTGGCACGTGAGCGCGTTTATCGCGTGGGCCATCGGCATCGCCGCGTACCAGGCGATCAACCAGTGGCTGCCGAACCTCGGCGCGACACTGCCTGCGCTGGCCATCGGCGCGTTGTGCTATCTCGCCTTCGTTTCGGCGCGGCGGCAGGCGTTCGCGTAGCGGTGGCGGTGGCTGTGACTGTGGCTGTGGCTGTGGCTGTGGCTGTGGCTGTGGCTGTGGCTGCGGCTGTAGCTGCAGCTGAAGCTGTAGATGGTTTTAGCTGAGGCCGCGGGCCGCGAGGCCGCATTGTCAGCAAGCCACATCCAGTCGGCCGGCGCGGATTCACACGTCGCCACCTGCGGCCGTTCACTCGCCGCACCCGCGCTCAATACGGCTGATTCGCGCGCGCTGCCGCATCCGCGATTCTGCGCGCGATCAGAAACTGGCCGAGCATCATCGCGCGACGTTCAACCAGATGGTGCATGACGGTCGCCACCGGAATGACAAGTGCGGCCGCGCTGAGCATTGCGAGCCACATCGAGGCTTTAGACGCCATCAGGTGAATCATCGTCAACAGCACGATCGTATGCGTCAGGTACAAGCTGTACGAAATGCGGCCGAGAAACGCGATCGGCCGCGCTTCGAGCAGCGCGGCAAAGCGTACGGAAACGAGCGACGCGCAGATCACGCCGGCCGCGCCCGCGGTCACGAGCCAGTCGAACAGGAACTGGCCGACCGCGCCCGACGTCAGCGACAGCACCGAGCGCGACACGAAGTACAGCACCAGCGAGCCGGCCAGCACCGGGCACAGACGGCCGCCGTCCATCAGCCACTGGCGCCACGTCGCGCGGTGCACGGCAAGCGCCGCCCCCGCGATAAAGATGCCGAGGTAATGCAGCGTCATCGCCCAGTCGCCATTGAAGTTCGCGCTATTCGGATCGTCCCGCTCCAGCAGCACGAGCACGAACGACAGCAGCGAAATGCCGACCGCGGCGCTGATGGCGGCGCGCCCCGACACACGCGCAACCCAATAGACGATCAACGGCATGACCAGAGAGATCCGCAGTTCATAGATAAGCGACCAGATAACCGGAATCATCTGGCCTGCCTTGTACCGCCCGATAAACAGCAGATGATCGGCGATCTCGGTGCCGGTGAACGGACCGCTCCACACGCCGTTACCCCATCTGCCGAGCCACGCGACCGGTTTCACCTCGATCGCGTCGACGATCGAAAAGGTCACGACCAGCACCACCAGATACGGCAAATAGATCCGGCAAATCCGCTTGATCAGGAAATCCCTATACGCAATACCGCGGCTCGAACGCAATTGCAACGTCAAAACAAAACCGCTTAATATGAAGAATAGAATAACCGCCTCATGTCCCAATGCAATCACGCGCAAAGGCGACCGCAATATCCACTCGAACGGTCCGACCAGCACGAAATGATTGATGACCACCATCAGCGCGGCGACGCCGCGAAGCGCATCGAGCTGATGAAAATGCTGAGTATCGGAACGGCTCGGTTCTTTCATCCAGGAATATCCGCGGCGTGAAGCAGGCACGAAAGGCGCGCCAGAGGCGCGCCGCTCGGTAAAGGGGGTCGAAAACCCCGGTCTGCTCAGGGTGTGTGGTTGAGGTATGTTTAATTGCGATGGCAGCGGGCGTGAAGGTCTGTATAACTTTCTAATACTTTTAATTTTTTATATTTTTGAAGACGCGAATTCCGGCGCATCGGCCCGCTTTTTGCGGCGCTTGCCGATCTGCTTTAAACGTCAGCGGGGTCGCGTAGTATCGGCCGATTTCGCGCCTGTGAAACAATATTGAAATGACGTGAAACAACCCATATAGCGGCTTATTCGCGCGCGCAAGATTAAATATTTCTGAATTAATTGTGCTTTTCGTCGGGTCCGATTATCGCGTGTCAGGCAAAGATTCACCGGTCTTCATGCGACGTCCGCACATTCGATGCAATCGTGTGCTGCACGCGAGCCGCGCTGATGTGCTCGCGCCAGTGCTACGTTCGCCGTGTCGATCCGATGTGCGCGACCCCGCTCCTGTCATCGCGCACGTCCTCGCCCATTAAAGCGCGTCAGCGCGCCTTCACTGCCCGATAGGCGACACCCGGCAGCACGCACAACAGCTCGAACGCGAGATTCGCGCCGAGCAGCGCGGTCGTGCCGAACGGATCGTACGGCGGCGCCACTTCGACGAGATCCGCGCCGATCACATTCAGCCCGCGCGCGCCGCGAATGATCTCGAGTGCCTGCGGCACCGTCAGCCCGGCGATTTCCGGCGTCCCCGTGCCGGGCGCAAAGGCCGGGTCGATGCCATCGATATCGAACGTGATGTACACCGGCGCGTCGCCGATCCGTTCCCGCACGCGCGTCATCAGCGGCGCGAGCGACTGGTTCCAGCACGCTTCGGCCTGCACGACTTCGAAGCCCTGATCGCGGCACCAGTCGAAGTCTTCCGCCGCATAGCCGGTGCCGCGCAAGCCGATCTGCACGACCCGCTCGCAATCGAGCAGCCCCTCTTCCACCGCGCGCCTGAACGGCGTGCCGTGCGCGATCTTCTCGCCCATCATCGTGTCGTTCACGTCCGCGTGCGCGTCGATATGAATCAGCGCGAGCTTGCCGTGCCGGCGGTGCATCGCGCGCAGGATCGGCAGCGCGATCGTATGGTCGCCGCCGAGCGTGACCGGCTTGACGCGGTGCGCGAGGATCTCGTCGTAAGCGGTTTCGATGCGCGCAATCGAATCGTGCAGGTTGTACGGGTTGATCGCGACGTCGCCGATATCGGCCACCCGCAGCGAATCGAACGGCGCGGCGCGTGTCGCCATGTTGTACGGCCGCAGCAGCACCGACTCGGTACGGATCTGGCGCGGCCCGAAGCGCGCGCCGGTGCGGTTCGACGTGCCGAGATCGAACGGCACGCCGACGAAGCATGCGTCGAGGCCCGCGGGAGAGCCCGCGTTCGGCAAACGCATCATCGTCGCGATGCCGCCGCAGCGGGGCATCGCATTGCCGGAGAGCGGCTGCGGACGCTCGGACGATAGGTCCGGAGAGACGAAGGATGATTGATTCATCGCGATTCACCCATGAAAAACAACGGTGACAAGCCCAGCCCGCCGAAGCCTGTCTAAAAAGGCAGTGGCCGGGAGATCGCCTATTTTTGTGCGTTCTTCATCAGGATAAAATGCGATCTCAAAAACACTCACATCGATCCGGATCGATGTGTCGTGACCGCCCCTTCATGTGTGTGCGCTTATGTCCACTGCTCGCGCCCCGGCCGTGCTGGCCGACCTCGATCTACGGCTGATTCGCGTGTTTCTCGCGATCGTCGACGCAGGCGGCGTCTCGTCGGCGCAGGCGACGCTCAACATCGGCCAGTCGACCATCAGCACACAGCTCGCGACGCTCGAAACGCGCCTCGGCTACCGGCTCTGCGAGCGCGGCCGCAGTGGTTTCAGTCTGACCGCGCGCGGCGCGCAATTCGTCGACGCGGCCCGCGCGCTGCTCGCCGCGGTCGATACGTTCGGCGTACAGGCGCGCAACGTCGGGCGCAGGCTGGTCGGCCACCTCGCGATCGGCATGATCGGCCATACGCCGGTATCCGCGAGTGCGCGGATCAGCGAGGCGATCGCGCGGTTCCGCACGCGCGATGAATCGGTGCGTTTCTCGATTCTGGTGCGCTCGCCGGGCGAGCTCGAGGAGCTGTTGTTGCGCGACCGGGTTCAGGTCGGCATCGGCTATTTCTGGCACCGCGTGCCGTCGCTCGAATACCGCGCGCTCTTCACCGAAGAACAGTTCGCGTATTGCGCGAGCGGGCATCCGCTCTTCGCCCGCGCCGGCCGCGTCACGCCCGCGCAAGCCGCGCAGTACGCATGGGCCTCGCGCAGCTATCCGGTGCCCGAGGCCGACGCCGCGCCGCTGCGCAACGTGACCGCGGTCGCCGACAATATGGAAGCGGTCGCGATGCTGGTGCTGTCGGGTCATCACCTCGGCTATCTGCCGGGGCATTTCGCCGCGCCGTACGTCAAGGAAGGTTTGCTCGCCGCGCTGAACCCGGCGCGGATGCGCTACCGGGTCGCATTCCAGATGGTGACGCGCGCCCGGCAGCATCGGACTGAAGTGGTCGACGCGTTCGTCGACGATGTGATGGCCGCGCATGAGACGCGCGGCGCCGAGCGATAAAAAGCGCGAGGAACAGCACTAAGGCGAGGAACAGGACAAAGGCGAAAAACAGGACGAAGCCGGCGAGCCGGCAGATCGCGCCGCAGCGTCAAATGTGCAGCGCGACAACCCGCGCGTCAGCCGTCAGCCGTTGATCACATCGGCGCCCTTCGGCACCGTGAACTTGAACGCATCGGCCGGCAGCGACGGATTTTTCTGCATATTCGAGAACTTCAGCAGCGTCACGTTTCCGAACACATCGTGCAGCTCCATCGCTTCGAGATTACCGTCGCGAAAGCCGATGCCGATGCGCTGAAACTGTGTGTCCTTCGACTTCGGCACCAGTTCGAGCCAGTCGATGCCGGCTTTCACGCCCGCGTCTTTCAGCGTGAAGTTCTGTTCGAGATCGTTGCTGCCGAACAGGATCGCCGCGGGGCTCGCGCCCAGCGCACCGCCAAGCGGTCGCACGGTGACCTGGTTCAGGTCCTTGTCGTACACGTACAGCTTGTCGCCATCGGCCTGCAGCAGTTGCTCATAGGGCTTCTGGTACTGCCAGATGAACTTGCCGGGCCGCGCGAACGAGAACGTGCCGCTCGACACCGTATTGCCCTTGGGCGCCTGCGTCGACAGCGCGCCGCTCGCGCCTTGCGCTTTGCTGGGCACGCGAATTTCGGTCTGCACAAACTCGCCGCGCGCCGAATGGACTTGCGAGACAAACTGCTGCAACTGGTCGGTGCCGCTTGCCCACGCGTGCGACGCGACCAGCAGCGCCGCGCCGGCCGCCGCACAGGCGCCGATACGGCGCGCCAACGCACGCAGCCAGCTGCGATGACCGGAATCAGCGAAGCGGGCGTGATGCCCGCTGACGTCGTGCTGCATGAATGGCTCTCCAAGGATGGGACTGGGACGCGCGGGCGAGGTCATCAGCGGCTCGCCCGCGCATGAGGTTGCGGTGCCCGGCGGCGAATGTGCAGCCGCCGCTGGCCGGGGTTCAATCTGATTCGATCTGGTTCAGGCAGGTTCAATCAAAGCGCAATCGGGCTCGACACCGGCATCGGGTGGATGCGTATCAATCGGCCTCGCGCGCCGGCACGAGAATTTCGCGGTTGCCGTTCGACGACATCGCCGACACCAACCCCGACTGCTCCATCTGCTCGAGCAGCCGCGCCGCACGGTTATAACCGATGCGCAGATGCCGCTGCACCAGTGAAATGGACGCGCGACGGTTCTTGATGACGATTTCGACCGCCTGGTCGTAAAGCGGGTCCGACTCGCCGCCGCCCGCGCCGGTTGCCGCGCCATCGGCGGACCCTTCATCGCCCTCGCCCGCGACGCCGCCTTCGAGAATGCCCTCGATATAGTTCGGCTCGCCCTGCTCCTTCAGCTTGTCGACCACGCGATGCACCTCGTCGTCGGACACGAACGCGCCATGCACGCGAATCGGCAAGCCGGCGCCCGGCGGCAGATAGAGCATGTCGCCCATGCCGAGCAGCGATTCGGCGCCCTGCTGGTCGAGAATCGTGCGCGAGTCGATCTTCGACGACACCTGGAACGCCATGCGCGTCGGCACGTTAGCCTTGATCAGGCCGGTGATCACGTCGACCGACGGACGCTGCGTCGCGAGAATCAGATGGATGCCGGCCGCGCGCGCCTTCTGCGCGATCCGCGCGATCAGTTCTTCGACCTTCTTGCCGACCACCATCATCAGGTCCGCGAGTTCGTCGATCACGACGACGATATTCGGCAGCCGCGACAGCGGTTCCGGTTCGTCCGGCGTCAGGCTGAACGGATTCGGAATCTTCTCTTCGCGCTTCGCCGCTTCGTCGATCTTGTTGTTGTAGCCCGCGAGGTTGCGCACGCCGAGCTTGCTCATCAGCTTGTAGCGGCGCTCCATCTCGGCGACCGTCCAGTTCAGCGCGTGTCCCGCCTGGCGCATGTCGGTGACCACCGGACACAGCAGGTGCGGAATGCCCTCGTAGACGCTCATTTCGAGCATCTTCGGATCGATCAGGATCATGCGGACCTGCTCGGCGCTCGCCTTGTACAGCAGCGACAGGATCATCGCGTTGATGCCGACCGACTTGCCCGAGCCGGTCGTGCCCGCCACCAGCAGATGCGGCATCTTGGCGAGATCCGCGCACACCGGATTGCCGCCGATGTCCTTGCCGAGGCCCATCGTGAGCGGCGACGCGGCGTCCGCATAAACGGCCGAGCCGAGAATTTCAGAGAGCCGCACCGTCTGCCGGCGCTGGTTCGGCAATTCGAGCGCCATGAAGTTTTTGCCCGGAATTGTCTCGACCACGCGGATCGACACAAGCGACAGCGAGCGCGCGAGGTCCTTTGCGAGATTGACGATCTGGCTGCCCTTTACGCCGGTCGCGGGTTCGATTTCATAACGCGTGACGACCGGCCCCGGATACGCGGCGACCACACTCACATCGACGCCGAAATCTTTCAGCTTCTTCTCGATCAGGCGCGACGTGAATTCGAGCGTATCGGCGGAAATGGTTTCCTGCGTCGCGGACGCCTGATCGAGCAGCGCGATCGGCGGCAGCGTCGAGTCGCCGGGCAGATCGGTGAAGAGCGGCACCTGCCGCTCCTTTTCGACGCGCACGGACTTCTCGGGCGTGACGACCGGCGGCACGATCGTGACCGGCTCATGCTCCTCGATCTTCACGCGGCCCTGCTCGACCTTGCCTTCGCGCTTCACGGCGGCCGCTTCGCCGGCCTTGCGGTCGCGCACCGCTTCGCGGCGCAGCTTCGCGAGCGTCACCGCGGAAATGATCGACTCGCCGACGCGCTCGGCCACCGACAGCCACGAGAAGCGGAAATACAGCGACAGGCCGATCGCGAGCACGAGCAGCAGCGCGAGCGTGCCGCCGGTAAAGCCGAGCGCATGCGACACCGCGCGCGCGACCGCCTCGCCGACCACACCGCCCGGCGCGCGCGGCAACTGCACCTTCAACGACCACATGCGCAATGCCTCGATGCCGTCGCAGGACAGCAGCACGAGCACGAACGCGCCCGCTTCGGCGAGCCACGTATGGTCGCGCGGCGCGTCTTCGTCGAGCGGGTCGTTGCGGGTGATGCGGCGATAGTTCGCGGAGATGCGCCGCGCGAGCAGCACCACCCACCAGTAGGCGGACAGGCCGAACAGCAGCAGCAGGATGTCGGACGTCCAGGCGCCGACGCGGCCGGCCCAGTTCGCGATGTGATCGACCTGCGCGGCATGCGTCCAGCTCGGGTCGTGCCGGCTGTAGCTGACGAGAGCCATCAGCAGGAAAACGCCGAGCGCGACCTGCAGAATCCAGCGGATTTCGGTGAAGAGGCGCGACATCCGGTGAGGCAGTGCCTGCGCATTCGCGGAATAGGTAGCTTTTGCCATTGATCCTTAGCGTGTGCAACCGGTGGCTCGGCCGGTCGTTGATCGAGGGCTATTGTAAACGCTGTGCCGCGCGCGAGGCTGTAAGTGACGGTAACCGACAACACCTGATGCCGCTTATCGTCGGTTCAGTGGACGAAACCGCGCATGCGGCGCCCATACCGCCGGAGAAACAGCCCCGAATCTGGCCAGGTTTCCGGCCTGGTCCCCGGCCTGGTTCCCGGGCCGGTCGCTGGCCCGACATGCAGCCCGAATCCTGTACGCACACGGTCAAAAGGCGGTGCGCCGCCCGCCATGCAAAAGTCGCGTGGATGGGGCCGCACAAGGCGCCCGCAGGCGCCCCGGCCGCACGTTCCCGCGCGCTGCGCGCCTATCGGCCCGATCGCAAACCTTGATGAGGCGGCAAAACGGGCCGCCCTTTATAATGCCGGTCTGACTCCCATCTAGTACGCAACAGCGGCCATGCCGGCTGCGTCACCGCAAGCCGGACGCTTTTTACGGATTTCGATCATGCCAGCATCCACGACAAAACACGCAAAGGTCCTGATTCTCGGTTCCGGCCCGGCCGGCTACACGGCGGCGGTCTATGCGGCGCGAGCCAATCTGTCGCCCGTGCTCGTCACGGGTCTTGCGCAGGGCGGACAGCTGATGACCACCACGGACGTCGAAAACTGGCCGGCCGATCCAAAAGGCGTCGAAGGACCGGAGTTAATGCAGCGTTTTCTCGAGCATGCGGAACGCTTCAACACCGACATCATCTTCGACCATATCCACACCGCGAAGCTGAACGAAAAGCCGATCCGCCTGATCGGCGACTCCGGTGAATACACGTGCGACGCGCTGATCATCGCGACCGGCGCATCCGCGCAGTATCTCGGCCTGCCGTCCGAAGAGCAGTTCATGGGCCGCGGCGTGTCCGCATGCGCGACCTGCGACGGCTTCTTCTACAAGCAGCAGCATGTCGCGGTGATCGGCGGCGGCAACACGGCGGTCGAAGAAGCGCTTTACCTCGCCGGCATCGCGCAGAAGGTCACGGTGATCCATCGGCGCGACCGGTTCCGTGCCGAGCCGATCCTGATCGACCGTCTGCTCGAAAAGGAAAAGGAAGGCATCGTCGAGATCAAGTGGAATCACACGCTCGATGAAGTGAAGGGCAACGATGGCGGTGTGAACGGAGTGCGCATCAAGCACACGCAAACGGGCGTCTCCACCGACATCGAACTGCAGGGCCTGTTCGTCGCGATCGGCCACAAGCCGAACACCGACATCTTCGAAGGGCAGCTCGAGATGAAAAACGGCTACATCGTCACGAAGAGCGGCCTGCAAGGCAACGCGACCGCGACGAGCGTGCCGGGTGTGTTCGCCGCCGGCGACGTGCAGGACCATATCTATCGCCAGGCCATCACCAGCGCGGGCACCGGCTGTATGGCCGCACTCGATGCGCAGCGCTACCTCGAGAGCATTCACGAGTCGATCGGCGAACGCGCGATGAGCGCAGAAGCCGAACGCTAGGCGGAAGCGGCGCGACATCGCGCCGCGCTTGTCGAACGGTTCGAAGCGAAGCGGGTCCACGGCAAAAGGGCCGCTGTCTTTCCAGACAGCGGCCCTTTTCTCATCCTGCGTCCGGCGTCCCGCATCCGGCGTTCAGTCCGGAACGTGCGGCACTACGCGATGCGGAACACGCTAACCACCCCGTTCATCCGCTCGGCCTGCTCGCGCAGCGACGCCGCCGCGGCCGCCGCCTGTTCGACGAGCGCGGCGTTCTGCTGCGTCACCGAATCCATCTGCGTTACCGCCTGCGTGACCTGCTC
Organism: Paraburkholderia solisilvae; assembly: GCF_902859875.1. Taxonomy (GTDB): domain Bacteria; phylum Pseudomonadota; class Gammaproteobacteria; order Burkholderiales; family Burkholderiaceae; genus Paraburkholderia; species Paraburkholderia solisilvae. The sequence continues at coordinate 46,232 of NZ_CADIKF010000033.1, read as the reverse complement.
GATGCCATCGCTCTGCTCTTCCGAGGCCGCGGAAATTTCCGCCGTCATTTCGGTCACGCGCCGCACCGCCTCGTTGATCTCGTTCATCGTCCTGCCCGCGCGTCCCACGAGCTCGGTGCCGTTACTGACGCGCTCCACCGACCTGTCGATCAACGCCTTGATCTCCTTCGCCGCCGCCCCGCTGCGCTGCGCCAGCGTGCGCACCTCGCCCGCGACGACCGCGAAGCCGCGGCCCTGCTCGCCCGCGCGCGCGGCCTCGACGGCGGCGTTCAACGCGAGAATATTGGTCTGAAACGCGATCCCTTCGATCACCCCAATGATGTCGGCAATCTGCCGCGAGCTGCCGTTGATCTCGCCCATCGTCGACACGACCTGCGAGATCACGTCGCTGCCGGTCTGCGCAACGCTCGCCGCATCGCGCGCGAGCGTGGTCGCCTGACGCGCGTTATCGGTGTTCTGGCGGACGGTCGACGTCAGTTCAGTCATGCTCGACGCGGTCTCGCCGAGCGACGCGGCCTGTTCCTCGGTGCGCGACGACAGATCGATGTTGCCCGCCGAGATCTGCTTGGTGGCGGTCGCAATCGACTGCGCGCTGTCACGCACGGACGCAATGGTCTCGGTCAGCCGCGTTTGCATCGACTGCAGGCCCTCCATCAACCGGCCCATTTCGTCGCGCGAACGCACGTCGATGCGCTCACTCAGATCACCGTCCGCGATCTGCCTGAAGTGGCGCAGCGCGTCGTCGAGCGGCCCGGCGATCGACTTTTGCAGCGTGTACCACGCGATCGCCGCCATGCCGATCCCCACCGCCACGCCCAGCACCGCGAGAACGAGAATCGCATCGAAACGCTTTTGCGCCGTCTCGTACAACTCACGCGCCTGATCGGCCTGCAGCGCTTCGAGTTTAGCGGTACGGTCGGTCACTTCGTTGAACGGCGCCGTCATCTTGTGCGAGATCAGGTCGCTCAACGCCGCACTATCGTGCCGCCCGATCGCCGCGTTCACTTGCGCGACCGGCCCCGACATCGCGGCGGCGCGCCGCGCCTCCACTTCGTCGGCAAGACGCGTCTCATCCGCGCCGGCCGATTGCGCGCGATACGTTTTCCACGCGTTGTCGGCAATATCGAACTGCTCGTTCGCACGCTTGCGCAAATCCTCGACCTCCGGGCTATCGGGCTGCGCCGCGATGCGGTCGAGCACGAGACGCCCGCGCGCGGTGTAGAAGTCGAATTTGCCGAGCGCGATGGCCGAGGCGAGCTGATCCGTATAGAGCACCTTCTGATCGTTGTTGCTCATCGCGACGCCGACGACGCCGAGCACCGCGCCGACGATCATCAGCAGGCCGAGAAATCCCATCGCAAACGCGAGACGGATACGGATCGTGATATTTCGAAACATGACACCCTCGGGATAAGAAAGCACAGCGAAAGGTCGCGCGCCACGGAAACAACCCGTTCCCTTCGGTTTACGGCAGCCGCTTCAAAATTTGTAGAACGTTCTGGCGACTTGCTCCGACTATTTGCGCTAGATCAAACTTGCATCACTGCCCTGCGAGAGAGGATCCGCTTCATCGCGCATTTCGCAACGAGCTTGATATTTGCGTTGCAGTTCGCTCGTGCGTGTGATCGAAGGCGCGTCGCCCAACGACGTGACCGGCGCACCCGGCACGCGAACCTGCTCGACGAGCAACTCGACATGCGCGACAGGCTGCGCGCAAGACATCAGCGCACTGATGGCGGAAATTGTGCGAACCGGGCGCGACTGCACACGAAGCGGTATTTGTTGCGGACAAGACCCTTCGTGGGCGGCATCTTGCCGATCATCCCGATACATAGGTTTCGCTTCGGTCAACGTCATTTCGCCCGGCATCGTTCGATACAACAAGTGACGTGACTGTGCGATTCATTGGGAAGCATTCGTTCTTCAAAGTGTTGTAGAAGAGGCCGCGCAATCGCCCACTCAGCGAAACGCGAAGACGATGCGCGGCCTTTCGCTCGTTGTACCTGAAAACGCTTTAAGGAATGGAGAAGATGATGAAGCACATTCGTCTCGCTGCTGCCGTATCCGTGTCCGCGCTCGCATTCGCTTCCGCGTTGGTTTCATCGGCCGCTCACGCGCAATCGCCGCGCATCTCGCGCGCCGACGTCAACCGGGAACTGTCGCAGCTTCAGGCGGCCGGGTATGAAGGTGAAAAGACCACCTATCCGAACAAGCTGCAAATGACCGAAGCGCGCATTCAGGCCACGAGCGCCGCACAATCGAACAATGCGACGAGCGGCTATGGCGGCGTCGCACCAGGCAGCGCGTCCCAGTAACGGACCTTCTTTGACGGACCTTCCTCGCCCATCGGCGAACGAGGCAGCGCACGCGCGGTGCGGCGCTGCCTTCGTGGCGGTCAGCGACGGTCAGTGACCGTCAGCGCCTGTGCTCCGGCCAGCGCGCTTTGCGGTGCTCCCGCTCGCCCTTGCGGCATGCCGCGCGTGACTGCGCTTATAGCCGGTCAACATCGCGGCAATCAGATTCTCACGCGTCCACACGCTCATCACGATCGCCGCGGCGATATGGATGCACACGCACACTTCGAGCGCAACCGCGAGCAATGTATGGAGCTCTTGCGGCCAGTCCTCACCCCAGAACGCGTCGAGCCGCATCAGCCACCCGGTCAACGCAAGCGCGAGGACAAGTGCCCACAACACGAGTGCCATCACACCGCCGAGCGGATTGTGCGAAAGATGATGCAACGGCGTGCCCGACGCAAGCGAGCGCAGATACGCGCATAGATGCGAACGCGTGGGCCACCACGCGGAAAAGCGGGCATGGCGTGTGCCGATGAAACCCCACACGATGCGCAACGCGACCAGCGCAGCCGCGGCATAGCCGAACATGCGATGCAGCCGGTCGGTCGGGCCGAACAGATTCCAGATGACGATACCCGCGATGGTCCAGTGCGTGAGCCGCACCCACCAGTCCCAGATCCTGATTCGAGCGGTATCGGACATCGCGGGCCATGATGAGAAGTGAACGCGTACAAGTGAACGCGTACGTCAACCGCGCCTAGTCGATTTCCGACTTCACGACGTCGAGCGTCCTGGTGTCGAAGTAGATTTCGACTTTCTTGCCTTCCTTGTTGGTGCCGTAGATTTCATAGCAGTGGCCATCGACCTTGAACTTTTTGATCTTGTAGCCCTGCCCTTCCAGTTGCGCGCGCGCGTCCGACTCTTTCATCCATTGATCTTTCGGGTGCGCGGTGCAGTCCGCCTTCGCCAACGCCGCACCTGAAAAACCGAGCGCCGCGCTCATCGCAATTATTTTTAGCATCTGTAACCTCATCGTTAGTTAAACGAAAGTTCAATGTGCCATAGATGAGAAAAGTTCTCAAGTAGAAAACCCGATTGCCGCTAACCGGCGGGTTCGCGCGCATCGAACGGGTTAAGCGGGTTTTCCATAAACGCGTTTCCCACTATCATGACGGCACTTCCGCCGAAGTCGCGTCGCCCCGCCTCCTTCCCCGCCGGTTTCGAGCAACGCGCCAGACGGCTTGCCAAACGGCGCGCCCCGCGTGCCCATTCGTTTTGAAATGACCAAAGCATCCACGCACACCGCGTTGTTGTGGATCGTCGCCACCGGCTTCTTCATGCAGGCGCTGGACACGACGATCGTCAACACCGCCCTGCCATCTATTGCGCACACCCTGGGGGTTCCCGCACTCGCGATGCAGCCGATCGTCGTCGCTTACACGTTGACGATGGCGCTGCTCACGCCCGCATCCGGCTGGCTCGCCGACCGCTTCGGCACACGGCGCGTGTACTTCACCGCGATCCTGCTGTTCGTGATCGGCTCGCTGTGCTGCGCGAGCGCGCACACGCTCAATCAGTTGATCGTCGCGCGCGTGCTGCAAGGCGTCGGCGGCTCGATGCTGCTGCCGATCGGGCGGCTCGCGGTGCTGCGCACGATCTCCGGCGAACGCTATGTATCGGCGCTCGCCCTGATTTCCGTCGCCGGACAGGTTGGGCCGATACTCGGACCGACGCTCGGCGGCTGGTTCGTCGAAGCGTTCTCGTGGCACTGGATCTTTCTGATCAACGTGCCGATCGGCGCGTGCGGTCTGCTCGCGGTGAACCGCTATCTGCCGGACGGCGCGTCGCGCGATACGCCGCGCTTCGACATGATCGGCTGCGCGATGCTGTCGCTATGCATGGTCGCGTGCTCGCTCGCGATCGACGTGCCGATGCACTCGAATCGCGCCGCATGGTCCGCGTGCCTGTTCGTGATCGGTCTCGCCGCCGCGCTCGCCTATATCCCGTATGCGCGGCGCGCGCCGAACCCGCTGTTCCGTCTCGGGCTCTTTCGCGAACCCAACTTCAGCGTCGGGCTGATCGGCAATCTGATCGCCCGGATCGGTTCGAGTGCGGTGCCGTTTCTCGTGCCGCTGCTGCTGCAACTGCAACTTGGTTACACGCCGCTGCATTCGGGGCTGATGATGCTGCCGGCCGCGCTCGCCGGCACCGTCGCGAAACGCTGGATCGCACCGCTGATCCGCCGCTTCGGCTATGAGGCGTTCCTGCTCGTCAATACGCTGATCGTCGGCGGTTCGATCGTTGCGTTCGCACTCTTTTCGCGCGGCACGCCGATCGCGATTGAAATCGCGGTGCTCGCCGTTTTCGGCGCGGCCAACTCGATGCAGTTCGCCGCGATGAACAGCGTGACGTTGAAAGGCCTGTCGATGGTCGATGCGGGCAGCGGCAACAGCCTGTTCTCGATGGTGCAGATGCTCGCGATCGGCCTCGGCGTATCGATCGGCGGCGGCCTGGTGAATCTGTTTGCCGCCGAATGGGGATCGGCCGCGCTCGGTTTCAGGCTCAGCTTTATCTGCGTCGGCGTGATCACGCTGATCTCCGCGCTGGTGTTCCGGCGTCTCGACAACGAGTCCGGCGGCCGGCCGGCGCCGATCGCGACGCGCGCGGCGCAACGCTGAAGCGGCCCGCGCCGCGGCGATGAATTACCGTGTGCAGCGATCCGCCGCGGAGGCGGGCCGCATCGCCTTCAGATCAAACTCCGCTTCTTTCACCCCCTGCTGCGTCAGCGTGACCCAATGCAACGCGGTCGGCGACCGCACCAGCCCGACGCTGCCGACTTCCCCCCATTTGACCGGCGAGCGCTGCGTGCCGGCCAGCTCGATCGACGATGCGCCGAGCCGCAAATCGAGCAGACGCCCATCCTGGGTCGGCACGAACGCATGGTCGCCGGCCACCGCGATGCCCGCCTCGCGCACCGACGCGGGCATGCATGCGAGCGTCGCGGTCGTCGCACCGCTTGAATCGATCAGTTGCGCGAAGCCCTTGCCGTCGAAACCGGTTGCGACCACGATAAAGCGGTCCAGCGCCGGCACATACGCGGCGGCGTACACGTAATAGCGCAAGCTCGGCGACAGCACGCGCGCTTCAGTGAGCGAACCGTCCTCCGGATTGAAGACCGCGGACTTCAGCCGCGCATAGATCGCGCCCGGCACGAACTGCTGCCAGATCAGCAACGCGCGCGTCGGCGAGGCCGCGATCATCGGCCACCATTCACGCACGCGCGGCGCGACATCGACCGACTGCAGCAATGTGCCGTCCGCGTCATAGGTCTTCAGATACACGCCGTTGCCGGTGCCGAGATTGTCGACGCCGCCGCCGTCGACCCAATCGTCGGAATAAAACACGACGAAACGCGCGCCAACCGCGGCCGCATGCCCCGAATGCCCACCCGATTTCACGTCGACCGGATAAGGCTTCACCGCGTCGAGGTCAGACGTATACACGCCGTAGCGCTGACTCACTTCATTGGGCGTGTTCCAGCCGTCCTCGAAGGTCACCATGACGCGGCCGCTATCGTTCTGCGCAATCGACACCGGCTCCTGCGCTTCGGGACGGCTGATAAAAACCCGAGGCTTGTCGAGATTGCCCTGCTGCGGCGACCAGCGCGCGACGTACACATCGTGCGTCCAGTTGCGGTCGCGCCCCGGGCCGCGCGGCGGCAAGCCCGAACTGCTGAAGAATACCCACGTGTTGCCGTGCCCGTCGCTCGCCGTGCCGATGCCGTGCATATACGAACGCAGATCGACCGTCGCGGTGCGCGCGCGGCTCGACCCTTTCGCGGCCGCGGCGGACACCGGGCACAACCACACGCAAACGCCGAGCAGCGCGGCGACGGCCAACGCGTTTCGCATGTCGGGACTCACTCGACGGTGACGGACTTCGCGAGATTGCGAGGCTTGTCGACATCGGTGCCCCGCACACAGGCCGTATGGTACGCAAGCAATTGCAACGGCACGACATGCAATATAGGCGACAGCGGCCCATCGTGCGCAGGCAGACGAATCACGTTGACGCCGTCGTCATCGTCGAGCGGCGCGTCTTCGTCGGCGAATACGTACAGCAGGCCGCCGCGCGCGCGCACTTCCTGCATGTTCGACTTGAGCTTCTCGATCAGCGCGTCGTTCGGCACGATCGTGACGACCGGCATCTCGTTCGTGACGATCGCGAGCGGACCATGCTTCAGTTCACCTGCCGGGTAGGCCTCCGCGTGCACATACGAGATTTCCTTCAGCTTCAGTGCGCCTTCGAGCGCGATCGGGTAATGCATGCCGCGCCCGAGAAAAAGCGCATGCTCGTAGTGCGCGAATGCCTCGGCCCAGCGGATGATCTGCGGTTCCAGCGCGAGCACGCCATTGAGCGCCGCCGGCAGATGATGCAGTTGCTCGAGCCACTGCGCTTGCCGTGCGGCATCGGCAACGCCGCGTGCTTGCGCGAATGTGGCCGCGAGCAGGAACAGCGCGACGAGCTGCGTCGTGAACGCCTTGGTCGACGCCACACCGATCTCCGGCCCCGCCCCCGTCTGATACTGCAAATCGGTTTGCCGCATCATCGAGCTGTGCGCGACGTTGCAGATGGCGAGCGTATGCCGATGGCCGAGTTGCTGCGCATGCCGCAGCGCGGCGAGCGTATCGGCGGTCTCGCCCGATTGCGACACGACCACCACCAGCGTGCGCGGATTCACGACGCTCTCACGATAGCGATACTCGCTTGCCACTTCCACCTGGGTCGGCAAGCGTGCGATCGATTCGAACCAGTATTTCGCGGTCAGCGCCGAGTAATAACTCGTGCCGCACGCGAGAATCAGCAATGAATCGACCTCTTTAAACACGTGCGGCGCGTTGGCGCCGAACAGCGTCGGTGTCAGCGTCTGCACGCGTTCGGTCGCATCGGCGAGCACCGACGGCTGCTCGAAAATCTCTTTCTGCATGTAATGCCGGAACGGCCCGAGTTCGGTCGTGTGGTGGCTCGCGCGCTGCGTCTGCACTTCGCGGCGCACGGCCTCGCCGCCGCAATCGACAATCTTCACGCCGTCGCAGGTCAGCACCGCGACATCGCCTTCCTCGAGATAGACGAAGCGGTCCGCCGTGCCCGCCAACGCCATCGGATCCGACGCGAGGTAGTTGCCGCGATCGGTGAGGCCGACGACGAGCGGCGAGCCCGCGCGCGCGCCGATCACGAGATTCGGGTCGCTCTTCGCGAACACCGCAATCGCATACGCGCCGCGCAGCCTGCGCAGCGAGCGCCGCACCGCGACCAGCAGATCACGCGTCGGATCCTGCTTGCGCATGTGATGAATCAGATGCGCGATCACCTCGGTGTCGGTTTCCGAATCGAACGCATAGCCAAACGTCTTCAGTTCCTTGCGCAACGCCTCGTGGTTTTCGATGATGCCGTTGTGTACGAGCACGATCTCGCCGCATGAGAAGATCGGATGCGCATTGCCGGTGACCGGCGCGCCATGCGTCGCCCAGCGCGTATGCGCGACGCCGATCGTCCCCGACAGACCCGCATGATCGACCTGCTCCGCCAGGTTCGCGACGCGCTCGACACTGCGCACGCGGCGCGGCACGCCGTACTGCAGCACCGCGACACCGCACGAATCATAGCCGCGATATTCGAGGCGGCGGAGCCCCTCGGTCAGCACCGGCACGATGTCACGCCTCGCCACTGCGCCCACTATCCCGCACATATTCTTCCTCCTTATTCGCGGCCGACGGAGCTTACGCGGCTTGCCGCGCGTAGTCGGGCATCGACACGACGTGCGAGATCATGCCGTCGTCATCGTGATAGGCGACGAGGCAGCGCCCGGCGTCCGCCGCGACCGGCAGTTCGCGTTGCGGCGGCGCCGCTGCGTCGTCCGCCGCGCGCGCACCGTCGTGCATGCGGCGCACGCGGCCGGTGTGAAACAGGTCGAGCTGGCGCGCCAGCGTCCAGACAATCAACGTCGCGCTCACCGCGGCGATGCCGATGACAATCGGCACGAACGCCTCGAGCGACACTTCCGTGGGCGTCGCATTCGCGAGACACCAGCGGATATAGCGCGCCGCGAGAAACCAGATGCCGATAACCAGCAACGGCCGCATCACGCGATACCACGCGACGTACTGCCATGCGCGAACGCGGCTGCATTGCGCTTCGAACTGCGCGACGGATTGCTTCGATACATCGATAATCGGGAAAGGCATGGTAGGTCTCCTGTTGTGGTTGACTGCTTTGCCCTGCTTTGACCGCTTTAGCTGCTTTAACCGCTTGAAGCGATCAACTGTGTCGCTCGGCTTCGAGCGCATCGCCGTGCGGTGTGTGCGCCGCCCGCTCCGGCGCGGCGCCACCGCCGTCGAGTACGTGGCTCGCGCGAATGCCGCGATCGGGGCTGATCCAGCGGGCGCGCTTGCGCCGCTGCAACAGCACCGACGGAAACGCGATAACCGACGCGATCATGCTGATCGCCCAGAACGCGGCCGGGTACCACACGGTGTCCGCGAAGTAGCGCATCAGGTTGCTGTCGTAGCGGCGATCGATCAGGCAGCCGATCAGAATCTGCAGACAGCAGGTGAGAAACAGCAGCACGCCGGTACCGCGCGGCACGAAGCCGAAACGCCACGCGTCGGGCATCGGGAACAGCAGGTTGCACGCGAGAATCGCGAGCGTGAACAGCATGCAGTACGCCCACACAATACTGACTGCATACTCGGCGAAGATCGGCCACATCATCAGATTGCGGCGCGTGAGCACCTCGCCCGCGTATTTGAACAGCACCTGGATGCCGCCCCTGGCCCAGCGCAGCCGCTGCCGGTACAGGCCGCGAAACGTCTCCGGCATCAGAATCCAGCTGAGCGCGCGCGACTCGAAGTGAATCAGCCAGCCGCTCACCTGCAGCTTCCAGCTGATGTCGATGTCTTCGGTCAGCATATCGGAGCTCCAGTAGCCGACTTCCTGCAGCGCGCGCTTGCGGAACATCGATACGACGCCGGACACCGTCAGCATGCGTCCGTACATATGCTGCGTGCGCTTGATCAGCCCGACGATCGACGAGAACTCGCCGACCTGCATGCGGCCGAGCAGCGTCGAACGCGTGCGGATGCGCGGGTTGCCGGTCACCGCGCCGACCGACGCGTCGTGCTGGAAATGACGCAGCATCCAGCCGATCGCTTCCTTGTCGAGCAGCGAATCGCCGTCGATGCACATCAGGTACTCCGCATCGCTGAGCATCGCCGCGGTGGTGAGGCCGATCGCCTTGCCCTCGTTCTGGTGCTGATGCACGACCACGAGCTTCGGGTAGAGATTGACCAGCTCGTTCAGAATCGCGCCGGTCTCATCGCGGCTGCCGTCGTTGATCGCGATAATGTCGTAGTTCGGATAGCTGAGCGTATCGAGGCACGCGATCACCTCGCGCACGTTGTCGGCCTCGTTGTAGCACGGCACCACCACCGACACCTTCGGGTAGCTCGACAGCGGCGCCACGGCGGCGTTGCCGCCGTCCTTGCGTTCGACCAGCAGGTAATGCAGCAGCCCGCCGACCATCCACAGATACGCCATCAACAGCGGATAGTAGAAGACGAAGTTCGATATCAGGTCCATCGCGTTCTTCATTGTTTTCCCCTTTTTGCCGGGCCGACCCGCTCTGTCGGCTCCATATGGGCTCGCCACACAGGCCGGCCCATATGGAGCACGCGTGGTCAGCCCAGCATCCCCTGGTTCGAGCGCAACGTGCTTTGCACCGACATCACGTCGCGCAACATCGCCGTATCCGGCTGGTTCGCGGCGAAGTTGTCGGGCCCATAGCCGAGATGCACGACGCCTGCCGCATTCAGCCGCTTCATCTGGGCGCGCAGCAGGTTCGACGCGATCGGCCGGCCGGTCGCCGGATCGACCGCCGGCAGTTCGAAGACCGTCTTCCCGATGGCGCGAGGCCGCGCGAGCACCGTCTGCGCAAGCGAGTCGAGCCAGCTATTCGAGGCGCGCTCTTCACGGCCCGCCTGTGCGCCGGCCGTTCGATCCGGAGCTGCGGCAAGCGCGACGAAGTCGTAGTTCGCGACAAACACGTCGAGGCTTTGTGCGAAGTGGCGTTCCGCGTCGGCGTCGAACACCGCTTCGGCGGGCAGCGTGCGCACGGTCAGCACGTTGCCGCCGCCCTGATACGCGCGCACGCGTTGCGCGAGCTCGCGCGAAAACGCGGTCAGATGCATCGTCTTGCCGCTGGCCCAGCGCTGCATCAGCGCATCCGACGCATGAATGCGGGCGATATCGCGCGGCAGGCCCCACGTTGCATAGGTGTCGATGGCGGCGGCGCTGACGTCCTCGTATTCGTTCAGCGTCGCGTCCTCGCCGAACACGATGCCGTTAAAGCTCGCATAGCGCGTCAAGTCGTCGTAGATCTCGCGGATCGCCGCGCGCGCGGTTTCGTCGAACGGGCTCAAACGCGGCACACGCGCGCCGTCCATCGCGCTTTCCACCAACCGTCCGGCGGCCGGATGATCCGCCGGCAACGCGAACGACAGCAGCGGCATGCGCGCATAGACCTGCACACCGGTGCGCGTGATCAGCTGCCACGCAACGCGATTGAACAGATCCGCGCGCATCGGCAGATGACGGCTCGGGAAGTACACCGCGCGCGCGACGCCGCTGCCGTCCGGATCCGCGAACGCCTTCAGGTAGACCGACTTCGGCTCGAGATCCTTGATGCGATCGAGCAGGCGCCCGAGCTTGTCCTCGCTCTTTGCGGGGTCCGGGTCGTACAGCTCGTCGAGCGACACGTTGACCACCCGCTCGACCGGGTTGTGTTCGCCGCGATACGCGCGCGACGAGCGCATCTGGCCGATCAGCGTGCCGACGTCCCAGTCATACGACACGAGCAGCCGGCGAATTTTCGTGAGCGGCACATCGGGCGTATTCGGACCGTCGTCGAGCGTAAAGTGCACGGCCATGCCGAGCGACTGCGAGGCCTCGATCAGCGTCTGGTTGTACATCCCGTACGGCCAGACCGCGGAACGCACGCGCACGCCGGTCTTCGCGCTGATCAGCGCCGTGCTGCGCCCGAGGTCGCCATGAATGCGCGCCTGATATTCGTCGTCGGTCTCATAGCGCTGCAGCTCCGCGTAGTACAGATGCGCGCTCGCCGCCGGCAGTTCGTTGCCTTGCGGATTCGCGAGCGCGCCGTGATGCAGGTCGTGCGTGTGCGACGCGATTTCGACGAGACCCGAATCGGCCATCTCGCGCAGGTTGTCCCAACTCATGAAGTAGCCGGGCGGCATCACCGACTTGTGGCTGATGCGCACCGGCTCGCCGGCCGGCGTATCGGTCCAGCGCGTCACGACGCCGATCAGCGCCGGATAGTCGTATTGCCTGAGCAGCGGAAACGCGCGCGTGTACTGGCTGCTGTACGCGTCGTCGAAAGTCAGCAGCACCGCGCGCGGCGGCAGGCGCGGACCGCCGTTGCGCGACGCGATGATCTGATCGACGCTCACCGGGCGGAAGTCCTTCGCCTTCAGCCACGCGAAAATCATATGCAGCGTCGCGGTGCTGATCGCGCAGGTGTCGGCCACGGTGCCGACGTCCGTGTGCAGATCGTCGCGCACGTCGTGAATCGCAAGCACGCGGAAGGTCAGGCCGTCGTCGGCATCGGGCGCCGGCAGCAGGTCGAGGCCGAGGCCCGCCTGCGTCGCGTGGGCGGTGGGCACCGCGGACAGCGCCGCGGCAAAAGCGAGAAAGCGTCTGCGATTGAGCTTGTCCATGATGGCTCACAAGGGAATGTTGAGGTTCAGGTAAATCAGCTTGCTGGTCTCGCGCGTGCGATCCATCCGCTGGCTCGCGACACCGATTCCGTACGCGAGCGTCGCCTGCGTGCCGAGCTGCCACGCCTGTTCGAGGCGCACCTCCCACAGCGCGCTGTCGCCGACATCGGTCTGCCGGTAGCCGCCGAAGGTCGCGTACACGCGCTGCGCAAACGACTTGTCCGCATCGCGCCAGGGCGTCCACTGGTACATCGCGGTGACCTGCGCGGTGTAGTCGCGCAGCGGACTGAAATAGACGGTGTTGGTCACCGTGTTGCTGTTCGTGTTGAACTCGACCCACGTCGCGATCTGATGACGCGGCGTATTCAGGAACTGCTCGTACCAGATCGCCGTCCACTGCTGGTTCACGTTCGTGTCGCTGTAACGGCCCACGCCATACGCGAGGTCGAAATAACGGCGGTCGTCGACCGAATAGCGCGCGGACGCGCCGAGCGTGCGGCCGGTAATGCCCGCCTGGTATGCTTTCCACGGCAAGCCGTTGCTGTTCGTATCGAGACCCGCCTGGAAATGCCAGCGGTCGTCGGGCGCATAACCGAGCGTGCCCGCGACGCCGGTGTACGCATTGCCGCCCGTCGAGCGATCGACCTCGGCCGCCGCGTCGATGCCGTTCAACCGGAAGTCGCCGCCGATGCCGTTGCGCACGCGGCTCACGCTGTCGCCGTCACCGGTGTCCGCGCGGCCGCTGAACTGATGCGCGAATACGCGCCAGTACTGCGCGATCGGCTGCGAGTACAACTGCGTATCGACGCCCCAGTCGTTGTCGGCGATCACCGAGTTGCCCTTCTGCCCGTTCGCGGCGACGATCAGCTGCGGGCTGCGGTACGCCGCGTAATCGCGCTGGAAATTCTTCACCGTGTTGTTGTCGGGGAACTGGTCGCCGAAGGTCGCGTTGACTTCCGCCGCGCGGTCATACTGGTTCAGCTGCAGCGCGGTCTTGCCGAGACCGGCGAGCGTTTCGATGTCGCCCGGATGATCGACCAGCGTGCCCTCGTACATCTTTTCCGCTTCGTGCGGGCGCTGCTGCACGAGCGATGCATCCGAGCGCGCGCTGATCAATGCAGGATCGAACGGCGCTTCATGACGCAGCGTGTCGAGCGCGTCGACACCCTCGCGCGTACGGTCCGTGTACAACAGGTACTGCGCCTGCAGCTTCTTCACGCGGCCGTAGTCTTCGTTCACGTCTTCCGGATGATCGGCCAGGTCCGCGCGCAACGGCGTGCTCGCCGCAATCGACTTCAACAGTTGCTGTGCGTTTTCGTAGCGTCCCGAATCGAGGTAAGCGAAGAACAGCCCTTCCTGCACGTCGATGCGCTTTAACGCATGCGGTTCGACCGAAGGCTGCAGCGGTGCGACCGGCGTTTGCAGCGCGCGCTCGTAAGCGGGCGCCGCAAGGCGCGGTTGGTCGAGATACGTGTACGCGTCGCCGGCGGCCGCATACGTGCGTGCCGGCAGAGGGTCCGGCACACGCGACAGCTGTTCATAAAGCGCAGTGGCCTCCTGCATGCGGCCGACACCCTGCAGCGCGCCGATGCGTTCGGCAAGCACCGCGCAGCGGATGTCGCCGTACTCGTCGCCGTCGGGAATGCGCGTGAGCATCTCGTCGATATGCCGCAGCGCGGCCTTCGTCTGCGCGAGACGGTCCGGGTCGTCGATCGCCTGCGCCTGCTGCCGGCCCCAATGCACCTCGGTCACCACGACGAGCGATTCGATCTGCAACAGGTCCTTCTGCGAAAACGCGTCGGGACGCTTGCGCGCTTCGTCGAGCGCGAGCTGCGGCGAGCCGGAGCCCGCCATGTCGAACAACTGTCTGCGAACCTGATCGCGTTCGGTCATGATCTGGCCTTCCGCGACATTCCCCGGTGAATCCGCTGCGGCGTTCGGCTGCGCGGCGCAGTAGTCGCGCGCGAGCAGCACCAGCAGCAAGGCGGTCGCCTTGACTGCGGCGCGCGTGCGGCGGCTAGAGCGTCTGTTTTTCATGGTTCCTCGCTTGTCGGAGCCGCGCTCCAGACAAAGGAAGTCCCCGTGCCTATGTTTGGCACATTTGAAAAACATCCGGGAATCCTGGTCTCGCGTGCGGCGTTTATGTTCGGCGCTTCACCGGTCAGCTCGCGTTTCGTTCGAACGCGATGCACCAGACTTGCGCGGCCTCGCCGTAAGCGAAGGACGTGCCAGTGCGATGTCGCCCTTTTGCACGCAGGCGCAAGGTTGGAATACATTGCGGTGCGCCCGCACCGCGCCGGCAAAATGTTTCATCGGTGAACGTGCGGTCGCGCACTCGCTGCCCTGTTCCGCCGCGCGGCATGCCTTCCGGCACAAGCATCACAGCCTGATATATCTCGCGCCGTCTGGCCGTTGCTTGCGCGCGCAACCTGTTTTGAAAAGCGTTGCACGATTGAACATCATGCTGAAAAGCACCCCGGATTCATCAGCGGATAGCAGGCAGCTTGCTTCGCTTAAGCAAGCTCGCACGGATGAATGAGGTTCTGAATTCGTTTTACCGCGCGAAACAATCACGACGAGCGCGCTAAAACGAAAATAAAACACTTTCGACACGTACCCTGCCGTCCGATGCGAGTCGCACGCGGTTTATGCCACGCGGTGCAACGCCAAATGCGCGCTGGCGCACAAAGCGCGCCGACAGCGAACGCTCGATGTCGCGCTCGCGAAAGCACAACCGTCGCCGCCGCGCCGAAGCTGCTCGAGGCGAGGCGTCGCGAGGCCCGATGCGCGGATCGATGCGCAGATTCATCGTGGCCCCGATCGCGTCTAATTTTTCGCTAATTCGCCGCGCGGATGATGCACCCATGGCTGAAGCACGCCAGCGGACATCACCGAGAACCAGGCGGTACGACACCATAGCGAGGCCCTTATGTACAAGCACATTCTGGTAGCAGTCGGCACCCATCCCGATTCCATCACGCTGGAAGCAGCCATCCGGCTGGCGCGTGAAACCGGCGCGCGCGTCACCGCGCTGCATGTGGTCGATCCAGTGCCGCCGTACGCGGGCGCGGCCACCTGCGACTTCAGCGTGACGCTCGACGCTTTCGAAGCCTATGGGCACGCGGTTGCCGAGCGCTGTGTCGCTGCGCTCCATCAGGCCGGCTGCGACGGCGATGCACGCACGATCATGTTGCCGATGTGCGGCAGCACGATGGGGCGCGCGATTGCCGACCACGCGCGCGCGATCGGCGCGGACCTGCTGGTGATCGGCAATCGCAAGCCGTCGTTGTGGAGCCTCTTTCGCGAGAATCTGTACAAGGAAGTGCTGCGTCACACGGACGTGCCGGTGCTGGTCGCAACCGACGCGCTGCCGGCCGCGTCGGGCCGCGCGCTCGCGCTGCGGCCGCGCTATGCGGAAACGGCCGGCGCGTGAAGCCGCCGGCGCGATGCGCGGACGCGGCGCGCCGCTAGCGGTATTCGAGCTTCGGATACCAGTCGGCGCCGCGTCCGTCGGGCGTCAGATCGAGAATCGTCCACAGCGGCATCGGGTCCGGCGCGCCGCGCGGATCCTGGCCGGGGTCGGCGGTCTCGAAGCCCATTTCGCCGGCCCAGAAATGCCGGATCGTGCCGTCGCGGCGCGTAAACACATTGAGCGCCGGGATGTCTTCGCCCTGCTCCGTCACGCCGAAGTAGTCACGGCTGAAGTGACCGTTCAGGTCCGAGAAAAGCCGCAGGTCGCGCCAGCCGCGCGCCTTCGTAAACGCCAGCACACGCTCGAGCGGCGCACGCGCGACCACCGCGAGCGCGACACGCTGTTCGACATCGGCCGCCTCGCCTTCCCAGGCACTCAGCAGCGACGTGCACATCGGGCATGGACGCTCGCGCTGCGGACCGAACATATAGCTATAGACGACGAGTGTGTCCTTGTCGCCGAACAGGCCCGCGAAATCGACCGGACCGTGTTCTCCGTCGAAGCGATAGTCGCCGGTCACCGCGCCGCCCGGCGGCAACGCGCGGCGCATGTGCGCGACCCGCTCGATATGCCGGCGCAGTTCGATCTCCTCGGCAAGCAGCGTGGTGCGGGCGCGCCGGTAGTCGGCACTTTCGTTCGGGAAAGTCATTGAGTTGCGCCGCGCGAGTTCGGCGGCGGGGACGAGGGTCGGGGTTGAGGCATTCGCCATATCAGTCTCCTATCCATGACAAGGCTCGGTTGGCCTGCCGGCGCGATGCGTGCGGGCCGGCCGGTAAAGGACGATCGGGCATCGATCGTCAGTCGCGCTGCGGCGCGCCCAGCGGAAACAGCGGCCGGTACGGCCGTGCTTCATCGACCGCGCGCGCGAACGACGGCCGCGCAAGCAGCCGCCTCCGGTATGCGATCACATGCTCGAACGCCGGGCCGATCCGATGCGTCCAGTCCGCATAGAAGAGCGCGGGCGCGGCCGCGCAATCCGCCAGACTGAATTGCTCGCCGGCCGCCCACGCGCGGCCGGCCATCGTGTGCTCGAGCCAGCCGTACGCGGTGTCGAGCATCGCGCGCGCCTCGGCGACGCCGCGTGGGTCGCGTTCGGCCTCGGGCCGCATGCTGTCGAACACGATCTTCTGCTGCGGCGTCGAGATGTAAAGATCGAAAAAGCGGTCCATGCCGCGTACGTCGAGTGCCGCGCGGCGGTCCTCGGGCACGAGGCGAACCGGGCCCGGATAGTGCAGCCCCAGATACTCGATGATGATGGTCGACTCGGTCACCGTGCGCGTGCCGTCGACCAGCAGCGGAAAGCGTCTCAGCGGCCACAGCGCCGCGAACTCCTCGAGCACCTGCGGATGCTCGGGCGAGAGCGTGCGCCATTCGAACGGCGTGCCGTTCTCGTAGAGCGCGGTCAGCACCTTCTGGCAATACGACGAGAATGGGTGGGCATAGAGCTTGAGCGTCATCGTGTGTCCCCTCCGGTGAACGCGTGCGTTTATGGGTGTTCTGACTGACGACGAAGGACGCCGGGCGAAATCGACATTCACCTCGCGAAAAACCGCGGAAAGGCCGCGGGACGCGGCCGCCTTGGACCTTCACCCAGCGTCTTGACGACCGGTCACACGAGATAAGCCTGATTGAAGGGCGCGGAGCACGCATTCGCAAACTTTTTTACGGTTGTGCATGGGCGCCAGGGCAATCTGCTCAAATCGGCTCATGCCTCGATATCTGCTCAATATCTGCTCAAAATTTGCCATATCCGCTCATTTCAGCTAGTATCCGATCAATCATGAGCAGATACTGAGCAAATAAATGAGCAGATTGACCCCGGCAGTTGTCCTCGACGCCATCGCACGCCTCGCCCAAACGGGCCAGCTGGAGGTTTCCTCCACCGACGTCATCCACGCTACGCACGGCAGTTCCGCTACTGTCCGGCGTCATCTGGATGCACTGTGCGCCAGTGGGCAGCTCACGCGCAGCGGCCAGGCGCGAGCAACCCGCTACCGCCTCGCGGAGGCCGTCGAGATTCCTGCGACCGTACGGACCGCCCATATCCTCGAGGAGCCGTCCACCGGTCCGGGTCCGGCCTGGTCACCGGCGGCCATCGAGCTCGGCCATAAACTCGACTGGCCGCTGGCGGCGCGCGACCCGGTCACCTACCGGCGCGAATTTGTCGAAGACTATGTGCCCAACAAGAGCTGGCTGATGCCGCAAGAGCTGGCCGAAGAACTCTATCGTGACGGTCGCCTGCGCGAACAACAGCCCGCGGGCACCTACGCGCGCAAGGTGCTGGAGCAACTGCTGATCGACCTGTCCTGGTCGTCCTCGCGTCTGGAGGGCAACCGCTACACGTTGCTGGCGACCGAAGCCCTGTTCAGACGCGGCACCGCAGACAGCGACGCCGACGCGGTGATGCTGCTCAACCACAAGGCGGCCATCGAGTTTCTGGTCGATGCGGTACCGCTGCAAGGCCTTGCGACAGCGCTCATCCGAAACCTGCATGCAGTGCTCATGCAGGACCTGCTTGCCGATACCGATGCGCTTGGCGTCATCCGCAAGAAGCTGGTCAGCATCGGCGGCACGGTCTACGTGCCGACGCAGGTGCCGGCCGTGCTCGCAGAGATGCTGGAGACCATCCTGGCCAAGGCGAGGCTCATCAAGAATCCGCTCGAAGCCGCCTTCTTCCTGTGGGTGAATATCGCGTACCTGCAGCCATTCGAGGATGGCAACAAGCGCACCAGTCGTCTGGCGGCAAACATCCCGCTGATGCTCTACAACTGCTCGCCGTTGTCGTTCCTCGACGTCAACCCTCACGACTACGCGCAGGCGATGCTGGGCGTATACGAATTCCTCGATGTGTCGCGCGCGGTGGACCTGTTCACCTGGACCTATCGGCGCTCGATGAAGAAATATGTCGTGGTGATGGAATCCATGGGCGCCCCGAATCCTCTGCGACTGCGCTACCGCGAGCATCTGACGGAGGCGATGGGACGCGTGGTTCGCGACAGACAATCCGCGCAGGCTGCAGTGTCGGAGCTGGGCCTCACCGAGGACCGGGCCCCGGGCTTCGAGGCGATGCTGCTCGACGAGTTGAAGAAGCTCGAGGTATTCAACTGCGCGCGATACCGGTTGACGCTGACCGCCACGCAGGCCTGGATCGACGCCGACCGGCCGCACTGAGCACAGCCTGGTTGCTGAAGTACACGCTCAGCAGGACGAATAGATTGGCGCGCAAGCCCAGGGACTCAGGCGCCTGCCTTGCCGTCATCTTTCAGCTACCGGCTACCGCCCGCGTGCCGCAGGATCGATGCGGCAGCATCCGCCGCAACCTGACAGCCGAGCACGATATGTTCTTCCGCGGTGTCTTCGATGAAATCGTGACTGACGCCGCCGATGCTCGGCACGAACAGCATGCACGCGGGCAGTTGCGCGGCGATTACCTGTGCATCGTGCGCGGCGCCGCTCGGCATGCGCACCCAGCGGCCCGGCGCGAGCGCCTGCGCGGCGCGCGCGACATGCTCCTGCAACGCCGCATCCATCGTGACCGGTTCCATCGCTTCTTCGAGCGTGTCGAGCGCGACGCCGACCGGCCCGCGCGCGTCGAACTCGCGCACCAGTTCCGCGAGCGCCGTCTCCATCGCGCGCAAACGCGCCGCGTTACTGTCGCGGAACTGCAGATAGAGGTCCGCCTGACCGGGCACGACGCTCAACGAGCCCGGCTCGAGATCGATACGGCCGACCGTCCACACGGTATCGGCATCGGCGAGCGCGCGAAACGCGTCGTCCATCCGCGCGATAAACGCGACCAGCGCCGCGCCCGCATCGCGCCGGATCGCCATCGGCGTAGTGCCCGCATGATTGCGCTGACCGGTAAAGCGCACGCGCAGTTCACGCATCCCGACGATGGTCGTGACGACGCCGAGCGCGTGACCGCCTGCTTCGAGCCGCCCGCCCTGCTCGATGTGCGGCTCCAGGTAGCCCACATAGCGTGCACGCTCGAGCCTCGCACGCGGTTCGCCCGCGAGTCCGGCCGCCTGCAATGCGTCGTGCAGCAACTGGCCGTCACGGTTGCGCGCGCAACGAAGCGCGTCGTCGACTGCGGCATCGTGCTCGCCGCCGACAAAGCTGCGGCTGCCGAGAAACCCGCAGAATGTCCCCTCTTCGTCGATCCACGATGCGACGTCCAGCGCGAGATGCCGCGTGTCGTCGTGTTCGGCGAGCGCGCGCGCAATTTCGAGTCCGTAGATCACGCCGAGCGCGCCGTCGAGCCAGCCGCCGGTCGGCTGCGTATCGGTGTGCGAGCCGATCAGCAGCGCGGGCCCGGCATTGCGCGAGCGGCCGACCACATTGCCGACGCCGTCGATCCGCGCATCGAGCCCGGCTTCGCTCATCCGGCCTGCCAGCCAGCGGCGCGCATCCACATCGACCGGCGACAGCGAGAGCCGCACGACGCCCGGCCCGGTCGCGCCAAAGCTGCGCAGCTTGTGCAAATCGCCAAGCAGGCGCTCGGGGTTGATGGTCGGCACGAGTCGTTCCTCCTGTAGTGTGGTTTCGTATGGATTCGCCGGCGATGCGGCACGATGCGTACGCCGCCGCCATGCGCCGCGCGCGCTTATTCGGGTGTCGGCTCGACTTCGGTGCCGCTCCAGCTGATGCTCGACACGCCTTTTTCCATGCTGATGCGGCTTGCCATCAGTTCGAGCTTCGCCTGATCCTTCGGATGCATGCGCACGGTCGCGCTCACCTCGATGCGTGGCGGATCGCCTTCGACATCGCGGCTCGTCAGGCTCTGGAACGACAACGGTTGCGAATACATCGAGTTCGACAGCAGCGTGCGGATATGAATTTCGTCTTCCTCGCGGCATACGACCGTGATCACGTACTGGCGCACGAGGTCCGCGCTCGCTACCGGCGTCGCATTGATCATGCGGCTCAGGTCGCGCAGCACCGTATTGGCCGCGAGCACCGCGAGCGTGCCGGCCAGCGCCGGGCCGTAGTGGCCGCTGCCGCACAGCACGCCGACCGCGGCTGCGCACCAGAGCGTGGCCGCGGTATTGATGCCCTGAATCGAGCCCTTGTCGCGCATGATCACGCCGCCGCCGAGAAAGCCGACGCCGGACACCACATAGGCGGCGATCTGCGTGACGCCGGCAGTGCCGTTGCCGGTCAACACACCGAGTGTGACGAACAGGCACGCGCCGCTTGCTACGAGCGTGATCGTGCGCAACCCCGCGGTGCGCTGGCGCATCTGCCGCTCGAGGCCGATCGCGACACCGCATGCGAACGCGGCACAGAGCCGCCAGACGAAATCGGCAATCATGGGTGCATCGGGTATGAACTGGATAAAGGCCGGATAACCAGGCGGTAGCAGGCGCTAGCAGCCGCTAGCAGCCGCCTCGCCGCGGCATGACGGTCAGGCCCACGCGACGGCGCGGCGACTCGCGCGAGACGGACGAATGCTGAGGCGAACGATAGCCTGGAGTCGGTGGATTGCGCCAGTGCGAGGTGGGGCGGCGTGCAAAAAGCAAACGCGGGCGGCCGTGCTGGCCGCCCGCGTCAGTCAATCGAACGAAGCCGCGCGAACGCGTCCGCGCTTCAGCTCGTCCGCGTGTCGGCGCATTAGTGCATCACCGCTGCTTGATAAACGCTTCGAATTGCGCCGCGTAGTCCGGATGCCAGCGCGACAGCGCCGGCCGGTTCTCGACGATATCGCCGGCCGCCCACAGAATGCGCCGCTCGTCGAGCGCGCGCGGCACGTCGTTGTCCGGGCACAAGATATAGAAGTCGCCGGCCGCGAGCCGTTCCATCATGAAGTCGACGGTCTGCTCCGGCGTCCACGCGGCCGCCGGCTTCTCGGCACGGCCGCGTCGCGTAAGCTCGGTGAATACAAAACCGGGAATCAGCAGATGCGCGCTGATCTTGCCGTTCGCGCTGTTGCGCAATTCGTGCTGCAGCGCTTCGGTAAAGGCCTTCAGCGCCGCTTTCGAGACGTTGTAAGCGGGGTCGCCCGGCGGCGTCGTGATGCCCTGTTTCGAGCCGGTGTTGATGACGAGCCCGGGCCGGCCGCGCTCGATCATCTCCGGCACGAACACCTGCGTGCCATGAATCACGCCCCACAGGTTCACGCCGAGCACGCGCTGCCAGTGGTCGGCGGGACCGAAGATGGTGTTTTCCTGGTGCATGCCCGCGTTGTTCATCAGCACGTCCGTGCCGCCGAAGCGCTCGCGCACCGCGGCCTGCAGACGGCGCATGTCTTCGACGCGGCTTACATCGGTCTCCTGCGCGAACACGGCGCTTGCGCCGTGCGCGGCAACCGCGGCGACTTCGTCGACTGCGTGCGCGAGACGTTCGGCGCCGAGATCGGCGATACACACGCGCAGCCCTAACCGTGCAAAACGCTTCGCGGCGGCAAGGCCGATGCCGGAGGCGCCGCCGGTAATGACGGCGACCGCGCCCGGCGCCGCAAAGGCCGGATGCGTCGGATGCGTAGCGGAAGAAGAAGCAGATTGAGTCATCGGGGAACCTCGTTGGCGCGGGGATCGCGACACCGGCGCGCGGTCCCGGTTCAGGAAGATGGGGCGGACGATGCTAGCACGAAGCGTCGCAACAGGTCGTCCGCATGGACAAAAACATCTGCAAAAGCAGGGTAAAACCAGCAAGCGTGAAGACTCGCCAACGCGCTGCGCCACGCATCATGCAGCGGTTGCGCGCGCGTTGCTTTCAACCAGCTTCACGAGCGTATGCAGCACGCGATTGGCCGGCGTCGCGACGCCGCGTATCGCGCCACGCCGTACGACATATCCGTTCAGATGATCGATCTCGCTGCGGCGGCCGCGTGCGAGGTCCTGCGCAGTCGACGAGTATTGGGTCGTCATCGTCTCGGCGATCCGGCGCACGGCCGCGTCGACGTCGCCGGGAATGACCACCTGGTCGGCCCGCGCGACCGCGACGCATTCGGCGACCACGTCGCGCATCACGTCCGTCACGCCTTCGCGCCGCACGAGTTCGCCGTAAGGCAATTGCGCGAGCGCGGACAGCGCGTTGTACGCGCAGTTGAGGATCAGCTTCGCCCACAATGCGCCGCGCACGTTATCGGAAATCTCGGTCGGCACGCCGGCTGCGATCAGCACGCGCGCCACGGCGTCGCTTGCGCTCGACGGCTCGATCACCAGTTCGCCGCGACCGTTGTGTTTCACGTGACCGGGTCCGGCCATGCCGGCTGCGACATACACGACCGCCGCCGCGACTTGCTGCGCAAGCTGGCTGCGCAGGCGTTCCGCATTGTCGACGCCGTTTTGCAGCGTGAGAATCAGCGCGTCTTGCGCGAGATGCGGCCGCAACTGCAATGCGGCGCTTTCGGTATCGGTGGACTTTACGCAGAACAGCACGAGCTGCGCGCCGGCTGCGGCATGCGCATCGGTGCTCGCCGCGACGCGCACGCGTTCGTCGAAGCTTTGCGTATCGAGCCGCAAACCCTGCGCGCGAATCGCGTCGACATGCTGCGCGCGGCCGATCAGCACGACGTCATGCCCGGCGCGCGCCAGCATGCCGCCGTAATAGCAGCCGACTGCGCCCGCACCCATCACGGCGACTTTCATCGGAGTGTCTCCTCAACGAACACAGGATGCGCGAAAGCTTGCAAAAGCGGGCACATCCTGCATGCCTTCGCACTGCGCGCGGCAAGGGAAAGCCTGCGCCAGCGAAAGCCGAACGTTAGCATAACGGGCGCGCGCGGTACGCTAGCCGGTGCTCAATGGCGCGGGAGGTGCAGGAGGTGCAGGCGGGTCGGGCGGCCCGGGTGGAGATGTGCGCGGCGGCACACTGAGGCGTTCGTATTCGGCAATCAGCTGCGCGCCGAACAGCAGCAGCGTGGCCAGCGCTTCGAGGCTGAACAGCACGACGATCGCGGTCGCCAGCGATCCGTACACGACGTTGACCTGCGACAGCGTCGCGAAGTACCAGACCAGCACGCGCCGCGTGATCTCCCACAGCAGCGCGGCGGTCAGCGCGCCCATCAGCGCGTGGCGCGGCGCCGGCCGGCCGACCGGAATCACGAGATAGATCGCGGTCAGCACGAACACCTCGCCGGCGACACCGAGCAGGTACAGCACGGTGCGCACCGCGCCCGTCAGCGAAACCGGATGGCCGAACAGCACGATGCCGTCGGACGCGACCACCTGCAGACTACTGGTGACGAGCGTGACAAGCAGCACGCCGACCCCGAGCGACAGGCTGAAACAGTAAGGCACGATCGCGGACACGAGAAAGTGCCGGCGCCGGATCGCGACGCGATGCACGAAGATGATCGACAACGCATTCTCGAGCACCGTAAACGCAAGCGAACTGAAAAAGATCATCGTGACGAGCAGCAGCCAGCCGACCACGTTGCGATGCGCAAGGAAGTTGGCGAGCTCATGCACGAGGGCATTCGACTGTCCCGGTGTCAGCCATTCGAGCAGGCGCGCGAGCGTCTCGAGCAGGCGTTGTTCGCCGACGAAATGCGAGAACGCGATGGCGATCAGAATCAGCAGCGGCACGATGGACAGCAACGCGTAATACGCAACCGCGCCGGCCAGCAGCAGCCCCTGGTTCGCGCGGAACGCCTTGAGTGCGCTCAACAGGAAGCGCAGCGGATGCGTCGCGAGAAAACGCAGCGCATCGTTGCTTCGCGCGTGGTGGAGCGCGCTCCGAAGCGCGGTCCGCGGCGCATTCCGCGGGGCATTGTGCAAGGTCGTCATCATGCGTTCCGACAGTGGGCGGTGAAGAGCCGCTCCGATTCGCTGCACGGCGTTTGTAAGGCTTACGCGCGCAACATGCGCGACTTCACGCTGCCGGCGCACCGTTGATTGCGCGTACTTATTTCGCGTACTTATTTCGCGTGCGTATCCTGCGCCTTTCTTCTGCGTGCTGATTCTGCGTGCTTATTCCGCATCGACACCGGCCCTGTTATCTCGTCAGCGCCCCTCACCCGCTCATCCCGCCCACAGTTAGCGCGCCCGTTTCGCTCGCGGCGCCCCGACCTGACCCGCACTCTGGTCCTCGTCTTCCTGCGGCGCCACATCTTCAAGACTGCGCTTCTTCGACTGGTCGGCGGAAACCGGCTCCGTCGTATCGTCGCCCTCGGCGACAATCTGTCTGCTGGCCTTGTCCCAGTACTCGTCGGCCCGGCCTTCCGGCGAGCCGTCCTGTTCCCACAGGTGATATGCGCGTTCCCGAATGCGTTCTTCGCTGTGTCCGTTTGCCATGGTTGCGGTCCTCCCGATGCGTCGTGACAGGGCGCGCACCCGATCCGGATTGCTCGTTACAGGCGCGCGGCACTTCGACGGCAGAGCATCCGTTGTACCCAGCCGGTCGTATCCGATGCGTGAGCGCCACTTATCCGGCATCGAGCGCCTGCGGCACGCGACGGGCTGCGTGATGTCCGACCCTGCGTCACGCGTGGCACACAAACTGCGTGCGTCGCGAAGTCGCACGCCGCGCGCGCCGAACATGTCACGCGCGACGCAACCCGGCACGCCGGCGGGTCAACGCACGCTGATGCACTCTGCGCGAGTCGCGCAGTCCGTGCACGCCGCGTAAAAAAGTGCGAACCTGCAAAAAGCCGTTCGTCCGGCAATACGCCGCGGCGCGCGACGCGCGATGCTTTCCAGTCGCGCATCGCCGGCCGCGGATACGACGGCCGTTCACGGCGACGCGCCTCTTGCACCATCCTGCGAACCGACACTCAATCGAGGAACATGCCATGCCGCATACCGTTGAAAGCAAACCCGCCAAAGCCGCGCTGCGCACGCCGTCCGACCTGCCGGAGGACGCCACCGCGAAGGTCGCCGCGGCGCTCAATCCGCTGCTCGCCGATACCTTTGCGCTTTACATCAAGACGAAAAACTTTCACTGGCACATGTCTGGCCCGCATTTCCGCGACTATCACCTGCTGCTCGACGAACAGGGTGAGCAGATTTTCGGCATGACCGACGATATCGCCGAGCGTGTCCGCAAGATCGGCCAGACGACGTTGCGCTCGATCGGCCAGATCGCGAAGCTGCAACGCATCCGCGACAACGACAAGCCGTTTGTCCCGCCCGAGGAAATGCTCGCGGAACTGCGCAACGACAACCTCGCGCTCGCGGCCAGCATGCGCGAGGCGCACGACGTCTGCGACGAAGCCGGCGATGTCGCCAGTGCAAGCGAGCTGGAGAACTGGATCGACGAAACGGAACGGCGCGCGTGGTTCCTGTTCGAGGCGACGCGCCACGTGTAAGCGGCGCAGTACGTCGAGGGCGGTGGGGCGGTAGCGCGAAGCGGCTCAGGCATGCAAAGCGGCGCGTGCACTGCCCGCCCCATCAAGGCTGTGCGCCGTGAGCTGCGAGATGTGAGATATGACGGGCGCGGCGGCGAATGCGGGGCAGACGCGGACACACACAAAGCCGCCCCGCGATGGCGCACGTGAGAGCCCGCCCAGGCGGGCTCTCACTGCTGCGGCTCAGCGGTCACCGAGCAAGCGCCACAAGCGCCACGCAGCGTTCGACGCGCGGCTACAGCGCCGCCGCTGAGCGACCGCGCAACAGCCGCATCACGCTTATTTACCCGCGGCGTCCGACGCCGTATTCGACGGCGCATGCTCGTCCGCCGATGCGACGAGCGCCGGCGCAGTGGCCGCCTGGTCGAGCTGCTCAGCCGACCAGCCGCCGCCCACCGCGCGCACCAGCTGCACGTTCGCGCTCTGCTGCCGCGTCTGGATCTGGATCGCCGACACTTCCGCATCGAGCGCGGCGGTCTGAGCAGTCACCACGTCGAGGTAGCCGATCGCGCCCTGCTTGTATTGCGTAAGCGCGAGCGACAGCGCACGCTCGGCCGCCGACGCCGCATCGCGCTGCTGCTGCAGCGCGGTGCCGAGATCCGCCAGCAGCGTCAGGTTGTCTTCGACCTGCTGGAACGCCGTGAGCACGACGCCGCGATAACGCGCGCCGGCTTCGCTGGTGGCCGCCTTGGCCGCTTCGAGCTGGCCGCGCCGGAATCCGCCATCGAAAATATACTGCGTGAGCTGCGGCCCGAGCGCCCAGAAGAAGTTCGGCGCACTGAAGAAGTTCGTATAGCTCGAACTTTGCAGGCCGCCCGCCGCGGTCAGCGTAATCGACGGGAAATACGCGGCGCGCGCAACGCCGATCTTCGCGTTCGCTTCCGCGACACGCCGCTCGGCCGCCGCGATATCGGGGCGCCGCTGCAGCAGCACCGACGGCACGCCGACCGGAATAGGCGGCAGCGGAATCGCCGCGGTCGATTCGGGCAGCGTGAACTCGGACGCCGACGCGCCGACCAGCACCGCGATCGCATGCTCGAGCAGCGCGCGCTGCGCGACGGTCTGCGACAGCTGCGATTGTGCGGACGACAGCTGCGTCTGCGCACGCGCGACGTCGAGCCCCGCGACGATGCCGCCGCCGTGCAGCGCCTCGGTGAGCTGCAGCGCCTTCGTAAACGCGACGACGGTCTCGCGCAACAGCGCGGTCTGCTGATCGAGGCCGCGCAACTGCACGTAACTATCCGCGAGCTGCACCTGCAAGCTCAACTGCACCGACGCAAGATCCGCCTGGGTGGCCTGCGCTTCGTACTTGCCGGCCTTCACCGAATCGCGCACACGGCCCCACAGATCGAGGTCGTAGTCGATTTCGCCGCCGAGCGTGACCGCGTTATAGTCGTTCGGACCCGCACCGCGCAACGGCCGCGTCGCCGATTGCCGCTCGCGGAACGCCGATGTATTCGCCGTGACGGTCGGGAAGAGCCCCGCACTCACCTGCGTGACGAACGCCTGGGCCTGCTGATAATGCGCGTACGCGGCTTCGAGATCGGTGTTGTTCGCGAGCAGCCGCTTCTCGAGCGCGTCGAGTTGCGGGTCGTCGTAGAGTGTCCACCAGCCGTCGCGATTCAACTGGTCGCCGGGCTTCGCGCTGACCCACGGCCCGGTGGTCCGGTATTGCGCGGCAACCGGCGAAGGCGGCACCTTGTAGTCCGGCGCGAGCGAACAGCCGGCGACGAGCGCCGCCAAAGCCGCTACAGCTGCCGCAAGCGGCGCGGGGCGCAAGGCGCGCATGACGGCATTACCCATGAGCGGCCTTCTTGCCCGCGGTCGCGATCTCGACCTTATCGCCTTCCAGCAGGCCATCAGGCGGCGCATCGATCACGCGGTCGGTCGGCGCAAGGCCGGAACCGATCTCGACCGAGTCGCCGAGGTCGCGCGAGATGGTCACGCGCTTGTACACGACGCGCTCGCCCTCGCCGACCGTCGCGATGCGCAAGCCGTGGCTGTCGAACAGCAGCGCGCTCGCCGGCACCCGCAACGCGTTCGGCGCGACCGGCAGCTTGAACTGGATGCTCGCGAAACCGCCCGGCAACAGCTTGCCTTCGCTGTTGTCGACCAGCAGCTGCACGAGCGTCGAACCCGAGGTCGCATTCACCGAGTCGGCCGAAGCGACCACGCGCGCGGTGAACTTCTCGTCCGGATACGCGGGCACGATCAGCGTCGCGGTCGTGCCGTTATGGACGATCGGCGCGTAGTTCTGCGGCACCTGCACGTACACGCGCAACTGCTTGACGTCGGACACCTGGAACAGCTCCTGGCCGATGCCGCCGCTGCCCGCATTGATCAGCGCGCCGATATCGGTATCGCGCGCGGTGACCACGCCGTCGAACGGCGCGACGATGCGCGCGAAGCCCTTCGTCGCGACCAGCCGGTCGAGGTTCGCCTGCGCGGCATCGACCAGCGCCTTCTTCGCCGCGTAGTCGCCATTTCGCGTATCGACATCCTGCTGCGCGACCGCATCGGTGCCGAGCATCGCCTGCCAGCGTTTCGCGGTGGTTTGCGCGAGCGCCGCATTCGCCCTCGCGGTCTCGAGGTCCGCCTTCGCCTGCACCAGTTGCTGGTCGAGCTCCGGCGTTTCGATCACGGCGAGCAGCTGACCCGATTTCACGTGTCCGCCGATATCGACGTACCACGCCTTCAGATAGCCGCTCACGCGCGCGAACAGCGGCGCGCGCGAAAACGCCTGCAATTGCGACGGCAGCGTCAGCGTCGGGCCCTGCGCGTCCTTCACCGGCGCGACCACGCTGACGGTTTGCACCGCCTGCGCGTCGGTCCAGCTGGTCAGCTTGCGCGAGTCGGACGCGCGTACCGCGAGGCCGGCGCCGACCACGATGACGACCAGCACGATGCCGGCGATGCCGACCGTAACGAGCCGACGGCGCGGCGGGGCACCCGCATATTTGGGTTCAAAACCGGGTTCTACGGATTCAGACGACATGAGCAGGACCTCCCGAGGCAGATGCCGGGCTAGCCGCGCGCTTGTCGCGCGCGTGAACGATACTAAACACGATAGGAACGAAGAAAAGCGAAGCGGTGGTCGCGAAGATCAGGCCGCCGATCACCGCGCGGCCGAGCGGCGCATTCTGTTCGCCGCCTTCGCCGAGCGCAAGCGCCATCGGCGCCATGCCGATGATCATCGACAGCGCGGTCATCAGCACCGGGCGGAAGCGCGTGAAGCCCGCTTCGATCGCGGCCTTGATCGGGTCGCCGTGCTCGGCGAGGCGCTCGCGGCAGAAGCTCACCACCAGAATCGAGTTCGCGGTCGCCACGCCCATACACATGATCGCGCCGGTCAGCGCGGGCACCGAAAGTGTGGTGTGCGTCGCGAACAGCATCCACACGATGCCGGCGAGCGCGGCCGGCAGCGCCGACACGATCACGAACGGGTCGGACCACGACTGGAAGTTCACGACGATCAGCAGGTAGATCAGCACCACCGCGCCGAGCAGGCCGAACAACATGCCGCCGAACGCGCTGTTCATGGTCTGCACCTGGCCGAGCAGCGCGACCGTCGAGCCCTTCGGCAGTTCTTTCGCGTGCTGCGCGACGATCTTCTGGATGTCGGAGGCGACCGCGCCGAGGTCGCGGTCCTGCGTCGCCGCGAAAATCTCGACCATCGGCACGATGTTGTACTGGCTCACGACCGAGCTCGTATTGGTGCGATCGAAGGTGGCGAGGCCGCCGAGCACCTGCGCGTTCTGCGGCGCGTTGGCGGTGATCGGAATATTGCGCAGCGCCGACAGCGAATCGAGCGAGTACTGCGGCGTCTGCAGCACGATCGGATACGACACGCCGTTCGCGTTGTTCAGCCAGTACGTCGGCGCGACCTGGCTCGAACCGGCGAGGTTCACGACGAGGCTGTTCGTCACGTCGCGCTCGGTGATGCCGACCAGTTGCGCGCGCGTGCGATCGACGTTCACGTTGAACGACGGAATCTGCTGCGACTGCTGCAGGCGCGCGTCGACCACGCCCGGCACCTTGCGGACGTCGCGCAACACCGCATTCACATACGCGAAGTTGCCGTTCAGGTTATTGCCGCGCACCTGCAGGTCGATCGGCGCGGGCGAGCCGAAGTTCAGGATCTGGCTGATGATGTCCGCCGGCGGGAACGAGAACGTCTCGCCCGGGTAGAGCCGCGGCAGTTCCTCGCGCATCCGGCGCACGTATTCGGCGGTCGGCGCGTGGCCTTCCTTCAGTTCGATCTGGATGTCGCCATCCTGCGAGCCGATCGTGCCGGTGTTGTTGTACGCGGTGTTGATACCGCTGACCGGCTGGCCGATATTGTCGACCACCGTGCCGAGTTCATTCGGCGGAATGATCGTGCGAACCGAGTCCTCGATATGCGCGAAGATTTCCGACGTTCTTTCGACCCGCGTGCCGACCGGCGCGCGCACGTGCATCAGGATCTGACCGGCATCGACATCCGGGAAGAAGTTGCGGCCGAGAAACGGCACCAGCGCGAACGACAGCAGCACGAAGCCTAAAAACGCCGTGACGAAGCGCTTGCGATGCGAAAGCGCAAGCATCAGCAGACCGCGGTAAACCGTGCGCACGCGCTCGAAGCGCGCTTCGAAGCCTTTCTGGAAACGCCCGAGCGGGCCTGACGGCTTGTGCTCTTCTTCGTGCGCGGCGCTGTGCGGCTTCAGCAGGAAGTTCGCCATGGTCGGCACGAGCGTACGCGACAGGATGAACGACGACACCATCGCGAAGATCACCGCCTCGGCCATCGGCACGAACAGGAAGCGCGCGACGCCGTTCAGGAAGAACATCGGCACGAACACAATGCAGATACACAGCAGCGACACGAACGCCGGCGTGACGATCTGCGCGGCGCCATCGAGAATCGCATCTTCGACAGGCTTGCCGTGCTCGAGGTGCCAGTTGATGTTTTCGATGGTCACCGTCGCGTCGTCCACCAATATGCCGACCGCGAGCGCGAGACCGCCGAGCGTCATGATGTTCAGCGTCTCGCCGAGCGCCGACAGCGCGATGATCGAACCGAGAATGGCCAGCGGAATCGAGATTGCGATGATGACCGTCGAGCGCCAGCTGCCGAGGAACAGCAGAATCATCAGGCTCGTCAGCACCGCGGCGATCACCGCTTCGCGCGCGACGCCGGAGACGGCCGCGCGCACGAACAGCGACTGGTCGCCGATCGGGTCGATCTGCAGGTTATCCGGCAGCGCCGCGCGGGCATCCGCGACGTGCTGCTTGATGCCCGAAATGATCGCGAGCGTCGACACCGAACCGTTCTTCAGCACCGACATCAGCACCGAGCGGTGGCCGTTCACGTGCACGATATTGGTTTGCGGCGGCGCGCCGTCGCGCACGTTGGCGACGTCGCGAATATAGACGGTCGTGCCGCCCACCGCCTTGATCGGCAGGTCGCCGAGCTCGCGGATCACCGACGGCGCGTTGTTCAGCTGCAGCACGTATTCGTGGTCGCCCATCTTCGCGGTGCCGACCGGCGTGATCAGGTTCTGCGTGGCGAGCGCGTTCGCGACATCCTGCGCGGAGAGTCCGCGCGCCTGCAGTTTCGCGGGATCGACGTCGATCTGCACCTGGCGCGTCTTGCCGCCGAACGGATACGGAATCGATGCGCCCGCCACCGTCACCAGTTGCGGCCGCAACTGGTTCAAGCCCAGGTCGCCGAGGTTCTGCTCGGAAAGGCCCTTGCCCGACAGCGCGAGCTGGATGATCGGCACCGTCGACGCGTTGTAGTTCAGGATCAGCGGCGGCGTGGTCGCGGGCGGCAGCTGCTTCAACTGCGTCTGCGCGACCGCGGTCACCTGCGCATTCGCGGTCGCGATGTTCACGCCCGGCTGGAAGAACACCTTGATCACCGCAAATCCGTTGATCGACTCCGCCTCGATGTGCTCGACGTCGTTCACCGTCGTGGTGATCGTGCGTTCGAACGTGGACGTGACGCGGCCGGCCATCTGGTCCGGCGGCAAGCCCGTGTATTGCCACACGATGCTGATCACCGGAATGCGGATGTCGGGAAAGATGTCGGTTGGCGTCTTCAGCGCGGACAGCGGCCCGATGATGAAGATGGCGATCGCCAGCACGACAAAGGTGTATGGCCGTTGAAGGGCAATACGTACCAGGCCGAGCATGAGATTTCCTGGGTAGAACGGTTACAGGGAAAAGCGCCCGGTGCACCGTACTGCGGTACACCACTGCGATCCGTTGCGGCGCCGGAAAAAAGATGTAGCCACGCCGCACGTTCAACGCTGCGGCGCGGACGAGATCAGTGTCGGCATCGCGCGGTCACCGCATACGGCAGTAACCGGCTAATCGGAGGCGCGGGGTGATGCGCTTCGCTTTCTTCGAAACGGGCCGTGAGTACGGGCCGTTCCCGGTCTCGTTACACATTAAAAGACCGGCGACAAATCCTTTCTTTCTCCTTTCCGCGAACTGAACAGAACATTGCGCGGCTGGCGCCGGACGGAAAAACCGCCCGGCGCGGAGCATATCGGCGAACTCAAGCGGGAATGTACACAAACGCTGAAATTCTTGCACAGCCAACCTCTACGTCAGGCGCTACGAAAGGTGGCGCGGCAATCGCATTTCGCAGGCGGCGCGCAAAGCAGGAACGGGACCGCGGGGGCGTTTATTCCCGGTAGAACAGGCGCTTGCGCGAACCTCGCATGCGGCGCAACACCGTCCATTGCCGCCCGCTCAGTCAAAAGAGTTTTTTTATTACCGTTTATTTTTTCCGGCGGACGCAAGGGGGCCGCAAGCCCCGTTGCACGCCGTATTGAAGTTGTATGCACCCTACCAGGAAAATGAAATAGAAATGCATCGAAAGGCTTTAGAAAAGATTGCGCCTCTAAACCTTAATAAGCCGGTGTTCCAATTCGCGCTGTTTCATCCGGAGCGGTCTGCAGGCCTGCGGCTGTACCAGTCAGCAACAAAAACATCCCAGCTCGACCACACGCAGAAAGGCGGAGCTGGAACAGCGACGTTGAATATTGGAGCCCCCCACCTATGTTTCGCAAAGCGATCCTCCCCATGTCGTTAGCAGCGGCGCTGCTTGCGCTTGCCGCTTGCGGCAGCAGCGACGACAACAACTCGACGCCGCCGTCGACGCCGACCGCTTCGGTCAGCCCGCAGGACGCACTGCAGACGGCCACGCCGATCAAGCACGTCGTCGTGATCTTCGGTGAGAACGTCTCGTTCGACCACTACTTCGCGACGTACCCGAATGCGCTGACCGGCAACGGCGAACCGCAAATCACGGCTGCCGCGACTACGCAGACGGACATCAACACGCTGCAGTCCAAGGGCCTGCTGGGCACGGCCAACCCGAACGCGGCCAGCACCTCGCCGAACGTCGTCGCTACGACGGTCAATAACGTCGCGACCACGCCGCCGAATGCTGTCGGCACCGGCGGCACGCTGACCGCCGCCCTGTCGCAACCGTTCCGCCTCGACCGCACGCAGGCGAACACGAAGAGCCAGAACCACAGCTACGCGCCGGAACAGCTCGCCGACGACGGCGGCGCGATGGACGCGTTCCCGCTCTTCACGGCGGCCACGTCGGTCACGACGGGCAGCTCGGGCGCATTCGGTTCGGCCGCGCAGGTGCTCGGCTACTTCGACGGCAACACCGTCACCGCGATGTGGAACTACGCGCAGAACTTCGCGATGAGCGACAACGCGTGGACCGACACGTTCGGTCCGTCGACGCCGGGCGCGGTCGAAGTGGTCTCCGGCCAGAACAACGGCATCCAGATGTACACGACGACGGCGACGACGGGCTCGAGCCTCGGCACGCTGGTTACCGCCACCACGTCGCCGAGCGGCAACGCGATTCCGGACAGCCAGGGCGGCTTCACGCTGATCGGCGACCTGGACCCGGCAGGCGACGCCTGCACGAACCAGGGCAACGGCGTGGGCTCGGTCGTGATGCAGTACTCGTCGAAGGTCAAGAACATCGGTGACCTGCTCAACGCGAAGAACATCACGTGGGGCGGCTTCATGGGCGGCTTCAACCTCGGCACGACCAACCCGAACGGCACGACCGGCTGCAAGCGCTCGACGTTCTCGTCGGTGCTGAACGCCGCATCGGTCGACTACACGCAGCACCACGCGTGGTTCCAGTACTTCGCATCGACCGCGAACCCGACGCACCAGCGTCCGTCGTCGAACACGATGATCGGCTTCACCGAGCCGACGCTCGACAACACGGCCACGCCGGTTCACCACCAGTACGACACGGATGACTTCTTCGCGGCCGTCACGGCGGGCAACTTCCCGTCGGTCAGCTTCCTGAAGGCGCAGGCAGTCCAGGACGCTCACCCGGGCAACTCGGACCCGCTCGACGAGCAGGCGTTCGTCGTGAAGGTCGTGAACTTCCTGCAGCAGCAGCCGGACTGGAAGAACACCGCCGTGATCATCGCGTACGACGATTCGGACGGCTGGTATGACCACCAGAAGCCGACCATCGTGAACTCGTCGTTCGACCAGACGCTGTCGACCACGATCAAGACCACGACGCCGAACCTGACTTTCCCGGGCGGTGCGGACCAGCTGACGGGTGTGGGCCGTTGTGACAGCGCGACCTCGACGCAGCCGCAAGGCGTGAATGGCGGTGTCGTGAACGGCCGTTGCGGCCCGGGCACGCGCACGCCGTTCATCCTGATCTCGCCGTGGGCGAAGAAGAACTTCGTCGACCACACGCAGATCACGCAAGCGTCGGTCGTGAAGTTCATCGAAGACAACTGGCTCGGCGGTCAACGCCTCGGCAACGGTTCGTTCGATGCCAACGCAGGCGATATCCGCAGCATGCTGAACACCACCGGCAATACGCCGACCGTGTTCCTCGACGAGACCTTCGGCACGACGGTCGCCGCCGCGCCGACGAACTGACCGGCCGTGTAAATGAAATGCGCTTTCTGTCCCGCGCGGTGCGGCGCAGCCGTGGTCACCACGTGCGCGGCGCCGCGTAGCGGGAAGCGCCGCTAGCCGTAACCGTGTCGAGCCAGTACGCAACCGTGCTGGCTCGACATTTTTTTTGCTTTATCGCTGGATCACTCCGTCACTACCGCCATGAGTCTTCGTCCGAACACCCTGCCGCCCACCCTGCCCGCCGGCAATGATTCGAACCCCGGCGCCGCCAAACGGTCGCTCAAGCGCATCGTGGGCTGGACGCTCGCCGTCGTCGCGGCCGGCTGCGCCGCCTTTGCCGCCTACGCGGCGATCTATCCTGAGCGGATGCCGCTTGCGATCGGCACGATGGTCGAAGACATCACCGGCGCGAATCCCCAACCGGTTCATCTGGTCCTGCCGCAGCAAGCGCCGCTGTCCGCGGTCGCGCAACTGGGCCGGGACATTTTCAACGACACGTCGCTGTCCGCATCGGGCAAGCAGTCATGCGCGTCGTGCCATAGCCCGCAACATTCGTACGGCCCCGCGAACGATCTCGACGTGCAGTTCGGCGGCCCGCACATGACCGACGCCGGCTACCGGCCGCCGCCTTCGCTCACCTATCTGTACCGGCAGGCGCCGTTCAGCATCGGCCCCGACCAGGGCGACATGGACGCCGCACCGGTCACGCTCCAGCAGCTCGCGGCCAGCGCGGCGGGCGTGCAGCGCGCGGTGAAGACCGCCGGCGTCGCACCCGCTGCGCCCGCGATGGTGCCGCAAGGCGGCCTCTTCTGGGACGGCCGCGCGAGCACGCTGCAGGACCAGGCGATCGGCCCGATGCTCAATCCGGTCGAAATGGCCAATGCGAGCGTGTTCGATGTCGCGCACAAGCTGAGCGCGACGAAATACGCGGACCGCTTCAAAAAGCTGTTTGGCGATTCGATCATCAACCGGCCGGAACTGCTCGTCGACGAAGCGATGTTCGCGGTGGGCCGCTACCAGCTCGAAGACCCGTCGTTCCACGAATTCACGAGCAAGTACGATTACTGGCTGCAAGGCAAGGCGCGCCTCACGCAGGCGGAACTGCACGGCCTGCGTCTGTTCAACGACCCGGACAAGGCGAACTGCGCCGGCTGCCACCTGAGCAAGCCGACGCCGGACGGCCTGCCGCCGCTCTTCACCGATACCCAATATGAAGCGCTCGGCGTGCCGCGCAACCACAAGCTCGCGATCAACAAGGATCCGGCGTTCTACGACATGGGCGTGTGCGGCCCGTTCCGCGACGACGTGAAGGATCTCACGCAGTACTGCGGGATGTTCCTCACGCCGACGCTGCGCAACGTCGCGACGCGCCATGTGTTCTTCCACAACGGCGTCTATCACGACCTGAAGCAGGTGATGGACTTCTACAACCTGCGCAACACGAACCCGGACAGGATCTACCCGCACGACGCAGCGGGCAAGGTCGAAACATACGACGATTTGCCGGCGAAGTATCACGCGAACATCGACGTCGCCGATGCGCCGTTCGACCGCAAGTTCGGCGACAAGCCCGCGATGACCGATGACGATATCCAGGACATCATCGCGTTCATGAATACGCTGAACGACGGCTACAAGCCTTGACGCAACCGGTCGCGCGGGCCGCTGCCGCGTACCGATAACGCCGGCGCCTGTTGCAAGGCGCCGGCGTTTTTCTTTTGACGAGGCCGCTGCACGGCGCCTCGTCAGCGCGCCAGCCCAGCGCGTCGCCGCAACCGCTCAGGCCGCCGGAAAGCGCGCCTGAATCGCGCCGTTGGCCGCCTCGTTGAGCACCGCGGCGAGGATCATCGCGCTTGCGTTGAGCGGCGCCGGCCGGCCGCGGCGCGGCTTGAACACTGCGTCGCCGACGCGGATCGCGCGCCCGCTCATCGCGCACACGCCGCTGACGCGGGCACGCGCCGCATGCCAGAGCTGATCGCCGTACGAGCAGTGCGTCGCATCGCGCCACGCGATGGTCGCGGTCGCGGAGGTCGGCCGCTCGATCAGGCACACCTGCGCGTCGAAGCGCTCACCGGCCATCGGCAGCGGGCTGTGCCTGCGTTCGAACTGCACGTGCAGCGCCGCGAGCCGGGTGACCGCGGGATCGACGCGCCCCGACATCAACGAAAGCAAACCGATGGTTTGCCGCCACGGATCGCATATATCCATCATCTTGGCCAACATCTGTCACCTCTTGGTCAGGAAGTGCATTCAACCGGGCTTGCGTCGTCCACCGACGACGCACGAGTTCAGAATCCGCGCATGGCGGCGCGCGGCGCTCTGCGGCGGCAGCGTATAAGGCTGCGGCAGTTCGGGTGCGGCAGACTTGCGATACTCGACCGGCAGCGCCGGCACAGGCTGGACCACGACAGGCCGCACAGCGATCGGCCGGGACGGCGCGAGCAGCGCGTCGAGGTCGGCCGCGGGTACACGTTTGCGCATTGCTTTCATCTCCGTATTTCTTCTGCGCGGCAGGACAGGCCGCCGGTTCATGGATTGACGTTCGTCTTCACTTTCCAGCAGTAAGGTGTATCTCCGACGAACCTTTTGAATACCGCGGTGAAATGCGACTGCGAACGGAATCCGCAGCTCAATGCAACATCCAGCATGCTGTGCCGCGAGCGCGTCAACAATTGTTGCGCGTGTTCGATCCGGCGGCGCAGCAGGTATTCGTGCGGACGCAGACCGGTCGCGCGGCGGAATTGCGCGGCGAAATGCATGCGCGTGAGCCCCGCGCTTTGCGCCATTTCGGCCAGGCCAATCGAGTCAGACAAATGAGCCTCGATAAATTCGATCGTGCGGCGCATGCGCCATTGCGGCAGCGCGGCCGCTTCGCGCGTTTGCCGCGCGGCCGCGGTGAAGTAGCGCGACACGAGGCGCGACACGATTGCAAGGCACACGCTGTCGGTAAACAGCTTGCCCGATGCGGCGTCCGTCGAGTGCGACACCGCGAGCGCCTGCGCGAGCCGCTCGAGCGTCGGATCGCGCAGCATGCGCGGATCGGCCAGCACGATCTCGCCGGCGTGCGCTTGTCCAAACAGGTCTTCGAAACATTCGGCAAGCGCCTGCTGCGACACGAACAGATGCAGCACGTCGCCCGGCGATTCGAAGCGCACGCTGACCGGCACCGCGGGCGCGGTGACCTGCACGGCGCCCGCGGTCACGCGGCCCGAGACGATCGTGCGCCCCGCATGCTCGAAACTGAGCGTCGTGCATTTCAGGTTCAAGCCGATGCAGTGATAGCCGGCGTGTCCCTGGTGCGACGCTTCGAACGGTCCGGCGTCGTTGCGGGTCCAGCGCGCGACCATCATGTCGCCGTATGGCAGCGCGTCGCGCGGTTCATCTATCGCCGGGTAGCGCCAGTGATGCTCGCCGTGAATCGGGTTGCCGGCTTTTTTGCGCACGGCGTCCGTGGCGATTTCGGTTGGGTGTGTCGACAAGGCAATCATGAGCGGCCTGCACGAAGTGGGGGGCATGCGAAGCGGAGACCGCGGGTCCCCGCGCTCTCCTAAAGGTATCCGAACAGACAGGGCCTAACCAGCCCTACAA
This sequence comes from Paraburkholderia solisilvae, assembly GCF_902859875.1. Lineage (GTDB taxonomy): Bacteria > Pseudomonadota > Gammaproteobacteria > Burkholderiales > Burkholderiaceae > Paraburkholderia > Paraburkholderia solisilvae. The sequence goes on along the minus strand of NZ_CADIKF010000033.1, from coordinate 7,886 downwards.
AGGATTGACACAGGCCACTGTTGGTTTGGCCGACTCATCTGCAGGTTTAGTCGTCTAATCCGATTTGCGTACCATGCGCGCGCAAACTAGCCGATGTGGGTAATCGAGGTGCGGGTTGGTGGCCTGACGATATCCGTGCGCCGGCCGCTCGCGGCTCATCACACGCCGTGGGCCGGCCGTCTGTCTGGAAATGCTCGATGCTCTGGCCGGCGGCCACCGCGCGCCTCAACCAGTTCGGCATATCGCCCGCGCCGGTCCACGTATTGCCGTACGCATCGCAATAGCGAATCGCATCCCGTTCGCGCAGGTCGTCCGAGAGCGCCCGCTCGAGCGCGTCGAATGTGATGCCGGATTCCTTCATGCGGCGTCTGATCCAGCGAACCAGGCGTTCACGTGCTTCGCCTTCCAGAGATTGTGCTGCGCGCGTCATGCATGCTCCTGAAAAAATACCGGGGTGGGACGGGCTTGCCGCCGGCCGCGCATTGCATGCGCGAGACGCGGCGCTCAGTCGACGCAATTCAGTCAGACCATTCAATCAGACCAATTTGGAAAGGTTCAAGCCCAAATGACGGGTACCCGGGCGTTCGCGCGCTCAAGACCATTGTTTCCATTCGTGCGAGATTGCACCGCGCGCGATCCGCGTCATCATTGCGGCGAGAGTAGCGGCAATCGCGCGCGTGCTTTTTGCGAACAGCACGTGCCGCTGCAAATATGCACGTCGCCCGGATCGGCACGCGGCGCCTGGCGCTCGCGGCTCGCGCGAAGTGACTTCGCATCGCGGCGGCCCGCGTGTGAAAGCGCGCACGGTATCTCGCGCGAACTGGCATGCGAAATGCACGAATCGTGCGATTTCAACAAATCGCCGATGCCGCTAAAAGACGGCGCGCACCCGATGACTACACTCAACACCGATGAGGTATGCGTTCGGTGAACGGTGCGCCGGCAAAGCAGCACACGCGCTCCGCAGGTCGCATGCGCAGGCTGTCGGTCGTCGACTTCGTTCTGAATAGAAAAACGGGCATTGCCGAATGGCGCGCTTCAACGCCCAGTCGCAACTGTGTGGACTGGGCATCATTGAACGGTACACCGAAGCGCCGCGCGCGTGCAAAGCGACGGTACCGGCGAGGCGTCTGCGCGCGATTCAGGCGGCTGCCGCGACAACGGTTTGCGCCGTGATGTCACGCTGTGCGCGGCGCGTGATCCGGCGCGCGCACAGCGCGTGTCGCACCCTGCGCGCGCAGCGGCAGCCGTCACCGCGAGCGGGCTGCATGCGTTAGATTCAGCGCCGGCGGCCAGATCGCAAGCGGTAAAGACGCACGCGCCGATGCGTGTCCGTTCCGCTTCATGTGCGCTTTTCCGGCCTCGCGGCGCGTCGACACGCGCCGCGGGCCGCCGTCCGGCCAAGCGGAGATTGCCGACCTTGTCAAGGCAACTGCGGCATGCCGGGCACTGCCGGACTTCTCGCCGGGTTCATGGCCATGCTATATATCGCGCTTTTGACGGAAAGCGATGCCGGCATTCGCGGCAACGTGTCCGCCCTGAACAGCACTATCTCCTGTCACGCCGCACTGGTGCCCACAGCACAGTGTCGGCGCGCGCTTCCAGTTGCCGTGAAAGTCCAAAGACGCGCATTTGAACAGGTGCGCCGCCCCGACGCGCGCGCGCTCCGCATCCTCGCCGCGGCGCTTGCGTCCGCTGTGTTTTTCGCGGACGCGTTGACGTCACTGCACATCGCGATCTCGGTTCTATACGTCGTGGTGATCCTGCTCGTCGCCTTCACCGGCTCGCGGCGGGCGACGCATTCCAGTGCATGGACCTGTGCGGCGCTCACGCTCGCCGCGCTCGCGATCGCGCATCCGCACGGCGTCCCGGGAGGCGCCGCCGCGCGCAGCGCGATGAGCCTCGTCGCGATCGCGGTGACCTCGTTCATCGCGATACGCCATCAGGCGAGCACCGCGCACCTGATCGAGCAGATCCACCTGCTCAATCTCACGCACGATGCAATCGTCGTGTACGACATGAACGATCGCATCGCGTTCTGGAACCAGGGCGCGGAAAAACTGTACGGCTGGCCCGCGCACCGCGCGCTGCGCCAGCCGATTCACGAACTCACGCGCACGCGCTTTCCGGCCGCGGCCGACGAGGTTCGGGCCGCCCTTCTGCAAGCCGGCCGCTGGGACGGCGAGCTCGAACGCACGCGCGACGACGGCACGGTCGTGACGATCGCGAGCCGCCTTGCGTTGTTGCGCGACGAGCGCGGCAAGCCGCGCGCGGTGCTCGCCACCGACAACGACATCACGTTGCGCAAGAATCTCCAGATGGAGCTGCAGCGCAAGCAGGACGAAATGAGCGCGATGCTCGAAGCCATTCCGGGGATGATCTGGGCCTCGACGCACGATGGCGAAATCGAGCCGATGAATCGCCGCTGGGACGCATTCGATATCGCGCCCGGCGATGCCACGCGCAAAGACCGCAGTCTATGGCGCACGCTGGTGCATCCGCACGACCTGCCGCGGCTCGAAAACGACTGGCGCAGCGCGGTCGCGACCGGCGCGCCGTTCGAGGGCACCGCGCGCCTGCGGCGCAAGGACGGCCTGTATCGCTGGATGCACATTTGCGCAGAGCCGCTGCGCAATATCGACGGCGCGATCGTGCGCTGGTACGGCGTCAATACCGACATCGAGGAACGCAAACGCGCGGAGGAGGCGCTCGAGCGCAGCGAGGCGTTTCTCGCCGACGGCCAGCGGCTGTCGCACACCGGCAGCATCGCGATGAAACTCCCGGATGGCGAAATGCTGTGGTCGCACGAGGCATACCGTATTTTCGGCTATGCTGCGAACGTCGTTCCGAGCATGGATCTGATTCTCGCGCGCACCCACCCCGACGATATCGCGCTGGTGCGGCAAAGCTATCGGCAAATACTCGCCGAAGCGCCGTTCATCGACATCGAACACCGGCTCCTGATGCCGGACAGATCCGTCAAACACGTGCATTATGTCGCTCACCTCAGCGCCCGCCAGTCCGGGCGTTTCGAGTACGTCGGAGCCTTGATGGATGTGACGCATGCCAAACACACCGAGGAAGCGCTCACGCGTTCGATGACCGAGCTCGCGCATGTGACCCGCGTGACGATGCTCGGCGAGTTGACCGCGTCGATCGCGCACGAAGTGAGCCAGCCGATCGCCGCGATCGTGACCTGCGGACACGCGGCGCTGCGCTGGCTCGACCGGCCGCAGCCGGATCTGGCCGAGGCGCGCGAGGCGATCGACAAGGCGATTCGCAGCGCGAAGCGGGCGAGCGACATCGTGTGGCGGATCCGCTCGATGGCGCAAAAGCGCGGCCCCGCGCATGTACCGCTCGACCTCAATGCGCTCGTCGATGAATCGATCGAACTCGTGCTGCATGAACTGCACGATCACGGCGTCGAGCTCGAGATCGAATATATGTCGCCGGCGCCGCATATCATCGGCGACCGCGTGCAATTGCAACAGGTCTTGATCAACCTGATGATGAACGGCGCGCAGGCGATGGCGGCCGTCACCGGCCGCGCGAAACGGCTGTGGGTCGCCACACGCATGGCCGATGCGCAGTATGTGCACGTGATCGTCAAGGACGCCGGCACCGGCATCAAGGCGGAACATGCCGGCCAGCTTTTCGAAGCTTTTTTCACGACCCGGTCCGAAGGCATGGGTATCGGACTGTCGATCTGCCGTTCTATCGTCGAAGCGCACGGCGGCCGTATCTGGGCCGAGTCCCCGCCCGAAGGCGGCGCCGCGCTGCAATTTACCTTGCCCGTATACGATGGGAGACCGCAATGAGCAGTGAAGCCGCCAACGAACCCGTGAACGTCGCGGACAATGCGATCGTCTACGTCGTCGACGATGACGAGTCGATGCGCGACGCGGTCAGCACATTACTGCGCTCGATCGGCCTGAAGGTGAAAACATTCTCTTCCGCGCAGGATTTCCTCGCCGCCGACCGGCCGGATGTGCCGGCATGCCTGATTCTCGACGTGCGTCTGAAAGGACAAAGCGGACTCGCGGTGCAGGAGCAGATCGCCGCGCACCAGATCCGCATGCCGATCGTATTCATGACCGCGCACGGCGATATCGCGATGTCGGTGAAAGCGATGAAGGCCGGCGCGCGCGATTTTCTCGCCAAGCCGTTCCGCGATCAGGACATGCTCGACGCGGTGTCCGAATCGCTCGCCGCCGATCAGCAGCGCCGCCAGGCGGACCTGTCGTTCGCGGGCCTGCGGCGCTGCTATGAGTCGCTGACGCCGCGCGAGCGCGAGGTCATGGCGTTCGTCGCATGCGGCCTGCTGAACAAGCAGATCGCCGCCGAGATGAAGCTGAGCGAAATCACGGTGAAGATCTACCGCAGCCAGGCGATGAAAAAAATGGAAGCGCGTTCGCTCGCGGATTTCGTGCTGAAGGCGGAGGCGCTCGGCGTGAAAGCGGCGCTCGGCGCGCCGTCGTTCGTCGGCATGCGGCCGACGCCGCGCGTCTAGCCAATACGCGACGCCGCGCAGCGGCTCACAGTTCACTGACAGTTTTCTTCGCGCGCAATATGCAAGCCGGGCTCATGCTCAGTTCATCGACGCCCAGCGCGATCAGTCGCGCAATCATGTCCGGCTGCGCGGCGGCCTCGCCGCACACCGCGACGCCGATGCCGGCCCGCCGCGCCGCATCGCACACCATGCCGATCGCGCGCAGCACGGCCGGGTGGCTCGCGCGATAGAGCGACGCGAGAGTCGGGTTCGCGCGGTCCGCGGCCATTACATACTGCGTGAGGTCGTTGGTGCCGATCGAAAAAAAATCGACTTCGGGCGCAAGCAGGTCGGCGGTCAACGCGGCGGCCGGCGTTTCGACCATGATGCCGAGCTTCGGCTCGCCGTACGCGACGCCTTCGCGCGCGAGCTCCTGCGCGCACACGGCGAGCAGCGCCTTGACGCGGCGCACCTCGTCGATATCGGCGACCATCGGCAGCATCATGTGCAGGTTGCCGTGCGTCGCCGCGCGCAGCAGCGCGCGCAGTTGCGGCTTGAACACGTCCGGGCGGTCGAGGCACATGCGCACGCCGCGCCAGCCGAGAAACGGGTTGTCTTCCGCAGGAAACGCGATGCCGGGCACCGGCTTGTCGCCGCCGACATCGAGCGTGCGGATCACCACCGGGTGCGGCGCAAACGCCTGCGCGACGCGGCAGTAGACGTCAAATTGCTCCTGCTCGTCCGGCAGCGCGCGGCGATTCATAAACAGCAGTTCGGTGCGAAACAGGCCGACGCCCATCGCGCCCACCGCGCGCGCCGCGTCGATCTCGGTCGGCGCGCCGAGATTCGCCGCGATGCGGATCGGCCGGCCCGCGCGCGTGACCGGCTCGACGTCGCGATAGACGTCAAGCGCTGCGCGATGCGCACGCGCGTCGTCGATGCGCGCGGCGAACTGCGCGTGCAACGCGGACGGCGGCTCGAACCATACATGGCCGAGCGTGCCGTCGACCGCCACCTGCCGCACGCCGCGCAGCGCATCGTCGGTAGCCTGCAGGCCGAACACCGCCGGAATGCCGTGCGCGCGCGCGATAATCGCAAGATGCGAGGTCGCGCTGCCGCGCGTGCAGACGAGCGCGGCGATATGCGCGAGCGGTGCGCGCGCGAGATCGGGTGCGGTCAGCTCCGCCGCGAGCACGACGCAGGGCCTCGTCAAGCCGGCGAGGCTCACGTCCTGCTGGCCGGCGAGGCGCAGCACGAGCTGGCGCGTGATGCCGTGGATATCGTCGGCCCGGCTTCTCAGGTACTCGTCGTCGATCGACTCGAACGATGCGGCGAGCGCCGCGCCGACTTCGAGCGCCGCGGCCGCCGCATCGCGGCCGGCTGCGATGCACGCTCTGATCTGGCCGGCGAACTCGTCGCTCTGCGCGACGCTCACGAGCGCTTCGGTGATATCGTCGTGCGCGCCGGCCGTGTCGCACTGCTGGTTGAGCGCGGCCAGCGCGTCGTCGAACGCGCGGTCAAAGCGCGCGGTCTCCGCGTCGATTTCGTGCGGCTCGATAAACTGGCGTTTCGCTTGCAGCGGCTCGGGCAGGTACACGTATGCGTCGCCGTACGCGAGGCCTTCGCTGGCCGGCACGCCGATCAGCGGCGGCGGTCCGCTTGCCGCGTCCACGCATAGTGCGGCGGCGCCGGAGGCCATCGCGCGCTGATCGGTCGCGCTCGACACACCGGCGGCGGATTCGGTGACGTCCGAGGCGGCGGCAGCGGCAACGCGAATCGCGTTTTGCGCGGCCGCGTTCGCATCTGCATCGCCCAACGCCGCATCCGCTGTTTGCGCCGTTTGCGCCGTTTGCGCCACATCCGCTGTTTGCGCCGTTTGCGCTTGCGGCTGCACACCCGCCTCAGGCGAAGACAGGAACTGCGCCATCCGCCGCATCGCATCGCTTTCGTCGGCGCCGTCCGCGCGCAGCACGATCTGGTCATGCTCGCGGATACCGAGCAGCATCAGCTTGACCGCGCTCTTCGCATCGGCGCTGGTCGAACCGTGCAGCACCTGCAGCGAGCACGAAAACTCCTTCGCGAGCTTCGCGAATTGCGTCGCGGGCCGCGCATGCAGCCCTTCGCTCACCTTCACCACCACCGCTGCTTCAAGCATCGACATCACCTTGCCGTCTGGCCGGCCGTGACTTCACGGCACGGTCGAGCACCGTTGCGCCCGCAACAAACGAGGTCACCCGCCTCGCGCAACGGATAACCGCCCATCCCCGTTCACGCGGAACAATCGTGAGGCAACGGGCAGCGCCGGCGACGGTCCGCATGGTCCGCTCAACGACCGGCTCAACGACCGGCTCACCGATCCGCGATCTCGATCACCGTGCCGCTGCGCATGCATGCGAGCAGTTCACCCGCATCGACCGGCTGCGCGCAAATCTCGCCGGGCCGCTGCGCCTCGTTCGCGCCATTGAAATTGATCACGACGTGACCGAGTTCGCTGACCTTGTTCCATGCGGAAGGCCCGACCGCGGTCACGCTCGCGCTGATCGCGCCGATGCGCAGCCGCGAGCCCGCTTGCGGCGCCTGCTGCTGCGCCTGTTCGACCCGATGCAGCACCGACACTTCCGCGAGTTCGGGCGGCGCGCCGTCCGCATAAAGAATCAGCACGCCGCCCTCGAGCAGTTCCGCCACTTCCGGTCCGACTTCCGAAATCACCGTCTTGTAGTAGTGCATAGTCCGTTTCCACAAAAGACGACCGCCGTTGCACGGGCCGCGACATCACTACAGCGCAAAGCTCGCGCCCCACGCGATCAGCACCGACACCGGCCCCATGATCTGCCGGCTGATCAGCACCGCCGGCACGCCGACGCGGATCGTGTCCGGCTTCGCTTCGCCGAGCGCCATGCCGACCGGCACGAAATCGCAGCCGACCTGCGTGTCGTACGCGAACAGCGCCGGCAACGCCATTTGCGGCGGAATCGTGCCATTGCCGATCGCCGGACCGATGATCGCCGCGCCGATCACCTGTGCGATCACCGCGCCCGGGCCGAGCACAGGCGACAGAAACGGCAGCCCGCAAATCGCCGACAGTACGACGAGGCCGATGATGTTGCCCGCAAGCGGTTCGAGCAGGTGCGCGAGACCCGTGCCGATTCCGGTCGCGTTGATGACGCCGATCAGCATCGTCACGAACGCCATGAACGGCAGCACGTTGCGGATCACCGTATCGATCGCTTTGCGCCCGCTGTTGAACAGCACATTGACGACGCCGCCCATCACGCGGCCGATCGACGTAATCAGGCCGACGATGCCGCGGCTCTCGCGCGCACCCGGTTCGCCGGGTTGGCCTGCCATGCCCGGCGCCGCGCTCAGCGCCCCGGCGCCGCCGCCGGCCGCCGGCATC
>NZ_CADIKF010000032.1 GCF_902859875.1 Paraburkholderia solisilvae | reverse complement strand
CGCCGCAGGGCGCGTCGGGCACGCCAGGTGCTGAGAGTGCTGCTCCGGCCTCCGGCACGCAGACGATGCCGCTCGACTCGACCGGCCTGCCGTCGCCGACCTCGGTGCCGGGCGGCCAGGTCGTTCCGCCGGGTCGCATCATCGGTTATCCGGGACTGAAGGTGCGCTAACGGGACGCCGTCACCCAAAGGTCCCGTGACGCGTGTAACACTGCGATACAACTCTCGCAAGTTTCCGATGGGTTACGATAGAACTCGCGTGATATCGTCAGTTCGAGGTTAGCGATCTTCTTTTTGCAGGATTGGAAATGAAAAAATTCTTCTTTATCCCGTTTTTCGCAGCATTGCTTTCGTTTGGCGGGTCCGCGTTCGCCCAGCAGACCGTCGATACGAATTCGCCGGACGGCATGGTGAAGACCGTCACGCAGCAGGTCATCGACACGATCCGCTCGGACAAGTCGATCCAGCAAGGCGACATCAACCGGATCACCCAGCTCGTCAACGAGAAAATCCTGCCGTACATCGATTTCCGCCGCACCACGCAGCTGGCGATGGGCCGCAGCTGGCGCACCGCGACGCCCCAGCAGCAGGAGCAGGTGGTCGAGCAGTTCAAGATGCTGCTGATCCGCACGTATGCGGGCGCGCTCGCGCAGGTGCGCAATCAGGAAATCCAGTACAAGCCGTTCCGCGCGAATCCGGACGATACGGATGTGGTCGTGCGCTCGACCGTGATGAACAACGGCCAGCCGATCGAACTCGACTACCGCCTGTACAAGACGCCGCAAGGCTGGCGCGTGTATGACATCAACGTGCTCGGCGCGTGGTTGATCCAGGCGTATCAGCAGCAGTTCAGCGAGCAGATCCAGCAGAAGGGCGTCGACGGCCTGATCCAGTTCCTCACGCAGCGCAATCAGCAACTGGCGGCGGGCAAGCAGTCGTGAACGGCACGCCGCTTTCAGGCAACGTGATGAACGGCTTCGCGACCGGCGCGACGCTGACCCACGCCGGCGCGCGCGTCGCGCTGGCGGCGGGGCTCGAGCGCATCGCGGGCGGCGCGCGCAGCGTCGATTGCGCGCCGCTGACGCAATTCGATTCGTCCGCGCTCGCGGTGCTGCTCGCATGGCAGCGCGCAGCCGGCGCGCGCGGCGCCGCACTCGAAATCGTCAATCTTCCCGCCGGGCTTGCCAGTCTCGCGCAAGCCTACGGCGTCGACACCTTGCTGTCGGCGCGACATTCACGCACGGTCGATACCGAGCGCTCGCCGTCCTGAAGCATGGGAAGGTCGGATGAGGCCGGCGCGTCCGGCTTCACCGAAACCTGTCCAGACTTCCGCGCCGCATTTCCGCCGCGCATTTGCCCTATAATCAAACGTTTTTTGGGGCAAGTAACCGGCCCCAATTTCGTTTTTCCTCGCATCCTTTCGTGCGCGTTGCGCACTTTTCAGTCGCCGCCGTCCGGTGGCGCAAAGTCATGCCAGCCATAGAATTCCGTAACGTCAAGAAGCGCTACAAGAGTCTGCAGGCGCTCAAAGGCGTGAGCCTGACTGTCGAAGAAGGCGAGTTTTTCGGGCTGCTCGGCCCGAACGGCGCGGGCAAGACGACGCTCATCAGCATCCTCGCGGGTCTCGCGCGCGCCGACGAAGGCAGCGTCGCGGTGCGCGGCCATGATGTCGTCGCCGATTTCCGCGCCGCGCGTCGCGCGCTCGGCGTTGTGCCGCAGGAACTGGTGTTCGATCCGTTTTTCACCGTGCGCGAAACCTTGCGCATCCAGTCCGGCTACTTCGGCCTGCGCCACAACGATGACTGGATCGACGAGGTGATGGCCAATCTCGATCTGACCGAAAAAGCCGACGCGAACATGCGCGCGCTGTCCGGCGGCATGAAGCGTCGCGTGCTGGTCGCGCAGGCGCTTGTGCACCGGCCGCCGGTGATCGTGCTCGACGAGCCGACCGCCGGCGTCGACGTCGAATTGCGCCAGACGCTGTGGAAGTTCATTTCCCGCCTGAACCGCGAAGGTCACACCATCGTGCTGACCACCCACTATCTCGAAGAAGCGGAATTGCTGTGCGACCGCATCGCGATGCTGCGGCGGGGCGAAGTGGTCGCGCTCGAGCGCACGAGCGAGCTGTTGCAGCGCTTCGCGGGTTTGCAGTTGTACGTGCGCTTCGCGCAGGGCGTGCTGCCGGCCGATTTGCGCGCGCTCGAAGTCGACCCGGGCGCGGCGAACACGCGCCAGCATCTGCTGCGTCTGTCGAACTACGACGATGTCGAGCGGATTCTTTCGCAGTGCCGCGCGGCGGGCTGCACATTCGATGAGATCGAGGTTCGCAAGGCGGATCTCGAAGACGTGTTCGTGCAGGTGATGAACGCGCCGGAAATGGTCGAGGGGCTTGCATGAGCGGGTTTCGCACGCTGTTTTACAAGGAGCTCCTGCGGTTCTGGAAGGTCTCGTTCCAGACGGTGCTCGCACCGATCGTGACCGCGTTGCTGTATCTGATGATTTTCGGCCACGCGCTGCGCGACCACGTGCAGGTCTACAGCGGCGTCGGCTACACGAGCTTCCTGATTCCCGGCCTCGTGATGATGAGCGTGCTGCAGAATGCGTTTGCGAACAGCTCGTCGTCGCTGATCCAGTCGAAGATCACCGGCAATCTCGTGTTCGTGCTGCTGCCGCCGCTGTCGCATTGGGAAATGTATGGCGCCTATGTGCTCGCGTCGGTCACGCGCGGCCTCGCGGTCGGCTTCGGCGTGTTTATCGTGACGGTGTGGTTCATTCCGATGAGCTTCACCGCGCCGCTTTTCATTGTGCTGTTCGCGGTGCTGGGCTCCGCGATTCTCGGCACGCTCGGTGTGGTGGCCGGCATCTGGGCCGAAAAATTCGATCAGCTCGCCGCGTTTCAGAACTTCATCATCGTGCCGCTGACTTTCCTGTCGGGCGTGTTCTATTCGACGCACACGCTGCCGGACGGCTGGCGCGAGGTGTCGCGGCTCAATCCATTTTTCTACATGATCGACGGCTTTCGCTATGGCTTTTTCGGCCAGTCGGATATCAATCCGCTCGTGAGCCTCGCGATCGTGGCGGCATTTTTCGTGGTGCTGGCGGTGCTCGCGATGCGTCTGCTCGCAAGCGGCTACAAGCTGCGCCACTGACGAGGAGCATTTCATGTTACCGACGCCCGAACAGATCAAGACGTACATTTCCGCCGGCTTGCCGTGCGAGCATCTCGAAGTCGAAGGCGACGGCCAGCATTTCTTCGCGACGATCGTCTCGTCGAACTTCGAAGGCAAGCGGCTGATCCAGCGGCATCAGCTGGTGTATGCGGCGCTCGGCGACCGCATGCGCGAAGAAATCCACGCCCTCAGCATGAAAACACTGACGCCTGCCGAGTGGCAAAGCGCGTAATCTGGAACACTAGTGCGTATTACTCAAGACAGCCACGGCGCCGTGAGCGGCGCCACCCACCTTTCCGCTCAGGCGCAAAACAGCGCGCGCACCGATCAGGAACCGACAGGCATGGACAAACTCGTCATTGAAGGCGGCCGGCAGTTGGCAGGGGAAATTACCGTTTCGGGGGCCAAGAACGCGGCGCTGCCTATTCTCTGCGCCAGCCTGTTGAGCGCGGACCCGCTGCAGCTCGCCAACGTGCCGAATCTGCAGGACGTGCGCACGACGTTGAAGCTGCTGCGCCAGATGGGCGTGCAGGCCGAGACGGCCGAGGGCTCGGGCAAAGTGATGCTCGATGCGTCGAAGGTGAACAACCTCGTCGCGCCGTACGAGCTCGTCAAGACGATGCGCGCATCGATTCTCGTGCTCGGCCCGCTGGTCGCGCGCTTCGGCGAGGCGAAGGTGTCGCTGCCGGGCGGCTGCGCAATCGGCGCGCGGCCGGTCGATCAGCACATCAAGGGCCTGCAGGCGATGGGCGCCGAGATCACGATCGAGCACGGCTTTATCGAAGCGCGCGCGAAGCGGCTGAAGGGCACGCGCATCATCACCGACATGATCACCGTGACCGGCACCGAGAACCTGCTGATGGCGGCGGTGCTCGCCGAAGGCGAGACGGTGATCGAGAACGCGGCGCGCGAGCCGGAAGTCGGCGACCTCGCGCATCTGCTCGTCGCGATGGGCGCGAAGATCGACGGCATCGGCACGGACCGGCTCGTGATTCAAGGCGTCGACCGGTTGCACGGCGCCGAGCATACGGTGGTGCCGGACCGCATCGAAGCCGGCACGTTCCTGTGCGCGGTCGCGGCCGCGGGCGGCGACGTCACGCTGCGCAACACGCGCCCGCAGACGCTCGAAGCGGTGATCGACAAGCTGCGCGAAGCCGGCGCCGCGATCGATGAAGGCGACGACTGGCTGCGCGTCAGGATGAATCAGCGCGCGAAGGCGGTGTCGTTCCGCACGTCGGAATACCCGGCGTTCCCGACCGATATGCAGGCGCAGTTTATGGCGCTCAATGCGATCGCGGAAGGTCCGTCGCGGGTCGTCGAAACGATATTCGAAAACCGCTTCATGCACGTGCAGGAGCTGAGCCGTCTCGGCGCGAACATCACGATCGACGGCAATACGGCGCTCGTGAACGGAGTCGACAAACTGTCCGGCGCGAAGGTGATGGCAACCGATCTGCGCGCGTCCGCGAGCCTCGTGATCGCAGGTTTGTGCGCGGAAGGCGAGACGCTGATCGACCGCATCTATCACCTCGACCGCGGCTACGACCGGATGGAAACGAAGCTCACCGCGGTGGGCGCCAACGTGCGGCGCATTTCAGGCAAGCAGGCATGAGTTCATCGCAACCGACGTCCGCGCAACGCGCCTCCCCGCAAACGTCGTCCGCACCGGCCGCGCGCGCGCCGTTGACGCTCGCCTTGTCGAAAGGGCGTATTTTCGAGGAAACCGTGCCGCTGCTCGCGGCGGCCGGCGTGCAGGTGTCGGAAGATCCGGAAACGTCGCGCAAGCTGATTCTGCCGACCACCGATCCGAACCTGCGCGTGATCGTTGTGCGTGCAACCGATGTGCCGACTTACGTCGAATATGGCGCGGCGGACTTCGGCGTCGCGGGCAAGGATGTGCTGATCGAGCACGGCGGTAGCGGTCTCTACCAGCCGGTCGACCTGGATATTGCGCGCTGCCGGATGTCGGTCGCGGTGAAGGCGGGTTTCGATTATGCGAACGCGGTGCGTCAGGGCGCGCGCTTGAGGGTCGCGACCAAGTATGTGCAAACCGCGCGCGAGCATTTCGCGGCGAAGGGCGTGCACGTCGATCTGATCAAGCTGTATGGCTCGATGGAGCTCGCGCCGCTCGTCGGCCTCGCCGATGCGATCGTCGACCTGGTCAGTTCGGGCGGCACGCTGCGGGCGAACAATCTGGTCGAGGTCGAGGAGATCATGTCGATCTCGTCGCGCCTCGTCGTGAATCAGGCCGCGCTGAAGTTGAAGCGCGCCGCGCTGCGGCCGTTCCTCGACGCGTTCGAACGCGCATCGAGGCGCGCGGCGTGATGACGCCGCGGTCCCGGCGCGCTGCGAACGTACGCAAAGCGAAGGGACGCGAGGCGTTTTACCGAAACGGATACCAGCATGTCTATCAAGATTCGCAAGCTCGATTCCAGCGCTGACGGCTTCCAGAAGTCGCTGCACGCGGTGCTCGCGTTCGAGGCGAGCGAAGACGCGGCGATCGAGCACGCCGTCGCGCAGATTCTTGCCGACGTGAAGGCGCGCGGCGACGCCGCCGTGCTCGAGTACACGAACCGCTTCGACCGGCTCGATGCGAAGGATGTCGCTGCGCTCGAATTGCCGTTCGCGGAGCTCGAAGCGGCGCTCGAGGGGCTCGGTCCCAAGCGCCGCGCGGCGCTCGAAGCGGCGGCCGCGCGCGTGCGCGGCTATCACGAGAAGCAGAAGATCGAATGCGGCAGCCATAGCTGGCAATACGAGGAAGCGGACGGCACTGTGCTCGGCCAGAAGGTGACGCCGCTCGATCGCGCCGGCATCTATGTGCCGGGCGGCAAGGCGGCGTATCCGTCGTCGGTGCTGATGAACGCGATTCCGGCGCGCGTGGCCGGTGTGCGCGAAATCGTGATGGTCGTGCCGACGCCAGGCGGCGTGAAGAACCCGCTCGTGCTCGCCGCCGCGCTTCTCGGCGGCGTCGATCGGGTGTTTACGATCGGCGGCGCGCAGGCGGTCGGCGCGCTCGCGTACGGCACTGAAACAGTCCCGGCGGTCGACAAGATTTGCGGGCCGGGCAACGCGTATGTCGCATCCGCGAAACGGCGCGTGTTCGGCACCGTCGGCATCGATATGATTGCCGGGCCGTCGGAAATTCTCGTGCTGTGCGACGGCACGACCGATCCGCGCTGGGTCGCGATGGACCTGTTCTCGCAGGCCGAGCACGACGAGCTCGCACAGTCCATTCTGCTGTGCCCGGACGATGCGTTTATCGCGCGCGTCGAGGACGCGGTGAACGAGCTGCTGCCGACCATGCCGCGGCGCGATGTGATCGCGGCGTCGCTGACCAACCGCGGCGCGCTCGTGAAGGTGCGCGACATGGCCGAAGCGTGCGCGATTGCGAACGACATCGCGCCGGAGCACCTCGAGATCTCCGCGCTCGAGCCGCAGCAGTGGGCGCAGCAGATTCGCCATGCGGGCGCGATTTTCCTCGGCCGCTACACGAGCGAAAGTCTCGGCGACTATTGCGCGGGTCCGAACCACGTGCTGCCGACTTCGCGTACCGCGCGCTTTTCGTCGCCGCTGGGCGTCTACGATTTCTTCAAGCGCTCGAGCCTGATCGAAGTCAGCGCGGAAGGCGCGCAGACGCTCGGTGAGATCGCCGCGGAACTCGCCTATGGCGAAGGCTTGCCCGCGCATGCGCGCAGCGCCGAATACCGGATGAAGCAGAACGGGTAAATGAGCCCGCGCATAGCGTGGCGCGGCCGGCGGTTGCGTCGATCGTGTCACGCCGACCGTGTGCTGTGCCGACCGTGCCGTACCGACCTTGCCGTGCCTTATTGCCGTGCCGTACCGCGCGAATGCGGCCCCACCTTATGACAACACCACAAGACATCATCCGCCGCGACGTGCTCGCGATGACCAGCTATCCGGTGCCGGATGCGTCCGGCTACGTGAAGCTCGACGCGATGGAAAACCCGTTCCCGCTGCCGGCGCCGCTGGCGGCGCAACTCGCGGAGCATCTCGCGGGCGTCGCGCTGAACCGCTACCCGGCGCCGCGTCCGGGCGAACTGCTCGACAAGCTCAAGCGCGTGATGCACGTGCCGGCCAATTGCGATGTGCTGCTCGGCAACGGTTCGGACGAAATCATCAGCATGATCGCCGTGGCGTGCGCGCAGCCGGGCGCAAAGATTCTCGCGCCGGTGCCGGGTTTCGTGATGTATCAGGTGTACGCGCAGCTCGCGAATCTGGAATTCGTCGGCGTGCCGCTGAACGCGGATTTCACGCTCGATACCGGCGCGATGCTCGACGCGATCGATAAACATCAGCCGGCTGTCGTCTATCTCGCGTATCCGAACAACCCGACCGGCAATCTGTTCGACGAAAACGACATCGAGCGGATCATTGCGGCCGCGACGCGCAGTCTCGTCGTGATCGACGAGGCGTATCAGCCGTTCGCCGAGCGCAGCTGGATGCCGCGCGCGGGCGATTTCGACAATGTCGTGGTGATGCGCACCGTCTCGAAGCTGGGCCTCGCCGGCATTCGCCTCGGCTATCTCGCCGGCCGTCCGGCGTGGCTCACCGAGCTCGACAAGGTGCGCCCGCCCTACAACGTCAACGTGCTGACCCAGGCGACGGCCGATTTCCTGCTCGATCACATCGACATGCTCGACGCGCAAGCGGCGCAACTGCGCGCGCAGCGCGCAAGGCTGGCACAGGAAGTCGCCGCGTTGCCCGGCGCCGAAGTTTTTCCGAGCGCGGGCAATTTCCTGCTCGTGCGCGTGCCGGATGCGTCCGCAACGTTCGAAACGCTGCTCGGCGCGCGGGTTTTGATCAAAAACGTGAGTAAAATGCACCCATTGCTGGCGAATTGCGTACGTCTGACGGTCGGGTCTGCCGAAGAGAACACGCAATTGCTCGCCGCGCTGAAGCTCGCGTTGCATTGAGCGGACGCGGCAACCGGCCCATCCCCACCTTATCTTTCAAGCAAGCTTCGAGGAATTGTCATGCGCCTTGCGGAAGTCGTTCGCAACACCAGCGAAACGCAGATCCGTGTGAAGATCGATCTGGACGGCACCGGCCAGCAAAAGCTGGCCACCGGCGTGCCGTTTCTGGACCACATGCTCGACCAGATCGCGCGGCACGGGCTGGTCGATCTGGACGTCGAGGCGCATGGCGACACCCATATCGATGACCACCACACGGTCGAAGACGTCGGCATCACGCTTGGCCAGGCGGTCGCGAAGGCGGTCGGCGACCGCAAGGGCATCCGGCGCTACGGGCACGCGTACGTGCCGCTCGACGAGGCGCTGTCGCGCGTCGTGATCGACTTTTCGGGGCGCCCGGGGCTCGAGTTCCACGTGCCGTTCACGCGCGCGCGAATCGGCACGTTCGATGTCGACCTGTCGATCGAATTCTTCCGCGGCTTCGTGAACCACGCAGGCGTCACGCTGCATATCGACAATCTGCGCGGCCTGAATGCCCATCATCAGATGGAAACGGTCTTCAAGGCGTTCGGCCGTGCGCTGCGTATGGCGGTCGAACTGGACGAACGCGCGGCGGGGCAGATTCCGTCGACCAAGGGCAGCCTCTGACGCGAATTCGAGGCGTGATGTCAGCAGTGCGGGCAGACGCTTCAGGCTCCGACCAACCGGACTGGTGGCGCGTCGATGCGCGGCCGGCTAGCGATGGATATCCTCAAATCGTTCATTTCGCTGCTGGCGCTGATCAACCCGGTCGGCGCGGTGCCGTTTTTTCTGAGCCTGACCTCACAGCAGTCGGACGCGGAACGGCGGCGCACGATCCGTATCGCATCGATATCCGTGTTCTTCGTGATCGCCGTGACGGCGATGTGCGGCCAGCAGATCATCGGCTTCTTTGGCATTTCGGTCGGCTCGCTCGAGGTCGGCGGCGGCATCATCATGCTTTTGATGGCGATCAACATGTTGAATGCGCAGATCGGCAACGCGCGCGCGACGCCCGAGGAGCGCTTCGAGGCCGAGTCGAAGGATAACGTCGCGGTCGTGCCGCTCGCGATTCCGCTGCTGACGGGGCCCGGTTCGATCAGTACGGTCATCGTCTATTCGGCCAGCTTTCGCCATTGGTACGACCGGGTTAGTCTGATCGTCATTGGAGCGGTGCTGGCGGCGATCTGTTTTTTGTCGCTGCGCCTCGCCGAACCGATCGCCCACTGGGTCGGCCGCACCGGCATCAATATCGGCACGCGGCTGATGGGCCTGATGTTGTCGGCGCTGGCGGTGGAGTTCATCGTCGACGGTTTGAAGGCGCTGCTGCCTGGCTTGAAATGAAACCTGTTGAAGTGGAAACCCTGGTTCTGAGATGAAGACCTCAATTGCGATTGTGGATTACGGAATGGGCAACCTGCGCTCGGTTGCGCAGGCGCTGAAAAAGGCGGCGCCCGAGGCGGAGGTGGCGATCGTCGATCGGCCCGAGGCGATCCGCGCGGCCGACCGCGTCGTGCTGCCCGGCCAGGGCGCAATGCCGGACTGCATGCGCTCGCTGGGTGAATCCGGCTTGCAGGATGCGGTGCTGGAGGCGTCGCGCAGCAAACCGCTGATGGGCGTTTGCATCGGCGAGCAGATGTTGTTCGACTGGAGTGCGGAGGGCGATACGCGCGGACTCGGCCTGATGCCGGGCAAAGTGCTGCGCTTCGAGCTCGACGGGCAGGTGCAGGATGACGGTTCGCGCTTCAAGGTGCCGCAGATGGGCTGGAACCGTGTCCGTCAGACGCAGTCGCATCCGTTATGGGACGGCGTACCGGACAACAGCTTCTTCTATTTTGTGCACAGCTACTATGTGATGCCGGACAATGCCGCGTATACGTCCGGCGAAACGGTGTACGGCGTGCCGTTCACGTCGGCGGTAGCGCACGACAACCTTTTTGCTACCCAGTTCCACCCGGAAAAAAGTGCGGATGCAGGCCTGCGCGTCTACCGGAATTTCGTGCACTGGAAACCCTGAGTTCGCCGCCTTGTCCGGCGGGGCTTACCGGTTCACACAGCAGGTTCGTGCGGCGCCCCGACATTCGCAAGGCGGCCGAAAGAGTTGTACTAAACTAGCGGAACGGTCTGGCGCGGCACTGCCGCAGGCTTCGCGCCGGCCGAAATTCAACCTTCTTCCCAGATATCACCCGATTGCTATGCTGCTGATCCCCGCCATCGACCTGAAAGACGGTCAGTGTGTTCGCCTCAAACAGGGCGATATGGACCAGGCGACGATATTCTCCGAGGAGCCGGCGGCGATGGCCCGACACTGGCTCGAACGCGGCGCGCGGCGCCTGCACCTCGTCGATCTGAATGGCGCATTCGCCGGCAAGCCTCGCAACGAGGAGGCGATTCGCGCGATCATCGAAGAGGTCGGCGCCGAGATTCCCGTGCAACTGGGTGGCGGCATTCGCGATCTGAACACGATCGAGCGCTATCTGGACGACGGTCTCGAATATGTGATCATCGGTACGGCGGCGGTGAAGAACCCGGGCTTTCTGCTGGAGGCGTGCACCGCGTTCGGCGGCCATATCATCGTCGGCCTCGATGCGAAGGACGGCAAGGTGGCCACCGACGGCTGGAGCAAGCTGACCGGTCACGAAGTGGCCGATCTCGCCCGCAAGTTCGAGGACTACGGGTGCGAATCGATCATTTACACCGACATCGGGCGCGATGGCATGATGCAGGGCATCAATATCGAGGCGACCGTGCGTCTCGCTCGCGCGGTGAAGATTCCGGTGATCGCGAGCGGCGGCCTGTCGAATCTGGGCGATATCGAAGCGCTGTGCGAGGTCGAAGACGAGGGCGTCGAGGGTGTGATCTGCGGCCGCGCGATCTACTCGGGCGACCTCGACTTCGCGGCCGCGCAGACCCACGCGGACCGGCTGCGCGAATCGGACGATGCCTGAGCGGCTACGCTCAGGCCTGCGCCTCGCGCGTGATCTTCATGACGCAATCTCGCGCCGCAACGCCCGCGCGTGGTGCGTTTCCGCAGTACAGCACGCAGCACACGTTAGCATCCGCACCATCATGGCCTTAGCTAAACGCATCATCCCCTGTCTCGACGTGACCGCCGGGCGCGTCGTCAAGGGCGTCAACTTCGTCGAGTTGCGCGACGCGGGCGATCCCGTCGAGATTGCGCGCCGCTATGACGATCAGGGCGCCGACGAACTCACGTTTCTCGACATCACCGCGACGTCCGACCAGCGCGACCTGATCCTGCCTATCATCGAGGCGGTCGCATCGCAGGTATTCATTCCACTGACGGTCGGCGGCGGCGTGCGCGCGGTCGAAGACGTGCGGCGACTGCTCAATGCCGGCGCGGACAAGATCAGCATCAATTCGTCGGCGATCGCGAATCCGCAACTGGTGCGCGACGCGACGGACAAGCACGGCTCGCAGTGCATCGTCGTCGCGATCGACGCGAAGCGCGTGTCGGCCGACGGCGAGCCGCCGCGCTGGGAAGTGTTCACGCACGGCGGGCGCAAGGCGACCGGTCTTGACGCGATCGGATGGGCGCGCAAGATGGCCGAATTCGGCGCGGGCGAGATTCTGCTCACCAGCATGGATCGCGACGGCACGAAAAGCGGCTTCGATCTCGCGTTGACGCGCGCGGTATCGGATGCGGTGCCGGTGCCGGTCATCGCGTCGGGCGGCGTCGGCTCGCTGCAGCATCTGGCCGACGGCATCAGGGAGGGGCATGCGGACGCGGTGCTGGCCGCGAGCATCTTCCACTATGGCGAACACACGGTCGGCGAAGCCAAGCGCTTTATGGCCGATCAGGGCATCTCAGTGAGGTTGTGACGTGGTGAATGCATCGGGTGTCGACTGGCTCGACAAGGTCAAATGGGACGCGAACGGCCTCGTGCCGGTGATCGCGCAGGAAGCCGCGACGAACGACGTGCTGATGTTCGCGTGGATGAGTCGCGAGGCGCTCGCGAAAACGATCGAAACCGGCCGCGCGGTGTATTTTTCGCGCTCGCGGCAGCGGCTGTGGTTCAAAGGCGAAGAATCCGGCCATGTGCAGCACGTGCACGAAGTGCGGCTCGATTGCGACGAAGATGTCGTGCTGCTCAAGGTCGAGCAGGTGTCGGGCATCGCGTGCCACACCGGCCGTCACTCGTGCTTTTTCCAGAAATTCGAAGGCTCGGTCGACGATGGCGAATGGATCGCCGTCGACCCGGTGCTGAAAGATCCCGAACATATCTACAAATGACGCAACCCGCCACGCATGACACGCTGCTGCGCCTTGCCGCGCTGATCGACAGCCGCAAGGGCGGCGATCCGGACGTCTCGTACGTGTCGCGCCTGTTCCATAAGGGCGACGACGCGGTGCTGAAAAAGATCGGCGAAGAAGCGACCGAGGTGGCGCTTGCGGCGAAGGACGTACGGCATGGCCGCGAACCCAAAGCGCTGGTCTATGAGATGGCCGATCTGTGGTTTCATTGTCTCGTGGCGTTGTCGCATTTCGATTTGAGCCCGGCCGATGTGCTCGCCGAACTGGAGCGTCGCGAAGGCTTGTCGGGAATCGAGGAAAAGGCGCTGCGCAAGAGCCGCGACCGCGAGCAGAACGGCGACTGAGCGATCAGCGATCGCGCGCCGCCTCGCAAGACCGCCGCCGCCCTCGCCCTCGCCGTACGCCGCCGCCCAATCCAGCCACGCTTCTGACCGCATCTGAAGGAGGACGCAACATGGAGCAGTCGCATAGCGGATACCCGCCGCCGTCATATCAGAGCGCACTCGAAATCGACCGGCAGCGCAGTCTGCGCACATTGACGCACGTGCTGTATGCGCTCTACGCGGTGTACTGGCTGACGGGCGGCATCTCCGTGCTGGTCGCGATCATCATCAATTACCTGAAGCGGTCCGAGACGGTCGGCACGCCGTACGAAGCGCACTTCGAGTGGCAGATCCGCACCTTCTGGCTGGGGCTGATCGGCCATCTGATCGGCGTGGCGCTGTTTATCGTGCTGATCGGCGTGCCGATTCTGTGGGCTGTTGCGATCTGGACGTTGTACCGTATCATCAAAGGCTGGCTGTATCTGTACGACAATAAGCCGCTGCAGAACCCGCGCGCGTGGTTCTGAACGGCAGGCCCGGCGCCGCACAAGCTAAATCGGGAAGACCATGAGCCACGATCCGAATTGCCTTTTCTGCAAGATCGCCGCGGGCGAAATTCCGTCGACTAAAGTTCATGAAGACGACGAGTTCGTCGCGTTCCGCGACATCCGTCCAGCGGCTGAAACGCACGTGCTGGTCATTCCGCGTAAACACATCGCCACGCTGACCGATTGCCACGAAAGCGACGCCCCGCTGCTTGGTAGAATGCTTGTGTTGGTCGCGCGTCTCGCGGACAAGCTCGGCGTTGCCTACACGGGCGGTGAAACGGGCTTCCGCACGGTAATCAATACCGGTCCCGGCGGCGGTCAGGAGGTGTATCACCTGCACGCGCATCTGCTTGCCGGTCCGCGGCCGTGGTTGCGCATGGGGTGACGGTGACATATGTTCATAACCGATCGGCGGCGATACTGGCGGTCCTGACAATTTCCCGCACATCGGTAACGGATTCGAAAAGTAAAAAGCGCACGAAGCCTTCGCGCTTCGATTAGGGCCGCAGGGCCCGAGGTTTTCTTCACGTCGGCGGGCGACGGGAGACAAGGAGAGTTTTCATGGGTTCGTTGAGCATTTGGCATTGGCTGATCGTCTTGCTGATCGTCGCACTGGTATTCGGCACCAAGAAGCTGCGCAACATCGGCGGCGATCTGGGCGGCGCGGTAAAGGGGTTCAAGGAAGGGATGAAAGACGCGGAAGCGCCCGCGGACACGCAGGCGCAGCAGCGTGAACTGCCGCGCGGCGGCACGATCGACGTCGATGCGAAGGAAAAGGCTACGCATCCGGGTGACTCGCGCTAAGCCGCGCGTTCAATCGTGTTGCCTATTCGTGCAGCAAGCCGCGTAACGGGTCATGCGACAAATCGCGTGACCAACCGCACGCCACATCGGGTGCTCAACCGCGTATTGAACCCATCACACGGCGCACTGACGGGAAGCCCTTCCGATGCTTGACCTCGGCCTCACCAAGATGGCACTGATCGGCGTGGTCGCGCTGGTCGTGCTCGGCCCTGAGCGGCTGCCGCGCGTGGCCCGCACGGCAGGGGCGCTATTCGGCCGCGCGCAGCGCTATATCAACGATGTGAAGGCCGAAGTCACGCGTGAAATCGAACTCGACGAATTGCGGCGGATGAAGACCGAATTCGAGTCAGCTGCGCACAACGTCGAAAGCACGATTCACGACAATCTGCGCAAGCAGGAAACCGAGCTGAACGACGCGTGGAAGGCGGGGACGTCGGTTGGGCCGAGTATCGCGGGGGGCGGCACGGAAGACGGCGGCGCGGCCGCGGGCGGCAGCGCGTCATCGTCGTGGAACGGCTTTGGCGGAAGGGCCGCCTCGAATGCGCCGAAGCGCAAGAACTGGCGCATTAAACAGACTGCCATGCCGACGTGGTACAAGCGTGTGTCGGCGCGCCGCACGCACGTGCAATCGGGCGCTGCGCGCGTGGCGCGCCACAAGCCGGTCAGCATGCGGCGCACGACGCGCTTCTTCTGATACTCGTGAATCCATCTCCTACCGAGGGCCGGCGTGAGCGACCCCCAGCACAACCAGAACGAAGGTTCTGAAGAGACCTTCATCTCCCACCTCGTCGAACTGCGCAATCGCATCATCCGCGCCGGCATTTCGGTGATTGTCGTGTTCGTGGGCCTCGTCTATTGGGCGCCGGACATTTTCCGGCTGCTTGCGCGGCCGTTGATGAACAACCTGCCGAAGGACGGCAAGATGATCGTCACCGATGTCACCGGCTCGTTTTTCGTGCCGATGAAGGTGACGATGCTGGTCGCGTTCGTGATCGCGCTGCCGATCGTGCTGTACCAGATCTGGGCATTCGTCGCGCCGGGGCTTTATCAGCACGAGAAGAAGCTCGTGATGCCGCTTGTCAGCAGCAGCTATGTGCTGTTCCTGTGCGGGATGGCGTTCGCATACTTCGTCGTGTTTCCGACCATCTTCCGCGTGATGGCGCACTACAACGCGCCGCTAGGCGCGGAGATGACCACCGATATCGACAATTACCTGAGCTTCGTACTGACGATGTTCCTTGCGTTCGGCGTCACGTTCGAGGTGCCGATCGTTGTCGTGCTGCTGGTGCGCATGGGCGTGCTGACGGTGCAAAAGCTCAGGCAGATCCGCCCGTATGTGGTGGTCGGCGCGTTTGTGGTTTCCGCGGTCGTCACGCCGCCTGACGTGTTCTCGCAGCTGATTCTCGCGGTTCCGCTGATCATTCTGTACGAAGCGGGCATCATTGCGGCGCGGCTCTTCGTCAGCAAGCCGGTGCTGGAAACGGAGAAAGAGGGCAACGCGGCTCAGTGACGGGCGCGCCGCGATGGGCGGCGACGCGAGCGGCAATTGAAGCTCGGGAACATGCGTCACAGTGTCACGCTGTCACGAGCGGGCTTGCAGTAGCTGCCCGCTTGCTGCCGCCGTGCCTCGCTTCGCCGCCTTGCGCTGCCTTTGACCTGCGTTGACTTGATCTTGGCCGGCTGCACGGCATCACATGAGCATCACGCGCGGCATCAAGGCCATCGCACCGCATCCCGGGCCGCGCGCGGCATTCACCCACCCTATCAACGCATCTGCTCAACCACCATCATCGCCCTGATCGTCGTCATCCGATGACGACTGCTTCGGCGGCGGCGGGCGCTTGCCGATCATCACCGTCAGGTCGAGCTCCTTGTTCTTGCGCACCAGATGCACTTTCGCGTCGGTGCCGGGCTTGATCTGCGCGATTACATTGAGCAGACGTGTGGTGTCGGTGATGTCCTGCCCATTCACGCCAACCAGGATGTCGCCGGGCTTGATGCCCGCCTTGTCGGCCGGCCCGCCCTTCAGCACGCCGGCGACGATCGCGCCGGTCTTCTGCTCGAGTCCGAACGACTCGGCAATTTCCGGCGTGACGTCCTGCGGCTCGACGCCGATCCAGCCGCGCGTGACCGTGCCGGTGGTAATGATGCTCTCCAGCACGCTGCGCGCGGTCGACACCGGAATCGCGAAGCCGATGCCGAGCGAGCCGCCCGAGCGCGAATAGATTGCCGTGTTGATGCCGAGCAGATTGCCGTGAATATCGACCAGCGCGCCGCCCGAATTGCCCGGATTGATCGGCGCGTCGGTCTGAATGAAGTTCTCGAAGGTATTGATGCCGAGGTGATTGCGCCCGAGCGCGCTGACGATGCCCATCGTCACCGTCTGGCCGACGCCGAACGGGTTGCCGATCGCGAGCACGACGTCGCCGACGCGGGTTTGATCCATGCGGCCGAGCGTGATGGTCGGCAGGTTGGTCATATTGACCTTCAGCACGGCGAGATCGGTTTCCGGATCGACGCCGATGACCTTCGCTTCGCTCGTGCGGCCGTCGGCGAGCGCGATTTCGATCTGATCCGCGCCGTCCACGACGTGCTGGTTCGTTAAAATGTAGCCTTCCGAACTCACAATCACGCCGGAGCCCAGATTTGCCGCCGGCGTCTCCTGCTGGCGGCGGTTACGATCACCGAAGAAGTAGCGGAACAGCGGGTCCTTCGCGCGCGGGTCGGGCGGCAGCGAGCCGTCCTTGCTGGAGAACACGTTGACCACCGCCGGCATGGCTTTCTGCGCCGCATCGGCGTAGGAACTCTGCAGGGGGCCGCCGCCGAGCCCCGGCGCCACTTCCCGCAGAGCGACGATCGGTTCGGCGAGCTGCTTGCCGAATTGCCCTTGTCGCTGCAGCCATTGCGGCTTGAGCGTCGCGATGATGAACATCAACGCGAGCAGCACCGTCACCGCCTGGGCAAACAACAGCCAAAAGCGTCTGAGCATCTGAAAAATTAGAGGTTTATATGGATCGGATCGAACTGGAATTGTACTTGAACAACGTTCTCGAAGCCTCACGGTTCAAGGACTATTGCCCGAACGGACTACAGGTCGAAGGGCGCCGCAAGGTCGAGAA
Organism: Paraburkholderia solisilvae; assembly: GCF_902859875.1. GTDB lineage: Bacteria > Pseudomonadota > Gammaproteobacteria > Burkholderiales > Burkholderiaceae > Paraburkholderia > Paraburkholderia solisilvae. Next base: position 68,615 of record NZ_CADIKF010000032.1, on the reverse strand, counting down.
AATCGCGACCGGCGTGACCGCGTCGCTCGCCTTTCTCGAGGCCGCGCACGAGTGGGGCGCGGACGCGGTGCTCGTGCATCACGGCTACTTCTGGCGCAATGAAGCGGCGCCGGTCACCGGGCGCAAATACCAGCGCCTGAAGCTGCTGCTCGCCAACGACATCAACCTGTTCGCGTATCACCTGCCGCTCGACGACCATCCGGCCTACGGCAACAATGCGCAACTGGGCGCGAAGCTGGGCCTGATCGGCGACGCGCGCTTCGGCGACAACGACATCGGCTGGATGACCACGCTGCCGATGCCGATCACGCTCGCGCATTTCTCCGCGCAGGTCGAGCAGACGCTCGCCCGCACGCCGCTCGTGCTGGGCGACCCGGACCAGGAGCTGCGGCGCATCGCGTGGTGCACCGGCGCCGCGCAGGGCTATTTCGACGCGGCGATCGACGCGGGCGCCGATGTCTACCTGACCGGCGAGATTTCCGAGCAGACCACGCATACGGCCGCGGAGAGCGGCGTCGCGTTCGTGGCCGCGGGACACCATGCGACCGAGCGCTTCGGCGTGCAGGCGCTCGGTTCGCACCTGTCCGAGGCATTCGATCTCGAACATCTTTTTATCGATATTCATAATCCGGTCTAGTTGCGACGAAACTAGTCCGAAGCAGTCAAAGACATGCATGGCGGGTAATAAAAAAACGCAGGAGATACTTAAATCCGCATACCCCAAATGTTTGCGAACCGTGCGGGAATACCCTGATTTATCAACAACTTCGCACGGTTTTTGGTTATCGGCCCTTGTAAATGGCGACTCCATTCGAGCAAACTAGCGGCGGTAGAAGCGACGGAAGGAAAAAATCCAACTCAGAAGTGGGGCGTGTGATGCGAGACAAGGAAGATGGACGTGTCGACGGCGGCCGCCGTACGTGGCTGATCGCGACGACCGTAACAGGTGGCATAGGCGGGGTCGCCACCGTAATACCCTTTGTTAGTTCATTTGCACCATCCGAAAAGGCCAAGGCCGCCGGCGCGCCGGTCCAGGTCGACATCAGCAATCTGAAGTCCGGCGAAATGACGACAGTCGCGTGGCGCGGCAAGCCGGTGTGGATTCTTAACCGCACCGACAGGATGCTCGCCGACGTTCAGAAAGCCGATAGCGAAGTCGCAGACCCGCAAAGCCTGAACCCGTTTTCGATGCCCTTGCCGGAGTACTGCAAGAACGAGTACCGCTCGCGGGCCGATCGCAAGAACGTTTTAGTTGCCGTTGCGGTGTGCACCCACCTGGGCTGCACGCCAACCCCGCGCTTCCAGGAGGGCGCGCAGCCCAATCTTCCGGACGACTGGCCAGGCGGCTTTCTGTGCCCGTGCCACGGCTCGACTTACGACCTGGCCGGCCGCGTCTTCAAGAACAAACCTGCGCCGCAGAACCTCGACATCCCGCCGTACATGTTCGTGGGCGACACGCTCGTGATCGGCAAGGACGAGAAAGGAGAAGCGTAAATGGCGACCACCGAAAAAGATGTGGAGACAACGCCCGGACTCGTCGGCTGGATCGACCGGCGCTTCCCGATGACGTCGACGTGGAAGGCGCACCTTTCCGAGTACTACGCACCGAAGAACTTCAATTTCTGGTACTTCTTCGGCTCGCTCGCGCTGCTCGTGCTGGTCAATCAGATCGTCACCGGCATTTTCCTCACGATGAACTACAAGCCCGATTCGACGCTCGCGTTCGCATCGGTCGAGTACATCATGCGCGAGGTGCCGTGGGGCTGGCTGATCCGCTACATGCACTCGACCGGCGCGTCGATGTTCTTTGTCGTCGTGTATCTGCATATGTTCCGCGGGCTGCTGTACGGCTCGTACCGCAAGCCGCGCGAACTGGTGTGGATTTTCGGCTGCGCGATTTTCCTGTGCCTGATGGCCGAGGCGTTCTTCGGCTACCTGCTGCCGTGGGGGCAGATGTCGTACTGGGGCGCGCAGGTCATCGTCAACCTGTTCTCGGCGATTCCGTTTATCGGCCCGGACCTGTCGCTGTGGATTCGCGGCGACTACGTGGTGTCCGACGTCACGCTGAACCGGTTCTTCGCGTTCCACGTGATCGCGATTCCGCTGGTGCTGATCGGCCTCGTGATCGCGCATATCGTCGCGTTGCACGAAGTGGGCTCGAACAACCCCGACGGCATCGAGATCAAGGCGAAGAAGGACGCGAACGGCATTCCGCTCGACGGCATCCCGTTCCACCCGTACTACTCGGTGCACGACTTCATGGGCGTGAGCGTGTTTCTGATGATCTTCGCGGCGATCATCTTCTTCGCACCGGAAATGGGCGGCTACTTCCTCGAAGCGAACAACTTCGTGCCGGCCAATCCACTGCAGACGCCGCCGGAGATCGCGCCGGTCTGGTACTTCACCGCGTTCTACGCGATGCTGCGCGCGACCACCGATCCGTTCAAGATCGTGCTGATGATCGTCGTGGTGCTGCTCGGCCTGCTCGCGCTGGTGCGGGCGCGCGGCAAGTGGCGCATCGGCCTGCCGGTGCTCGCGGTGCTGGTGGTGCTCGCGATGTATTTCACCGAGTCGAAGTTCTGGGGCGTGGTGGTGATGGGCAGCGCGGTGGTGTCGCTGTTCTTCCTGCCGTGGCTCGACCGGTCGCCGGTGAAGTCGATTCGCTACCGGCCGTTCTTCCACAAGGTGTTCTACGGGATCTTCGTGCTGGCGTTTCTGACGCTTGCGTTCCTTGGCACGAAACCGCCTTCGCCGGCGGCCACGGTCATCGCGCAGATCTGCGCGCTGGTCTACTTCGCGTTCTTCCTCGGCATGCCGTTCTGGACGCCGCTTGGCCGTTTCAAGCAGCCGCCCGAACGAGTGCGGTTCAAACCCCACTGATGCCACGCGAGGAAAACACATGAAAACACTGCTTTCGACGCTCGCGCTGATCGGCGCGATGCTAGGTACGCTGGCGGCCGCGCCGGTTTTCGCGCAAGAGAACATACCGCTCGACCGCGCGCCCGATAACGCGGACAATTTTGCTTCGTTGCAACATGGCGCCCAAATATTTGTAAACTATTGCATGGGATGCCACAGCGCGAATCTGATGCGGTACAGCCGGTTGCAGGATCTCGGCATCTCGCAGAAGGCGATCGAGCAGAACCTGATGTTCACGACCGACAAGATCGGTAACACGATGTCGATCGCGATGCGCCCGGACGACGCGAAGGCGTGGTTCGGCGCGTCGCCGCCGGATCTTTCCGTCGAAGCGCGCGCACACAGCCGGGACTGGCTGTACACGTATCTGCGCGGCTTCTACCGGGACGACACGCGGCCGACGGGCTGGAACAATCTGGTGTTCGAGAACGTGAGCATGCCGAATGTGCTGTGGCAGCTGCAGGGCCAGCGGACCGTGAAGTTCGAGGAAGAAACGGACGAACGGACGGGGGAAAAAGTACGCAAGTTCGCCGGCTTTCAGCAGGTGAGCCCGGGGGCGATGTCGCCGGTAGATTATGATTCGGCTGTGGCCGATCTCGTCGCGTACATGTCGTGGATGGCCGAGCCGACGCAGAAGACCCGCCAGCAGCTTGGCGTATGGGTTTTGCTGTTCCTTGGCGTCTTGAGCTTTTTCGCCTGGCGACTGAACGCCGCGTATTGGAAAGATATCAAATAAACACACCGTAGCGGGTGTGGGGCCGGCGCAAGGAAGAACCACACGGGGGCGCCTGTGGAACGGTTTTTCCGCGTGCTGGCCCTTCAGCTTTTTGAGGAAACGTAAAAATGATGGTTCTGTACTCCGGCACTACGTGCCCGTTCTCCCAGCGTTGCCGGCTGGTGCTGTTCGAGAAGGGCATGGATTTCGAAATCCGCGACGTCGATCTGTTCAACAAGCCCGAAGACATCGCGGTGATGAATCCGTACGGTCAGGTGCCGATTCTCGTCGAACGCGATCTGATTCTGTACGAATCGAACATCATCAACGAGTATATCGACGAGCGCTTCCCGCATCCGCAACTGATGCCGGCCGACCCGGTGCAGCGTGCCCGCGCGCGCCTGTTCCTGCTCAACTTCGAGAAGGAGCTGTTCGTGCACGTCGGCACCCTGGAGAACGAGAAGGGCAAGGCCGCCGAGAAAAACCATGAGAAAGCGCGCCTCGCGATTCGCGATCGCCTGACGCAGCTCGCGCCGATTTTCCTGAAGAACAAGTACATGCTCGGCGAAGAATTTTCGATGCTCGACGTTGCGATCGCGCCGCTTCTGTGGCGCCTCGATCACTACGGCATCGAGCTGTCGAAGAACGCCGCGCCGCTGATGAAATACGCCGAACGCATTTTTAGCCGTCCGGCCTATATCGAAGCGTTGACGCCGTCGGAAAAGGTGATGCGTCGTTGAGTTTGGGCGAGGGCGGGCGCCGCGCGGCTGACGCGGCGGCCCGCCCCGGCACGAGGACAGTTGATGCAAGAAATTTCCACGAAGCCGTATCTTCTGCGCGCGCTGTACGAGTGGTGCACGGATAACGGCTATACGCCGCACATTGCGGTCCGGGTCGACAGCCAGACGCGCGTGCCGCGCCAGTTCGTGCGCGACAACGAAATCGTGTTGAACATCAGCTTCGAGGCGACGAGCCAGCTGCAGATGGGCAACGAGTGGATCGAGTTCAGCGCGCGGTTCTCCGGCAAGTCGCACAAGATCGAAGTGCCGGTGTCGAACGTGCTTGCCATCTACGCGCGCGAAAACGGGCAGGGCATGGCCTTTCCGGTGGATTCGGCGGGCGGCGAGGCGGCGGATTCGGAATCGGAGGCCGAGTTGCCGGCCGAAGAGGCCGGCCACGACGACGCTGTGCAAGCGTTGGGCGCGGTAGACGCGGGCGGCGAGAAGAGCACGCCAACCGACACGTCGGGCACGGCGGAGCACCCGCGTCCGGATGACGACGGCGCCAAAGGTGGAAGGGGTCACCTCAAGGTCGTGAAATGAAGTAGAATCGCGGACTCACGCCGGCTTAGCTCATCTGGTAGAGCAGTTGATTTGTAATCATCAGGTGGCGGGTTCGAGTCCTGCAGCCGGCACCAAACAAAAACCAAAGGGTTACAGGTATTGCTCCTGTAACCCTTTTGCGTTTTTTGCGGGTGTCTTCTGTGTGCGCTTCCGGGTGCGTGGTTGCGACCCGCGCAAACGCCGCGTGCCGCAACCCGCTCAGTCGAAGGAAGCCGACCGTCAATCCGGCACGCCCGGCGGCAGCACCCCCAATCAGTTCACCCGTCCGTTCTGCGAGACCGCGTTTCGTTCCGCCAGCAATTCGATCATCAGTTGCGCGATGTCCGGAGCCGGCAAGCGACCCTCCGTTGCGCCGAAGTCGCGCCAATGCAAATACGGGTCGACGCCGGCCCTGCTGACGTCCGGGTTCTGTTCGAGATACCACGGGCTGCCGAGCGCGCTGATGAGCACCTTGGACTTCGGAACGGCGACCGACGCCAAGGTTCGGGTGGTGTCCGGGTTCCGGTGAACCTGCGCGGCCGCATCCGTATCGACAGCGACCTTTTGCGCGCCCTCCTGAACGGATTTCTTTGCCAGCGCGAAGACGATCTTCGTCAGCATCGACACGTCCCGGTCGAGTTTTTCAAGGGGACTCAGATTGAGCACGTCGTCTTCGGCCGGCGGCGCGAAGAGCGGCGTGTCGTCTGGCATGTCCGGGAAGAATGTGCGCTTTATTTTTTCATTGCTCGCGGCGTAGGTGTCCATGATCCTGCGCCGTGTTTCGAGATCGAACAGATAAGGCTTCGATTTTTGCGGCCGGTGGTCGCTCTGCGCGAGCACGTCGTTCAGAATGTCGTAGGGCGAGGTGTCGTGCACCGACGTGAACACTTCACGGATGCGGCTGGCGAGCGAAATCATGCGCTCGTCGTTGCTTTCATTGATCGCGCCGACCTTCTGATGGCTCGCATCGACGGGCAGATTGACGAGCTGGATGAAATCGTCGACCACGTCGCCGTTGTGCAGACGCTGCCGATCGAACAGGCGCACGCGCACGCGGTCTGCGCCGAACTCCTGCGTCCAGCCGGCGAGCGCCGCATGCCAGTCGGCATCGATCGGCATGCGGGCACCGAGGTAGTGGTCGATGCTTTCATACGCTTTGACGTACCACTGCCCCCATGACGACGACAGGTACGCGTCCTGACGTCGAATGTAGGCAACGATATGTACATCGAAGTGCGCCTGTTCCGGCGCGAGCAGGCGCGCGTACGCATGCTCGTTTGAAAGGTTTTCCGCGCTGATGATCAACGTGTGCAGTTGGCTGCTGGCCATTTCCGTCTTGAGGGCGGCCAGCCGTTCCCGCACCATCTGCGCCGCCTCGGGGCGCGCCTTGGCAGGCGCGTGACGGATATGCAGCGACTGCGGGTTGCGCATCAGTCTCACGAAGAAGTCGATCTGCTGGCCGGCGATCGGGGAGTCCATGGTCAGAGCCATGCCGGGAACCAGCACGCCTTGCGCCCTGAGCGCGGCGGCGTTGGCGCCGAGGTAGGTTTGAATGGCCGAGCTGCCGCATTTGCCGGCGCCGATATGGATGATGAGTTTGGGCTTTTGAACGGGTAAGGTGGGTGGAAGCACGATGTGTGGGGCGCGCCGTTCGCGCTGTGTCTGCTCAGTCCGACGTGTGCTTCACGGCTGGGCGACGAGCGAAGGCCGTCCGGATAAGTGGTAATGGCAAAGCATGCTACGTACGGTAAGCGAATGCATTTCCGGAGAATAAAGGCGGAATTTGGCCTCTTCTCAGTGAGTGATGTTAATTCATATTAATTAAGTCTTTGATATTAATGTGAAATTCCATATTCATGGCTGTCGTTGAATTTCGCAAAATATTGCCCTTATATTTACAAAAAGGTTTCGAAATACTTTTGAAAAGTTTCTGGCAAAACCGGCTGCTGAATAAGGCATCGCTGTTTCGGTCGCTGACGCCATGGTGCGGCGACCGTTGCGCGGGGCGCGTTGCTGCATAATGCGTTGCGTTGATCTCGACCCACCATGACCCCATTCGCCGACCCTCCCGCGTTTCCCACTCTCACCTGGCCCGCCGCCGACGGCCCGCAATCGGTCCGCTGGCGTTCCGAGGCGGGCGTGCCGCCACCGAAGCGTGTGGTCCTCGCGGACGACCGCACCACGGCCGATTCCGCCTACCGCCTCGCGTGCGAGGGCACCGCGTTGCTGTGGCACGGCGACTTCCAGAACGCGCGCCAGTTGCTGCAGGCGATGACCCGCCGGCTCGAGCGCAAGCCGCCGAAGCGGGCGACCTCGCCGCTCGATGCGTTCAACCAGCACCGGCAAGCGCAATCGCAACGGGCGCGCACGCTCGGCATGCTGCTGATTCCGCTCGACGCGGACTACACCATCCCGCTGCGTCGCGCACCCGACGTGCGTGACGCGTGCACCGAGGTCTACGGTGCGCCGGCGGCGCACGCATCGGCTGTTTCATTGCGCGAGCTGCTCGGGCTGATCGGCGCGCACGAGTGGCGCAAGAAGGGTGTCGAGATTCCTGCGCTCGGAGAGCGCATTCACCCGCACTACGGCGTGTTTTCACCGGTGCGCGGCGAATATATCGATCTGGTCGCGCGTACGCCGTTGCCGTCGCTGCAGCGCGCGTTCGATATCGGCGCCGGCACCGGGGTGCTGTCCGCGGTCCTCGCGAAACGGGGCGTCAGAAGCATCATCGCGACCGAACAGGATCCACGCGCGCTCGCGTGCGCGCAGGAGAATCTCGCGCGTCTCGGCTACGCGGATCGCGTGGAGATCGTCCATGCGGATCTGTTTCCTCCCGGCCGCGCGTCGCTCGTCGTGTGCAATCCGCCGTGGTTGCCGGCGCGGCCCGCGTCACCGATCGAGCACGCGATTTACGATCACGAGAGCCGCATGCTGCTCGGCTTTCTCAACGGTCTTGCCGAACATCTCGAGCCGGGCGGCGAAGGCTGGTTGATTCTGTCCGACTTCGCGGAGCATCTCGGCCTGCGCACGCGCGACGATCTGCTTGCCGCAATCGATCGCGCGGGGCTCGCGGTGGCGGGGCGCGAAGATATCCGGCCGCGCCATCCGAAGGCGTCCGATCCCTCCGATCCGCTGCATGCGGCGCGTGCCGCCGAAGTGACGTCGTTGTGGCGGTTGAAGACGCGCTGAAAACGCGTCGAAGGCGCGCGGGGGAATGCGCCAAAAGCGGCAACCGGAAACGGCGCCGAAAAGCGCGGCCAGAAGGCGCATCGGGGATGCGTGTCAGGAACGGCACCGGGTAATGCGCCGCAAGCGCGCTAGGCAACGCGCTGAGCGGCCCGCCGGACGTTCGGCGACCGCGCTCCAGCAAACGCCCGGCAACCGCACGGCGACCGGCCAGGCAACCGCACGGCAACCGCACAGCAACCTCACGACCCACGCGCGCCAACCGCCCGGCTAACACACAGCAACCGCCCACCTCAGCGCCCGATACTCGCCAGATAGTTCAACGCGCCAAGGCCCGCGGCAAGGCCGCTCGCGAAGCATCCGGTCAGCAGATAGCCGCCGGTCGGCGCATCCCAGTCGAGCATCTCGCCCGCGCAGAACACACCGGGCAGCTCGCGCAGCATCAGCTGCGCATTGAGCGCCTCGAACGGCACGCCGCCCGCGCTGCTGATCGCCTCTTCGATCGGCCGCGCGCGCACGAGCCGCAGCGGCAGCGCCTTGATCGCATACGCGACGCGTTCGATATCGAAGTAGTCTTTCTTCGACAGGCACTCGTGCAGCAAGCCGAGCTTCACGCCGGCGATGCCGATGCGGCTTTGCAGATGGCTCGACATCGAGCGCGAGCCGCGCGGCCGCACCACTTCGTCGATCACGCGCTGCGTGGAGAGCCCCGGCGCCAGATCGAGCCGGATGACGGCCGCGCCGTCCGCCTGCATGCGCTCGCGAATCGCGGCGGACAGCGCGTAGACAAGGCCGCCTTCGATGCCCGTCGTCGTGATCACGAACTCGCCCTGACGATGCTGGACCTGATTGTCGCCATCGTTCACCGTGATCGCGACGGCCTTCACCGGTTGGCCGGCAAAGCGCTCACGAAAAGCTTCGCTCCAGTCCGCATCGAAGCCGCAGTTCGATGCGACGAGCGGTGCGACCGGTACGTCGCGCCCGGTCAGCAGCGGCACCCAGGATGCGTCGGAGCCCAGCCGCGGCCAGCTGCCGCCGCCGAGCGCGAGGATGACCGCGTCGGCGTGCAGCACCTGAACGCCGGCCGGCGTGGACAGACGCAACGCATGTCGCGCGCGGTCGCCCGCCGCGTCCCAGCCGACCCACTTGTGACGCATGTGAAAGCGCACGCCCGATTCGCGCAGGCGATGCAACCATGCGCGCAACAGCGGCGCGGCCTTCATGTCGGTCGGGAACACGCGTCCCGAACTGCCGACGAACGTATCCACGCCGAGCGCGCTTGCCCAGGCGCGCAAGGCGTCGGGGCCGAAGCGGTCGACGAGTGGCGCGATCTGCGCGCTGCGCTTGCCGTATCGCGCGACGAAGCGGTCGAGCGGCTCCGAATGCGTGATGTTCATGCCGCCCTTGCCGGCCATCAGAAACTTGCGGCCGACCGAAGGCATCGCATCATAGACATCCACTTGCACGCCGTGCTGGACCAGCGCTTCGGCGGCCATCAGTCCGGCGGGGCCGCCGCCGATCACGGCGACGCTATGACGGTCGTACAAATTCGACATGCGTGGCAAACGATCGAGAAAAGGAGATGGAGCCGATGCGCCGAAAACGCGACGGCGGGCGCAGCCGCCGCGAGACTGCGTTCGCATGTTCCGCGTTCGCGCAGCCGGCGTGCGCATTTTCCCATAGGCCAGCGAGACGGCCCAAGTATCGGCAGGACGGTCGTATTGTGCAACGTTCGCCTTTCGAAGCCATTCGTCGCCTCTTTCCGCGCGCATCGCGTGGTTCGTCGCGTCGCGACCTATACTTTTTGAGCGTTCCCCGTCAGACGCATTTCGCGTCATGTTCCCGCGCACGCCACGTCCCGTCGCCGATCGAGCCAGCCGGATCCAGACACTCGTTTGTCCCCGCGCACGGGCACGCATCGCGTGCGCATCCGTCGATGTGAGGAGTACTGCCATGAGCCGCGTATATATCGATTGCCGCGAATGTCCGAGCGACGTCGCGTGTTCGGTCGCGCTGAGCGCCGATTCGGAAAGCGAGCTACTCGAAGCCGCGGTGCAGCACGCGATCGCGGTGCACCAGCATACGGACTCGCCCGAACTGCGCACGCAGTTGCAGACGATGTTTCATGCCGGTACGCCGCCGCTCGACAGGGCGCGCGGCGCGTGAGCCGCGGCGGGCGCCATTAAGCACGCCACGCACGTCACGCGCGGCGTGCACACCGCGTGCACACCGCGCGTGACGGCGTCAGGTCACGACGCCCACCTGCCACGGCACGAATTCGTTTTGTCCGTAGCCGTGCAGTTCGCTTTTCGAGCGCGTGCCGGATGCGCAGTCGAGCATCATCCGGAAGATCGCTTCGCCGAGTTGATCGATCGACGCTGTGCCGTCGATCACGCCGCCGCAGTTGATGTCCATGTCGTCCTGCTGGCGCTCCCACAACGCAGTGTTGGTTGCGAGCTTCAGTGATGGCGACGGCGCGCAGCCGTATGCCGAACCGCGACCGGTCGTGAAGCAGATCAGGTTCGCGCCCGACGCGACCTGGCCGGTCGCGGACATCGGGTCGTAGCCCGGCGAGTCCATGAACACGAAGCCTTTCGCGGTGATCGGCTGCGCGTACTCGTAGACGTCGACGAGGTTGGTCGTGCCGCCCTTGGCGACCGCGCCGAGCGATTTCTCGAGGATGGTCGTGAGGCCGCCGACCTTGTTGCCGGCCGACGGGTTGTTGTCGAGCGCCGCATGATTGCGCGCGCAATAGTCCTGCCACCACGCGATGCGCGCGAGCAGCTTTTCGCCGACCTCGCGGCTCACCGCGCGGCGCGTCAGCAGATGCTCGGCGCCGTAGACCTCCGGCGTCTCCGACAGGATCGCCGTGCCGCCATGCCGCACCAGCCGGTCGACCGCAGCGCCCAGCGCCGGGTTGGCCGAAATACCGGAATAGCCGTCGGACCCGCCGCATTGCAAGCCGACGTTCAGCGAGGACGCGGGCACCGGCTCGCGCGTCGCGCGGTTCGCGTCGGCCAGCATCTCGCGCACCATCGCAATGCCGCGTTCGATCGTCTTGCGCGTGCCGCCGCTGTCCTGGATCGTGAAGCTGCGCAGTTTCAACGGATCGTCTTTCAGGCCGCGGGACTCGAGCACGCCGCCGATCTGATTCGCCTCGCAGCCCAATCCGACGAAGAGCACCGATGCGAAGTTCGGATGCACGGCGTAGCCGGCGAGCGTGCGGCGCAGGATCTTCATCCCTTCGCCGAGCGTGTCGATTCCGCAGCCGAGGCCATGCGTGAGCGCGATCACACCGTCGACGTTCGGATAGTCGGCGAGCGCCTGCGGATTCACGTCGCGGCGAAAGTAGTCGGCGATCGCGCGCGCGACCGTCGCCGAGCAGTTGACGCTGGTCAGCACGCCGATAAAGTTGCGCGTTGCGACGCGGCCGTCCGCGCGCCGGATACCCATGAAGTGCGCGGGTTCGCTCACGTAGCCGGTGTCGTGCACATCGACGCCGAATTCATGTTCGCGCGCGAACTCGGCCATGCTGAGATTGTGCACGTGCACATGCTGGCCGCGTGCGATGGCGTCGCGCGCGACGCCGATGGTCTGGTTATAGCGCTTGACCGGTTCGCCCTTCGCGATTGCACGTGTCGCAACCTTGTGACCCGGCGGAATCAATCCAACGACGACGAGATCCTCCGCATCGATGCGCGTGCCGGGCACCAGCTGGCGGGTCGCGATGATCACATCATCGTTCGGATGAAGACGGATGACGGGATGAGCAACGGCGGATTCGGTCGGCATGGGGTGGGCCTCGAATGGATGAGCGTCGAATGGGGAGCGTCTCTTGTGCTGGCTTCAGCGATGCGCAACACGTGTTTCTTGTTCTTCAATCGTCACAGAATAGCCGATTGACGGCGGCGGTTCGAGAGGCCGCTTCGAGAGCCGATGGCGAGACGGGCGACGCGGGCGCCGCGAACACGGAAAGCGTGACGGCATCAGGTGGGCGACGACGCGCGCTGTCGTGCGGCATTCCCGGACGCGCCGCATCGATCATGCTTACTGATCCTGCTTGGGGATGGTTCCGATATCCAGGGCGCCGCGTGCTGCGGCGCGGGATCGTTTCCGGTGCCGTCCGCGCAGATCCACTTCAATAGACGCAGTGGCGCAGGCGCCAAACCGGATGCGCAGCGAACCGCCTGCGCGCCTTTCAGCCGGGATACGCCTCGTCGACCTTCAGCCCCGCGAGCTTGAAGATGACGCGCAGCGTTTGTGGTTTGATGTCGCGCCGCGAGGCGAGCGTCGTCATCACGAAGTCGAGTACTTTCGCGTATTTGAGCAGGATCAGCACAGTCTCGAGGTCGACGCTGCCGTCGCGCATGACCTCAGCCATGCGCAACATTTCGACGGAGATGTCGCGCGCCATTTCCAGTTCGAGTTGCTGTTTCTCGGTCCATTCCGGGGTTGTCGTCAGCTTGGCGAGCAGTTCCTGGAACTTCTGCTCGGCGTTTCCATTGGGTGTCGTATCCATTGCCGCCTCATCAGGTCTGAGCGCGCTTCGTGTGCACCGTCGCGGCACGCTTCAGGTTAGGTTACGTTCGTCCCCGTCGTCGCTTGCGTGCGAACGCATGTCACGTAACGGGTACGACTTCCCCCTTGGTCACCGGTTCACCGCATCGTTTCAGCGGCGACGGTGTTCGTTGTTATTCGCGCAATGGGCCTCGCGCTTATCGCAGAGGCGCTGCGCAGCTCGCGGTACGCGGTTCATACGGCGCCTGTGATGGGGTCCAGCGCTGCATAAAGTGTTCCTGTCTGATGTTCGCGCACCGTTTTTCGCGCGTCGCCGATCGGAGCCGTCCGCGCTTTTCGGTAAACTGACAGCAACTTCTCCCTTTTTCCGTCACCTGACGCACGTTTGTCATGCAAAGGGTGGCACGCCACTTCGATGTCGAGCAAAACCTATGAGGTGCGGCCGAACCAGTCGGTCGAGCTGTTAAAAGAGCTGCATATCCTGACGCGAGACGGTCAGATGAACCAGGATAGCCGCCGCAAGCTGAAGCAGGTGTATCACCTGTTCCAGTTTATCGAGCCGCTGCTCAAGGATGTAAAAGAAACGAAAGATGCGGTCTCGCTTGTCGATCACGGCGCGGGCAAGTCGTATCTGGGCTTTATTCTGTACGACCTGTTCTTCAAGGATCTGCGCGATAACTCGCACATTTATGGCATCGAGACGCGCGAAGAACTCGTGACCAGGTCCGAGGAACTGGCGGCGCGGCTCGGCTTTGGCGGGATGTCGTTTCTTAACCTGTCGGTGGCCGGGTCGATCGGGTCGGACCGGTTGCCGCCCACGGTCGACGTCGTCACCGCGCTGCACGCCTGCAACACCGCGACCGACGACGCGATCCGCTTCGCGCTGCAAAAGCGCGCGAAGTATGTCGTCGTGGTGCCGTGTTGCCAGGCGGAGGTGGCGGGCGTACTGCGGCGGAACAAGAGCAAATCGCTTGGCGATGCGTTGACCGAAATCTGGCGCCATCCGCTGCACACGCGTGAGTTCGGCAGCCAGATCACCAACGTGCTGCGCTGTTTGCAGCTCGAAGCGCATGGGTATCAGGTGAACGTCACCGAACTGGTCGGGTGGGAACACTCGTTGAAGAACGAGCTCATCATCGCGCACTACAAGGATCTGCCGCGTCGCCGACCGGCCGAACGGCTTCGTGAAGTGATGGATACGCTCGGGCTCAACGAATTGCGCGAGCGGTTTTTCGCCGAGGCTTGAGAGTCGGGCTTGACGCGGGGTGTGAGGCCCGGTGTGAGGCCCGATGCGAGAGGGGCCGTGAAGCAGGCTGTGAAGCGGGCCGTGAAGCAGGCCGTGAAGCGGGCCTATCAAGCAGGCTTGTCAAGCGGGCTATGAGACCGGGCGTGAAGCAAGGCAGGATGCGTGCTGTAAAACGGGCTGTAAAACGGGCTGTAAAACGGGCTGTGAAACGGGCTGTGAATCGGGCTGTGAATCGGCCCATGAAGCGGGATATAAAGCAGCCCATGAAGCGACCCTCTCCAGATGCGCGTCACGCGTCGTCTGCGGGTTTCGCCATCCATTGGCGCCAGCCCTCGTGTCCGAGCCGCCGCACCGTTTCCTGATTGCGCGTATAGATCGCTTCGGCATCGGGAAACGCGGCGACCGCGCGTTCGATGCTCGCTTCGCGCAACAGATGCAGGATCGGATAGGGCGAGCGGTTCGTCACGTTTTCGATATCGTCCGGCTCGCTGCCTTCGAACTGATAGTGCGGGTGAAAGCTCGCAATCTGCAGCGTGCCTTCAAGACGCAGGTGTTTCAACATGCGGTCCGCGAAGAACAGGCAGTCGTTGTATTCGAGGAAATCGGCGAGCGCGTGCGGAAGGATCAGCAGCGTGGTGTCGGTTGCAGTGGGGTCCGCATCCGCCAGCGTGCGCAGCTCGATCTCGAGATCGGCGAGGACGCTTTCAATATCGGTGGCATCGCTGACCGCGTAGCGTATCTGGTCTTTTACGTGTACTGCCTTCGCGAAAGGACACAGATTGAGTCCGATCACCGCGCGCATCAGCCAGTGGCGGGCCGCGGCGATCACCGCTTCGTGCGACGTTGCGGGTTGAGCGGGCGATGGGGATGAGGGCATAGCGGGGTCGTGCAACGAAACCGCTATTTTACCGGTGCATCCGCGCGTGCCGCGTCGATCAGTTGCGCGGCGAGAGCCGGGGCCGCCGTAATCGGCCCGCAACCGGGACCATACGTCTGGCTCGCCGCATAGATGCCTTCGATAATCAACGCCAGTGCGTTGGCGAGCGCAGCGGGATCGCGCGCGCCGGCTTCCGCAGCCAGTTCATTGAGCCTTGCGATCAGTCTCGCCTTGTTGCGGCTCACGCACTGCCGCGCCGGATGCGACGCATCCGGAAACTCCGCCGACACGTTCACGAACGGACAGCCGCGATAGTCGTCCGCGGACGCGCGCCGTGCGAGGTCGGTGAAATACTGGTTCAGCCGCTGGACCGGGTCGCCGGGATGCTTCGCGATGCTGCGCTCGAAGCGCTCGAAGAACGCGCGGTCCGCGTGCTCGAGATAGGCGACGACCAGATCGTCTTTCGACGAAAACTGCCGATACAGGCTCATCTTGTTGACACCCGCCCGCTCGACGACCGCATCGACGCCGACCGCCCGCACGCCATCGCGATAGAACAGCTCGGACGCCGCGCGCAGCAGATGCTCCTGCGCGTCGGGGCCGGCGGTGTGCGGACGCCGTGTCGCGCCTGCCGGCGCACGCGCCGCTGTGCCCGATGCACCGCGAGCAGACGCGCGCGCTCCGGATTGCGCCTTGCGTTGGGGTTTCGCAGCGCGGGAATCGTTCATAAATGGAAAGTCCGTAAATGCGAATGAGTTGCCTTGACATGTTACTGACCGGTCACTACCATCGCAAGACCATTGTTACAGATCAGTCACAAGTCTGTGACGCAATTTGTAACAATCCACAGAACATAACCTGATCTCGACGGCGCATTTGCCCGATTCCCGCAGCGGTGTACGTCGAAAACGGAGAGCAACGGATGAATTGGGCTTCAAGACTCATCGGCGGCCGCTTTCACTACGGCTGGCTGGCGGTCGGCGTGGTGTTTCTCGTGCTGCTCGCGGCGGCCGGCACGCGCGCGACGCCGAGCGTGATGATGGTTCCGCTCGAGCACGAGTTCGGCTGGAGCCGCGCCACGATCTCGCTCGCCATCTCGGTGAATATCGCGCTGTACGGCCTGATGGGTCCGTTCGCCGCGGCTGCGATGCAGCGCTTCGGCGTCCGTCCGACCTTGCTCATCGCGCTGGCGGCGATGGCGGGCGGCGTCGCGCTGTCGTCGATGATGACCGCGCCGTGGCAGATGGTGCTCGTGTGGGGCGTGATGGTCGGCGGCTCGACCGGTGTGGCGGCGCTGACGCTGTCCGCGACCGTCGTCAACCGCTGGTTCACCGCGCGCCGCGGGCTGGTGATGGGCATCCTCACCGCCAGTTCCGCGACCGGGCAACTGGTGTTCCTGCCGATGCTCGCGGCGATTGCCGAGCATCACGGCTGGCGGCCGGTCGTCTGGACCGTCGCGATCGCCGCGGGTATCGTGCTGCCGCTGGTCGCCTTCCTGTTGCCCGAGCGCCCGGCCGATCTGACGCTGCGGCCGTACGGCGAACCGGCGGACGCGCCGCCCAGAACCGATCAGTCGAAGCAGAATCCGCTTGCGATCGCGTTCGGCACGCTGGCGTCCGCGAGCAAAACGCGCGATTTCTGGCTGCTCTTTTTTAGCTTCTTTATTTGCGGTGCGAGCACCAACGGGTACGTCGGCACCCATCTGATCGCGATGTGCGGCGACTACGGGATGACCGAAGTGCAGGGCGCTTCGCTGCTGGCCGCGATGGGCATCTTCGATCTGTTCGGCACGACGCTGTCGGGCTGGCTGTCGGACCGCTTCAACGCGCGCGTGCTGCTGTTCTGGTACTACGGCCTGCGCGGGCTGTCGCTGATCTATCTGCCGCACGCGTTCGGCATCGATTTCTTCGGTCTGCCGCTCTTCGCCGTTTTCTACGGCCTCGACTGGATTGCAACCGTGCCGCCCACCGTGCGTCTGGCCACCGATGTGTACGGCAAGGAGTCGGCGCCGGTCGTGTTCGGCTGGGTGGTGGCCGGGCACCAGCTGGGCGCGGCGTTTGCCGCATTCGGCGCCGGGCTGCTGCGTGCGAGTCTCGGCACGTACACGGTCGCGTCGATGATTTCGGGCGGCCTGTGCCTCGTCGCCGCTGTGATCGTGTTGCGTATCAACCGGCGTCCACGCGAGGTCGCGGTGCAAGCGGTCTGACGCAGGCCGCGACGATTTCGCAGTCTCGCAGTCGAATATGCAGGTGAGCAAATCGACCCGCGGTGCGCGGCTTGTTATCCTAACGGGCCGCTGGTAGTGATCCATCGCTCACGTACTTCGACCGCGAGACGCATATGATCAAAAAAATCGCTGCTGCAGAAGTCCCGATTCACGAACTGTTGGCGAGCCGCTGGAGTCCGCGCGCATTTTCGAGCGAACCGGTAAGCCGCGATCATCTGCGCACGGTGCTCGAAGCCGCGCGCTGGGCGCCTTCGGCCTTCAACGGGCAACCGTGGCGCTTTATCGTGTTCGATCGCAGCGTCGACGAGGTGGCGTACAAGAAGGCGTTTGCGACGCTCGTGCCATTCAATCAGGGCTGGAATGGCCCGGTGCCCGTCCTGATCACCGTGACCACGCATACGCTGACCAGCAAGGGCGCGGTCAATCGTTGCGCGTCCTACGACGCTGGCGCGGCCGCGCTCGCGCTGGTCTTGCAAGCGCACGCGCTGGGTCTCGCCGCGCATCAGATGAGCGGCTTCGACGTCAACGCGTTTCGTCATGCATTCGAGGTTCCAGACGATGTCGAAGTGCTCGCGATGATCGCGCTCGGTCACTATGGCGACGCCGAGAAGCTCGACCCGGTGTTGCGCGAGCGCGAGAAGGCGGCGCGCACGCGTTTGCCGCTCGCGGACATTGCATTCGCGGGCGCCTGGAAAAAGGCGTTCTGAGCGTCGTCGCGCGAGCGGCCTTTGTCGCGTGACGCCGCGCGGTGCTTCGCGTCGCGTGTGCATCCGCGGTTAAGTGACGAGGTCGCGCGCGTCATTCGTTGTCGGCGACGGCGGACAGCGGCGCGGCGACGCTTTCGAGCGAACGCCGTTCCGCGTCGACGCCCCAGATGGCCGCGATCAGCGCGGCCAGCAGCATCAACGCCGAGCCGACCAGATAGCCGGAAAACACCTCGCTACGTTGATGCGTGTCGATCAGGCGCCCGAAGAACGCCGGCCCCGCGATGCCGCCGAGCGCGGTCCCGAACGCGTAGAACACCGCGATCGCGAGTGCGCGTATCTCGAGCGGAAACGACTCGCTGACGGTCAGATACGCAGAGCTTGCCGCCGCCGACGCGAAAAAGAAGATCACTATCCACGAGATCGTCTGTGTCGTGACGGTCAGCCAATGTTGCTCGAACAGATAGCCGCTGACGGTCAGCAGCACGCCGGAGATCGCGTAGGTTGCCGTGATCATCTTGCGCCGGCCGATCACGTCGAACAGCCGGCCGAGCAGCAGCGGGCCGAGAAAGTTGCCGAGCGCGAACGGCAGCAGATACCAGCCGATATGGTCGCCGGGCACGCCGTAGAAATCGGTCAGCACCAGCGCGTAGGTGAAAAAGATCGCGTTATAGCAGAACGCCTGGGCTGTCATCAGCGACAGCCCGACGAGTGCGCGCCGCCGATGCAGCACGAACAGCGTGTGGAACACTTCGCGCAGCGTCGTGCGTTCGCGGGCGCGCAGCCGCAGACGTTTGAGCGTGCCGTCTTCAACGAGCCGGTGGCCGTGGCTGCGAAAGCGCGCCTCGATGCCTTCGACCACCGAGCGGGCTTCGTGCGCTGCGCCGTGCGTCAATAGCCAGCGCGGGCTTTCCGGAATCCATACGCGCATCGGCAGAATCGCAAGCGCGAGCAGCGCGCCGATCAGAAAGCATGCGCGCCAGCCCCAGTCGGGCGGCATCAATCCCGGATCGAGCAGCACGAGGGAGCCCGCCGCGCCGATGCCCGCGCCGACCCAAAAGGTGCCGTTGATCGCGAGATCGGTCCAGCCGCGCACGCGTGCGGGCGTGAATTCCTGGATCGTCGAGTTGATCGCGGTGTATTCGCCGCCGATGCCCGCGCCGGTCAGGAAACGGAAAATCAGGAATGTCTCAAGGTTCCATGAGAACCCGGTCGCGGCGGTCGCCGCCAGATAGAGCGCGAGCGTGATGAAAAACAGCTTGCGCCGGCCGAGACGGTCGGTGAGCCAGCCGAAGCCGAGCGCGCCGAGCACCGCGCCCGCGATGTACGCGCTGCCCGCGAGACCGACCTCCGCGTTCGTGAAGTGCAGCGCAGGGCTCGACTTCAGCGCGCTCGCGACGGCGCCGGCAAGCGTCACCTCCAGTCCGTCGAGCAGCCATGTCACGCCGAGCGCAACGACAATCAGCGTATGAAAGCGGCCCCATGGCAGTCGGTCGAGCCGCGCCGGCAGATCTGTTTCGACGAGCGCGGCTGCTTCAGCGTGGGCGGTCGCAGTGGGCGGCGGTTCGGACATCGGGGCGGGTCTCCTGTTGTCGCACGCAACCTGCGTTGCCGGGGCGGCGTATGCTGTCGGCAAGCGTAGCGGTCGGTCTGCGAGTGTGGGTTTTGCGTGGCCGCTTCGGTTTTCGCAAATTCTGTTCCGCGAACGCTGCCGCGCGCGTGAACGCATGCACGTACGCTCGAGCCGCCAGCAGGCGGCTCTGGCGTCGTCCGACCCGCAACACTCACCGGTACAGCTTGCGCCGTATCCACAACCTGGGTTGCCGCACATTGCGCTTTCGTGCTAAAAAGCCCGTCCCTTACCTTGCTCGCGCCGGCGTGGGCGGCGTTTGCCGCCGTCAGCCAGCGAAGTCCTCATGACCTTTTGCGCGATTGACTTCGGTACGTCGAATTCGGCCGTCGCGGTGCCCGACAATGGTGCGCTGCGGCTTGCGTCAGTCGAAGGCGCGTACACGACGCTGCCGACCGCGGTGTTTTTCAATGTCGACGAAAACACCCGCGAGTACGGGCGCGCAGCGCTCGAAGCGTACGTCGACGGCTTCGACGGGCGTCTGATGCGCTCGATGAAAAGCATCCTCGGGTCGGCGCTGGCCGACAGTACGACCGATCTCGGCGACGGCAGCGCGATCAAATACACCGACGTAATCGGCATATTCCTCACGCATCTGAAGCGGCACGCGGAAGCGGGCGCGGGCGCCGCGCTGGACCGCGCGGTGCTCGGCCGCCCGGTGTTCTTCGTCGACGACGACGCGCGCGCCGACCGTCTCGCGCAGCAGCAGCTGGAAGCCGCCGCGCGCGCGGTCGGCTTTCGCGAGATCCATTTCCAGTACGAGCCGATCGCCGCCGCGTTCGACTACGAGTCTTATCTGACCGAAGAGGGACTCGTGCTGGTCGCGGATATCGGCGGCGGCACGTCGGACTTTTCGCTGGTGCGCGTCGGACCGCAGCGGATGACGCGCCTCGAGCGCAAGGACGACGTGCTCGCGCATCATGGCGTGCACGTCGCGGGCACCGATTTCGACCGGCGCGTCGAGCTGACGACAATTCTCACCGAGCTCGGCTACCGGTCGATCGACCCGGAGGGCCGCGAAGTGCCGAACCGCATTTATTTCGACCTCGCCACGTGGCATCTGATCAATACCGTGTATGCGCCCAAGCGTGTCGCCGAACTGGCGCTGATGCGGCATCTGTATGCGGATACGCGTCACCACGACCGGCTGATGCGTGTGGTCGAGCAGCGCCTCGGTCACGCATTGGCGGCGCGTGCCGAAGAGGCCAAGATCGGTGTCGCGGCGGGCGGCGAGACGCTGATCGATCTGGATCAGGTCGAAGGCGACCTGCGTGTCGCTTTCGATGAGGCGCAACTGATCGATGCGGGCAAAGACGAAACGCAGCGTATCGTGCAGGCGGCGCGCGACACGGTGCAGGCGGCCGGCGTGGCGGACCGCGATGTGAGCGCGTTGTATTTCACCGGCGGTTCGACCGGGCTCGCGTTTCTGTCCGGCGCGATTGCCGCGGCGTTTCCGGGCGCGCGGCCGGTGTTCGGCGACCGGCTCGCGAGCGTCGCGACCGGCCTGGGCATTCATGCACAGCGGATTTTCAGCTAGCGCGGCACGCACCTTTGGGCTAGCGCTGTGCGTTGCGCATCACCTTGTCCTGCCGCAAAGGCGGACAGGCATGAAAAAACCCCGCCTTGGCGGGGTTTTTCTTTGCATCCCGGGGGATGTTGCAGCTTAGGCCGGCTTGATGTTAGCGGCTTGCTTGCCCTTCGGACCCGTCTTCACTTCAAACGTGACCTTCTGGTTTTCCTGAAGCGTCTTGAAGCCTTCGATGCGGATTTCCGAGAAATGCGCGAACAGGTCTTCGCCGCCGCCGTCCGGGGTGATAAAGCCAAAGCCCTTTGCGTCATTGAACCACTTGACGGTACCGGTTTCCATATTACTTTTTCCTAAAAGAGGTAAATAAGGCCGAAGCCTGGGGGTGCACGAAAATCAAGGAAGGGGTAATAGGACCAACCGGAGTACCGTGATGGGCGAACTACGAAAGACCAATTCACTCGCCACTTGAAATCCTGCCCGGTCTTTATACGGTCATTTCGAGAGAAGGTCAATAGTGTCCCTATTTTCTTCACAGGCATTAACATTTTATGGGGTACACACCTCTTACAAAGCTTGCAAATGGATGGATTTTTTTGTAGAGAGAGCCGTTTCCGGGTATTCAACTATCGGGTGCAACCGTTACACTACGCGCCTTGCCGAAGGTTGCACCGGCGCGATGTGAACGCGCGGATGTGCTGGCCCGAAGCGTGCGTATCGTGACCGGCATTCAGGCGGAGACAGCCGTAT
Organism: Paraburkholderia solisilvae; assembly: GCF_902859875.1. Taxonomy (GTDB): domain Bacteria; phylum Pseudomonadota; class Gammaproteobacteria; order Burkholderiales; family Burkholderiaceae; genus Paraburkholderia; species Paraburkholderia solisilvae. Next base: position 46,996 of record NZ_CADIKF010000032.1, on the reverse strand, counting down.
CAGCACGGCATCGATACGGTTTCCGTTACAGGAGAAGACGTGAAGAGTTCTATACAAAGGAACATTGGGCCGATCGCGCTATTGCTGACCGGCTTGGGTTCGATTATCGGGTCCGGCTGGCTGTTCGGCGCGTGGAAGGCGGCAAAAATTGCAGGGCCCGCGGCGATTTGTGCATGGGTGATCGGAGCGGTCGTGATTCTCGCGATTGCGCTGACTTATGCGGAACTCGGTGCGATGTTGCCGGAGTCCGGCGGTATGGTGCGCTACGCGCGCTATTCGCATGGCGCGTTGGTGGGCTTTATCAGCGCGTGGGCCAACTGGATCGCGATTGTGTCGGTGATTCCGATTGAAGCGGAGGCGTCGATCCAGTACATGAGCACATGGCCTTACGACTGGGCACACGCATTGTTCGTGAACGGGTCATTGACGACAAACGGCCTGTTACTGTCCGCGGCGCTCGTGATCGTCTACTTCCTGCTCAACTACTGGGGCGTGAAACTGTTCGCGCATGCGAATTCGACTATCACCGTCTTCAAGTTCCTGATTCCCGGTTTGACGATTCTCGGTCTGATGCTGACGGGCTTTCACCGCGAGAACTTCGGCGAGGCCAGCACATTTGCGCCGTACGGCTGGTCTGCGGTGCTGACCGCGGTGGCGACGAGCGGCATTGTGTTCGCGTTCAACGGCTTCCAGAGTCCGGTCAATCTCGCGGGTGAAGCGCGCAATCCGGCGAAGAGCGTGCCGTTCGCGGTCATCGGCTCGATCCTGCTTGCGCTCGTGATCTACGTGCTGCTGCAAGTCGCGTATATCGGCGCGGTCAATCCGGCCGACGTGATGAAAGGCTGGAGCCACTTCACGTTCGCGTCGCCGTTCGCGGAACTCGCGATTGCGCTGAATCTGAACTGGCTCGCGATCCTGTTGTATATCGATGCGTTCGTGAGCCCGAGCGGCACCGGCACCACGTATATGGCGACCACCACCCGCATGATCTACGCGATGGAGCGCAACAACACGCTGCCGAAAATGTTCGGCAACGTGCATCCGCTTTACGGCGTGCCGCGTCAGGCGATGTGGTTCAACCTGCTGGTGTCGTTCATCTTCCTGTTCTTCTTCCGCGGCTGGAGTTCGCTGGCGGCGGTCATCTCAGTCGCCACGGTCATTTCATATCTGACCGGGCCGGTCAGCCTGATGGCGCTGCGCCGCACCGCGACGGATCTCGAGCGGCCGCTGCAGATCGCCGGGATGAAGGCGATCGCACCGTTCGCGTTCGTCTGCGCGTCGCTGATCCTGTACTGGGCGAAGTGGCCGCTGACCGGCGAAATCATTCTGCTGATGATCGTCGCGCTGCCGGTGTACTTCTACTACCAGGCGAAGGAGGGCTTCGCGGGCTGGGGGCGCGACCTGAAGGCGGCATGGTGGCTGGTGGCCTATCTGCCGACGATGGCCTTGCTGTCGCTGATCGGCAGCAAGCAGTTCGGCGGGCTGGGCGTGTTGCCGTACGGCTGGGATATGGTGGTCGTGATCGTGTGTGCGCTGGTGTTTTATTACTGGGGCGTGCATACCGGTTATCGCACCGAGTATCTCGCCGAGCGGGAATCGCACGACGAGATTCTCGAAGGAATCGGCGCGTAGCGTACGTGTGCGCCGGCGCGTTCGAGGCGCCGCGCCCGGGCCGCTGCGCCCGAGCTGCAGGGTCGGTTCCATTGCCTTGCCGTCGCGTTCAAGCGGCAGTCGCTCGAGCGCTGGATCGAGGCGCCGCTCTCGAGCTGGGTCGAGCCGACGCCGATGGGTCGCATCAAACGGCCTGCCCAAAGCCGAAAAAGGCTGCCCGATGCAAAACATCGGGCAGCCTTTTTACTGTGAAGCTCGTTGCGGCGCGATCACGCTCACCGCGCAGACGCAACGGTGCCGCAGCGCCTCGCGAACTCAATCGTCGGTGAACACATAGTTCGTCATCGCGAGCACGCGCTGGTAGGTGCCGAGCGGCTGAATCTGCAGCCGGTAAGCGTCGCCGGCGGCGCCCAGCGCGGCGAATACCGGCAGCAGATGCTCGTCGGTCGGGTGCATCGACACCGCGTGCGGCGCAACACGCCGATAGTCGAACAACGCATCGAGGTCGCGCGCGGCGAGACGCGCTTCGAACCAGTCGGTGAACTCCGTCACGCGCGGGTCTGCGTCTTCCGGGCGCGCGGAGAAATCCGCCTCGCGCAGATTGTGCGTGATCTGCCCGGAGCCGATCACCATCACGCCGTCGTCGCGCAACGCCCGCAGCGCGCGGCCGACGCGAAAATGATGCGCCGGGTCCATGCGCGGTTGAATCGACAACTGGGCGACCGGCACATCAGCGTCCGGAAACATCAGCAGCATCGGCACCCACGCGCCATGATCGAGCCCATGCGGCTCGCTGGACGACGCAATGCCCGCGGCGCCGAGCAGGTCCGCCGCCCGGCGTGCGACGTCCGGCGCACCGGGCGCCGGGTACCTGATCTCGTACAACTGACGCGGGAAACCATAGAAGTCGTGGATCGTGTCCGGCTTGTCTGCGGTGCTCGCGACCGGCTGCGCGGTCATCCAATGCGCGGACAGCATCAGGATCGCCTTCGGACGCGGCAATCGGGCCGACAGCGACGCGAATTCAGCGGATGGCAGCGACGGATCGATCGGCAGCGTCGGCGCGCCGTGAGACAGGAAGAGCGAGGGCAAGCGGGTCATGGCGGCGTGGTCGCGCGTCGATGCGCGACAGGTGTGTCGAAGATAAACCGACTATATAGCCGTATTGGCGTTTGATAAACGATGTAAAACGGATTTAATTGCGTCGCCGATGTTGGGAATCGGCGTTGACAGACGCGCCTAGACGGAGCCGTTCAACCCTTCCCACGTCGGCGCGAACGACGGGCCGAGCGCCAGCAGATCAAGCGCGCGTGCGACGGTGTGGTCGACCATTTCATCGAGCGATGCGGGCTTGCTGTAAAACGCCGGCACCGGCGGGAACACGATTCCGCCCATTTCGGTGACGGCGGTCATATTGCGCAAATGCGCGAGGTTGAACGGCGTTTCCCGCACCATCAGCACCAGCCTGCGCCGTTCCTTCAACGTGACGTCAGCGGCGCGCGAAATCAGGTTGTCCGACAGGGCGTGCGCGATGCTCGCGAGCGTCTTCATCGAACACGGTGCGACGATCATTCCGTGCGTCGCGAACGAACCCGACGCAACGCTCGCACCGATATCACGCGCCGAATGGACGACATCCGCGAGCGAATGCACGTCGTCTTTCGTCAGTTGCAGTTCGTGCTGGATATTGAGCCAGCCGGCGCTGGAAACCAGCAGATGGCTTTCGACGCCGCCGACGCGGCGCAGCGCATGCAGCAGCCGGATGCCGTAAATAGCGCCCGATGCGCCGGTGATCGCGACGATCACGCGGCGCGGCACGGTAATGCGTGTATCCATGACGTGAGGGCGCTGCTGGGGCGCCCGAGCGGCCCGGAGGCGAAGGAGGTGTTGCTGTGCTGCGTGTTGCGGGTTATGCCGCGGCGAACAGCTGCTGGAGTTCGCCCGATTGGTACATTTCCATCATGATGTCCGACCCGCCGACGAATTCCCCCTTTACGTAAAGCTGCGGGATGGTCGGCCAGTTCGAGAACGACTTGATGCCCTGGCGGACTTCATCGTCTTCGAGCACGTTGACGGTCTTGAACTCGTCGACGCCGCACGCCTTCAGGATCTGCACGGCGCGGCCGGAAAAGCCGCACATCGGAAATTGCACGTTGCCCTTCATGAAGAGCACGACGGCGTTGTCGTCGACGATTTGCTTGATGCGTTGTTGCGTATCCATGACTGACCTTGCGGTTCCGGAAATAGGTGGAGTTGACATCAAATGATAGCGGATTTCGCGGGGGTAAGCCGACGCTGCCCGTGACACGGGTGGCGGGCACCCGGCCCGGTTGCGGCCGGGGGAGACCACGGCAGGCCACGCGCCGCCCTGTTGCGCGCGAGCGCACGCGTTGCGCAGCCGTCGTCGAACTAGCGCGGCGATGCGGCCCCGGTATGCGGCGGTTCGGCGAATTGCCCGCCGCTGATCCGTTCGATGCCGGCGAGATCGCGTTCAGAGCGCACCGCACGGAACCCGCGCGCGGTGAGCAGCGCACGCACGTCCGCAGCCTGGTCGTAGCCGTGCTCGAGCCATAGCGTGCCGCCCGCGGCAAGCCATGCGGGCGCACCGGTGACGATCGCGCGAAGCGCGGACAAGCCGTCCGCTTCGTCGGTCAGCGCGGCGCGCGGTTCGAAGCGCAGGTCGCCTTGACCGAGATGCGGATCGCGGCCGGCGATATACGGCGGATTGCTGACGATGACATCGAAGCGCAGCGCGGGCGCGAGCGGCGCGTACCAGTCGCCGTGCAGGAGGCTCAGCGGGCCGCCAGGCCGGTTCGCTTCGAGCAGGCGTGCGGCATTGCGTGTCGCCACCTGCAACGCCGCGGCGGAGCGCTCGACCGCCCACACTTGCGCATCCGGCCGCGCGGATGCAAGCGCGACGGCAATCGCGCCCGTCCCGGTGCCGAGATCCAGTACACGTGGCTGCGCGCGTCCAGCCATCGCGCCGAGCGCGGTTTCGACCAGCAGTTCGGTTTCCGGTCGCGGAATCAGCACATCGGGCGTGACTTCGAATTCGAGCCCGTAGAATTCGCGCGTGCCGACTAGCTGCGCGACCGGCTCTCCTGCCCCACGCCGCGCTTCGAGCTCGCGCCAGCGCGCGACCTGCGCGGCATCGAGCGGCGCATGCGCGCGCGTGATCAGCTCGGTGCGGCGCCAGCCGAGCGCGTGACCGAGCAGCATGCGCGCTTCGAGCGCCGGCAGCGCCGAGGCGCGAAGCAACGTGGCAACCGTATCGGGAGCGCCGGCCATGTCCGCTTGCTCCACTTGTCCGCTCAGTCCGCGTCGCCGAGCGACGCGAGCAACTCGGCCTGATGCTCGCTGACGAGCGCGGCGATCAGCTCGTCGAGATCGCCTTCCATCAGCGCTTCGAGCCGGTACAGCGTCAGGTTGATCCGGTGATCGGTCAGCCGTCCTTGCGGGAAGTTGTACGTGCGGATGCGCTCCGAGCGATCGCCGGAGCCGATCAGGCTCTTGCGGGTGGCCGCTTCCTTCGCGTGCTGCTCGTGATATTGCTTGTCCTTGATGCGCGCGGCGAGCACCTTGAGCGCGCGATCCTTGTTCTTGTGCTGAGAGCGGTCGTCCTGGCACTCGACGACAATGCCGGTCGGCAAGTGCGTGACGCGCACCGCCGAATCGGTCTTGTTGATGTGCTGGCCGCCGGCGCCCGACGCGCGGAATGTATCGATGCGCAAGTCGGCCGGATTGATCTCGACTTCACCGATTTCATCGGCTTCCGGCATCACCGCGACGGTGCACGCGGACGTGTGGATGCGACCCTGCGTTTCGGTCACCGGTACGCGCTGCACGCGATGGCCGCCGGATTCGAACTTCAGTTTCGAGTACGCGGCTTCGCCGGCGATGCGCACGATTACTTCCTTGTAGCCGCCCAGATCCGATTCGCTCGCCGACATCATTTCGACCTGCCAGCGATTGCGCTCCGCATAGCGCAGATACATCCGCAGCAAATCGCCGGCGAATAGCGCCGACTCGTCGCCGCCGGTGCCCGCGCGGATTTCGAGGAAGATATTGCGGTCGTCGTTCGGGTCTTTCGGCAGCAGCATGCGCTGCAATTCGCTTTCGAGCTGCTCCATCCGCTCGCGCGCCGCGCGGATTTCCTCTTCGGCGAATTCCTTCATCGACGGATCCGACAGCAGCTCCTGCGCGGTGGCCGCGTCGTTGACCGCCTGACGCCATAGTGCGTACTGCTCGACGAGCGGGCCGAGCTCCGCGTGCTCACGCGTGAGCTTGCGGTACTGGTCGAGATTCGCGGTGACGTCCGCGCGGCTCAACAGGTCGTTCAGTTCGGCCAGCCGTGTGGTGAGCTGGTCGAGCTTCGTTTGCATGCTCGTTTTCATCGGGCCTTCGTTATGCGATCCGGAGTGGGTTCCGGCAGGGACAGTCTGAATTCGGGAGGCGGGCGGCAGCGCCCGTGGGCGGAGGCGCCGCGCTGGGCTCGCGCGCAGCGGACGCGCAAAGCGGAGCGGCGACGCGCGAAGCGGCGCTAGCGCCGCTAACGCTCGGACGTGTGGTTGTGCTTGTAGAAGCCGCTCATCAATTCGACGAGCGTTGCGCGGTTGTCGCTGCTCGCGCTATTGAGCGCGTGCGTCGGACCATGGATCAGCTTGTTGGTGATGGCTTGCGACAGCGCTTCGAGCACCACCGCCGGATCGTCGCCGCGCGCGAGCATCTTCTGCGCTTTCTCGACTTCGGCGCGGCGCAGCGCGTCCGCCTGCGTATGCATGTGGCGAATCACCGGCACGATGCTGCGCGCGTCGAGCCACTGCATGAAGTTCTGCACGCGCGTTTCGATGATGGCTTCGGCTTGCGCGACGGCCGCCTGGCGCGACGCATTGCCCTCGCGAACGATCGCGCCGAGATCGTCGACGGTGTACAGGAACACGTCTTCGAGCAGGCCGACTTCCGGCTCGATATCGCGCGGCACGGCGAGGTCGACCATGAAAATGGGCCGGTGGCGGCGCGCTTTCACCGCGCGCTCGACCGCGCCCAGACCGATGATCGGCAGCGTCGACGCGGTGCACGACACGATGATGTCGAACTCGTGCATCCGCTGCGGCAGTTCACCAAGCGGAATCGCACGCCCGTTGAAGCGTTCCGCGAGGCGTTGACCGCGCTCGGCGGTGCGGTTCGCGACTACCAGCTCGCGCGGCTTCTGCGCGGCGAAGTGGGTCGCGCACAGCTCGATCATTTCGCCGGCGCCGATAAAGAGCACGCGCTGGTTCGCCACCTTGTCGAAGATGCGCTGCGCGAGCCGCACGGCCGCGGCGGCCATCGACACCGACTGCGCGCCGATTTCCGTCGTAGTGCGCACTTCCTTCGCGACGGCGAAGGTGCGCTGGAACAGCTGGTTCAGATACGTGCCGAGCGCGCCGGCTTCCGACGCGGTGCGCACCGCATCCTTCATCTGGCCGACGATCTGCGTTTCGCCGAGCACCATTGAATCGAGCCCCGACGCGACGCGGAACGCATGCCGCACCGCTTCCGATTGCGGCAGCGCGTACACATGCGGCGCGAGTTCGTCGACGGGGAGATTGTGGAACTTCGACAGCCACCGGATGGCGGCCTCGCGGGCGGCGTGGTCGTCGGTGGCGCAGTAGAGTTCGGTGCGGTTGCAGGTGGACAGGATCGCCGCTTCAGGCGCGTTGGGCGCGCCGCCGTGACCCAGCCACAGGCCCTTCAAGGCTTCCAGCGCAGGTTTGACCTGTTCGAGCGGAAACGCCACGCGTTCGCGCAGGGCGACTGGCGCAGTGTGGTGGTTGATTCCGATCGTTAGAAGCTGCATAAATGGGGACAGCCCGGTGACTGGGGCTATGGTTTAGCCCCATATTATAGCGTTTCCACGATTGTTTCAGTCCTGGGCGGCTCATCGTTGCCGTCATTGCCGCTCGTGCCGGATACCGGATCGAGCCGGTATCCGTAGCCATACAGCGGCGTCAGCGCGTAGCCGTGCTCGGGCCGCAGTTCCAGCTTCGCGCGGATGCGGGATGCATGCGTATCGAGCGTGCGTGACCTGATGTCGCGGCGGCCCCAGACGGTTTCAAGAATCTGCGCGCGCGAAACCGGCCGCGACATGTTCGAAAAAAGCAGCAGCGCGAAGCGGAGTTCCTTCGGCGTCAACGGGACCGCCACGCCCCGGAACATGACGATCGAGCGCCCGCCATCGAACGCATAGTCGCCGAAGATTTCGCGGGAGCGGCTGCGCGGCCGGCGAAAGCCCGCGCGCCGGATCAGCGCGTCGACGCGCGCCAGCATTTCGGGGCCGCGCACCGGCTTCGCGAGACAGTCGTCGGCGCCCGCGTGCAGCGCGGCCACCAGTTCGCTCTCGCGCGGCGCTTTCATCGTGACGATGACCGGCAGGCCGGGCAGCACTTCGCGCGCGAGCGCGATGACATCTTCGGCGCAGCGGTCGCCGGCCCAGGCTTCGGTGAGGAGGAGGTCGAAGAAGAGCTGCTTTGCGCTGTTGAGGAAAGGCTCGCTGGCGCTGAAGTGCTGGCACGCGTGGCCGGCTGCGAACAGCAGGCGGGAAACGAGTTCCGCGTGGCGAAGGTCCGGCTCGATGAGGGCGATTCGCATGAAGAGCGTTTCAGACCGGCGCCCGGGGAGGCGTGGGCGCTGGCGTTGCGGCTTGCCTAACGTTATCCCCGCCCCTAAACTCAACCGCTACTCATCGCCGCGCTGCTGGCAAACCGCTGGCGAACCGCCGATGAACAGCGGCGCAGACACGCGCCGTGCTGACCTTCTGGGTTAATGAGAGAAAAATGCTAGCTATCGTCTGCAGCCGGGCCTATGGGACAAATCCGAAATTTCGTCGGCGGCGGTGGGAGGCGTGCCGCTGATGGGGTGGCCTGGCATTGTCGTGCTTGGTGTCGCGGTGGGGCTGGCGGGCTGGTGGCTGCATCCGTTGCGGCGAGCGAGCCGCGCGCGGCTGTGGGTTGCGGTGCTCGCGGGCGTGCTCGGCGCGGCGCTCGCGCGCATGGCCGGCAACGTCACCACGCTTTTCCACAATGGCGACACGCTCGAATGGCCGGTCTGCACGGCGGCCGCGCTCGTCGCGGCGGCCTCGGTGATCGGCATGCTGTCGCGGCGTCGGTGACGGCGCCGCTCAATACTTTCTGGTGAACACGATGAACGTCCGACTCCCCGAAACCGCATCGATTCCTGAACGGATTGCACAATTGCGCAGCGTGATGGCGCGCGAAGGCCTCGCCGCCTATCTGGTGCCGTCGGCGGATCCGCACCTGTCCGAATATTTGCCGGGGCGCTGGAAAGGGCGCGAATGGCTGTCCGGCTTCACCGGCTCGGTCGGTACGCTAGCGGTGACCGCCGATTTCGCCGGCCTGTGGGTCGATAGCCGCTACTGGGTGCAGGCCGATGCGCAACTGGCCGGCACCGGCATTCAATTGATGAAAATGACCGGCGGCCAGCAGACCCAGCCGCATATCGACTGGCTCGCGCAGAATGTGCCGGCGGGCGGCACCGTGGGTGTCGACGGCGCGGTGCTGGGCGTCGCGGCGGCGCGCGCGCTGCATGACGCACTGAGCGCGCGCGGCGTGACGCTGCGCGCCGACGTCGACCTGCTCGACGCGATCTGGCCGCAGCGCCCGCCGCTGCCGACCGATGCGGTCTACGAACACGCGCCGCCGCAGGCGAGCGTCACGCGCGCGGACAAGCTCGGCCGGGTGCGCCGCGCGATGCAGGAGCAGGGCGCGCAGTGGCACTTCATCTCGACACTCGACGATCTCGCGTGGCTGCTGAACCTGCGCGGCGCCGACGTGAACTACAACCCGGTGTTCGTCGCGCACGCGCTGATCGGGCTCGAGCGCGCGTCGTTGTTCGTGGTCGAGGGCAAAGTGCCCGCGGCGCTCGCGGATGCGCTCGCGCGCGACGGCATTCGCGTCGAACCGTACGCGCAGGCAGCCGATGCGCTGGCCGCGCTGCCCGCCGGTGCGACGCTGCTTGCCGACCCGCGGCGCATCACGTTCGGCATGCTGCGCTCGGTGCCGTCACACGTGAAAATTGTCGAGGCGGTGAATCCGACCACCTTCTTCAAGTCGCGCAAAACCGCGGCGGAAGCCGACCATGTGCGCGCGACGATGGAGCAGGACGGCGCCGCGCTCGCGGAGTTCTTCGCGTGGTTCGAACAGGCACTCGGCCGCGAGACGCTCACCGAGCTGACCGTCGACGAGCGGTTGACGGCGGCCCGCGCGCGTCGGCCGGGCTTTGTCACGCTGAGCTTTTCGACGATCGCCGCGTTCAACGCGAATGGCGCGATGCCGCACTATCGCGCGCTGCCCGAATCGCACGCGACGATCGAAGGCAACGGTCTGCTGCTGATCGATTCGGGCGGCCAGTACCTGAGCGGCACCACCGACATCACACGCGTCGTGCCGATCGGCGCGATCGACGATGCGCACCGGCGCGATTTCACGACGGTGCTCAAAGGCACGATCGCGCTGTCGCGTGCGCGTTTTCCGCGCGGCATCCGTTCGCCGATGCTCGATGCGATCGCGCGCGCGCCGATCTGGGAGGCCGGCGCCGACTACGGTCACGGCACCGGTCATGGCGTCGGCTATTTCCTGAACGTGCACGAAGGGCCGCAAGTCATTTCGCACTATGCGGCGGCCGAAGCATGGACGGCGATGGAAGAGGGCATGATCACGTCGATCGAACCGGGTATCTACCGGCCCGGCAAATGGGGCATCCGGATCGAAAATCTGGTGCTGAACCGCGCGGCCGGCAAGACCGAGTTCGGCGACTTCCTCGAGTTCGAAACGCTGACGCTGTGCCCGATCGACACGCGCTGCATCGCGCTGCCGCTGTTGCGCGACGACGAGCGCGCGTGGCTCAATGCGTATCACGAGACGGTGCGCGCGCGCATCGCGCCGCATGTGTCGGGGGACGCGAAGGCGTGGCTCGAGACGCGCACGAAAGCGATCTGATTGCGCACTGACCGGCGGAGCGAACCGGCCGCGCCGGAGCGGGGCGCTGTGCGCAAGGAGTGGTCGACCTGGTCGAGCCGATTGAGCTGGTTGAACCGATCGAGTCGAGTGAACCGGTTCAACTGGTTGAACCGATCGAGCTGGCGGCCGATCGAACCGATCTCCATCAACCCGCCGGCCGAACGTGGGTAGCCTTCACGCATCATGCGATGCGCGTCGCAACAACGTGGCTGACCAACCTGTGAACAACAACGGAGCTTGCATGACCATCAAGGCAGTCGTGTTCGATTTCGGCGGCGTGCTGATCGACTGGAGTCCGCAGTACCTGTACCGCACATTGATTCCCGATGAAACCGAGCGTCAGTGGTTTCTCGACAATGTGTGCACGATGGACTGGGTGATTCGCCAGGACGGCGGTCAGCCGGTCGCTGAGGGCACCGCGGAACTGGTCGAGCGGTTTCCCGAGCATGAGGCGCTGATTCGCGCGTTCTACGAGCGCTGGCACGAGATGGTTGCGGGCGTGCTGCACGATGGTGTCGCGACCGTCGACAAACTCGAGGCCGCGGGGGTGCCGCTCTTCGGCCTGACGAACTGGTCGGCGGAGACATTCCCGTACGCGTGGGAGAACTTTCCGGTGCTGCGGCGCTTTCGCGACATCGTCGTATCGGGGCGCGTGAAGCTGGTGAAGCCGGACCCGGCGATCTTCGCGATGATGCGCGAGCGTATCGAAGCGCACCTGCCGGGCGTCGCACCGCATGAACTCGTGTTTATCGACGACAACCTGAAAAACGCCGAAGCGGCGAGTGCATTGGGCTGGCACGGCGTGCATCACACGAGCGCCGCGCAGACCGAAGCGAAACTGCGTGAACTTGGTTTGCCTGTTTGACCGGATTGATTCGAGCGCTGTTTCGAACACTGTCCATGTCGCACGAGTGACGCGCTACTTGTGCGGCAAGGCGGTGCCCGGCAACCGCATTGGGCGAACCGCACCAAACAAACGGCATCGGGCAAACGGCATCGGGCAAACCGCACAAGGCAAACCGCACAAGGCAAACCGCACAAGGCAAACCGCACAAGGCAAACCGCACAAGGCAAACCGACGCCCGCGCCGTCTCGCGGCTAGCCAAACCAGGCGCCCGCGCCTACTGCCCCAGCAGATTCTTCAGCGCATTGCCGAGGCCCTTTACCGTATCGCCCGCTCCCTTCGCGACGCCTTCCGCGCTCACGCCGAGCGCCTTTGCGAAATTCGTGCGCAGTTCGGTCATCAGGCTTTCGTTGAGCTTGAACTTCGGGTCGCGCAGATTGCCGTCCAGCACGAAATGCAGCGTGATTTCGTCGCCATGGTTTTTCAGCGCAGCGACCGCGGCGCGCGTCGGAATCGACAGAAACGTGTCGAGCGGGTTATCCGACTCGGCGAGTTGCAGATGATGCAGCGTCACCGTGCCAGGCGCATGCAGGTGATAGTCGCGCACCGTCGATTCGACGTTCAGATCGACGGTGCCGCCGGTCACGCGCGCTTTCGTGCCGGCCTTTTTCAGCAGATACGGGTCGAGCATCACGACATCGACGCCGCGCAATGTGGTCGTAAGCTGCGAGTCCTTGTTGGCGATCTTGATCCAGCCGCCGAACGTGACCTGGCCCGTGTGTTCCGGTCCCTTGATCGAGCCCGTCACCGACAGCGAAGTCGGCTCGGTGAGATCCGGCAGATGAATGTGATCGACGCTCGCGTTCGCGTCGGTCACGCTGACCTTGTACGACGGCTGGCTGACCATCCGATCGTAAAAATCAAATGTGCCGCGTTCGAAGCGGATGTGATCGATCAGTTTTTCCGCGGGCAGCGGGGCGGGCGCTGCGGGCGCGCTCGCTGCGGGCGGCGCGTTGCTCACCGATTGTCTGAGGTTCGGCAGCAACTCGATCGTGCCGTTTTGCTTGCGTAGCGCGGTCAGCGTGAAATTGCTGACCACGACTTCGCGCAGATGCAGGCGCCGCCGCGTGAGCGCATCGTGCAGATCCGGCACAAGCGTAATTTGCGCGGCGCGCAGTGTGTCCGGCGCCGGCCAGTCTTGCGGCGCAATCAGGCGCACATTCGTGAGCCGGATGGAGCGGAAGCCGACGTCGATATGTTCAGCGCTGCCAAGCGGCCCGAGCGCCGCAATGACGCGTTCTTTCACTTCGTGCTGCACGAAGTACAGGCCGGCAAGCGCGGCGACCACGAGGACGACGACGATCGCGATTACGCTGATCATCACGCGCTTGCCAACCGACATCGTCATGCCGCCTCCTCGTGACCGTACCCGCGTGGCGGTCGCGTATTCGGTGAGTTTCGTTGGGGCTTGCCGCCAACCGGATCGCCATCAATAAAGTCGCCAGCTACGAAGCGTGGCGCAGCAAACGTCATGCCGTTGGTGAGCGGTGCGATTTTCACCGGCCGGCCGGTTGCCGACCGCGGGCCGCTAATCATTTTGTTCGTTGTTCGTTGATCGCGGGCAGGCAAACGCGCGGCAGCGACATGGTGCGTACCGCGTCACTGCAGACACGACGCAGCCTCGGTCGCCAACCTGCCAGCATTCGACCGCGCGTAGCCAACCGCGCACCGCCAAGCACCGAGCACCAAGTGACCCGCGACCCGCGACCCGCGACCCGCGACCCGCGACCCGCGACCCGCGACCCGCGACCCGCGACCCGCGACCCGCGACCCGCGACCCGCGACCCGCGTAACAACCCCTACCGACTAATCGGCTTATACCGCAGCCGCTTCGGCTGTGCCGCTTCCTCGCCGAGCCGATTGCGCTTGTCCGCTTCGTACTCCTGGTAATTGCCGTCGAAGAACGTCACCTGCGACTCGCCTTCGAACGCGAGAATATGCGTCGCGATGCGGTCGAGGAACCAGCGATCGTGCGAGATCACCATCACCGAACCGGCGAACTCGAGCAGCGCGTCTTCGAGCGCGCGCAGCGTTTCGACGTCGAGGTCGTTCGACGGTTCGTCGAGCAGCAACACATTGCCGCCCGCGATCAGCGTCTTCGCCAGATGCAGCCGGCCGCGCTCGCCGCCGGACAGCGTGCCGACGTTCTTCTGCTGATCGCCGCCCTTGAAGTTGAAGCGGCCGATATACGCGCGCGACGGCGTCTCGTACTTGCCGACCGTCAGCACGTCCGCGCCGCCGGAGATTTCCTCGAACACGGTCTTCGACCCGTCGAGCGCGTCGCGGCTCTGGTCGACATACGCGAGCTTCACCGTCGGGCCTTGCACGATTTCACCCGAATCCGGCTGTTCCTTGCCGGTCAGCATGCGAAAGAGCGTCGACTTGCCGGCGCCGTTCGGCCCGATAATGCCGACGATCGCGCCCGCCGGAATCTTGAGGCTCAGGTTGTCGATCAGCAGGCGGTCGCCGTACGACTTGGTGACGTTCTTGAACTCGATCACTTCGTTGCCGAGGCGTTCGCCGACCGGAATGAAGATCTCCTGCGTTTCGTTGCGCTTCTGGTATTCCTGGCTGTTCAGTTCCTCGAAGCGCGCGATACGCGCCTTCGATTTCGCCTGACGGCCCTTCGGATTCTGCCGCACCCATTCGAGCTCTTTCTTGATCGCTTTCTGGCGCGCGGATTCCGACGCTTCTTCCTGTTTCAGGCGGTCTTCCTTCTGGTCGAGCCAGCTGCTGTAGTTGCCCTTCCACGGAATGCCGTGGCCGCGGTCGAGTTCGAGAATCCATTCGGCCGCGTTGTCGAGGAAGTAGCGATCGTGCGTGACGGCGACCACGGTGCCCGCGAAACGCGTGAGAAACTGCTCGAGCCATTCGACCGATTCGGCGTCGAGGTGGTTGGTCGGCTCGTCGAGCAGCAGCATGTCGGGCTTTTCGAGCAGCAGCTTGCATAGCGCGACGCGGCGCTTCTCGCCGCCCGACAGATGCTCGATCTTCGCGTCCCACGGCGGCAGGCGCAGTGCGTCGGCGGCGACTTCGAGCTGCTGCTCGGGGCTGCCGCCATCCGACGTGGCGAGGATCGCTTCGTACTTCGCCTGCTCGGCGGCGAGCTTGTCGAAGTCGGCATCCGGCTCCGCGTATGCGGCGTAGATTTCGTCGAGCTTCTTCTGTGCGCTGAAGACATCGCCGAGACCGTCTTCGACCGCTTCACGCACCGTCTTTTGCGGATCGAGCTGCGGCTCCTGCGGCAGATAGCCGATGTTCAGGTTCGGCATCGGCGTCGCTTCGCCTTCGATGTCCTTGTCGACGCCGGCCATGATTCTGATCAGCGTCGACTTGCCCGAGCCGTTCAGGCCGAGCACGCCGATCTTCGCACCGGGGAAGAACGACAGCGAAATGTCCTTCAGGATTTGACGCTTGGGCGGCACGATCTTGCCGACCCGATTCATGGTGAAGACGTATTGGGCCATTTGCTTGCATTTGGGCGTTGATGCCGCCGGCCGGCGCGACGCCGGGCGGGCAGCGGGGGGTGAGTGGCACAGCGCGGCCGCATCGGCCGACGACCTGGCTGCGTGCGTTGACGGGCTGTGACCGGCTCCCGTGCACGGCGCCGCTGCTGCGTGTCGGTACGCGACGCTTCACTCGTACGATGCAGCGGCCGCGGCGCGCGGCGGGAGGACGTGCCATTGTACTTCGCGCTTGCTGGCGCGGGCGCGGCAACGGCAACCGGTGCGATGCCGCAAGCGTGCGACCGCGAGGCCATGAGTCTACGAGCCCACGACACGGCGACACGGCGACACGACGACACGCCGCCACGCCGCCGCCCGGCCTCAGCGTTCAAAGCCACGCGTCCACGCCGCCGTGGCGCGAACAGGTGCCGCTGCGATGGCGGCTGAAGCTGTATGTGCCGTCGCGGCAGCGCGCACTCGCGCCTTCGGGCGCCTTGCCCGAACGTGAGCGCGCGGGCGCGTGGACCGTGTCTGCGTCGCTGTTGCGATACGTGTTGTGGTTGCTGAGGTCCGCCTCATCCGGCGTGCCGGCAGGCGGTTGATACGCGAACGCCGAAGTCGCGAAGAGCAGCACGCTCGCCGCGATCAGACGATGCAGCGCACGCACCGGTTGACGCGCAATCCTGATTGTCATTTTTTCGTGTTGTTCGAGTAAAAGCGGCGCCCGTAATGATATACAACGACCCGTCTACCTTCGCGCCTCATAGACTCGTGCTTACTCTTTCACTTTTCAAAGCGAGAATCCACGTGTTCAGATCGTTGTGCGCGGCGTCCGCGCTATCAGCCGTATTGCTGGTGTCGGCCTGCGGCGCAGGCTCCGCGGCGCCGCCATCAGAAAGCGCGGCGGCCGCGTCGCTGCCGCGTATCGTCGCGCATCGCGGCGGCACGGGCGATGCGCCGGAAAATACACTCGCGGCCATCCGGCTCGCGATCGCCAACCGTGCCGATGCGATCTGGCTCACCGTTCAACTGAGCGCGGACGGCGTGCCGGTGCTGTATCGCCCTGCCGATCTGTCGGTGCTGACGGATGCCACCGGGCCGGTATCGGCGCACACCGCGGCGGAACTGGCTCGCGTCAATGCGGGCTGGACCTTCAAGGTGGCCGGCGCCGACGGCCATGTCACGTATCCGTACCGGACGACGTCCGCGCCCGTTCCGACGTTGCGTGAAGCGCTGCGCACCATCCCGGCGGCCATGCCGGTCATCCTCGACATGAAGGCGTTGCCGGCGGAGCCGCAGGCCCAGGCCGTCGCGCGGGTGCTGACCGACGAGCACGCCTGGTCGCGCGTGACGATCTATTCGACCGATGACGCATATCAACGCAGCTTCGCCGCCTATCCGCAGGCGCACCTGTTCGAGTCGCGCGATGCGACGCGTCTGCGCCTGCTGCGTGCGATGCTCGCCGGCGATTGCAGCGATGCGCCGGCGTCGCATACGTGGACGGCTTTTGAACTGCGCCGCGCATTGCAGATATCGGAACAATTCACGCTCGGCGAAGGCCGTTCGGAAGTCACCGCGACACTGTGGACACCTGCCACCGTGGCCTGCTTCAAACAGCAACCTGACGTGCATATCGTCGCGATCGCGGTGAATAGCGCCGACGACTATCGCGCGATGGCGTGTCTCGGCGTCGACGCGGTGTTGTCGGATTCGCCGAAGCAGATGTCGGCGATTCGGGACGCGCTCGCCGCGGCCTCGCGCGATGCACAGCATCAGGCGGTCGAATGTGGCGGCGCTCGATAGACATCCATCGCTGACTGACATGTTCAATTTGCTCGACGCGCTCAACGCGCATTTTCAAAGCGAGTCGTCGACAACGTTTTCAAACACGGTTCGACGCCGGCCGCATGCGTGACGCGTGACGTGGGGCACACGGCATGCCACACGTCAGGCACCGATGAAATCGCCAGGTCCCGAGGCTGCCGTCAGTTCGCGCGTCGTCCCGTGGCCGGATCGAAGAAATGCAGATGTTGCGGCGGCAGCGAGAGCGCAAGCGCGTCACCGGCCGCGGGCCGATGCGCATGCGGCAAACGCGCGGTCACATCGTGCGTGCCCCAGCGCCCGTGCGCGAGGTTGTCTGCGCCGAGCAGTTCGCACGAATCGACCGTCAAGATGGCCTGCGCTGCGCCCGGCTGCCCCGGCGTCAGATGTTCCGGCCGGATGCCGAGCACCCACTCGCGACCGGCCGCCACCTCGCGTCCGATGCACCGCACATCGGCAAGTGCGAGCCGCGGCCCATTGCCCGCCACGTCGAAGGTCGCGCCGTCATCGGCAACCCGGCCTTCCAGCAGGTTCATGCCGGGCGAGCCGATAAAGCTCGCGACGAACACCGTCGCCGGCCGCTCGTAGACATCGGTCGGCGCGCCGATCTGCTCGGCCACGCCGCGATTCATTACGATCACCCGTTGCGCGAGCGTCATCGCTTCGATCTGATCGTGCGTCACATAGAGGCTGGTCGTCGCGAGGCGCGCATGCAGCCGCTGGATCTCGAGCCGCATCTGCACGCGCAGCCGCGCGTCGAGGTTCGACAACGGCTCGTCGAACAGGAACACGGCGGGCTCGCGCACGATCGCGCGGCCCATCGCGACACGCTGCCGCTGGCCGCCGGAGAGCTCGCGCGGTTTGCGTGACAGCAGCGGTTCGAGTTCGAGAATCTGCGCGGCGGCCTGCACGCGGCGCTCGATTGTTGCGCGATCCGCACCGCCGATCTTCAGCGCGTAGCCCATGTTCTGCGCGACCGTCATATGCGGGTACAGCGCGTAGTTCTGGAACACCATCGCAATGTTGCGGTCCTTCGGCTCGAGGTCGTTGACCACGCGAGCGTCGATCGCGATGGTGCCTTCGCTGATGCGTTCGAGCCCGGCGACCATCCGCAGCAGCGTCGACTTGCCGCAGCCCGACGGACCGACCATCACGACGAATTCGCCGTCGCCGATCTGCGCATCGATGCCGTGCAGCACGAACTGCTTGCCGTCGTAGGTTTTCTTTACGCCTTTCAGTGTCAGGGCAGCCATGCGTTGTGCCTTTCGTTATTTTTCCGCATCCACGAGACCGCGCACGAACCAGCGTTGCATCGCCAGCACGACGACGAGCGGCGGCAGCATCGCGAGCAGCGTCGCGGCCATCACGAGATGCCATTCGGTCGCGGTGTCGCCGGACGCGATCATGCTCTTGATACCGATTACCGCGGTCATCAGCGACGCGTCGTTTGTAATCAAGATCGGCCACAGATACTGATTCCAGCCGTAGATGAACGTGATCACGAACAGTGCCGCGATATTGGTTTTCGACAGCGGCAACACGATGTCCAGGAAAAAGCGCAGCGCTCCCGCGCCGTCGATGCGCGCCGCCTCCATCAGTTCGTCGGGCAGCGTCATGAAGAACTGGCGGAACAGGAACGTCGCTGTCGCGGAGGCGATTAGCGGCAGCGTGAGGCCCGCATAGGTATTGGTCAGATGCAGCGACGACACCACCTGCACGGTCGGAAAGATGCGTACCTCGACCGGCAGCATCAGCGTGACGAAGATCAGCCAGAACGCGAGATTCCTGAACGGAAAGCGGAAGAACACGATGGCAAACGCGGAAATGATCGACACCGCGATCTTGCCGATCGAGATGACGAGCGCCATCACCAGACTGTTGACGAGCATCCGGCCGAACGGGGCCGCCGCATTGCCGCTGCCGTGGCGCCAGACGGTTGCGAGGTTCTCGAACAGATGCGTGCTCGGCACGAGCGACAGCGGCACGCTGAACACTTCGTGTTCGTTCATCGTCGCCGCGCAGAACGCGACGTACACCGGAAACACGACGAGCAGCACGCCGATCACCAGCACCGCATGACAGAAGAGATCGAAACCACGTCGATTTTCGATCATGAGTATTGGACCTTGCGTTCGATGAAGCGGAACTGCACGACGGTCAGCGCGACCACGATCAGCATCAGCACGACCGATTGCGCGCCCGAACTGCCGATATCGAGCCCCTGGAAGCCCTCGGTGAAGATCTTGTAGATCAGCGTTTTGGTCGCTTGCGCGGGGCCGCCGGCCGTTGCCGCATCGATGATCGGGAACGTGTCGAAGAACGCGTAGACGAGGTTCACGACCAGCAGAAAGAAGCTCGTCGGCGACAGCAGCGGCAGCGCGATGCCGAAGAAGCGCCGCACCGGACCGGCGCCGTCGATGGCGGCTGCTTCGATCAGCGAGCGCGGAATGGCCTGCAACCCGGCGTAGAAGAACAGGAAGTTGTAGCTGACCTGCTTCCACACGGAGGCGAGCACGACGAGGAACATCGCCTGCCCGGGGTTCAGCGCATGATTCCACACGATGCCATTTTTCGCGAGCGCGTACGTGACAAGCCCGATGCTTGGATTGAACAGGAACGCCCACAGCACCGCGGCG
Source organism: Paraburkholderia solisilvae (assembly GCF_902859875.1). GTDB lineage: Bacteria > Pseudomonadota > Gammaproteobacteria > Burkholderiales > Burkholderiaceae > Paraburkholderia > Paraburkholderia solisilvae. The sequence goes on along the minus strand of NZ_CADIKF010000032.1, from coordinate 27,561 downwards.
ATGGCCGGCGCGACCGCGTACGGCCAGATCAGCAGCGTCTGGTACGCTTTCGCGCCGCGCGTGACGCGGTCCGCGCACGCGGCGAGCAGCAGCGAGATCGCGAGGCCGCTCACCGTGACGAGCGCGCTGAAGATCAACGTCGTATTGAACGACGCCAGATAAAGCGGGTCGCCGAACAGCTGCCGGAAGTTCGCGAGGCCGACGAATTCGCTCGACGTGCCGAATGCGTCCTGCGTTTGCGTCGACTGCCACAACGCGACGCCGGCGGGCCAGACGAAGAACACCAGCGTGACGAGCAGTTGCGGCGCGACGAGCAGATAAGGCAGCAGGCCGGCGCCGAAAGTCGAACGTTTTTCCATCGAAGATCGCCTCGAACGGAACGTACGCGGTTATGCCTAACTGCCGGCCTTTTCGAAGCGGCGCAGCAGGTCGTTGCCACGCGAGACGGCCGAATCGAGCGCGTCCTTCGGCGACTTTTTCTGCGCCCACACGTCTTCGAGTTCTTCGTCGATCACCGTGCGGATCTGCGGCATATTGCCCAGACGCAGACCCTTCGTGTACGGTAGCGGCGGCTTGTTCAGCATCTGTTTGATCGCGGTGTCGCTGCCCGGGTTCTTGTCGTAGAAGCCCTGCTGCTGCGTGAGTTGATATGCGGCGGTGGTGACCGGCAGGTAGCCGGTGTCCTGATGCCACTTCGCGGCGACTTGCGGCGAAGTCAGATACGCGAGGAACTTCGCGACGCCCTTATAGACGGCCGGATCCTTGCCCGACAGCACCCACAGGCTTGCGCCGCCGATTATCGCGTTCTGCGGTGCGCCTTTGACGCTCGGGTCATACGGCATCATGCCGGTGCCGAAATTGAACTTCGCATACTTGCGGATGGTGGCGAGCGAGCCCGACGAGTTCGTGATGATGCCGCAATCGCCGCTATAGAACTTCGATACGGGTTCGTCCTTACGTCCCGCATAGGTGAACGTGCCTTCCTTCGCCATGTTCTGCAGGAACTGGATGTGTGCGATCTGCAGCGGTTTATTGAATTCGAGCTGCGCATCGAGGCCGTCGAAGCCGTTATTTTTCGTCGCGAACGGCGCGCCGTGCCATGCGCTGTAGTTTTCGAGCTGGATCCAGCTCTGCCAGCCCGACGAATAGCCACACGACATGCCGGACGCCTTCAGCTTCTTCGCGTCTTCCTCGACTTCAGCCCATGTTTTCGGCGGCTGGTTCGGGTCGAGGCCGGCTTTTTTGAACGCATCCTTGTTGTAGTACAGCACCGGCGTCGAGCTGTTGAACGGCATCGAGATCAGATGGCCGGTTTTCGCGTCGCTGTAGTAGCTCGCGATGGTCGGCACGAACGCTTTTTCGTCGAGCGGTACGCCGGCTTGCCGGAAGACATCGTAGGCCGGGATGACGGCTTTCTTCGCCTGCATCATCGTCGCGGTGCCGACTTCGTAGACCTGGAGGATGGCCGGCGCATTGCCGCTGCGATAGGCGGCAATGCCGGCGGCCAGCGTCTGGTCGTAGCTGCCCTTGAAGACCGGCACGATCTTGTAGTCGCTTTGCGACTGGTTGAAGTCGTTGGCGATGTCGTTCAGGCGTTCGCCGAGCGCGGCTTCCATCGCATGCCAGAACTGGATTTCAGTCGCGGCTTGCGCGCTGGGGCTCACGCTTGCTGCGGCGAGCGCGACCGTGGCGGCGACGGACAACGAACGGAAGAGCGGCTTGCGATGCATCGAGTGTCTCCTGTGTGCGGCGAATCAATCGGAGTTCGGCGTTAGCGCGTACGCGAGTCCCACGCCGCGTGACTCCAGGGTTAGCGCTTCAACGCTTGCTGCGCTCCCATGCGCGATGGGTCGCCTGCGCGGATGTGCGCGAATCGAGGTCGCGCGATTCTAGTTGCGGTCGATGACAGTCAGGCGGCGTTTATATGTCAGCTTGTAACGGGTGGATGATAGACGAGCAAAAATGGAACAAATCGCGCGATTTTTAGCATCGCGGTTGGCTTCAACGAAAGTGGTGCGTACGAAGGCCGGCTAAAAGCGGGCCGGCTGGCGCGCTAAAAGGGCCGGTGAAAACGGGCGGACTAAAGCGGGCAGACTAAAGCGGGCAGACTAAAGCGCCGAATACTTGGTCGACCGGCCTTTCGCCTTGTCCACCGGGTAGCGGGTTTCGTTGAGCTTCAACTTGTCGGCGGCGGCTTCGACGAGGTCGAAGCCGGCCTTCTCGGCGATCAGCATCAGGTACATCAGCACGTCCGCGCATTCGTGCTCGAGATGTTTGCGTTGGGCCGGATCGGCAACGAACGCGTCGATCTCGTCGTCTGTCTTCCATTGCACGGTTTCGAGCAGTTCGCCCGCCTCGATGCTGGCCGAGACGATCAGATTGCGCAGCGTGTGGAATTGCCGCCAGTCGCGCGCGTCGCGAAACGCGAGCAGTTGCTTGAGGAGTTCGTCGATTGATAAATGCGCGTTCATTCAAGTGTCCATGCTCAATTGAATCGGGGCTCGTTTCAGCGTTCTGATGTCCGCACCGGATGGCCGGTGAAAAACACCGGACGTTAGCGAGCGATCGTACCTCGCTTTACCATCGTGCGATAGCGTGTTCTGGCTTAACGACTTCACGGTTTAGCGGATTATCGTACGGATTGTGATGCGTTATATCCGGTGAAGGCAAAAGACTCATTGCATATTCACAAACCTTGTTCTCCGGATTCAGGTGTTCTATTTTTTTTGTTGCCTGGTACTGGAATGAGCGGTTTCATATTCCGTCCTCGCGATTCTCTTACCTGACGGCAGCCGGAAGAAAATGGCGTCCACTTACAACGTCGATATGAATCGATATGCCCGCTGTATCGCGGCTTCGAAGCGCGTGCGATGGGATATCGATGCGGATGTGGTCCGCGGCCGCTCATTCGATGTCGCGCACAAGTTTCTGCCCGATGGATTGACGCTCGTCGGCAACGCGCATTGGCTATCGGCTGACGAAAAGCGGTATTTGAGCCAGATTCAAGGCCGAACCTATGCAAATATGTTTGGTCTCGTTGAACGATTCATCGATGCGAAAATACTTGAAATTACCCGCGATCATTGGCTGGGTAATCAGACCGCACTCGAGGCGCTGGTTCGCTTCAGCGACGAGGAACTCAAGCACCAGGAGCTGTTTCGTCGAATTGAAGTGCTTATTGCTGAAGGTATGCCACCGGGGTATTCGTTCGCGGCCGATGCCGACGCGACAGGTGCGGCCGTTCTAGGCAAAAGCACATGGGCCGTGCTCGGGCTGACTCTGCTAATCGAATTGTTTACCCAGGCTCATTACCGCGAGAGTATCGATCCTGATGTCGACCTGTCTCCGCTTTTCAAGGATGTCTTTCTTTTTCACTGGAAAGAGGAAAGCCAGCACGCAATTCTCGATGAGCTTGAATGGATCCGTATCGACGCGGACATGACCGCCGCGGCGCGCGAAAGCGCGGTTGATGAACTCATCGAACTGGTTATGGCGGTCGATGGAATCGTGCAGGGCCAGGCGGCCGCGGATTACCGGTACTTCAGAATGAACTGCGCCAGCCCGCGAGGCGCGGCAGAGGAAGAAAAGCTACGCGCGCTTCTGCTGGACGCATACCGGTCCCAATATATTTTTTCAGGCGCGCGCCATGCAGGGTTTGTCGCTCTGCTGAATCGCCTCGCGACGCGCGAGCAAAGCAAACGCTTTTTCGACGCAGTCGAGAATCTCGGGTAGCGAATGGCAATCGACTCATGTTCATGGTTGCCACGTCGTCCTGACTGACACAGGAGGGTTTGATCATGACCGTTGCAAGCAATGTGAGGCAGGCAGATGTCGTGAACGGCATCAATGCCGACGACGTTCGAGGGCTCATTGACGGCGTAAAGGCCGATCCTGCGACAGGCATGACACGCTGGCGCGTGAGCAGCAGTTGGCAGGGCGGGACGAGAAGCCGGGCCCAGGTCGATTCGTTTGAACTCGGCGGAACAACGGTCAAGCGCAGTTTCACGCTCGATGTCGATGAACCTGTCGAGCTTGGCGGCACCAACATGTATGCGAACCCGCAAGAGTATCTGCTTGCCGCGCTTAACGCCTGCATGACTGTCGGATATGCGGCCCTTTGTGCACTTCATGGAATCAATATCCGCAAGCTCGAGATCGTGACCGAAGGCGAGATCGACCTTCGCGGTTTCCTCGGAATCGACAAAGCTGTCACGCCAGGCTATGAGTCACTTAAAACCCGCGTAACGATAAAGGCCGATGCCGCGCAGGAGCAGTTGCGGCAGATCCACGCAATGGTGATGGCGAGCTCGCCTAATTTCCACAATATCGCGAAGGCGGTTCATATCGATCCGGCGTTGGTTATTGAGTAGCGGGTCAATCGTCGATGACGGGCCGGCTGAGCGTAACTTTTTGGGCCGGGTGCTACCTGGTTCATCGTCGCTAGAAACGAAGCGGGTGCGAGGGGCTTATTTCCGACGTATAAGAAAAACGAGCCCCTCGCCGGATTTCACCTTCCTTTGCACGATCGTATTGCCACTGCACTTCGCATAGGCGGTGAATTCAGATCGGCAAACGGGATCCGTGGCAAAAACCAGCAGACACTCACCGCTTTGCATCATCGCAAGCGCCTTTTTTGCGCGCAGTATTGGCAGAGGACATTTGAGTCCTCGCGCATCCACCTGAAAGCGGATTTGAAGTGCGTGCGGAGTGGCATCGTGGCCCGCGTGCTGACTGTCACTTGCACGCGAATACTCTCCGGCTATGGATCTCAGGCTGAAGTGGCTATAAACGTTGTGCAAACGTTCGCCCAGTAGCTTGGTCGATCCCATTCTGCTCAATACACAAGAGGGTGGAGCGATTATCCAGAATATTTTTGTTTATATTATTTTGCGTGAAAGCATATAACAAGGTTATTTAATATGGGCGATTGTAAAATGATTTTAGTCGGCTTTGAATAATTCGTCGCTTATGTCGCCGGGATGGCGTTGCGCTCCGCTGATTTAAAATAGAAATCCAATCATTGCTCAGAATAGACAACGATGATCGCGTCGATGGCGTTGCCATAGCAGGGTGATCTAACGGATGGCGACCAGGATATCGGTGTGAATGGCCTGATCAGGTGACAAAGCCCGCTGGTTTGAGCGGGCTTTGCAAGGTGTCGTGACCGGACCTGGATCAGGTCGGGCCGGAAGCATTTTCAAACGTTGAACAAAAAGTTCATCACGTCCCCGTCGTGCACCACATACTCCTTGCCTTCAGCGCGCATCTTGCCGGCTTCCTTCGCGCCCTGTTCGCCCTTGTACGCGATGTAATCGTCGAAACCGATGGTCTGCGCGCGGATAAAGCCGCGCTCGAAATCGGTGTGGATCGCGCCGGCCGCCTGCGGCGCCGTGTCGCCGATGTGGATTGTCCACGCGCGCACTTCCTTCACGCCCGCGGTGAAATAGGTCTGCAAACCGAGCAGCTTGAAGCCCGCGCGGATCACGCGGTTCAGGCCCGGTTCGTCCATGCCCATGTCGGCGAGGAACACTTCCTTGTCTTCGTCCGCGAGGTCGGCGATCTCCGCTTCGATGGCCGCGCATACCGCGACGACCGGCGCTTTTTCGCTTTCCGCGTACTGGCGCACCGCATCCAGATGCGGGTTGTTCTCGAAGCCGTCTTCCTTCACGTTCGCGACGTACATCGTCGGCTTGGCGGTGATCAGGCAGAACGGCTTGATCAGCGCCTGTTCTTCTTCGTTCAGGTCGAGCCCGCGCACCGCTTTCGCCTGATCCAGTTGCGCGCGCACCTTTTCCAGCACCGCGGCGAGCTTGACCGCTTCCTTGTCGTTACCTGACTTTGCGGCCTTCGCGTAGCGCGTGAGCGCCTTTTCGACGGTCGCAAGGTCGGCGAGCGCGAGTTCGGTGTTGATCACCTCGATGTCGGACAGCGGATCGACCTTGCCCGCGACGTGAATGACGTTCTCGTCTTCGAAGCAGCGCACCACGTGCGTGATCGCATCGGTTTCGCGGATGTTCGCGAGGAACTGGTTGCCGAGACCCTCACCCTTGCTCGCGCCCGCCACGAGGCCCGCGATGTCGACGAATTCGACCACCGCCGGCACGATGCGCTCCGGCTTCACGATGCCGGCGAGTGCCTGCAGCCGCTTGTCCGGCACTTCGACGATGCCGACGTTCGGCTCGATCGTGCAGAACGGGTAGTTTTCGGCGGCGATGCCTGCCTTGGTCAGCGCGTTGAACAGGGTGGACTTGCCGACGTTAGGCAAGCCGACGATGCCGCATTTGAGGCTCATGGAGGTTCTCTAAAAAACAGATTATGACGTGCTTATGCCGGACAGCGCGGACCGGCCGTTTGCGCGGCGTGCACTACGCGTCTGCATGGATGCAGATGCACACGGACGACCCGCGCGGATCGGCGCGGCGCGCCGACGCCGGACCGCACCGCTTCGAACGGGACGCCGTCCGGCGGACAGAGGCGGGCACGGAAAACCGCAATTGTAACCCTGTCGGGGCGCGCGTTCCCGGCTTGCGGCATGACGGCCGGCTCCGGCATCGCGCACAGCCGCATGGGCGTTTGTGCCGCGCCCGGCGCGCCTGTGCGGCTACCCCGCGCGGCTATAATGCCCGCATGAACGCACACCACCAGACCTTCGACGCCGTCGTGATCGGCGGCGGCCTCGTCGGCAAGACGGCTGCGCTCGCGCTGACGCAGACCGGCCTGCGCGTCGCGCTGCTCGCCCAGCACTGCGCGCCGCTTGCGCCGGATGCGGTATTCGACTCACGCGTCTATGCGCTGTCCTCGAGTTCGCAGGCGCTGCTCGAACGCCTGCGCGTCTGGCAGGCGCTCGATACATCGCGGCTGTCGCCGGTCTACGACATGCGTGTCTACGGCGACGCGCATGCGGAACTGCACTTCTCGGCGTTCCAGGCGTCCGTGCCGCAACTCGCGTGGATTGCGGAATCGTCGTTGATCGAACAGGCGCTCGATGCCGCGCTGCGCTTCCAGCCGAACCTCACCTGGCTCGACACGCGTGCGCAAGGCCTTGACGTAGCGCCGCGCGGCGCGACGATCGGTCTCGCGGACGGCAACGTGCTCGAAGCGGATCTCGTGGTCGGCGCGGACGGCGCGCATTCGTGGGTCCGCGCGCAGATCGGCTCGAAGGCCGAGCGGCGCGATTACCGGCAAACCGGCGTAGTCGCGAACTTCAAGGCGGAGCGCCCGCATGGCGAGACCGCGTACCAGTGGTTTCGCGACGGCGAGATTATTGCGTTGCTGCCGCTGCCCGACGGCCATGTGTCGCTCGTTTGGTCCGCGCAAACCGATCACGCTGAAGAATTGATGGCGCTTGCGCCCGCGCGTCTTGCCGCGGAAGTCGAGCGCGTGACGATGGGCGCGCTCGGCGCGCTCGAATGCGTGACGCCGGCCAAGGGTTTTCCGCTCGCGCTGCAGACCGTCGATCGGCTCGCCGCGCCGCGTGTCGTGCTGGTCGGCGATGCCGCGCATCTGATCCACCCGCTGGCCGGGCAGGGCATGAATCTGGGGCTGCGCGACGTCGCGTCGCTGGCCGATGTGATCGCGACGAAAGAGGCATTCCGCGATCTCGGCGACATGGTGCTGCTGCGCCGCTACGAGCGTTCGCGCAGCGAGGATATCCGCGCGCTGATGATCGCTACCGACGGACTGCAACGGCTTTTCGCGGTGCCGGGGTTCGTCGCGCGCGCGATGCGCAATGCGGGGATGGCGCTGGTCGGCGCGCAGCCGTTGATCAAGCGCTGGCTGGTGTCGGCCGCGCTCGGCTGACGCGGCGCGCACGTTGCCCCGCCGGCCGGCGGCTGGACGGGCGGACGCCGGGCAAGCGGGCGCGCGGCCCGGCAGCGTGGCAAACTGCATCAACATCGACGATGAAAGGCGCCTGTATGTTCCGGTATGTGCGTGCAGGCGCCGGTCTCGACAGCACGAATAGCGTGTGCCACCGCGCACGCGACCGTCGTTCGCCTCGGGTGCAATGACGGCATCGAACCAGGGAGTTCAGTGATGAAGAAACGTATTCGCATAGCCGCGCTCGCGCTGACGGCCGCGGCGGTCACACTCGGTTGCTCGGCGCAGGCCGACCAGACCACCGACAAGCTGAAGTCCACGCTGCAGTCGCGCCTTGGCGCCGATGTCGCGATCAAGGGCGTGTCGAAGTCGCCGATCGCCGGGCTCTACGAGGTGAATCTCGGCACGCAGATTCTCTATTCCGACGCGAACGGCGACTATCTGGTGCTCGGCGACATTGTCGATGCGAAGACGCGCAAGAACGTCACCGAGGCGCGTCTGGCCGATCTGAACCGGATCGACTTCTCGAGCCTGCCGTTCGCGAATGCGGTGAAAGTGGTGAAAGGCGACGGCAGCCGCAAGATCGCGGTGTTCTCCGACCCGAACTGTCCGTATTGCAAGCAGCTCGAGAACACGCTGAAGTCGGTCGACAACATCACGGTGTACACGTTCCTGTATCCGGTGCTGTCGCCGGATTCGGCGGTGAAGTCGAAGTCGATCTGGTGTTCGGCCGATCGCGCGAAGGCATGGGAAGCATGGATGCAGGATCGCCATGTGCCGACCGCGGCCGGCACGTGCGATACCGCCGCGATCGACAAGAATCTGGCGCTGGGCCAGGCCATGAACGTCAGCGGCACGCCGACAGTGTTCCTCGCGGACGGCCGGCGTTTGCCCGGAGCGGTGCCTGCCGATCAGCTCGACAAGGAACTGGCAGCCGTTCACTGAGCGCGTTGCGCAGGCGGCCGATGGGCGCGCGGTTGCGCGCGGTTACTTTTGCCTGTCGGCCGTTTTGCTGGTTACCGCGAGGTTGCCCGCAATGGCGCTTGTGACGTTGCTCCGCGACGTTAGCGATCAGGCCGCTCGATTCACTAAAGCCACTCAAGCCGCTCCGAAGATTCCAATAACATCCGCACCATTGCCCGACCGTCCCGCCGATGAAGCCGATCCGCTACACCATTGTCCCGAAGCATGCCGCCGCGCATCTTTTCGAAGTCGCCGTCACGGTGGCGCAGCCTGATCCCGACGGCCAGCGCTTCATGCTGCCGGTGTGGATTCCGGGCAGCTACATGGTGCGCGAATTCGAGCGCAATATCGTCACGCTGCGCGCGTTCAACGATACGGGCCGCAAGGTGCGCATCGAGAAGACCGACAAGCACACGTGGCTCGCCGCGCCGGTGAAGGGTGCGCTGACCTTGCGCTACGAAGTGTACGCATGGGATATGTCGGTGCGGGCCGCGCATCTGGATGACACGGTTGGCTTCTTCAACGGTGCGAGCATGTTTCTCGCGGTATTGGGCCATGAGGACGCGCAATGCGTGGTCGATATCCGCAAGCCCGATGGCGCCGCGTACCGCGCGTGGCGCGTCGCGACCGCGCTGCCGGAGGCGCGCGGCACGAAGCGCTACGGCTTCGGCGAGTACGCGGCGCGCAACTACGATGAGCTGATCGACCACCCGGTCACGCTCGGCGAATTCGAGCTCGCGACCTTCAAGGCGCACGGCGTGCCGCACGACATCGTGATTGCGGGGCGCGTGGTCGGGCTCGACATGCCGCGCCTCGCGGCCGATCTGAAACGGATCTGCGAAGCGCAGATTGCGCTGTTCGAGCCGAAGTCGAAGAAGGCGCCGGTCGAGCGCTACGTGTTTATGACGCAAGCGGTCAGCGACGGCTACGGCGGTCTCGAGCATCGCGCGTCGACCGCGCTGATCTGCAATCGCACCGATCTGCCGGTGGCCGGCCGTGCGGAGACGACCGACGGTTACCGCACGTATCTCGGCTTGTGCAGCCACGAATACTTCCATACGTGGAACGTGAAGCGCATCAAGCCGGCCGCGTTCGCTCCGTATGACCTGACGCGCGAGAACTATACGTCGCTGCTGTGGCTGTTCGAGGGCTTCACGTCGTATTACGACGACCTGATCCTCGTGCGCGCCGGCGTGATCAGCGAAGACGATTATCTGACGATGGTCGGCAAGACAGTCGGCAGCGTGCTGCGCGGCAGCGGGCGCCTGAAGCAGAGCGTCGCCGAAAGCTCGTTCGATGCGTGGGTGAAGTATTACCGGCAGGACGAGAACGCGACGAATGCGATCGTCAGCTATTACACGAAGGGCTCGCTGGTCGCGCTCGCATTCGATCTGACGATTCGTGCGCAGACCGGGCATCGCCGCTCGCTCGACGACGTGATGCGTCTGCTGTGGCAGCGCTACGGACGTGATTTTTACCGGGGCAAGCCGGTGGGCGTCGAAGAGCGTGATGTCGAGGCGCTGTTTGCCGAAGCGACGGGCGCCGATCTGGCGGAGCTCTTCGCGAACGGCGTGCACGGCACGCGCGATCTGCCGCTCGCGGCGCTGCTCGCGCCTGCCGGCATCGAGCTCGTGCCGGATGCGGGGAAGAACGGCAAGCCGTCGATCGGCGCGCGCGTGCGCGGCGGCGCGGACTGCGCGCTGGCCGTGGTCTATGAGGGCGGCGCTGCGCAGAAGGCGGGGTTGTCCGCTGGTGATGTGCTTATTGCGCTCGACGGCCTGCGCGTGACCGGAACGAATCTGGATGCGCTACTTGGGCGTTATGTGCCGGGCGCGAAGGTCGAAGCGCATGCGTTCCGGCGCGATGAACTGCGCGTCGTGCAATTGAAGCTGGATGAGCCGGAGGTGTTGCGCTACACGCTGAGCGTGAAGACGGCTTCGGGTGGTCAGTCCGGGAAGGTCGGGAAAGCGGGCAAACCGGCTGGATTGGGTAAACCGGCGAAAGCGGCGAAAGCGGATAAGGGCGGTAGCGGTTCCGCCGCTTCGCGCGGTTGGCGCGCGCGCTGGCTCGGGAACTGAGGGCGGCGCCCGGCTGCTGCTTTGCCTTGTAGTCGTGGCTGCACAAGCTGTAAGCGCGCAGTCGTTGTGCGCGGCAGTTGCTTGCGTCGTCGCATTGGACTCTACGCAATCAGCCGCCGGGCCGTTGCCACAACGTCAAGCCGAGCCGTATGGCGGCGACATCGCTTGCAGGGGCGTCTGGGTGCGCCGGCACAATCCCGTTTCCGCGCCCCGGCGTCGCCGCGTCCACGCGTCCGGGCTATCAAGGCCATTGTTCCACTGCTGCAACAATCCGTCGCCGCGGCACTACTTTTTCATCGGTCGATGAGAATTCAGAATGGCTCCCACTCGCGCAACGCTGCGCGCCCCAACTGGAGCCACACAATGACCACGATCCTTCAGATTAATTCCGCAGCCCGCTCGCAAGGCGCTCAATCGACGCTGTTGTCCAACGAACTGACCGAAAAGCTGCAACAGTCGAATCCGGGCGCGCGTGTCGTCGTCCGCGATCTGTATAGCGATGCTCTGCCGCACCTCGACGACAGCGTGCTCGGCGCATTCTTCACCCCGGCCGATCAGCGCACGCCGGAGCAGCAGGCAATCGCCGCGCGCAGCGACGCGCTGGTCGCCGAACTGCAGGCCGCCGATATCGTCGTGCTCGGCGCGCCGCTGTACAACTTCGGCATCTCGTCGCAACTGAAGACGTATTTCGACTTCATCGCGCGCGCCGGCGTCACGTTCAAGTACGGCCCGACCGGCCCGCAAGGCCTCGTGACGGGGAAGAAGGTGTATGTCGTGTCGGCCCGCGGCGGCAAGTATGCGGGCACGCCGGGCGACTCGCAGACGCCTTATCTGACGACGTTCCTCAGCTTCCTCGGCATGACCGACGTCACGTTCATCTATGCGGAAGGCCTGAATATGGGCGCCGACGCGGCAGCAGCGGCGCTGGCCGGCGCGCGTGACGCGATCGCGGCGGCTGCGGCGAGCACGGCTTCCGCTGCTGCGTAAGCGGTGTCTGCCGACAACGCAGGAAAGGTAACGACAAACGAACGGATGCGTGAAACGCCTGACTGCACGTAAGCCAGTGAGCTTTCACACGATGTTCAGGAAGTGAGGCGACACCCTTTGTCTCGCCTCCGGACGCAAGCGCCGCGGAACACGATTCCGCGGCGCTTTTTTGTGTTTGTGAGCGGAGCGCCGCGGGCCATTGTTTGATCATTTGCCCGCTCGCCCGCTCGCCCGCTCGCCCGCTCGCCCGCTCGCCCGCTCGCCCGCTCGCCGGTTCAACAGGCGTGCATGTCAGGCGAGCACCTGCGCTTCATCCGGCAGCCGCCAGTCGATTGGCGCGCGGCTGTGCGCTTCGAGATATTCGTTCGCTAGCGCGAAGTGCCGGCAGCCGAGAAATCCGCGATGCGCCGAAAGCGGCGACGGATGCGGAGCCTCCAGCACGCAATGCTGTTTGCCGCCAAGCAGCGCACGCTTGGCCTGCGCATGCGATCCCCACAGCATGAACACGAGCCCTTCATGGCGCACGGCAAGTTCGTGAATCAGCGTGTCCGTGCATTTCTCCCAGCCGCGCTTCGCGTGACTCGCCGCCTGATTGCGCTCGACGGTCAGCACCGTGTTCAGCAGCAGCACGCCCTGTTTGGCCCACGCATCGAGACACCCATGCGCCGGGGACGCATAGCCGAGACTCGCGGCGATTTCCTTGAAGATATTGCGCAGCGACGGCGGCGGCCGCACTGCCGGCGGCACCGAGAACGCGAGGCCGTGTGCCTGCGGCGTGCCGCGGTCTTCGCCGTGGTATGGATCCTGGCCGAGGATCACGACTTTTACGTCCGCGGGACTCGTCAGGCGCAACGCACGGAATACGTCGGCCGGGTAGACGGTCTTGCCGGCCGCCCGTTCGCCATCGACGAAACGGCATAGCGACGCGTAAGCGTCGCTCTCGATGAACGGCCGCAGATGCGCGCGCCATGCGGGCGGCAGTGCGTCGAACTGGGATTCGAGTGAGGGCGGGGCAGCGGCGTTGTTGGACGCCGTTGCATCGGGAGCCGATGTGCCGGCGGTCGAGGCTTGTGTCGACGCTAGTGCGTCTTCGCCGAATAGCGAGCCTTGGCCTTGCGTCGACGAAGCGGAGCGGGAGCGGGTAGCGGAGGTCATGGCCGAAGAGTGTCGCAGCTAATGCGGTACGGCTCAAGCCTCAAGCGCTACGCTTGTCCCGCATCGCGCTCGCGCAGCCGATACCCGCGCTCCGCTTTACTGATATCGTCCGGCGCGAGGCCGCGTACGCTCGACGTCAACTCGGACGTCAATGCGTGCAACGCGGCCTCGTCGCCGTGTTTCAACTCCAGTTCGACTTCGCAGATCGGCGCGCGGCGCGTTATACCGTCCACCTCTGCGACGATCTCGCCGCGGTCCACCGCAGCTTCGATTTCGGCGCCGTCTCGCGTAACCGGCCACAGCGTGCGCGTGAAATTCGTGCGGAACAGTTCGATCAGTTTTGGCGCGGCGTCGCGCAGTGCCGTCGCGGCTTGCGCGTCGTCGCAGACGGCCAGCAGCGCGTCGATTTCGAGCGCCGGGCCCGCGACCGGAATCTCCCATTCGTGCCGGCTATGCATGCCGGATTGTGCGTGGCCGATGGTCTTGAACGTTTGCAGCCAGCCGTCCGGAGTGCGGCGCAGCCGCAGTGCGCTCTTCGAGCGGGCGAGGGTCAACGCCGGCGTGTCGAAATACAGATTGTCGAGCGCGATCGGCTTGCCGGGATGACCGGTGCGAGTGGTGAACCATTGCGTGGCCGCGTCGACCTGGTCGGCTGGCAGCGCGAGCTTGATTTCGCGTTCGATACCCATCTTGACTCCGTGTTTCGGTTGCAGCGACGGTCGTTACGTTGGTTTGCGAAGCCGGGGGAAAGCGGGGGCGAACCAGCGGCAAGATTAGCGGCAAGGCCGGCGGCCAACCAGCGGCCAACCACCGGCCAACCACCGGCACAACCGCACAACCGGCACAACCGGCACAACCGGCACAACCGGCACGCGCCAACGCGTCAGAAGAACATCTTCGCGAGTTCGACGCCCGGCTCTTCCGCCCGCATGAACGCCTCGCCGACCAGAAACGTATTGACCTCCAGCGCACGCAGCCGTTCGACGTCGACGCGCGACAGAATGCCCGATTCAGTGACGACGATCCGCTCGTCCGGAATCATCTCGAGCATGCCGATCGTCGTCTCGAGCGACGTCTCGAACGTGCGCAGATTGCGATTGTTGATGCCGATCAGCGGCGTCTTCAACGTGAGCGCTTCGACGAGTTCGTTCTTGTCGTGCACTTCGACGAGCACCGCGAGCCCGAGCGAATGCGCGAACGCCTCGAGCTCCTGCATCTGCGACGTGTCGAGCGCGGCGGCGATCAGCAGGATCGCGTCGGCGCCCATCGCGCGCGCTTCGACGATCTGATACGGGTCGATGATGAAATCCTTGCGCAGCACCGGCAAGTCACAGGCAGCGCGCGCCTCTTCCAGATACGCGACACTGCCCTTGAAGAACTGCACGTCGGTGAGCACCGACAAACACGCCGCACCGTGCTGTGCATACGAATGCGCGATCTCGGCCGGCACGAAATGCTCGCGAATCACGCCTTTCGACGGGCTCGCTTTCTTCACTTCGGCGATCACCGCCGGTTTGCCTGCCGCATGCTTCGCGCGCAACGCGCCGACGAAATCGCGGTGATCGCGCGCCGACGCTTCGAGGCGCAGTGCCTCGAGCGGCACGCTCTGCTCGGCGGCGCGCACTTCCGCGCGCTTGACGTCGATGATGCGTTCGAGAATATCGCTCATAGCCGTTCCGATACGAAAATCATGACTTGAATTGCTGCGTGAAACGCACCAGCTGGTCGACTTTTGCGCGCGCGCGGCCGCTCGCGATGGTTTCGCGCGCAAGCTCGATGCCGCTTGCGATCGACGCCACCACGTTTGCCGCATACAGCGCGGTGCCCGCATTGAGCACGACGATCTCGCGCGCGACGCCCGGCTTGTTGTCGAGCGCTTCGAGCAGCATCACTTTGGAAGCCGCCGCATCGGCCACTTTCAGCGTGCGGTTCGACACCATCTGCATGCCGAAGTCCTCCGGATGAATCTCGTACTCGTACACTTCGCCGTCGCGCAGCTCGCCGACGAGCGTCGCCGCGCCGAGCGACACCTCGTCCATACCGTCCTTGCCATACACGACGAGCACGTGCTTCGCCCCGAGCCGTTGCATCACGCGTACCTGAATGCCGACGAGGTCCGGATGAAACACGCCTTGCAACTGGTTCGGCGCGCCCGCCGGATTGGTCAGCGGGCCGAGGATGTTGAAAATCGTGCGCACGCCCAGCTCGCGGCGCACCGCCTGCACGTTCTTCATCGCCGGATGGTGGTTCGGCGCGAACATGAAGCCCATGCCGGTTTCGGCGATGGATGTGGCGACCTGCTCCGGCTGCAAGTCGATATTGACGCCGAGCGCCTCGAGCACGTCCGCGCTGCCTGACTTGCTCGATACACCGCGATTGCCGTGCTTCGCGACTTTCGCGCCGGCGCCCGCGGCGACGAACATCGTCGCGGTCGAGATATTGAACGTATGCGCGCCGTCGCCGCCGGTGCCGACGATATCGACGAAATTCGAGCTGTCCGGCACCTCGACGTGGCGCGCGAACTCGCGCATCACGGTCGCGGCCGCGGCAATTTCACCGATCGTTTCCTTCTTCACGCGCAAGCCGGTGAGGATCGCCGCCGTCTCCGCCGGCGACAACTCGCCGCGCATGATGAGCCGCATCAGATGCAGCATTTCATCGTGAAAGATCTCGCGATGCTCGATCGTGCGCTGTAGCGCTTCTTGCGGCGTGATCATGTCGCCTCCACTGATGTTGTTGTTTTAGGCATCGCGCGGCGCGCCGGCGTGTTTCGATTGTTTGATGAAGTTTTCGAGCAGCGCATGACCCTGTTCCGACAGGATCGATTCCGGATGGAACTGCACGCCTTCCACCGCGAGTGTCTTGTGGCGCACGCCCATGATTTCGCCATCGGGCGTCCACGCCGACACCTCGAGACAATCCGGCAGCGATTCGCGCTCGATCGCAAGCGAGTGGTAGCGCGTAACCGTGAAGTGCTTCGGCAGGTCGGCGAATACGCCTTTGCAGTCGGTTTCGATCTGGCTCACCTTGCCGTGCATGATGCTCTGCGCGCGCACGACGCGGCCGCCGAACGCCTCGCCGATTGCCTGATGGCCGAGGCACACGCCGAAAATCGGAATCTTGCCGGAGAATTCGCGCAGCACGTCGAGCGTGATGCCCGCGTTCTGCGGGTTGCTCGGGCCCGGCGACAGGCAAATGCGCTCCGGGCTCAGTTTGGTGATTTCGTCGAGTGTGATTTCGTCGTTGCGATAGGTCCGCACGTCTTCGCCGAGTTCGCCGAAGTACTGGACCAGGTTATAGGTGAACGAGTCGTAGTTGTCGATCATCAGCAGCATGGTCTTTCTCCGGTCAGAAGTCGCTATCGAGGCCGTCTTGCACCTGCTCGGCGGCGCGCAGCACTGCACGCGCCTTGTTCTCGGTCTCCTGCCATTCGGATTCGGGCACCGAGTCGGCGACGACACCCGCTGCGGCCTGCACATACAGATTGCCGTTGCTGATCACGCCGGTGCGGATCGCGATGGCGAGATCCATGTCGCCGGTGAAGGACAGGTAGCCGACCGCGCCGCCATACAGCCCGCGCTTGACCGGCTCCAGTTCGTCGATCAGCTCCAGCGCGCGCACCTTCGGCGCGCCGGACAGCGTGCCGGCGGGGAACGTCGCGCGCAGCACGTCGAAGTTCGTGATGCCCGGCTTCAGCTTGCCTTCGACCGAGCTCACGATGTGCTGCACGTGCGAGTACTTCTCGATCGCCATCTTGTCGGTGACCACCACCGAGCCGATTTGCGCGATGCGGCCGACGTCGTTGCGCGCGAGGTCGATCAGCATCACATGCTCGGCGATTTCCTTCGGGTCGTTCAGCAGTTCGGTCGCGAGTTCGGCGTCGCGCTCGGGCGTGTTGCCGCGCGGGCGCGTGCCGGCGAGCGGGCGAATGGTGACCATCCGGTCTTCGCCGCGCTTTTCCTGACGCACCAGAATTTCCGGCGACGAGCCGACCACGTGGAAGTCGCCGAAGTTATAGAAGTACATATACGGCGACGGGTTCAGCGAACGCAGCGCGCGGTAAAGCGAAAGCGGATTGTCGCGATAGGGTTTGATCAGACGCTGGCCGACCTGCACCTGCATCAACTCGCCGGCGGCGATGTATTCCTTCGCTTTGCGCACGGCGGCGAGATAGTCGTCCTTCTTGAACTCGCGATAGATATCGGTACGCACGCTCGCCGACGTAACCGGCGGCTGCACCGACACGCGCAGCCGCTGGCGCAGTTCGCGCAGCCGCTGTTTGCCGCGCGTGTACGCTTCAGGCGCGGCCGGATCGACGTAGACGACGAGGTATAGCTTGCCGGCGAGGTTGTCGATTACCGCGACTTCCTCGGTCAGCAGCAACTGGATGTCCGGCAGGTTCAGATCGTCCGGCGGCGCGGAGTGCGCGAGCTTCTTTTCCATATAGCGCACCGCGTCGTAGCCGAAATAACCGGCCAGACCGCCCGCGAAGCGCGGCAGCCCCGGGCGCTGCGCAACCTTGAAGCGCTTCTGGAACTGCTGGATGAAATCGAGCGGATCGCCTTCGTGCGTTTCGACGACCTTGCCGTCCTTCACGACTTCCGACACGCCGCTGCGCGTGCGCACCAGCGTGCGTGCCGGCAGGCCGATAAACGAGTAGCGCCCGAAGCGCTCGCCGCCCACCACCGATTCGAGCAGGAATGAGTTGGCGCCGTTGCGCTCGGCTTGCGCGAGCTTCAGGTACAGCGACAGCGGCGTTTCGAGATCCGCGAGTGCTTCGGCGATCAGCGGAATGCGGTTGTAGCCCTCGTTCGCGAGAGACTGGAATTCGAGTTCGGTCATGTTCCGATCCTGTTCATGCGTGCGGCCCGGACGGCCGTCGGACAAAGCGGGGCGTTGCGCAGCCGGTCGGGCTCGATGTGCGAAGCGTTGAATGCGACCGACGCGCGCTTTCCCGGCAATGCGTATCTGCGTTCAGCATGGACCGCGAATGTACACCACGTACACGACAGCCCACGTGAAGCAACGCAACTGGGGAGCCAGCCGGAGATAAACAACAAACTCGGCGGCAACCTAGGAACCGGAAAGCGCACGATGCGCAGCGAACTAAAAAACGATGCTGAAGGCAAGCTCCAGCGAACCTCAGTGAGAGGTTAGCGCGACCAGCGACGCCAGGGCCATGCTCCCCGGTCGATGCTGCTCAGACTCCGTTTTTTGTTCAGAAACATGAAGATGGACTGTTGGGTCGGTGAGGGTTCAGGCTGACCGCGATACCGCAGACTTCGCGTCGAGTTTCGCCTCGGGTTTCGCCTCGGGTTTCGCCTGATTATGTGCTGCGATGACCTTGGCGGCCTCCAGCAGCGTGGAAACTATACCATCCGATCTGATTGTTTGTACAGCCTGGTCATGGTTGTAGCCGTACGGCAGCGTGAGCGTCGCCATGCCGGCCGCGCGGCCCGCGAGCGCGTCGTTCTCCGAATCGCCGATCGCGATGGCGGCCTGCGGCGACACCTGCATCGCGTCGCACGCGGCGAGCATCGGCAGCGGATCGGGCTTCTTCTTCCCAACGCTGTCACCGCCGATCACGACGCTAAAGAGCGGGAAGAGCTTGTATTGCTTGAGCAGTTCGACCGCGAAGCGGTGCGGCTTGTTGGTGACGCAGGCGAGCTTGAGCCCCGCATCGCGCAGCGCCGCGAGGCCCGCTTCGACGTCCGGGTAAAGCCGCGTGTGCGACCCGTTGATCTTCGCGTACTCCGCCTGGTAGATTGCGAGAGCCTCGTCGAAACGCTCCTGCGCGTGGTCGGCCGCAAAGCGCGGCGCGAGCACACTGCGAATCAGATGCTCCGAGCCCTTGCCGACATAGTCGATCACTTCCTCGCGCGAGGTTTCTTCCGCGTCGAGTTGCGCGAGCATGCCGTTCAGGCCCGCGGTGAAATCGTCGGCGGTATCGACCATCGTGCCGTCGAGGTCGATGATCGCCGCGGCAATGCGCGGCGCCGACAGAACCGGGGCGGCGTAGCGAGGAGGCGTCGTCGTCATGTTCAGTGCTCGATGTTCGCGAGGGCGTTGCGCATCTGGCCGATGATGGTCTTGTAATCGGGATGGCCGAAAATCGCCGACCCGGCGACGAACGAGTCCGCACCGGCGGCCGCGATTTCCGCGATATTGTCGATTTTCACGCCGCCGTCCACTTCCAGATGAATCTCGCGGCCGGTTTTCTCGCGGTACGCGTTGATGCGCGTGCGCGCTTCGCGCAGTTTGTTGAGCGCTTCAGGGATGAACGACTGCCCGCCGAAGCCCGGATTGACCGACATGATCAGCACGAGATCGACGCGGTCCATCACATGGTCGAGGTAATTGAGCGAGGTGGCCGGGTTGAACACGAGGCCGGCCTTGCAGCCGTGATCGCGAATCAGCGTGAGCGTGCGGTCGATATGATCGGACGCTTCCGGGTGGAAGCTGATCACATTCGCGCCGGCTTTCGCGAAGTCCGGCACGATGCGGTCGACCGGCTTCACCATCAGATGCACGTCGATCGGCACCTGCGTGTGCGGGCGGATCGCTTCGCAGACGAGCGGGCCGATGGTCAGGTTGGGCACGTAATGGTTGTCCATCACGTCGAAGTGGATCCAGTCGGCGCCGGCTGCGACCACGTTACGGACTTCTTCACCGAGCCGCGAGAAATCGGCGGACAGGATGCTGGGGGCGATATGGAATTTCGTCATGACGGAGGCCGGACGGTTGCGCGAGAAGCGTTATTTTAACGTCACATCCGTTGGAAACCTTGTCCGGATGGCCAGCGCGGTTGCGGGCGTGCGTTTCATCAAGCAGAATGCCAAGTCATCATGCACAGCCCCTCATCAATGCGTCCCGTGCTGTCGCGGTCGCTGGCGGACGGTTTGATACGGGTTTTGCATCGGCGCTCGCACGATCTCGTGTGAGGCGCGACAGGCGAGGCTCGGCGCGGGCCGCACCACTTTGGAATCAGGCAAATCAGGATGAGCCAGTATCAATTCAGCGTGTCTTCGCAGGTGCGTTACCTGACCGAAGAGTCGGATCCGGAACGCCGGCAATATGCGTTCGCTTACACGCTGACAATCCGCAATACCGGTCAGGCGCCCGCACAACTGATTGCCCGCCACTGGGTGATTACAGATAGTGAAAACCACGTTCAGGAAGTGAAAGGGTTGGGCGTGGTTGGGCATCAGCCGCTTCTCAAGCCGGGCGAGCAATTCGAATACACGAGCTGGGCGGTGATTGCGACCCCTGTCGGTACGATGCGGGGCGAGTATTTCTGCGTGGCGGAAGACGGCGAGCGGTTCGAAGCGCCGGTGCCCGAATTCGTATTGCGCATGCCGCGCACGCTGCATTGAAGCGGCGCGCAATTCCCCTGAAATTCTTGCGGCGGGCCTCGCCGGCTATCCGCGGCGCGGCGGCTGCTGCGCGGGCGCTTGCGTTTGCTGGGCGTTCTGCTGCGCCTGTTGCGCCTGTTGTTTCAGCAATTGTTCCTTTGCTGTTTTCTTTTTGCCGGACGCGGTCCACACCACGATGAAGACGAGCAGGAACAGCGCCAGAAATGACTCCAGCGCAAAGATGAGCATCGGATATTCGTCGAGCAGATCAGACATGGCGGTTTCCATCAAGAACGAACATTGTATGCGGTTTGTCCGGCGCGCCGCGCTGTGGGCGGCGACAGTTTCGATGGCGGCGATCCTTGCCGCGTGCGGCGGACGCGGGACAGTGCGTCCGTCCGCCAATCCGCCGAGCGGTGCGGCGATCATTCCGGGGCAGATTGCGGCCGCGCGGCTGACGGCGGTCGCGTGGCAGCAGCTGCCGGGCTGGAACGACGATTCGCTGATCGGCGCGACGGCCGCGTTGCGGCAAAACTGCGTGAGGCTCGCGCGTCAGCCGAACTGGCAGCGAGTATGCGTAGCGGCCGAGCAGATCGACGATCTCGACGTGGCCGGCGCGCGAACCTTCTTTGAAACCTACTTCACCCCTTTCCAGCTCGCGAACAGCGACGGCACGCTCGACGGACTCGTGACCGGCTACTACGAGCCGTTGCTGCGTGGTTCGCGCACGCGTCATGGCGTCTATCAGACAGCGCTGTATCGCTGGCCGTCGGGATATCGCGCGGGTGCGGCGTTGCCGGCGCGCGCGCAGCTCGAGCGCTCCGGCGTGCTGGACGGCGACGAACTCGTGTGGGTCGACGATCCGATCGAAGCTTTCTTCCTGCAGGTGCAGGGGTCGGGGCGCATCACGATGGAAGATGGCAGCGTGATGCGCGTCGGTTTCGGCGGCACGAACAATCAGCCCTACCGGTCGATTGGCCGCTGGTTGCTGGACCATGGCGAGGTCACGCCCGCTCAGGCGACGATGCAGGGCATCAAGGCGTGGGCGCGCGCGAATCCGACGCGCGTTGACGCGTTGCTCGATACGAACCCGCGGTTTGTGTTTTTCCGCGAGATGGCCTCAACCGAGCCGGCGCCGGGCGGCGGCGCGGACGGTCCGATCGGCGCGCTTGGCGTGCCGCTCACGCCGGAGCGCTCGATTGCGGTGGATCCATCGTCGATTCCGCTCGGCACGCCGGTGTTCCTGCAGACCACCCGGCCGATGACCAATGCGCCGATGAATCGCCTCGTATTTGCACAGGACACGGGAACGGCGATCAAAGGTGGGGTGCGAGCCGACTACTTCTGGGGACTCGGCGACGACGCCGGCGATCTGGCCGGCAAGATGAAGCAGACCGGGCGGATGTGGGTGTTGTTGCCGAATTCGTGAGGTTTGCGGGGGCGGATTATGTGTGTTTGTGTGCGGCCGTGAACGTGAACATAATCGCCGTTTCAGCCGCCGCTCCTGCGTTTGTCGATCACGCGTCTCGCCTTGCCCACCGAGCGTTCGATACCATTGACCGGCAGCACGCTGACGACGGCCGTCACGCCGATCAGCGCCTTGATGTCGTAAGCGAGCGCCTCTCTTGCGGTGGTCAGCGCCGCTATGTCACACGCGGTCTCGACGCGGGGTTCGACGTGGACCGTCATCACGTCGAGCGGTCCTTCCTTCGTCAGCACAATCTGATAGTGCGGCGCGAGTGCGTGCTGCCCGAGCAGCAACGCCTCGATCTGCGTCGGGAACACATTGACGCCGCGCACGATCATCATGTCGTCGCAGCGGCCCGTGATTTTCTCCATTCGGCGCATGGTGCGTGCGCTGCCGGGCAAGAGGCGCGTCAGGTCGCGGGTTCGATAACGGATGATGGGCAGCGCTTCCTTTGTCAAGGACGTGAGCACGAGTTCGCCCGGTTCACCGTCGGGCAGCACTTCGCCGGTGTCCGGGTCGACGATCTCGGGGTAGAAATGATCTTCCCAGATCGTCGGCCCGTCCTTGGTTTCGACGCATTCCGACGCGACGCCCGGTCCCATCACTTCGGAGAGGCCGTAAATGTCCACGGCATCGATGCCCATTCGCGCCTCGATAGCGCGGCGCATATCGTTGGTCCACGGCTCGGCGCCGAAAATGCCGACGCGCAGCGAGCAACGCGCGGGATTCACACCTTGCCGCTCGAGTTCGTCGGCGATTGCCAGCATGTAGCTGGGCGTCACCATGATGATGTCGGGACAAAAGTCCTGGATTAGTTGCGCCTGCTTTTCCGTCTGGCCGCCGCCGAAGGGGATCACCGTCAGGCCCGCGCGTTCGGCGCCGTAATGCGCGCCAAGCCCGCCGGTGAAGAGACCATACCCGTAGCTGACGTGAACCTTGTCGCCGGGCCGCGCGCCCGCGGCGCGAATCGAGCGTGCGACGAGTGACGCCCATGTATCGATGTCGCGCGCGGTGTAGCCGACGACGGTCGGCTTGCCGGTCGTGCCCGATGACGCGTGAATTCGTGCGATGCGTTCGTGAGGCACAGCAAAGAGACCGAACGGATAGTTATCCCGCAGGTCCTGCTTTGTCGTGAACGGAAAGCGCGATAGATCCGCGAGTGTCTTCAGCTCGGCCGGATGGACGCCGGTCTCGTCGAACTTGCGTCGATATACCGGCGAGTTGTCGTACGCATGCGAGAGCGACCATCGCAGCCGATCGAGCTGCAGCGCGGCAAGCTCGTCGCGGCTCGCCGTTTCGATCGGCTCGAGCAGGAGCGAGGCAGGCATCGTATTTCTCCTCCGGGTTTATTTGAACAGGATGCGGTGCGGTGCGCACGCGGTTCGGCCAGCCGCCTGAAACGAGCGGGGCAATGAGCAGGTTCGCCGTCACCCGTACGACGGAATTACAGCGCCCTTGATTTGCGCGGATTTGCCGCGAAACATGGCGACGGTCTCGTTCGCGCGATTGGTGACGCGAATGTCGTAGATCCCGGTGCGGCCCGTTAGCGATTGTTCGACGGCTTCCGCGGTCAACGTTTCTCCGCCGTGCACCGCGCGTAGAAATTCGATCGAGCAGCCGGACGCGACGGTGTTGATGTTGCGTGAGTTGCACGCGAACGCGAAAGTGGAATCGGCGAGCGTGAAGATGAGTCCGCCGTGGCAGATGTGGTGACCGTTCAGGAAATCCGCACGCACCTGCATTTGCATGCGAGCGTAGCCCGCGCGGACTTCCAGCAACTCGAGGCCGAGTGCGCGACTGCATGCGTCGGCTTCGAGCATTGAAGCGGCTGTCGCGCGCGCGAGTTCATCGGCGGCCATCGACGCGCTGTGTTCCGGTTGTGTCGACATGTCAGCGGCCCTCAAAGTGCGGGGTGCGTTTTTCAACAAATGCGCGCACTCCTTCCGCGTAGTCGTGCGACGCGCCCAGCTTGCGTTGCAAGTCGCGCTCGAGATCGAGCTGCTCGTCGAGCGTTTGCGTCATGCTCGTTCGCATGGCCAGTTTGATGGCCGCGATCGCTTGCGTCGGCTGTTGGGCCAGTTGCATGGCCAGTTTCGATGCTGTGGCCGGCAAGGCTTCATCGTCGACGACCTGCCAGACGAGTCCCCAGCTTTCCGCTTTTTCCGCGCTCAACTTGTCGCCGGTGAGCGCAAGGCCGAGCGCACGCGCCATGCCGACGCGTCGCGGCAGAAACCACGTGCCGCCGGAATCCGGCACGAGGCCGATTTTCACGAACGCCTGAATGAAGCTTGCCGAGCGCGAGGCCAGCACGATGTCGCACGCCAACGCGAGATTCGCGCCGGCGCCCGCGGCAGTGCCGTTGACAGCCGCAATGACCGGCAGCGGCAACGACTGGATGCGGCGAATCAGCGGGTTGAATTGCCGGTCGATCACGTCGCCGGGATCGGTCATTGCGCCGGGCGTGAAGTCGAGGTCCGCGAGATCCTGACCCGCGCAAAAGCCGCGGCCGGCGCCGGTGATGACAAGCGCGCGGGCGCCGGCGGCTTCGACTTCGTCGAGCGCGGCCGCGAGTTCTTCGTGCATCGCGCGGGTGAAGCTGTTGAGCTTGTCGGGACGGTTCAATGTGATCGTCACGACGCGGCTCGTTGAATCGGTGACCACGCGGATCGCTTCGTTTGCCATCGGTCGGCTCCTTGTGCTTGCCCTTGTGCTGCTGCGGATACTGAGTGCTATGGAACGACATCGCTGCCGGTCCGCGCGCTGAGCGAGCTGCGGTCAGATCCTGCAGGCGTTCGGTCGCGAACTCACTTTGATGCATGTTAGAGCGCCGCGCCGTTCGGCGACAGTCGGCCAGACGGACATATGCCTTTCGGCCGACTTACGCAGCGACCGTTTTGGGTTCAACATGCATACGGCTTTGAACGATACGGAATCGATTCGCAACAAACGCCGCATCGGTCAGCGCCGCATTGGCCGCGGGGTTTGCCCCGGTACCGTGGAAGTCGGAGAACGCAGCCGACTGATTGACGAACACGCTGCCCGTCAGATTGATCGATAGCGCGACGCCACCGCGCAGCGATGCTTCGTGCGCGGCTTCGATTACCGAATCGTCCGTGCTGTAGACGGAGAGCGTCAATGCGCCATGTTCGGCCGCAGTGCGCGCGGCGAGATCGAGCGACTGACCAGTGGAGTCGGTTGCGATGACGAATGAGACGGGTCCAAACCACTCCTGCGTGAATTGGGCTGTATCGGTAGCGGCGTCGAGTTGTAGAACGAGTGGCGTGCGCACACGCGCATTGGCGAATGCGGGGTGCGCGATCGCACGGCTATCCACCAGAATGCGGCCGAGCTTGCGCGCCGCGTCGATGCGTTGCATGACACCATCGTTCTGAATGGCGCCCAGCAATTCGACCGCTTTTGCCGGGTCGGCCAGCATTTTTTCGACGGCGGTGGCCAACGCTTGCGCGACGGCGTCGAAGGGCATGGCGCCTTGCGCGGTCTGGATGCCGCTCCGCGGTACGTAGATATTTTGCGGAGCGGTGCACATCTGGCCTGAGTACAACGCGAGCGAGAACGCGATGTTGCGTGCGGCCGCCTGGATGTCGTCGACTGAATCGATCACGATCTGGTTGACACCGGCCTTCTCGGTGAACACATGCGCCTGATGAGCATGGCGTTCGAGCCAGGTGCCGTTCTGCGTGCTGCCGGTGAAGTCGATCAGCTTGATCTCCGGGCGCAATGCAAGTTGCTGAACCTGTTCGCCGTCGTTCGGCCCGGTCGCAAGCAGCGTGACGACGTTCGGATCGAAGCCTGCCTCGCGCAGCACCTCACGGGCGATACGAACCGTAATGGCGAGCGGCAGGATCGCGCCCGGATGCGGCTTGACGATGACCGTATTGCCGGTCGCGAGATCGGCGAACAGGCCCGGGTAGCCGTTCCATGTCGGAAACGTGCAGCAGCCGAGCACGAGACCGGTGCCGCGCGGCACGACCGTGAAGTGCTTGCGCATCGCGAGCGGAGGGTTTTTGCCTTGCGGCTTTTCCCAATGGGCGTTTGCCGGAATGCGACGGAGTTGGTCCCATGCGTATGCGACGGCTTCGAGCGCGCGATCCTGCGCATGTGGGCCGCCTGCCTGAAAGGCCATCATGAATGCCTGACCGGTGGTGTGCATGACCGCGTAGCCGATCTCGAAGCTCGCGCGATTGAGGCGCGCGAGAATTTCCAGGCTCACGCCGATCCACGCGGTTGGGCCCGCGTCGCGCCACGCGCGCTGTGCGATCGCTGCGGCGTCGATCAGTGCAGCCGGGTTGGCCTGCGGGTATCGGATGCCGAGTGGAAGGCCGAACGGCGACGCCTCGGAGCCGACGGTGTTGCCGTTGGCCGGCTGGTCAATTTCGAAGGTTCGGTTCAGGTGGGCGCGAAAGGCCGCTTCACCTTCGGCGTTGGCCGATTCCCCGTACACTTTGGGACTAGGCATTTCGGCGAACGGGCTCCAGAAGCCGCGCGTTTCGATCGCGTCTAGCGCCTTATGCAGGGTGTCTTCGTGTTTGCTGAATAGCGGATGGTTCATGGCAGAAGGGATGCTGAACAGGTTAGAAAGATCCCGCTGAATAATTCACCGACCGGCTGGTCGGTGAATGGTAGCATTGTTGGTGCGGTACGCGAAAGGATTTCGCGTGCGCCCGGTAAACCATGGAGGATTCATGACGTACGAAAACATTCTGGTCGAGACCAGGGGCCGGGTCGGTCTCATCACGCTGAATCGACCGAAGGCGCTTAATGCGCTAAACGACGCGTTGATCGACGAACTGGGTGAAGCACTTCGCGTGTTTGACTCCGACGACAACGTTGGAGCAATGGTCGTCACCGGCAGCGAAAAGGCGTTTGCTGCAGGGGCCGATATCTCGTTGATGTCGAATTACTCTTATATGGATGCGTACAAGAGCGACTACATCACGCGAAATTGGGAGGCGGTGCGGCAAATCCGCAAACCGGTCATTGCCGCGGTAGCAGGATTTGCGTTGGGTGGCGGGTGTGAACTGGCGATGTTGTGCGACATCATCATCGCGGCCGACACCGCGAAGTTCGGTCAACCGGAGATCAAGCTAGGCATCATGCCGGGCGCCGGCGGAACGCAGCGATTGCCGCGTGCTGTTTCGAAGGCGAAAGCGATGGACATGTGCCTGACGGCCCGTTTCATGGATGCGAATGAAGCCGAGCGCGCGGGACTGGTGTCGCGCGTCGTCCCGGCGGCGGCGCTGCTCGACGAGGCACTCGCAGCGGCCGCGACGATTGCGGAGTTTCCTCTGCAAGTGGTGATGATGGTGAAGGAATCGGTTAACGCCGCTTATGAAACGACCTTGGCCGAAGGCGTGCGTTTCGAGCGTCGCCTGTTTCACTCGCTGTTCTCGACCGAGGATCAGAAAGAAGGAATGGCTGCGTTCCTCGAGAAACGCAAACCGGTGTTCAAGCATCGATAACAGCGTTTTCAAATACCGCTTGCACGGGTGGAGTCGAGTCGCTAGAATCGCCGTCTTTCGCGCTTCGGTGAGCCTTCATGTGAGGCTGGGTTGAACGGAGTGCGGAAGGCGGGAGCGCCAGCAATGGCGGGGCTTTGCACGATGTGCGACAGGTTGGTGGAAGTAAAAAACCTGTTGACGATGTGAGTGCGAGTCTGCATAATCTCGCTTCTCTGCTGCGACGCGCGGCAGACACGGAAAGGCGGTGGTGGTTGGGCAGT
>NZ_CADIKF010000031.1 GCF_902859875.1 Paraburkholderia solisilvae | reverse complement strand
GCCGCGGCGGCGGTCGCGCCCGCGACGGCGGCGGGATTGCCTGCGGCGGCGGTACCTGCGGCGGCGTCAGCGGCTGCCGCAGCGGTCTCGTCGAGCGCGGCGGCAATCAATCCCGCCACCGCCACCTCGGCCATGCCGGCATCGGACGCGGCGGCCTCGCCGGCGATGCCTGCGCATCTGCTCGAGCCTGTCACGGAACACGCCGGCGCCGCTTCCCCTGCCTCCAGCCCGATCGCCGTGCCACAGTCGCAGCCGCAGTAAGCGCGACGCGCACTCAACACGCGCGACTATGCGTCGATCACGCGCAGATTACGCGCCGGCGCTCTGCGCACGCTCGCGAATCAGCTCGATCAACGCACGCAGCCCCGCGGGTACATGACGCCGGCCTGGATAGTACAAACACAAGCCATCGAGCGGCGGCGTCCAGTCCGCGAGCACGCGCTGCAGCGTGCCGGCCTGCAGATCGGCGCCGACCGTCCATTCGGTCAGATACGTAAGCCCCAGCCCGGCGCGCGCGGCTGACAGCATCAGTTCGGCATCGTCCAGCGTTATCGCGCCTTTCACGTCGATCGCCCATGCCTCGCCGTGGCGCTCGAATTCCCAGTGATAAATCGCGCCGCTCGGCATGCGCGTGCGGATGCACTGATGCGCGGCCAGATCGGCCGGCGTGCGCGGCGGCGCATGCGTTGCGAAATACGCGGGGCTGCCCGCCACCGCGAAACGCTGCAGCGGGCCGAAGGGCACCGCGATCATGTCTTGCGGCACCGTCTCGGCGAGCCGGATGCCCGCGTCGAAACCTTCGAGCACGATGTCGATCATACGGCCCTCGGTGACGACATCGAGCTTCATCTCCGGATAGCGGCGCAGAAATTCGATAAACACTGGCATCGCCTGGCGAGCCGCGCCTGCGGATGTATTGATACGCAAAGTGCCGGACGGGGTATCACGATAATTGCCTGCCTGCTCGAGCGCGGTGCGGATGGTCGACAACGCCGGCGCGATGCTGTCGACGAACTGCGCGCCGGCCTCGGATAGCGACACGCTGCGCGTGGTGCGGTTGAAAAGGCGCACGCCGATGCGCGCCTCGAGCGCCGCGATCGCATGACTCAACGCCGACTTCGATACGCCAAGCTCGGTGGCCGCCGCGCGAAAGCTGCGATGCCGCGCCACCGCCAGCACCGCTTCCAGTTCGCCGAGTCCGGAGGTTTCCATTGTCCCAAATCGCTCAACAAGTCGTGCCCGATTATATGGCTAGTCAGGCCAACCCATCGGCTCTATCTTGATGACCGATATGCACGTTCAGGAGCCTTACTACATGCAGCAAATCGACAAAATCTACATCGACGGCGAATTTGCGACGCCGCACGGCGAGGAAATGTTCGACCTGTTCAACCCTGCGACCGAACAGGTGATCGGCCGCGTGCGGCTCGCGGACGAAGACGATGCGAACCGCGCCGTCGCGGCCGCCAGGCGGGCGTTTGCGTCGTTTTCGCGAACCAGCAAGAGCGAGCGGCTCGACCTGCTGCAGAGCATGATCCGTGCGCTGGAAGCGCGCGAAGACGACCTCTACGAAGCGATCGTCGACGAATACGGCTCGCCGGTTTCACGCGCGCGCCTGATGGCGAAATACGCGCCGGTCGCGATCGGCGAGGCGGCGAAAGTCCTGCGGCAATACGATTTCACGCAACGTATCAACGCAAGTGAACTCGTGATGCAACCGGTCGGCGTCGCCGGCATCATCACGCCGTGGAACGCCAATGCGCTTTTCATCTGCAACAAGTTCGCAACTGCGCTCGCGGCGGGCTGTACAGCGGTGATCAAGCCGAGCGAGATGAGCGCGATCCAGACGCAAATCGTGACCGAGGCATTGCACGAAGCCGGCTTGCCGGCAGGGGTGCTCAATATCGTCACCGGCCGCGGCGAGGTGGTCGGCGCAACGATCAGCGCGCATCCGGACATCGCGAAGATTTCGTTCACCGGCTCGACGGCGGTCGGCAAAACGATCTGGCGTGCGGGCGCGGACACACTCAAACGCATCACGCTTGAACTGGGCGGCAAATCGCCATTCATCGTCCTCGACGATGCGAATTTCGCCGAAGCGGTGCCGTTCGCGCTGCAGGCGGGTTTTGTGAACAACGGTCAGGCTTGCGGTGCGGGCACGCGCATTCTGGTGCCGCAATCGCGCGTTAAAGAATTCGAGGCGCTGATCGGCACCGCAGCCGGCAACATACGATCGGGCGACCCGCGCGACCCGGCGACCGTGATCGGACCGCTCGTCAGCGAAAAGCAATGGAATCGCGTGCAGCGCTATATCCGCGTTGGGATCGACGAAGGCGCGCGGCTCCTGACCGGTGGCGAAGGGCGGCCCGACGGACACCAGTCCGGCTGGTTCGTGCGGCCCACGGTGTTCACCGACGTACGCAACGACATGACCATCGCGCGCGAAGAAATTTTCGGGCCGGTGCTGTCGATCATCACGTATCGCGATCTGGAAGAGGCGATCGCCATTGCGAACGACACGACCTATGGGCTGCAGGCGTACGTGGTGTCGGCCGACCCGGCGCGGGCGCGAGAAGTGGCGGCGCGCATCGATGCGGGGCGCGTGTTGATCAACGGCCTTGCGCAAGATCTGGCCGTGCCGTTCGGCGGGTTCAAGCAGTCGGGGATCGGCCGCGAACTGGGCACGCTCGGCATCGAGGCCTATCTGGAGCCGAAGGGCGTGATGACGGCGGTGTGAAGTTCTTGCGTACGCCTTGCGCGTAATGGTTTCGATCGGGCCGACGGGTGCCGGCCTGATTCGATCGCTCTCTCACGACACGTGGCATCTTGCTGTACATTGCACAGCAATCGCTGTGCAATGTACAGCACTCCACGACGCATCACGCCAAACTCCGTGTGCTCCGCGCAATCGCCTGCGGCGGCTGCCCGAACGCCCGCAAGAACGCGCGCCGCATTCTTTCGCGATCGCCGAAGCCGGTCTCGCGCGCGACCACGTCCACGCCATGCCGGCCGCTTTCCAGCATCAGCCGCGCCGCTTCCACGCGCAGCCGCTCAACCGCCTTGGCGGGCGTCTGCCCGGTTTCCTCGCGAAACGTGCGCGTGAACTGACGCGGGCTCAAGTGCGCGGCGCCGGCCAGTTCCTCGACCGACAATTCCGCCTGCAGATTCTGCTTCGCATAGTTCAACGCGTTCTGAATGCGGTCCGATCTGGGCTCGAGATCGAGCAACGCGGAAAACTGCGACTGTCCGCCCGAGCGCCGGTGATACAGCACCAGTTGCCGCGCGACCGAGCGCGCCGCGTCGACGCCCAGATCTTTCTCGACCAGCGCCAGCGCGAGATCGACGCACGCGCTCATGCCGGCCGATGTCCACACCGGCCCGTCAATGATGAAAATGCGGTCTTCCTCCATTTTCACGTCCGGGTGATCGCGCCGCATCTTGTCCGCGAAATACCAGTGCGTCGTCGCGCGCCGCCCGGCAAGCAGACCCGCCTCGGCCAGATTGAACGCGCCCGTGCAGGTCGAACCGATCCGCCGGACGGCCGGCGCCGAGCGCTTCAGGAACTCGATCACGGCGGGCGGCGACGTCAACGCATCGTTGTCGCCGACCACGATCAGCGTGTCAAACGGGCTGTCGTCGAACTTTTGCGTCGTCACCGAGAACCCCGCCGACCCTTGCACCGCGCCGCCTTCCGCGGATAGCAGCACGAGGTCGTACAGCGGCTCATCCGCCGCGCGGTTGGCGAACTCGAATACCGTCAGCACCGACAGATTCATGATCTGAAACCCCGGAAACACCACGATTCCCATACGCAGCATAACGATCTTCCTCATGTCCTGAAAAGTGGCATATACGACATTGCCGCCATGTGAGTATGCACCTAATCTTCGGTTCATGCATCAACGCATCGCAATGAAACGAACCGAAATCACTCACTTACTGGAGCTCGACATGTCGAACACATCTTTCAAAGGCACCGCCGTCGTTACGGGTGCATCCACCGGCATCGGTGCGGTCTACGCTCAACGCCTCGCGCGCCGCGGCTATGACCTGATCGTCGTCGCCCGCAACCGCGCCCGCCTCGAGCAACTGGCCACGCGCATCACCCGTGAAACCGGCCGTTCGGTGGAAATCGTCACCGCCGACCTCGCGAAAGATGAAGATATCCGCCGCGTCGAAAACGTGTTGCGCGCCGATGCGAGCATTACGATGCTCGTCAACAATGCCGGCATCGGCGCCGCGTTGCCGCTGCTCAACTCGGACGTCGACGCGATGGAAGCGATGATCAAGCTGAACGTCGTGTCGCTGACCCGCCTCACGTATGCAATCGCGCCGGCCTTCGTGGCACGCGGCGGCGGCAGCATCATCAATGTCGCATCGATTGCAGGTGTCGCGCCGGAAATTCTGAACGGCGTCTATGGCGGCACGAAGTCGTTCGTGGTCGCGCTCACGCAATCGCTGCGTCATGAACTCGCCGATAAGGGCATCCGTGCGCAAGCCGTGCTGCCCGGCGCAACGCGCACCGAATTCTGGGGCATCGCGGGCCAGCCGGTCGAAAACCTGCCCCAGCAGATCGTGATGGATGCCGAAGACATGGTCGACGCCGCGCTCGCGGGCTTCGACCAGGGCGAAGCGGTCACGATTCCGTCGCTGCCGAACGTTGCAGACTGGAACGCGTTCGAGTCGGCACGCCAGGCGTTGATGCCGAATCTGTCGCGCAGCAAGCCGGCCGAGCGCTTTAACGTGACGGAAACGGCGGAAGCGGCGGAAGCGGTGTAAGGACGCACGCGAAGACGCACGACGCCGCGACGCGCATGGCCGTCGCGGCTCCGGCTGGGCGGACGGCCCAACGCCGACTGTATAACTGGATACCGACGCAGGCACGCAATCGTGCCTGTTCGTCGTTCTTCCATGATGAGGAGAAAGAGATCAGCCCGCATACGGACATGGACAAATACCACTAGCCCGAAAACGTACTCCGTAGAATCGGTTCGCATCGATGCGTTTCCCGATCATTCATTCGATACGGAGTACGGCATGGCCCATACATCGTCGATAGCTTCGCAAGGGTGGCTTCACTCGCAAACGGACGACACCGCGTCGGTTCATGCGGCAAAAGCGCAAAAACGCCACCGGCGGAAAGCGGGCGCGAGGCTACCGCCCAACGATCCGCAAATACCCGCAACGCCTACGCCCACGCAAGATCAGACGCCATCCGGCAACACCGAAGTCACGCGCATATACCTCGGCCCCGTCTCGCAAGGTGCGCCCAGACAAAACAGTCCACAGATTCCGGCAAAAGTCTGGCTCGATATGCAGAGACAAAAAAAGCACCCCACGTCCGCGAAGGGCAGACAACCAACCACCCGACACGATCCGCCAAACAGGACGCAACCGCCGGTTTCATCAGGAGGCAGCGGCGTCACTGTCACCAATCAGGAAACCGCCCCCGTCAAGCCACGCCTGCCGCCGAATCTGGGCGCCATGACGTTGAAACGGTTGCAGGGCGAAGGGCCGCTCAACCTGGAACCCGCCACTGGCCCGGCCGCCGACATCGCGCGAATCAGGCAGTTCGGCATGGCGCTCACGTTCTATCGGAACGACAAAAGCGCATCGCAGACGCGCGATCTTTCATCGATCGACAAGACGGCCTACGAGGCAAGGCATGACGTCATCGCATTCGGCAAAGGCACAGACGGGACTTCATATGTACCCGAGGCGAAGGCGTATATAGGAAGGGCATGGACCACCACACCGACCGAACTGTCGGGAACGGACATCGTCAAACTCGGCGCCGGAAAGGACGGCACGGCCGCGATCATGCTGCCGTTCGATCAATTGCGCCTTGGGTCGACGGTTATCGTCACCGGCGGTCCAATGCGTGGCAGTACGATGCTGTTCGCCGCCGATAACCACGGCTTCTATGCATACCATGCCGGCACATCGTCAAACGAACCGCGTTGGACCGTATCCGAAGACGGCGCACGCAGCATCGCAAACGCTTACCGTGCGATGCATCCTGCGCACCACGCATGGATTACGGCGCGATCGGGCGCCGACGAACTGGTTTCCATCGCGAAACTGGAACCATTCTCCGCGCTGATCTACAACGGCGCGTACTCGACCGAACCCGGCCGCAAGCTGCCGGACGAACGCATCCATGCTCCGCTGCATGCCACAGGAACAGAGCCCAACGACCCGTGGCACATGATGACCTTCAGCTATTTCGAGCCCGGCGATGTGCGTAGCGTGGGCACGGCGCAAGCCGTGATATCGAAAGACGCCGGCGGCAAAATAACGGTCCAGGTCATGGGCGAGAAAGGCAAGCTGGACCACATGCAAACCATGGACCTGCATGGCGGTTCCGTGGGATTCCGCTACAGGCCGATCGAAGGTGCGACGACGTCCTACACCGTCGAACCATCGAAGCAACGGTGAGAAGGCCGTGGCATGCTTGCGCCGCCGCCCCTGAAGCAGCCGGCGGCCCCGCTAGCTCGCCAGCGCCTGAAGTTGCGCGTACAACGAATCCGGAATCTCGATGCCGTCGCGGTGCGCCGCCTCCGCCAGACCGTGGCGGCGCTGGCCGGGCAGGCGCACGTCTTCATCCTGCAGCAGCGCTTCGACAAGCGCCTCGACGCGCGACAGGTACATGTCGTTGCCCGCCAACGCGCCCGGATCGACCGCCCAGAACAGATGGCCGATGCGCGCGCGATTGCCGTCCTCGGTCAAAAACGACCCGGCTTCATAGCCGAAGTTCGCGCCCGCAAGCGCGGCCGCCAGCAGCTCGACCATCAACGCGAGCATCGCGCCTTTCGCACCGCCGAACGGCAGCACCATGCCGTCGAGCGCGGCCTTGGCATCCGTCGTCGGCGTGCCGTCGCGCGTGGTCGCCCAGCCTTCGGGAATCGGCTTGCCTTCGCGCGCGGCGATCATGATCTTGCCGCGCGCCGCCTGCGATAACGACAGGTCGATCATCAGCGCTTCGCCGTTGCGGCGCGGGAACACCGCGGCGATCGGGTTCGTGCCGAACAGCGGATGCCGGCCGCCCGCCGCCGGCATCGCGCCCGGCGAGTTGCTGAAGGCGAGCCCGACGAGCCCCGCTGCACCGAGCGCTTCAAGGTGGTACGCACCGACGCCGAAGTGATGGCTGCGCGTCACGCTTGCCACCGCACTGCCGTGTTCGCGCGCACGGACGATCAGCGTGTCGATCGCAAGTGCGCAGGCGGGAAACGCCATGCCGTCCGCCGCATCGACGAGCACGGCGGCGTTGCGCGACGCGATGACGGCGGGCCGCGCCTGTGGATCGACGCGGCCGTTGCGCAGCTGCGCGATATACATCGGCAGCCGCGCGACGCCGTGCGACGACAGACCGCGCTCGTCCGCATAAACCAGTGCCCGTGCGGTCGCGGCCGCGGTCTCGTGCGTCGTACCCGCTCGTTCGACGGCGCTCGTTGCCAGCGCCAGCAGTGCATCGGGTGAAACACGCGTCATAGCAGGATTCCTTTATTACGTTGCGGCCGGGGCTCGCCGAAACCGGCCGCAACGCCCCGCCCTGTCAGTTTGATGATTCGCGCGCAAACGCCGGCGGCGCACCGCCGTCGGCATCGCCCGCTTGCGTTTGGGGTTCGTCCCGCAGCACGTCTTGCGGCGGCGCCGCGAGAAATTCGCGCGCGGCGCGCGCGTCGAACGCACCTTCCCAGCGCGCGACGACGATGGTCGCGACCGCGTTGCCGATCATGTTCACGATCGCGCGAATTTCGTTGAGCACGCGATCGATGCCGAGAATCAGCGTGATGCCCGCGACCGGAATGATATTGTGCGTCGACAGTGTAGCGGTAAGTGCGACCAGCGCCGCGCCCGCCACGCCCGCGCCGCCCTTCGACGTCAGCATCAGCACCGCGAGCAGCCCGAGCTGTTGCAACAGCGTCAGATGGGTGTTGGTCGCCTGCGCGATAAAGAGCGAGGTCATCGTCAGGTAGATCGCGGCGCCGTCGAGGTTGAACGAATAGCCGGTCGGCAGCACGAGACCGACCACCGTCTTCGGGCAGCCGAGCCGCTCGAGCTTCTCCATCAGACGCGGCAGCACCGATTCGGTGGTCGACGTGCCGAGCACGATCAGCAGTTCCTCGCGCAGGTATTTGAGCAGCGGCCACAGCCCGACACCGGCCCAGCGGCATATCGTGCCGAGCACCAGCACGATGAACAGGATGCTCGTCACGTAGAAGCAGACGATCAGCAGCCCGAGTTGCTGCAGCGTGCCGATGCCGTACCTGCCGACCGTAAATGCCATCGCGCCGAATGCGCCAAGCGGCGCAAGCCGCATGATCATTTCGACGATGCTCATCAGCACATCGCTTGTCTGCTCGATCACGCGCGCGAGAAAACGGCTGCGGCGCGAGGTCAGCGAAAGCGCAATGCCGAACAGCACCGAAAACAGCAGCACCTGCAGCAGGTCGCCGCGCGCGAACGCGCCGACCACCGAGTTCGGCACGATCTGCTCGAGGAAATTCGTCGACGCCTGGTTGTGCACTTCAGTCACATAACGGCCGACCGCTTGCGGATCGAGCGTCTTCGGATCGATATTCAGACCCGCGCCCGGATGCAGCAGATTCGCGACCACGAGTCCGATCAGGAGCGCGACCGTCGTGACGACTTCAAAGTACACGATGGTCTTCAGGCCGACGCGGCCGACCGCCTTCAACGACTCCATCCGCGCGATACCGACCGACACCGTGCAGAAGATCACCAGCGTGATCAGCATCTTGATGAGGCGGATGAACGTATCGCCGAGCGGCTTCATTTGCACGCCGAAGTCGGGCGCGAAGTGACCCACGAGAATACCGGCAGCAAGCCCGATCAGGACT
Source organism: Paraburkholderia solisilvae (assembly GCF_902859875.1). Taxonomy (GTDB): domain Bacteria; phylum Pseudomonadota; class Gammaproteobacteria; order Burkholderiales; family Burkholderiaceae; genus Paraburkholderia; species Paraburkholderia solisilvae. Next base: position 77,112 of record NZ_CADIKF010000031.1, on the reverse strand, counting down.
TGCACATAGAGATGTCGTAGCACGCGCAAGATGGTGTCTCCTCCACTCGCTGCTGCTGGATTGGGAACAATGCCGCGCGACGCGTGCCGGGCCTCGTTTATTTACCGTGCCCTTGTACGTTGTGAGGAACCACGCGTTGCGCGCGCACTGCTGCGAACTGCGTTTGTTTTGACTGGCTGGATTGAGGCGGGAAGATGCGGCAAAGCGGCGCGGTGCGGCGGCACGTCACGCATGCCGCCGCACCGCCGCGTGCGCAACGATCAGGCGCTTTCGAACAGACGCGTCAGCACGAACTCGCGATGGCCGAGCGCCTCGGCCGACGTCCAGCGTCCGTTGATGGTCGCCATCATCGACTCGAGCAGCTTGTCGCCGGCCTGGTCGAGGTTCTGCTCGCGCTGCAGCAGCCCCGACACGTCGACGTCGATATGCTCGCCCATCGTGCGCACCGTGCGCGGATTCGCGCAGATCTTGATGACCGGCACGATCGGATTGCCGATCACGTTGCCCTGGCCGGTCGGGAAGAAGTGGACCGCGAAGCCCGATGCCGCGCACAGCGTGACCATTTCCGCCGCCGCCGACGACGAATCCATAAACCACAGGCCCGGATGCGCCGGATCTTCCGCTTTATCGAGCACGCCGTCGATCACGCATTTCTTGCCGATCTTCTGGATGTTGCCGAGCGCTTTTTCTTCGATGGTCGTGAGGCCGCCGGCAATGTTGCCCTTGGTCGGCTGCGATTCCGACAGGTCGTCGGTTTTCCAGCGATTGATCATGTCCTGGTAGCGGTCGAACATGAACTGGAAGCGCTCGCGCACCTTGTCGTTCGCGCAGCGCGCGGCGACGATCTGTTCGCCGCCCGTCAGTTCCGAGGTTTCGCCGAACACGAGCGTGGTGCCGAGGCCGTACAGCTTGTCGAATGCGTTGCCGACCGTCGGATTCGCGCCGCAACCGGATGTCGTATCCGATTCGCCGCACTTGGTCGACACCCACAGGTCCGAGATCGGGCATTCGATGCGGTCGAGCGACGTCGCGTATTGCACCATTTCTTTGGCGGCCTTCGAGGCGCGCATGATCGTGTCGTGATCGCCGTGCAGTTCGATGCCGAAGCCCATCACCGGCTTGCCCGACTTCGCTATGCCGTCGACCACGCGCTTGGTCCAGCCTTCCTCGATGCCGATCACGACGACGGCCGCGACGTTCGGATTGCAGCCTGCGCCGATCAGCGTGCGGAAGTGCAGGTCGAGGTCCGCGCCGAACTGCAGGCGGCCATACGGATGCGGCAGCGCCATCGTGCCTTTGATGTTGTTTTCGACCGCTTGCGCCGCCGCATTCGACAGATCGTCGACCGGCAGGATGATCACATGGTTGCGCACGCCGACGCGGCCGTTGTCGCGACGATAGCCGCGGAAGGTGGTGTTCTTGTCAATCACGCTCATGGAGTGTCTCGATGTCTTTGATGGTGGGACGATGCGGGTGAAGCGGTGGTCGAACGCATGCGCACGTGCTGCGCGTGATCGACCATTCAACCGCGCGGACTACCAGCGCTTCGTCTTGATGTTGTGAACGTGGGCGTGCTCACCCGCCTTGATCGGCGCAACCACCTTGCCGATATCGACGCCGTACTTGAACACCGTGTCGCCGACGGCCATGTCCTTCAACGCGACCTTGTGGCCGATCGGAATATCCTGCTTCGCGGCGACCGTGATGACTTCGTCGTCGTCCATGATCCACGCGTTCAATTGCGTGCCGGCCTTGATGCCTTCCACCACCGCTACGCCGACGGTGTCCTTCGCTTCATGCAGCACGATGTGAATCGTTCTCTTTGACGGCTGGGCGGAGGACCCGCTGCCGGAATGTTGCGGCGCACCTGTTGCGGCGTTGCTCATTGAAATGTCTCCATTGTCGCGACCGAAGCTGGCGCTTGAGCGCCCGGTCCGGTCCCATGCGGGTTGATTGCAGGGTTTATACCGTCCGGCTCGTGTGTCGTCCGTGCAGACCATCTTAGGCGGCGATATTTCACATGTCAACCATATCATCTATATGTGTTTGATGAGCCGTATGAAGTAGAATTTCCGGCAGAGTCCGGACCATGAGGTTGCATGCGACGCTGCGAGAAAAGGAACGAGGGGCAAGAGCCATGAACACGCTGACGATCGGAACCCCCGCCATTGGCGGCACGCGCTACAAGGAAGTGAAGCAGGCGATGCTCGCGGCGCTTGCCGCGCACGAGTGGAAAGGCGGCGAGACCATTCCTTCGGAAAAGCGCCTCGCCGAACGTTTCGGCGTTTCGATCGGCACGCTGCGCAAAGCGATCGACGAACTCGTCGCGGATAACATCCTCGTGCGTCATCAAGGCCTCGGGACGTTCGTTGCGCAGCACCAGCGCGACCGGCATTTCTTCCGCTTTTTCCGCGTCGTGCGCGCGGACGGCGACAAGACCTATCCGGCCGTGAGCCTCGTCTCGTTCAAAAAGGCGAAGGCGACGCGGGAGCTCGCGGCGCTGCTCAATATCGAAACCGGCGCACGGGTATTCACGTTCCTGAACCAGCTCGCGCTGCATGGCGAACATGTGATGACCGAGCACATCAGCGTGCCGGAGTCGCGTTTTCCCGGCCTGACCGAGGCGGTGCTGCGCGACCGGCCGAGCACGCTCTACAACTTCTATCAGGACGTCTTTCACATCAACGTGGTCGGCACCGATGAACGCGTGCGCGTCGCGCTCGCCGACGAGGCCGAATGCGCGCTGCTCGGTGTCGCACCCGGCGCGCCGATCCTCGAAATTCGCCGCATCGCGTATTCGTATCATCAGATGCCGGTCGAAGTGCGCATCTCGCACGTGAACACCGAGCACTACGAATATGTGGGAACGTCGGCATCGCACGACGAACCTTTATGACACCGCGACAACTTTCATCGCGATCTGATAGTTTGCAATCGGAGTAGCGATCACCTACACTCGCTACACATACAGATGATCTAAATCATAAAGTAGTCGCAAGCATTTGCAGGCACAGCGGTCGCGACGGTCGGGGACTGTCCGTCACGCACGAATAGAGTCAGTTGCCATTACAACCGGCCGCCGACGCCGCGCAGCGGCTCGTTTCTTCGGGACGGGTTTGGCGCCGGCAGGCCGACTTGCCCATCGAGACATGGGAGCGGAGACCCTCACAATGCATACGCTGTCTTTCCATCCGCCACGCCGCGTTGCTGTCCGGCCCGTGGCCCACGTCTCTTGCCGCCGACCACCTTCCCGACACGCCGCAACGAATCCTTAATATTGGCGACTCATACTGCGCCGCTCCGTCTCCGGAAACATTTCTAACGATTCGCCGTGCCGTTCCTCTCGCAAGGAGTGTCGAGCAATGAGCTTTCGCAAAATCGCCGTCGTATTTTCCGCGCTGGCCGCGCTGTTCTGCTGCACGGTCGCCCGCGCCGACCTGACAGAGATCAAGATCGCGCGCCAGTACGGCGTCAGCTACCTGCCGCTGATGATCATGCAGGACCAGAAGCTGCTTGAAAAACACGCGGCCCAACTGGGCGTGCCGAACCTGAAGGTTGCATGGGTCGAGTTCGCCGGCGGCAATGTGATGAACGACGCGCTGCTGTCCGATTCGCTGCAGATCGCCTCCGGCGGTGTCGCGCCGCTCGTGCTGCTGTGGTCGCGCACGCAAGGCACGCCGCTCGCGGTAAAAGCGCTTGCCGCGATCAATTCGATGCCGCTCCTGCTGAATACGACAAACCCCGCGGTGAAGACCGTGAAAGACTTCTCCGGCAAGGACAAGATCGCGTTGCCCGCGGCAAAGGTGTCGATTCAGGCGATCACGCTGCAAATGGCCGCGGAAAAGGCCTTCGGCTCCGGCAATCAGGGGCAGCTCGACAAGTACACGGTGTCGCTCGCGCATCCGGACGCGCAACAGGCGCTGCTTTCCGGCAATAGCGAGGTGACCGCGCATTTCGGTTCGCCGCCGTTTCAGGAGCAGGAGCTCGCGCATCCGGGCGTGCATACCGTCGTGAATTCCTACGACGTGCTCGGCGGAAAGTCGACATTCAACCTCGTCTGGTGCACATCGAAGTTCTATCAGCAGAACCCGAAGCTCGTGCAAGCCTTCATGGCCGCGCTCGACGAAGCCGAAGCATCGATCAACAAGGACAAGCACGCGGCCGCGCTCGCTTACCTGCGCATCAGCAAGGACAAGAGCAGCGTCGAAGACATCGAGAAAATGATCTCATCGCCCGAGGTGCAATTCACGACCGTGCCGCAAAACACCGTGAAATACGCGGACTTCATGGCGCGCACCGGCCTTATCAAGACGAAGCCGGCTTCATGGAAGGACCTGTTCTTCCCGACCGCGCAATCGCAGCAAGGGAGCTGACCATGTACTCGATGCATTCGATGCGCAATGCGGCAAACGGCGCGGCCTCATCCGGACACGCGGAAGGAGACGCGCCGCTGCTCGATGTAAAGGGCGTCACGCTGCAATACAAGACGCGCAAGCATCTGGTGATGGCCACCTACCGGGTCGACTTCCAGGTCTTCCAGGGCGATCGTTTCGTGCTGCTCGGCCCGTCCGGTTGCGGCAAGTCGACCTTGCTGAAAAGCGTCGGCGGCTATTTGCTGCCGACCGAAGGAACGATCTCGCTGAAGGGCAAGACCATCACGAAGCCGGGCCCGGACCGCATGATGGTATTTCAGGAATTCGACCAGCTGCTGCCGTGGAAAACCGTCAGGCAGAACGTGATGTTCCCGCTGCTGTCGTCGCGGCGCCTGGGCGCACGCGAAGCGGAACAGCGCGCGATGCACTACATCGACAAGGTCAACCTGACGAAATTCGCGGACAGCTATCCGCATACGCTGTCGGGCGGGATGAAGCAGCGCGTCGCCATTGCGCGCGGCATGGCGATGGAGCCGGACATTCTGCTGATGGACGAACCGTTCGCGGCGCTCGATGCGCTCACGCGCCGCAAGATGCAGGACGAACTGCTCACGCTGTGGCAGGAAACGCGCTTCACGGTGCTGTTCGTCACGCACTCGATTCCCGAGGCGATCAAGATAGGCAGCCGTATTCTGCTGCTGTCGCCGCACCCGGGCCAGGTGAAGGCGGAACTCAACACGGCCGTATCCGGCGAAGCCGCGGTGGCGCTCGAAAAGCGCATCCAGCACATGCTGTTCGAAGACCAGATCGAAGAGGCCGAGAATGTCTAACGGTACTGTCCAAGGGAGCGCGCCCGCCGCCCATCCCGATCGCAACCCGGTCGCGGATGGCGTTTTCGCACCGCGTGCGGAGATCGTCCGCGAAACCAGCGACACGCACCAGTTCAGCGTCGTCGAAAAGCCGCTGTCGACGTTCGAGCGTCTCTACAACCAGGGGTGGCTGCGCAAGCTCGCGATCCTCGCGTTTCTCGCGATCGTCTGGGAAGTGTATGGGCGCGTCCTCAACAACGCGCTGCTGTTTCCGACCTTCAGCGCGACCGTCGATGCGTTCGTCACGAGCATCGCGAGCGGCGAACTGCCCGGCAAGGCGTGGGCGTCGATTCACGTGCTGCTGATGGGCTACGCGGCCGGCATCGTGCTCGCCGCACTGCTGACCGCGGCTGCGATCACCTCGCGCATCGGCACCGACTTTCTCGAAACGATGACGTCGATGCTGAACCCGCTGCCCGCCATCGCGCTATTGCCGCTCGCGCTGATCTGGTTCGGCCTCGGCAACGGCAGCCTGATTTTCGTGCTGGTCCATTCGGTCACGTGGTCGGTCGCGCTGAATACGCATTCGGGTTTTCTGTCGGTCAGCAACACGTTGAAGATGGTCGGCCGCAACTACGGCCTGCGCGGCGGCCGATACGTCATGAAGATTCTGGTGCCCGCCGCCTTCCCGAGCATTCTCACCGGCCTCAAGATCGGCTGGGCATTCGCGTGGCGCACGCTGATCGCCGCGGAGCTCGTGTTCGGCGTCAGTTCAGGTTCCGGCGGCCTCGGCTGGTTTATCTACGAGAACAAGAACCTGCTCGACATCGCCAATGTGTTTGCCGGCCTCTTCACGGTGATCCTGATCGGCCTCGCGGTCGAGAACCTGATCTTCCGCACGCTCGAGCGGCACACCGTGCAACGCTGGGGCATGCAGTCGTGAGTGCGCGGCAGCCTGTCCGTCGCGCACACCGTGGAGCGTAACCGTTGAGCACGCAGCTCGCGCTGCTGGTGATAGGCGGCAGTGCAATCGCAGGCTTCGTATCGGGTCTTGCCGGGTTCGCGTTCGGTCTGGTCGCGATGGTGTTCTGGGCATGGACGCTGCCGCCGCAGGCCATCGGGCCGATGCTCGTGGTCGGCTCGCTGGTCGGCCAGGTGCTGACGGTCGGCGCAGTGCGTGGTCAGATCCGTCCGAAAGTGATCGGGCCGTTTATCGCCGGCGGCTTTATCGGCGTACCGATCGGCGCCGTGTTGCTGCCGGTCATCGATCCGACCGCGTTTCGCATCGGCGTCGGGCTGCTGCTGATCGTTTATTGCGGCGTAATGCTGGCGGCGAAGAACCTGCCGACCGTCACGGCCGGCGGCGCGTGGGCCGATGGCGGCATCGGTGTGATCGGCGGCATTCTCGGCGGCATCGCGGGCCTCGTCGGCCCGGCGCCGACCGTCTGGTGCATGCTGCGCGGCCATCAGAAGGATGTGCAGCGCGCGATCTGCCAGAGCTTTTTTATCGCGATGCAGTCGCTGACGCTCGTCACCTATGCGCTCACCGGCCTGATCGACCGGCAGACGTTGATACTCTTCGCGTGGATGGTGCCGTCGACGCTGATCTTCGCGTGGCTCGGCTCGCGTCTGTATGTGCGCATTTCGGACACCACGTTCAAGCGCGTGCTGCTGGTGCTGCTGTTCGCGTCCGGCGCGGCGCTGCTCGGCACGTCGCTGGTCCACGCGTTGCGCTAGCCGCGCGCAGGCATATATGCATTGCATTAGCGGTTGATCTGCGGAGAAGCGGCCATGAGTGCGATTCGCTATTTCGTCACGTTTCTGTCGGTCGCGCGGCACGGTTCGTTCGCCGCGGCCGCCGACGAAGTGTGTCTCACGCAAGCCGCGGTGAGCCTGCAGATGCGTTCGCTCGAACGCGATCTCGACATGGTGCTGTTCGAACGCACGCCGCGTTCGGTCTCGCTGAGCGAACAGGGGCGCACGATCCTGCCGCTCGCCGAAACGCTGGTTGCGAACTATCGCAAGATTCTCGCCGCGGGCGAGCGCGACGAAGTGGCCGGCGTGGTGCGGGTCGGCGCACTCGTCTCGTCGCTGATGGGCGCCTTCGCCGATGCGATGCTGAACCTGAAGCGCCGTTATCCGAAGCTCGAACTGAAACTGTTCACGGGACTGTCGAGCGATTTCGCCACGCGCGTGGACAGCGGCGAACTCGATGCGGCGATCGTCACGCAATCGCCCGCCGGATTTCCGGCGACGCTCAAATGGACCGCGCTTTATAGCGAACCCATGGTGCTGATTTCGTCGATCGAAGATCCGCACACCGACATCGACGCGCTACTGCGAGAGCCCTATATTCGCTTCGACCGGCAGACGTGGACAGGCATCCTGATCGAGGACGCGCTGCAAGGCCTCGGCGCGCCGGTACGCGACATCATGGAATTGAATTCGCTCGAGGCGATCTGCGAAATGGTGAAACGCGGCTTCGGCGTGTCGATCGTGCCGCGTCTTGCGAATGCGAACTGGAACCCCGAGTCCGGGCTGCGCGTAACTGTGCTGCCCGAGCGCATCGCGCCGCGCCGCGTCGGTTTGCTCGAACGCCGCGAGCATGGCCGCGAAGCGTTTACCGACGCCGTGAAGCGTCACTTCACCGGTGTCGCGGACGACCCCACCGCAACCGTTTCGCCAGACGCAGGCGGCGCCGGCGCGTCGTCGAGCAGCGACTGACCGGGCCGCACACGCGTGAACTGCACGCGACGGCGGCTGGTTTCGAGTTCGCCGTCGTTGCGCAAACGCAGACACATATAGTCGGAAGTCTCCAGTTCGCCGGCGTCGGGAAAATCTTCGCGGAAATGCGCACCGCGCGAATTTTCGCGCAGCAACGCCGATTCGGTAATCGCACGGCTCACGAGCGTCAGGTTCTGCAGATTCAGCCAGTCGTGCCATGAGAGATTGAAGCGCAAGTCACGGCCGTCGACGCCGGTCCGCGCGAGCCGCGCCTCGATGTCGAGCAAGGCATCGCGAGCGCGCGTGAGCCCTTGCGCGTCGCGCAGAATGCCCACGTCATTCCACATCAGATCGTAGAGCGTTTCGCGGATCGCTTCGAGCTCGCCGTCCGGCTTGCGCGTCAGCGGCGCGCGGCAACGTTCGACCGCGCGTTCGATCTGCGCGCGGTCCGCTTCTTCGTGCCGCCCATAGCGTGGCACCCATCGAGCAAGCGTATCGCCGGCGATGCCGCCGTACACCGTCGAATTCGCGACACCGTTGCCGCCCAGCCGGTTCGCACCATGCACGCCGCCTGCGTCTTCCCCCGCGACGAACAAACCCGGCAGCGTCGTCGAACAATCGGACTCGAATATCACGCCGCCCATCATGTAATGCGCGGTCGGCACGACTTCGACCTGCCCGCCCGCGAGATCGAAACCGCAATCGGCACAGCGCTCGACCATGCCCTTGAAGCGCTGCCGCACCGAGTCGGGTCCGAGATGATCCATGCGCAGATACACGCCGCCGTTCGGCGTCGCGTTGCCCGCGCGCAGCTCGCGGAAGATGCTGCGCGACACGATATCGCGCGTCGCACGCTCGCCGCGCGGATCGTAGCGATGCATAAAGCGTTCGCCGTCGCCGCTCAGCAGGTAACCGCCCGCGCCGCGCAAGCCTTCTTCGAGCACCGTGCCGGTCATGCGCGTATGGGTGCCGGCCAGCAGGCCGGTCGGATGAAACTGCACCATCTCCATGTCGCGCAGCGTCAGTCCCGCGCGCAACGCCATCGCCATCCCGTCGCAACTCTTGTCGCCGCTTGGCGTGTGGTATTTGTACATGGTCGGGCCGCCCCCGGTTGCGAGCAGCACCGCCTTCGCGCGCACGAATACGAACTCGCCGCTGCGCATGTCGATCATCAGCACGCCGGCGAGCGCACCGCCCGATTGCGTTTCGATAAACTCGACCGCGCGATGTTCTTCAAGCCTTGCGATGCCGCGCGCCCATACCTGCTCCGCGAGCCGGTTGATAATCTCGATGCCGGTCTGGTCGCCCTTATGCACCGTGCGGTCGAACGTCTGGCCGGCGAACGCCTTCTGCTTCAGCGTGCCGTCCGGATTGCGATCGAAGAAACAGCCGAGCTCGTTCTCCAGTTCGTGAATGCGTTCGACTGCCTGCGTGACGAGCGTCCATGCGAGCTCCTGATTCGACAGCCACTTGCCGCCTTCGATCGTATCCATGAAATGCCGCTCGATCGAATCGCCCTGTGCGAGCGCGACGTTGTAGCCGCCCTGAACCATCCGCGTGCAGCCGCATTTGCCGAGCAGACCCTTCACCGCAACCGTGATGCGCAATTGCGGCGCCGCCGCGTGTGCATGCAGCGCGGCGAACAGGCCCGCACCGCCGCTGCCGAGAATCAGGATATCGGTGTCGTACTGCCTCATGTGCGTGTGCTCCGGCGGTGGCGGGTTCGATCGGCGTTTGCCTTCGGCTACGAACGCACGCCGAGCGACGCGAGCACCTTGTCGCGCCTGGCCTGGGTATTCTGTTGCACTGTCGTATAGACGCTGCCGTCGTGGCTATCCATCGCGACCAGCAGCGGGCCGAATTCGCCGATCCTGAAACGCCATAGCGATTCGGGGTTCAGGTCGTCGAGATCGACGTCTTCAATCTGCTCGATCCACGTGGTCTCGAGCGCCGCGGTGCCGCCGACGATCGCCAGATACACGCCGCCGTGCTTCGCGAACGCATCGGCTGAACCCTGCGCGAGCCCGCCCTTGCCGATCACGATGCGCACGCCGTATTGCGCCATCAACGGTTCGGTAAAGCGCTCCATGCGCATCGAGGTGGTCGTGCCGACGCAGATCGGTTCGTAGCCCGCCGGATTGGCGTCCGATACCGGCACGCGGCGCACGTTCGGCGCGGTGTGAATCACCGCGTGACCATTCAGATCGAAGCGCGTCTTGCGGCCGCGGTCGAACATATGAATTTGCGTGGCGTCACGAATGCCGAACAGCGTGCCGGTCAGCGTCACCATGTCGCCGATCGTCAATGTGCGAATCTGCGCTTCGGTAACGGGCGTTTGCAGGTTGTGATGTGTCATGGGTGGGGTCTCCTCGCCCCCGGCGTCCGTCAATAGCCGTATTCGACTTCGCCGCGCGCGAGCGTCGCGCGTGCGCGACGCGCCGAGTGGCATTGCATGTTCACTGCGACCGGATTCATCGTGATGTGCGTCGCGGCCAGCTCGACGTGTACGGCAAACGCGGTCGCGTCGCCGCCGAGCCCTTGCGGGCCCACGCCCAGTTGATTCACCGCGGCCGACAGTTGTGCTTCGAGCGCGGCTGCATGCGGGTCGTGGTTGCGTGTGCCGAGCGCGCGCGTCGCCGCGCGCTTCGCGAGCCATACGCACAGGTCCGACGTGCCGCCGACACCGACGCCGACAATGGTCGGCGGGCACGTCTTGCCGCCGGCGTCGATCACACAGTCGATCACAAAGCGCTTGATTGCATCGATGCCGTCCGCCGGTGTCGCCATCTTCAGAAACGAGTTGTTCTCGGAGCCGCTGCCCTTCGGGATCATTTCGATCACGAGCGTATCGGCGGTCGAATCGAAGTCGATGTGAATCGCCGGCATCAGCGGGCCGCATGACGTCTGCTCGTTTTGCCGCGTGAGCGGATGCACGACCGACGAGCGCAACGGATGCTCGCGCGTCGCGCGTTCGCAGCCGCGCCGGATCGCTTCTTTCAGCGCGACGCCGTCCAGCGCGACACCGGCGCCGATCGTCACGTTGTAGATCGGCAGGCCGGTATCCTGGCACAGCAGGTTGTCTTCGCTTTCCGCCACGCCGATATTGGTGCGCATGATGCCGAGCACACGGCGCGCGGTATCGTCGGTTTCCGCGTGCTCGAGGCGCGCAATGCCATCCTTGATATCCGGCGGCAGTTGCTTCAATGCGCGAATATAGAGCTGCTTCGCGACTTCTTCGACTTGCTGCATGTCCATCGGGTGGTCTCCGTCGCGCCGCTGCGCAGGCGCATCTGATGGCTTTTTAGCGGATAAGCGTCACAACGTCAGCGACAGCGCGAACGCGAGGCCGATTACCAGCGCACCACCTGCGGTCGCCGCGATCAGATCCTTGCGCAGGCCGCTCCACGGCCGGTATTCGATCAACAGAATGCGCACGCCGCCGATCAGATGCGCGGCAAGCAGCGTGACAAGCCCCCATTCGGCGAACACGAACGCCGGCTGCCGCGTGACCGCGAGAAACGAATCGAACGCCGCGGCGCCGTGCAATGCGGTGCCGAGCGCCCAGAAGTGCATCGGCAGAAAGAGCGCGAGCGCAAGCCCGGAAAGACGGTGCACGAGAAACGCCCACCACGCGGGATGATTGCGCGCACGTGCGTCGGCACGCCGCCCCGGTGTCTTGCGCGGGCCTGCGGCGGCGCCGCTCCGCGCAGCATCGAGTTCGCTCATAGCGGCCCTCCGGTCAGCGCAAAGACCGCGCGCAGGCCGGCGATTGCGAGCATCAGGCCGATCAGCACGCTAAGCGCAAACACGCTCGCGCCGCGCCAGCCGAGCCATTCCTCGGCAATGCGCCGCAGGCCGACCGGTACGTGTGCGGCGGCCGCCAGTACGAATACCGCGTAAAACACACCCCACACCGCGTTGCCGTGCAGACGTGCGAGTATCGCCCCCGCGGAAAGGCCGCCGTGCGCGACGACGATCATCGTGACCAGATGCACGCTCACGCAAAGCGCGAGCACCGTCGCCGACATGCGCTGTACGCGCCAGCCGCTTACCGCCGCCTTCATTCGGGTGCTCCTTGCGGCGCCTTGCCGTTCAGGCGTTTCAGCCCCGCGATGCTGGCGGTTGGCGCGATCGACTTCGGACAGCGTTCCGTGCACGAGCCGAGCGTATGACACGACTGGCAGCCCGCATCGTTCGATACCGCAGCGATGCGCGCTTGTTGCTGCGTGTCACGCACATCGTTGACGAGCGTCCACGCGCGATTGAGTGCCGCCGGGCCGAGATAATCGGGATTCCACGCAACGACGTCGCAGCTCGCATAGCAGACACCGCAACCGATGCATTCGATGCCCGCGTCGGCGGCCTTGCGCGCAGCAGTTGCGGGATCGACGCGCGCGACCGGCTCCGCGCGGGTGCGCCGGCCGGCGAAATAGCCTTTCGCGTCGCGCCATTTATCGAAGAAATCTGTCATGTCGACGGCGAGATCCTTCACCACCGGCAAGTGGTTGAGCGGCGCGATTTCGAGCACGTCGTCCGCGTGATGCAGCACTTTTGTCACGTGCGTGCGGCAAGTCCAGCGCGCGCGACCATTGACCGTCATCGCGCATGAGCCGCACATGCCGACCCGGCATGCGAAGCGATACGACAACGTCGCGTCGAGACGGCGCTGAATGTGAATGACGACGTCGAGAACCGTCTGGCTCTCCATGCGCGGCACGTCAAAGCGCTGAAACTCGCCTTCGTCCGCACCGCGCCAGACGTTCACCTTGAGTTGCGTGGGGGTTGCGCTTTGCATCCTGATCATTCTGGTTCGCGTGATGGCGAGGCCAGTCTAAGATGCGCGCGCGATGACTGAAAGCCAAAGATTTTTGCGGCAAGCTTAAGAAATTCTTGTGCTCGACGCGGCAGGGCAGTTTTCGGGAGGGCGCGGGTCGCTGTTCAGGGCGCGTCGGCAATATTACGTACCCACGTGCCGAAATTTTCGTTTTCGAACTCGTACGCGTCTCGCGGCGACTTGAGCACGATATTTTTTCCGGCAAGCCGCGATAGCGCACGTTGAATGTGTGTCGCGCCCAGCGTCGCCACGCCCAATCTCTTTTTGAAAACCGCGAGCGAATCTCGCGAGAAAGGCCGGAAGCCCGGATTGCCCGCGATCTCGCGGACCAGCATGCGTTCCAGCGCGCTTAACGTATGCCATGTCGCCTCGTGGCCCTCCGCGCCGGCCAGCTTTTCGAGCTGGAGCGTCACGGCGGCGTCAAACGACATTTTCGGCTGCATCATCAGCGTGATAGCGACTTCGAGCAGCGGTTCCGGCCGGCGGTGAAACTGCTCGAACGCCGCTTTGGCCTTACGTATGTTCAGTTTGCGAGAGGTTGCCGCAGCAAACCGGCTCGCGACGAATTGCACGAACGCATCGTCGAGCAGCGGAAAGTCCTGCAATGGGTTCGCCGCTGAATAGAGCGGTGCGCGCGTGTCCGTAAAAACGTGCCCCAGCTGGGTCCGTGAGGACCCGGTGAAGACAACGCGAAGCTTGTCCTTATGCCGGGTCAACGCGGTACGCAGCGCACGTGCAACATCTTCGCCTTCTTCGCTTCGGCCGAGCGATTGCGCTTCGTCGACCAGCAGCAGCACGGGCTTGCGCCGCGTCAGATCACCGAGCATTTCGTCCAGGCGCAACGCCATGTTGGCCGCGGCGAGCTTTTTGTCTTCCTTCAGTTCGATGGAACCTTCAATGGACGTACCGGCAATTTCCGCTTTGCCCTTTAGCGCCTTGACCGAAGGCGCCAGCCGCGCTTTCAGCTTCCCGGCAAGCGTGTCGGGCTGGTGTGCCACCTCCAGTGCGTGAACCAGTGCAGCCCCCGGCGTTTGCCGGGTTTGCCAAAGATCCGCATAGACAACCAGGTAGCCCATCTGTTGGGCTGCCGGCGTCAGATCCTGCCGTAGGAACACTGTTTTGCCGGTTCGCCGCGGCGCGAAAATGGTCAGCGACGCGAGGACGCCGGAGTTCAACGCAGCCAGATAGGCATGCGCCAGATCGGGACGAGGGAAGTGCCAGAGCTCGGTCAGCTTCATGGATTACACAGAATTATCAGCGACCTGTGTAATTATACGGGAGGGTGATAATTTCGTGTAATGGCGTCCTGGAGCGGTTTGCGGCGCACCGGCTCATGCGAGCCGGCAGCGCGGCGGATGGCCGTTTTTGCTTACGCAGCCTGCCGGTAATAGAGGTTCTGCGGGTGACGCGCTTCGGCAAAGAAGAACCAGCGTTCGGCAACCAGCCCCGCATACTGGATCGCACACGCAGCACACAGCAAAGCGGCCGAAAGCGCAATCGAACCGGCACTGCCGCCCCACGCAATCAGCACGAACGGCACCGGAAAGGCGGCGATCAGGAATGTCCACTTGATGCGCTGCAAGGTTTGCGGCGTCTTGCCGTGAAAGAACTCGCGCAGATTGAACGCGCCTGCGGTGAAGCCACGCGACTTCTGCACAAGCTTCGCCGCGTGAATGCCGGTCGCGCTTTGCACCGTCGATTTCGGCCGCAAGCGTGCATTGCGCCTGAGCGACGCGATGCGCGCCAAACACCCCGCAAGCGTCAGCACGCAGGCGCACACCGCCAACCCCGGCACCAGCGCCGGCGCGCACCACACGGCGCTCGCGGTCGCCAGCGTAAAGCCCGATGCGCAGCCGAGCAGCACGAAGTTGACCATTGTCAGCGGGGTGGCCCATTCCTGCAGAAAACGCAAACACGCGTAGATCATCGACGTGCACACGAACAGCACGCCGCTCGCGAGCACACCGAGCACGCCGAGCGCAAACGAATACGACGCGCCCAGCACATGCGCGACGCCATACGCGAATGCGCAGGCGAGAAACACCGGCAAGGCCAGACATTCGCGCGACAGCCAGGACGTGCGCCACATCGCGATCGCGCGCCATGCGCGCTCCGGATGCCCGAGATGGAAAAACGATGCGAAGAGCCCAAGCGTGCCGAGCACGACCGACAGCGCCGCGCCGGCGATGAAGAATGCCTGCGGCGGCATCGCGACGAAGCCGAGCTGCGCGGTGAGTTCGACACCGAAGAGCGCGATCATCAGCCCTTGTCCCGCGCCGATCAACGTAGTGAGAAATACAACCGAAAAAGCCGGATTCATGATGTGGAGTCCCCCGAATCGTTTCGCGCGCGCCGCGCGTCCGTCAAATGCGCGTGGCCATCGACGCGAGGTCGACGAGTCCGTGCTCGAACTCGGCCGCCGGAACAACATCCGCTGCGCCTTCCGTCGTCGAGCCGCACGAGCACGCGCCGCTGCCGCATGCGGTCGTCTTCTGGCGCGGCAAATAATGGTTGGCGGGCCGCGTGCCCCATTCCGGCATCAGCTGATACCCCCCGCGCTCGCGGATCGCCTTCGAGACGACCGACTCGGGGTCGTGAATATCGCCGAAGAGCCGCGCCGATGTCGGACACGCGAGCACGCAGGCGGGCTTGCGATCGCGCTCCGGCAGCGTCTCGTTATGAATGCGGTCCGCGCACAGCGTGCACTTGGTCATTTCCTTGCGCGCTTCATCGAGCTCGCGCGCGCCGTACGGGCACGCCCACGAGCAGTACTTGCAACCGATGCACCGGTCGAAATCGACCAGCACGAGGCCGTCTTCCTTGCGCTTGTAGCTCGCGCCGGTCGGACAGACCGGCACGCACGGCGGATCCTCGCAGTGCAGGCACGATTTCGGAAAGTGAATCGTGTCGGCCAGCGGAAACTCGCCGGCTTCGAACGTCTGCACACGGTTGAAGAAAGTGCCGGACGGATCGGCATCGTACGGACGCAAATCCGACAGGCTCCCCGCTTCGCCGGACGTGTTCCATTCCTTGCAGCTCGTCACGCAGGCGTGGCATCCCACACACACGTTCAGATCGATCACAAGCGCCATCTGGGTCATCGTGTGCTCCTCAAATATCTTTTGCTTTGGCGGAGCGGCGCAACCGCGCCGCGAATTCGCCGCGCCCCGCGAAATAGGTTTGAACGATGCGCTTGACCACGCCGACCGAGCCCGGCAGCGACTGCATCGGCGCGAATTGCGGCAATGTATGATCCGCATCCGCTTCGGCCGGATAAACCCGCACGCGCACGTCATACCACGCGGCCTGGCCTGTAATCGGGTCCGAGTTCGACACGCGCATGGGTCCGTGCGCCGCCACCGAGCAGTCGGCGCCGGCCGGCAGTTCGTCGGTAATCAGATGGTTCAGCAGGAAACCGCGCTGCGATTCGTTCGCGCCGGGACCGAGATTCCACGCGCCCGCCGCCTTGCCGATCGCATTCCACGTCCACACAGTGCCGGGTTCGACCGCCTCGCTATAGCGCGCCATGCAGCGCACCTTGCCCCATTGCGACTCGACGTAAATCCAGCCGCCGTCTTCTATGCCCTGCGCACTCGCCATCCGCGGATTCATGAACAGATAGTTTTCGCCGTGAATCTGCCGCAACCATGCGTTTTGCGAGTCCCACGAGTGGTACATCGCCATCGGCCGCTGCGTGATCGCCGCGAGCGGGAAGCGCTCGAGGTCCGTCGTGTCGCGTTCGAGCGGCGCGTACCAGAACGGCAGCGGGTCGAAATACCGCGCGACGCGTTCGCGCAGATGTTCAGGCGGCTGCCGCCCCTTCGTCTTGCCTTGCGCGGCAAGACGGAACTTCTGCATGACGTCCGAATAAAGCTGGATCACGATCGGCTCGGCAAACTTGCGAAAACCCTTTTCGACCGCGAATTGCAGATACGGACCATTCTGGCCGCGCATGTACTGCAGCGTTTCGGGCAGCGTGTAGTGGAACACGCAGTTGTGTTTCGCGTACTCGTCCCACTGCCGCGGGTTCGGCTTGCCGACCAGCGCGTCGCGGCCGTCCTCGCCGCGCCAGCCGATCAGGAAACCCACCCCCGAGCCCGGCGCGGTTTCGTGATTGACGATGAAGTCCGGGTAATCGCGATACTTGCGCGTGCCGTCGGGCTTCGTGAAAGCCGGCAGCTTCAGGCGGCTGCCGAGTTCGATCAACACTTCCTGGAACGGCCTGCATTCGCCGGTCGGCGGCACGACGGGCACACGCACCGAATCGACCGGCCCGTCGAATTCGGAGATCGGCCGGTCGAGCATCGACATCGCATCGTGACGCTCGAGGTAAGTCGTGTCCGGCAGGATCAGATCCGCAAATGCGGTCATCTCCGACTGGAACGCGTCGCATACGACGATAAACGGAATCTTGTACTCGCCGTTCTCGTGTTTGTCGGCGAGCATCTTGCGCACTTCGACGGTATTCATCGACGAGTTCCATGCCATGTTGGCCATGAAGATCAGCAGCGTGTCGATCGGATACGGGTCGCCGCGCCACGCGTTCGTGATCACCGTATGCATCAGCCCGTGCACCGCGAGCGGGTATTCCCACGTGAACGCCTTGTCGATGCGCACCGGGCCGCCGTGTTCGTCGACGAACAGGTCTTCAGGCGCGGCCGGCCAGCCGAGCGGCCCGGTCGCCAGCGGCGTGTTCGGCTTCACCGCGTCCGGGCTGTTCGGCGGTTTTGCGGACGGCGGCACCGCACGCGGAAACGGCGACTTGTGACGAAATCCGCCTGGCCGGTCGATCGTGCCGAGCATCGACATCAGCACCGCGAGCGCGCGAATCGACTGGAAGCCGTTCGAATGCGCAGCGAGGCCGCGCATCGCATGAAATGCAATCGGGTTGCCGGTCACCGTCTCGTGTGTCTGGCCCCATGCATCGGTCCAGCGGATCGGCAGCGTGATCTTGTGATCGCGTGCGGTATCGGCCATCTCGCGCGCGAGACGCCGGATCGTGTCGGCGGAGATGCCGGTGATCTGCGCGGCCCATTCGGGCGTGCATTCAGCCGCGCGTTCGCGCAGCAATGCAAACGACGGCGTGACCGGCGTGCCGTCGTCGAGCGTATAACGGCCTTCGAGCGCGGGCTTCGCGCCAGACATGTGATGCAGCACTGCGCGCTGGGTTTGCTGGTCCCACCACAGATGGTTTTGCGGAAACAGCGGGTTGCTTTCGGCTGCATCCGGATCGCGCACGAAGAGGCCGAACTCGTCGCTGTGCTCGTTCATGTTGAGCAGGTCGGCCGCATTCGTGTAGCGCGTAACGAATTCGTGATCGTAGCTATCCGTTGCGAACAACTCGTGGATCAACGCCATGAAGAGCGCGCCGTCGGTGCCCGGACGAATCGGCACCCATTCGTCGGCGATCGCCGCATAGCCGGTGCGCACCGGATTGATTGCGATAAATCGGCCGCCCGCGCGCTTGAATTTCGAAAGCGCGATCTTGAGCGGATTCGAGTGGTGGTCTTCGGCGGTGCCGATCATGAAGAACAACTTGGCGCTGTCGAGATCCGGTCCGCCGAATTCCCAGAACGAGCCGCCGATCGTATAGATCATGCCGGCCGCCATATTCGCCGAGCAGAAACCGCCATGCGCCGCGTAGTTCGGCGTGCCGTACTGCTTCGCGAACAGGCCGGTCAGCGCCTGCATCTGGTCGCGGCCCGTGAACAGCGCGAATTGCTTCGGGTCGGTCGCACGCAGATGTGCAAGCCGTTTTTCGAGCGTGTCGAGCGCGACGTCCCACGACACCGGCTCGAACTGCGCGGTGCCGCGCTCCGCATTCGCCTTGCGCATCAGCGGTTGCGTGAGGCGCGCCGGCGAATACTGCTTCATGATGCCCGACGACCCTTTGGCGCAAATCACACCCTGATTCAGCGGATGGTCGGGGTTGCCGTCGATGTAACGCACCTCTCCGTCACGCAGGTGAACGCGAATGCCGCAGCGGCACGCGCACATGTAGCAGGTCGTGGTCTTGACCTCGAGCTTCTCGTTTTGGGTTCGCGCGTGATGTTCCATGCTTGCCTCGGTTGCCCTGCGAAATCCATCCGATATAACGGACCAAAGTCAACGAACCAAAGTCCGGCTTTTATCGTAGATCCGATATATGCAAATGAAAAATCGCTATTTCGAATCGATGCTATCGCAGCACCCGATACTTTTCAGCAACTGGCGCGAAGCCCGCTTCGGGTAACGCGTTGCGGGCTGTCGACCCCCGAAGACTCTCACCCTTCCGAATGCCGGAACCGGCCCGAAGAAGAAAACCTGAATAGTGAAGCGGCGAACGCGCTACCCCGTTGGCAGTCCTACGCCGGAATGAGCCGCCATGCCACGTTACGCGCTGAGCAACATGCCGGTGCGCGTCGCCTGCGTGCCCGTCACCCGGCCAAGCGGCGCGCCGGCCGTCACGAAACGCACCGCGCGCCGCATATACAGCACGCCGTCGTTGCGGCTCACGACCGTCGTCGTCGCGTCGGTCAGCGGGTCGACGATGTCGAACAGCGGCTCGCCGGCGCGTACCGCCGCGCCGACCTCGACGCGGTGCACGAGAATCCCGCTGACGGGTGCATGGAGCTGCTCGCTGCCGGCAAGCGGCGTGGCGGGCATCAGCAGGTCGGGCAGCGCTTTGCGCTCGCCGCGCAATGCGCCGCGCCAGACCAGATAGTCGATCAATGCATCGGCATCGTGTTGCGCGACCTCGTAAGACACGTCGCGTTGTCCACGGCATTCGACGGTGATCGCAAAGGTGCCGGTGCGTACCGGCTTGCCGGCCGGCAGCGCCTGCTGAAGCTGCCACCAGAAGAAACTATGCGCTTCATCGAAAGACTGGCCGCCGGAGTCGTTCGCAAGCAGCGACGCGCGCGCGCCGAGGTAGCGCGCAAGCGGCTCGAACTCGGGCCAGCCGGTTTCGTTGGTGTAGAGATGCATCGCGGCTTCCTGCGAACAATGCAGGTCGATCACGAGGTCCGCATCGAAGGACAGCTTCAGCAGTTCATGCTGCAGCGATTCGAACTCGTTTGCCGGCGTGCGGCGTTCCAGTTCATCGTGCATCAGTTGCCGGACGATCCGGCGGTTCTCGAGCGGGTCGGCGCCGAGCGTTTCTTTCGCACGCTCGATCACCGCGTTGAACGGCAGGAAATGGCGATTGAAGTTCTTCCCGCTATTCAGTTCGAAGCGACCGACGAACTGGCCGAGCACGTGTTGCGAAAGCCCGATCGGATTGGCGAGCGGCACGAGCACGATCTGCGCGGCGAGCGCCTGTTGGACTTCAAGTTCGAGCAGACGCCGCTTCAGCAACACCGCCGTCAACATTGCCGGCGTCTCGTCCGCGTGCAGCGATGCCTGAATGTAGATTTTCTGTTCGCTGTGCGCCGGTCCGAAACGAAACACGGCGAGTTCACGATGCGTGCCGACGGCGGGTGAAAGAAGCGGAATCGATTGCTGGATCATGGGGCGGCGCCGGTTGGATAAAGAATCGGCGTCATGCTACGGCGGATACGCGCTTTCGTCACCAGGCCGCGGCAACAGCAAGCCGGCCGACGGCAATACGTTATCGGCGTATCGTCAGCTTGCCGCGGCTCCCGAAAACGCTCACCGTATGCGGATCGCCAATGCGATCACACGCGGCGCCGCGTCCTCACGCTTTCAATTCGAAAATGCTGTCGATCTCCACCGGAATGCCCATCGGCAGCGTGTACACGCCCAATGCGCTGCGCGCCGGCAGTTTGTCCGGGCCGAACAGTTCGCGCAGCAGGTCGCTCGCACCATTGGCCACCTGCGGATGCTGCGTAAACGATGCCTCGGCACGCACATACACGGTGAGCCGGCTGCAGCGATCGATTGTGTCGAGACCGTATTCATCTTCGATGCACGACAGGATCATCAGCATCGTCAGTTGCGCCGCGCGTTGTGCGGCTTCGAGCGACACGTCCGCGCCCACCGTCCCGACGATCGGCTGACCGTTCTCGAACGGCCCGAGGCCCGATACGTACAACTGCTTACCTGATACGGATACCGTGCGATACGAACCGAGCGGACGGATCGGCGCGGGCAGTTCGAAACCGAGTTGAGACAGGCGGGAGGAAAGTTTCATGGCCGGGTTCCAGAGAAGGTGGGCTTGCCTCACATCATGCACGAGGCGCTTACCATTCGTAACACCGGCGTTGTGCGCTTTATTCCGGAACCGGAATAAAGCGCACCGTAAGGCGGGACGAACGACGCATGATGCGTTTGCTTCGGTGCACCGCGCGCAACCATAGTGCATGCCGGGTCCAGATCGGATACGACTTGCCGCACAACGTGCTTTACCGCGCATGCGGCGGCAAAACACAATGCGAAAATTCCAGGGGTTTCTCCGCAGGCGGATTCGAGGCACCGATTCGCCGGCCGTCATTCTTTACCCACGGAACCGCTTATGAAACGCTTCGCGATTGCGCTTTGCATGATTGCCGCGTGCTGCGACGCGCTCGCCGCATCGACGTCCAGCGTCTCGAAGAGCGGCGTCGAAGCGCTCGGCGCCGAGCGCTTCATCGACACGATCGGCATCAACATTCACGTCAACTACACGGACGGCTCCTATGCCGATGTCGGCAAGGTCGGCGACCGTCTGCAGTGGCTCGGCGTCACGCACGTGCGCGACAACACGCCGGGCCACTCGGCCCCGCTCTCCTCTTACGTATATCTCGCGAAGCGCGGCATCAAATACACGTTTATCGTCACCGACGATTTCGCGGGGTCACTCGACAAATACCGGCAGATCGAAGCGCAGGCGCCGGGCAGCATCGTCGCAATCGAAGGCTTCAACGAGATCAACAACTGGCCCGTCAAGTACGCGGGGCTGACCGGCCAGGATGCAGGTCTCGCGGGTCAGAAGGCGCTCTATGAACTCGTGCGTCGCACGCCGGCGCTCGCGCGCCTGCCCGTCTACGACCTGACCGGCTACGACGCGAAACCGGTCAGGACGCGGGCCGGGTCGGCCGACTTCGCGAACAATCACGCGTATCCGCAAAACGGCCAGCAGCCGAACTACGATCAGTGGGGCAGCGTGTGGATCGACTGGGCATTCGGCGATCTGCGCAAATTCAAGCTGCCGCTGGTGATGACCGAGTTCGGCTATTTCACGGTGCCGCAAAGCGGCTGGAACGTCATCGGCGTCGACGAAGCCACCCAGGCCAAGGGCACGCTGAACGGTCTGCTCGATTCGGTGAACACCGGCATTTCACGCACCTATATCTATGAACTGCTCGACGAGAAGCCCGACCCGCAGCATCTCGACTCGGGCATGCACTTCGGACTGTTCAATGTCGATCACAGCCCGAAAGTGTCGGCGCGCGCGCTGCGCAATTTCATCCTGATCCTGAAAGCGAACGACACCGTCGCGGAAAACGGTTCGGCCAACGGACGCATGTCATTCACGCTATCGGACTGGCCGGTTTCCGCCCGTTATCTGCTGATGCAGAAGAAAGACGGCCGCTTCGTGCTCGCGCTCTGGAACGAAGTGCCGTTCTGGGATCGCGCGACCGGCAAACCGATCGACTCGCCGCCGATCAAGGTGCCGCTCGATTTCGGCAAAACCGCGCGGGTGGTCAGCGTCTACGATCCGTTGTCCGGCACGGCGCCGGCCGTCACGCAACGCAATGTCGCGCAGGCGACGATCGAGGTGCCGGATCATCCGGTGCTTGTCGAGGTCACCTTTCCGGACTAGCGACCGACCCGCGCGGTGCGCAACGCGAGGGGCGCGCAACCGCGCCCCTCGCATGCCGGCTCGCTACGCGTTTGACTCGCGCGCGCTGCGCAGCGTGAATCCCACCAGCGCGCCCAACGCGCACAACACGGCAACATACAACTGCGGCGCATCGCCGTTCGACTTCAACATCAGCGCCACCGCGACCGGCGTCAACCCGCCGAACACCGCATACGCAATGTTGTACGAAAACGAAATGCCCGAGAAACGCACGGTCGGCGGAAACGCTTTGACCATCGCAACCGGAATGGCCGCCACCGTGCCGACGAAGAAGCCGGTCACGCCGTAGTAAAGGTCGAGCGAGGACGGATCCGCTGCGACGTGCGTGAACATCAGGTAATACGACACCGCGAGCAACACGCAGCCGACGAAGATCGTGCGCGCCGCGCCGAAGCGCCCCGCAATCGACCCGAACACCACACAACCGACCGTCAGGCAAAAGGTCGCGATGGAGTTCGCTTGCAGCGTCACCGCCGGATCGAGATGAAAGCGCTTTTGCAGCAGCGTCGGCGTCATCAGAATCACGACGACGATCGCCGCGGTCAGCGTCCACGTGAGGGCCATCGACACCAGCACCGCACCGCCGTGATCTCGCAGCACCGCCTTGAGCGGCACTTCCGATGCAAGCGTCTTGCTCTTCTGCATCTCGACGAACACCGGCGTCTCCTGCAGCCAGCGGCGCATGAAGGCGGCCAGCAGTCCGAACAGGCCGCCGAGCAGAAACGGAATGCGCCACGCGAACGCCATGATTTCGTCGTGCCCATAACGGTGCGTGACTGCCGAAGCGATCAGCGAGCCGAGCAGAATGCCGGCCGTCAGCCCGGCCGTCAGCATCCCGCAAGCGTAGCCGACATAGCGCCGCGGTACGTGCTCCGACACGAACACCCACGCGCCCGGCACCTCGCCGCCGACCGCCGCGCCCTGCAACACGCGGCACACCAGCAGCAGCACCGGCGCGATCAGGCCGACCACGTCATAGGTCGGCAGCAGTCCCATCAGCAGCGTGGGCAGCGCCATCAGCAGCACGCTCAGCATGAACATCCGCTTACGGCCGACGAGGTCGCCGAAGTGCGCCATGATCACGCCGCCGAGCGGCCGCGCAATATACCCTGCCGCAAAAATGCCGAAGGTCTGCACCTGGCGCAGCCAGTCCGGAATGGTCTGCGGGAAAAACAGCTGACCGATCACCGTTGCGAAAAATACGTAGATGACGAAATCGTAAAACTCGAGCGCGCCGCCGAGCGCCGCGAGCACGAGCGTTCGATGATCGCTGCTCATCAGCGGGCGGTGTGGAATGAATGGAACTTGCGAGTCGGTGGTATTCATCGTTGGAGGACTTATCTGCGGAACGAGACGGGTGGTGTCCGACATCTGCGGGCCATGCGGCCGCAGACACGGCGTCAACCTTTCACAACACCCGGCGGTCAGCGGATATTCCCTACACGGCGCCGCAATTGACCGGTTGCGTCAAACCGACTGTCAGGTTGACGCCAGCGGACGCACAAGTGAAAAGGGCGGTACGGTCTGCACCGTTCCGCCCATTCCATTCGTCAATGTGATCGATGCAGCCGCGTCATGGCAACGCGGCCAGCTCATCACTCTTTCGGATTGCTTTCGATTATTTTTGCCGTGCTTCGATTACCCGCGCCGTGTCGCGAGTTCCGCGCCCTGGCGCAGCGCTTCGAGCAGACTGCCTTCATCGGCGACGCCCTTGCCCGCGATGTCGAACGCGGTACCGTGATCGACCGACGTGCGCACGACCTGCAACCCGACCGTTACGTTGACGCCCGCTTCGAGGCCGAGCACCTTGACCGGCCCGTGCCCCTGATCGTGATACATCGCCACCACGAGGTCGAAATCGCCGCGTCCGGCGCGGAAAAACAATGTATCGGCCGGCAGCGGACCTTCGATGCTCCAGCCGCGCTCACGCAATTCGCGCACGGCCGGCACGATCTTCTCTTCTTCCTCGCCATAACCGAACAGACCGTTTTCACCGGCATGCGGATTGATGCCGCACACGGCAATACGCGGATTCGCGATGCCCGCCTTCACGAGCGTGGCGTGGCCGCGCTCGATCGTGCGTTTCACGAGTCCCGGCTCGATCTTGCGAATCGCGTCGATGATGCCGATGTGGGTCGTCACGTGAATCACGCGCAGTTGCGGCGCGACCAGCATCATCGACACTTCGTCGATGCCGGTCAGATACGCGAGCATCTCGGTGTGACCCGGGAACTTGTGGCCGCCCGCGTGCAGCGCTTCCTTGTTGAGCGGCGCAGTGCAGATCGCGTCGATCTCGTTCGCCTTCGCGAGTTCGACCGCACGCGCAATGAACTGATAGGCCGCATCGCCGGCCACCGGCGACAGCTTGCCGAACGGCAGGTCGGCAGGAATCAGGCCGAGGTCGATGCAGTCGATCGTACCGGGCTCGTAGCGGGCTTCGGACGCACGCTCGATGCGACGCACTTGCGCCGCACTGCCGACGATTTGCGCGGCGCGTTCGAGACGCTTCGCATCGCCGATCACGAGCGGGCGGCACTGCTGATAGACCGCCTCGTGAGCAAGGCTCTTGACGATGATCTCGGGCCCCACGCCGGTGGCGTCGCCCATCGTGATGCCGATTACGGGTAGATAGTGACTCATGGCTTCTCGGTGCTTCAGTTCAGAGGGAGGTTTGTTCGTGTGCGCGGCCGGCTTGCGGAGCCGGCTGCGATCCGGGCTGCCCGGGTTGCGACCCGGGCTGTGCCGGTTCCTGCATGCCGCGCAGATGCAGCCATGCACCGTACAGCGCATGCTCGCTGCCGAACGCGCCGGCTTTGGTGACGATCGTCAGGCGCCGCGCGTCGTCCGACGGCTGCGCGACCGCGACGCCCGGCTCGACTTCGGTCAACAGTTCAAGGCTGCCGATGCCGGCGGCGCTCAGCATCGCGCGCGCGGTTTCGCCGCCGGTCGCGATCAGACCCGCAAGGTGGCCGATATGCGGCTCGACGAGCGCGGCAAGCGCCGTCGACAATTGCGCGCCTTCGGCCGGATCGAACGCGTCGTCGCGGCCGATGCGCACCAGCAGATCGACGCCCGCCGCGAGCGGCGCGCCGATGGCGGCCCGCCACGCCGCGCGGTCCGGATGGTTCGCCGCGCCGCGCAGCACCGCAGGCGGCACGGTCAGTTCGGTCATGCCGGTGCGCTCGCGCAGCAGCGCGCATTGTTCGACGGACACCGCCGACAGGCTGCCGACCAGCGTCAGGATCGGGCCGTCGTGACGCGCGGGTGCGAGCGGCGACGGTGCGGCCGTGTCGAACAGTTCGGGCAGCGCGGCCAGTTCGCGCGCGAGACCGCCGGAACCGACCCAGAAGAACGCGTCGTTCAGCGCAAGCGTCGCGCGCGCGAGCAGGTTCAGGTCGGCCTCGCTTTGCGCATCGACAATCAACGCCTGCACGCCGTTTTCGATGCGTGCGGCGATGGCCCGAACGAGCGCATCGGCCGGTGCGTCGCGCAGCCGTTCGATGCCGAGCTGCGCGGTGCGCAAGCCCGCTTCCTCGAGCATCGGCTGCAAGTCCGCAGTGCGGCCCGCGTGCTCGAGCCGCCATGTCTCGGTTTCGCCAAGCGGCACGCCTCGCACATAGACGCGGCCGTCGCGCACCGTGCGGCCGGTCGCCGGAAACGCCGGCGCCACGATCGCGAGGCCCGCGAGCGGCTGCAGCGCCGCGACTTCGGCAACCCAGTTGCCGCGCAACGTCGAATCGATCTTCTTGTACAGGCGCCGCCGCTGCGCGGCGCGCACGCCCTGCGTGCCGCCGAGCGCTTGCCACGCGTGCGCGACGCGGCGCGCCGCATCGGCGGGCGCGAGACGTCGCGAGTCCGTATCGAGCGCGATCACGGCCGCACGGCCGGACGCGGCGTCATTGGCGGCCTGCACCGCTTCATCCGCGCCGAGCGCGACCACGGTGCGGCGCCCCGCGTTGGCAAAGCCAATCGCGCAATCGGCCGCGCCGGACAGGTCGTCGGCGACGATCAACATGCTCACTGCACGGTCTCCCGGTTGCCATTGACACGCTGCGGCACCACGCGCTTTGCGACCGCCGCGGTCAGCAGCGGACATACGATGGCCGTGACCACCACGCATGCGGCGACCAGCAGCGTTGCGCTCTTCGCGGCCTCCGCATACGCCGGATTGGCCGCGGCGATCAACGCGGGCACCGCCGCCGCGTTGCCCGCGGTGTTGGCAGCCGACACGCCGGCCACGCCGGTGCCGCTCGTCAGACGATCGATGATATAGAGCGGAACGCCGGTCACGATGACGACCGCGAAGCCGAGCCCGATGCCGAGCAGGCCAGCTTGCCAGACCTTGTGCAGATCGAGGCCCGCGCCGAGCGCCAACGCGAAGAACGGAATCATCACCGGCACCGCGCGGCCGAGAAAGTCGCGCATCTCGCGATCGAGGTTGCCGAGCAGCATGCCGAACGCGAGCGGCAGAATGCTGCCGACGAGCGTCTGCCACGGAAACGCGGACAACCCGGCGACGCCGAGCGTGACCATCGTCAGGAACGGACCCGATTCGAGCGACATGATCGAATACGCGCCGACGTCTTCCGAACGGCCGTATTGGCCCATCAGCGCCATATAGAGGCCGCCGTTCGTGTCGTTCATCGCGGCGACCACCGCGAGCGTCGACAGACCGGCGAACAGGCCCGACGTGATCGGCTGCTCGCCGAGGAAATGGCCGAGCACCACGCCGACCAGGATCGCCGTGCCGACCTTCGCGGCAAACAGCGCGCCGCCTTTCTTCACGATATACGGCGTCGCTTTCACGTCGATGCTCGCGCCCATGCACACGTAGAACACCGCGAGAATCGGCAGCGCGCCGGTGAAAAGCGCGTTGGTGAACGAGCCGAAGAATTTCGGCATGTCCGGCACGAAGGTCGCGACCAGCGCGCCCGCCAGCAGCGGGACGATCATCATCCCGCCGGGCACGCGCTCGATCGCGCGCTTGATACGAATTTGAGCCATGAAGTTGTCTCCCGATTGACTAATTCCTACCGATTCGATCATTATTTTGACTGATTCGATCAAAACGAAGTTTAAGACGTACTGCTTGAACGCGCAACCTCGTGCCGCCCAAGGGTTTACGATAATGCCTGAATTTCGGGCATTTCATGCAATGTGCGGCGAGCCTGCACGGGCTTTGCGTGGGCGCGTGAAGCTTGTCCGTTGCACCGCGAAATTGATCGATTCGCGCAAAATGAGCGAAAGCGGTCGATCGGGTGAACGGCATTTCGCGCGGTCTCGCGGTTTGGCGTCGATGTGCGTTGCGGTCTCGCGTTGCAGGTTCGCTAAACTGTTTCGCTTCGCCGCGCGCAATGGCCGTGCCGGACGGCGCGTCGTGCGCGCGCGGCGCCGCGCGGGCTGTTTAATTCCGATCCGGAGCACCATGAAAGTAGCGAACCGCCGCGAGGCAATGCTCAAAGCCGTGCTGTCCGGCATGACCGATGTCGGCGCGCTGTGCGAGCACTTCCAGATGTCGGAGGCCACCGTGCGGCGCGACCTGCGCGCGCTCGCCGAAGAACACCGCATCGTGCGCACGTATGGCGGCGCGGCCGCGCCAGTCGGCATGCACGAACCGGAAGAATCGCTGGAGACGCGCCGCCAGAGCTTTCGCGAGCAGAAGGAAGCGATCGCGCGCGTGGCGGCCGCGCACGTGCAGGACGGCGACACGATCTTTCTCGACGGCGGCACCACCACCGCCGCGATGGCGCGCCTGCTCGCCGGCCGGCGCGGTTTGCGGGTGGTGACGAATAATCTGCTCGCCATCGGCGTGCTGGCCTCGAGCGATATCGCGATCACGCTGATCGGCGGCGAGTTGCGGCCGTCGAGCATGAGCACGCTCGGCCCGATTGCGCAACTTGCGCTGAGCCGGGTGTCGGTGGACAAGGCGTTTCTCGGCGCGGACGGCGTCGTCGCCGGGCGAGGCCTGTGCGAAGCGAGCGCGGAGCAGGCGTATCTGAAGGAGTGCGTGATCCGCCAGGCGGCGAGCGTGTTCGTGCTCGTCACGTCGAACAAGCTCGATCACGCCAGCCAGCAACACTGGACGCCGCTCGAGCGCGACTGGTCGCTGGTCACCGACGCGGAGCGCGACGCACCGCAACTGGCGAGCTTTATCCGCCGCAGCGAGGTGACGGTGTTGAGCGCGGAGGCGGCGTAACGCCGGCGCGGCACGGCCGCAGCGGAACACCGACACAGCGGCGACGCACAGCGCACGCCGCATGCATCGCCGCGTGGGTCAGCACTTCTCCGCGCCGACATGCTCGCTGAGCTCGTCGACGCGAGCCGGCGCGCCGGCCGCGCTGAGGGTCGCGACCGCAATGATGCCGAGTATCGCGAGCACGCTGCCGAAGCGGAAGTCGGTCGCGATGCCCGCGTGATCGACAATCGCGCCGCCGACCGACGAACCGACCGCGATCGCCACCTGAATGATGCCGACGAACATCGCCGACCCGGCTTCCGGCAGATCCGGCGTCGCGCGCTGCATCCAGACGCTCAAACACAGCGGAATCGCGCCGAACGCGACGCCCCATGCCATCAGCACCGCCGTCACGGCCGGCGCGGAATGCCGGAAGAGCGGCATGGTGACCAGCGCGGTCAGCATCAGCACGACCATGGTCATCAATGCTGCTTTCAGACTGCGGTTGACCACCGTCGACACCGCGAAATTCGACACGAAACCGATAATGCCGAAGCCGAGCAGCACCCATGTGATGCTCGACATGCTGAAGCCCGCATCGCGCAACAGGAACGGCGCGATATACGTGTACGACGAAAAATGCGCGCCGAACACGAGCGACACCATCAATAGACTTTTGCGCGGATGCGCACGCCGCACGAGTTCCAGCAGATCCGCGAAGCGCAACGCCGCCTGCGATGGCAGCGACGGTACGAGCGCCGCTTGCGCGGCGAGCGCGATCGCCACCAGCACGCCGGTCGCCATGAAGGTCGCGCGCCACGATGCCAGTTCGGAAATGAGCGTGCCGAGCGGCACGCCGATCACGGTCGCGCACGTCACGCCGGCCAGAATGGCCGCGGTCGCGCGCGCCGACTCGTGCAGCTTGACGAGCCGGCTGGCCGCGGCCAGCGCGAGCGTCCAGAAGCCGCCGAGGCTCGCGCCGAGCAGCGCGCGGCCGAACAGCATCCAGCCGAACGTCGGTGCGAACGCGGAGATCAGATTCGACGCGAGCAGCATCACCGACAGCGCGATCAGAATGTAGCGCCGGTCGATGCGGCCTGCGCCGAGCATCATGCCCGGCGCCGAAAGCGCGGCAATCACACCGGGCGTCGTGACCATCAGCCCCGCGGTGCCTGGCGTCACACCGAGGTCGTGCGCGATTTGCGGCAACAGGCCGACCGGCAAAAATTCGGTAGTCACGAATGCAAAGGCGCCGATCGTCACCGAGCCGACCGCGAGCCACGCGCGAAGCGGGGACGAGTCCTCGTTTGCCGGCGAGCCGTTGCCTGCCGGGTTATTGCTTTCCATCATCATGATGACGCTGCTTTTCAGTTTGAACGAACATCCGGGCATGCCGGTCCGGGCACTGCCTTATCGTTTTGTCTAGTTGCGGTATTGCTGCGTTTTTGCCGTCGGGCTCAATCGCACGTTCAACGCGCGCGCCGCCTGTCACGCGACCTGCGCGTCAAGGAAATAAGCCCTGTCTCCGGAGCGGTCTTTCGATAGGGGAGAGCGGCGTGCGCCAGCCTGCCGCGACGTCGAACCCTATATGATTTGAATGACAACGGGATGAGTATCGTGCGCGCGAACCGGCGGACAACATGACCGTGCAGCGCGACCACACGTACCGTCGCGTACGACGCACTTCGACGCCGGACGCGAGCAAGGCGACAACATACCACCGCATCGAAAGTTTTGCTGACCGTGACGCGGCGCGTTGCGGCATGCGAAATCGTGCTGCCGCCCTCGACGCATGGACTTTTTTGAAGTGCGACACTGCGCGGTGCGCCCATCGGCGGACGCCCGCCGTCCGTCGCCCGGTCTTGCCCGAGCGGGCGCAGGGCTCGACCCTCTCGCGTCCAATGCCCTTTCTCAGCCGCTCACCGCTTCTCCCGGAGTTACGTCACATGTCTGAAGCAACACAGTTCTGGATGGTCCCCGGCGCGCCGACGCCCGTCGCGCCTTTTTCGCATGCCGCCGAATCGGGCGGCTGGGTATTCGTCACCGGGCAGATGCCGACCTTGCCCGAAGACGATGCCGCGCCGCTGCCCGAAGGTGTCGCCGCGCAGACCAAGCGCGTGATGGACAACCTGATCATCGTGCTGAAGGGTCTCGGTCTCGGCCTCGAGCACGTGGTCAACGCGCGCGTGTTCCTGACCGAGTTCAAGCGCGATTACGCGACGCTGAACGCCGTCTACGCCGCCTATTTCCCGCCGGGCAAACTGCCCGCGCGCACCTGTATCGGCGTGACCGGCCTCGCGCGCGACGCGCTTGTCGAGATCGATTTCATCGCGCGCCGTCCGTCCTGAACGGCCCGCGCAGGTTGCGCGGGCAGCGCACGCGGTCGCGAGGCGCGTAGCGCGTGGTCGTGCGGCATGCTCCGTCGCGCGCGGTGCGGTCCACCCGGGTCACGCGCCGTTCACCCGTGCCCCGATGAAATGACGTATCGTGCGCAGACCCGTTTGCGATACAGCGAGTCCAGGCCATGCAGCAACCCTCCCTTCCCGGCAGCCGGCGCCGCTTTCTGCGCGCCGCCAGCGCCGTTACGCTCGGCTTGCCGCTTTCCCTATCGTTGCAGCAGCTTGCAGCCGCGCAAGGCGACGCCGCGCCGCTGCCGCGCATCACACGCCGCCCGATTCCGTCGACCGGCGAACCGCTGCCGGTAGTCGGATGCGGCACGTGGCGCACGTTCGACGTCGGCGACGATGCGAGCGCGCAGGCCCGGCTCGCGCGCGTGCTGCAAGTGCTGTTCGACGCGGGTGGCTCGACAATCGATTCCTCGCCGATGTACGGCACGTCCGAAGCAGTCGCGGGCGCGCTGCTGACCAGGCTCGATGCGCACAGCAAAGCATTCGTCGCCACCAAGGTATGGACCGAGGGCCGCGCGGCCGGTATCGCGCAGATGGAGGAATCGATGCGCCGGCTGCAACAGCCACGCATCGACCTGATGCAGGTGCACAACCTGCTCGACTGGCGCACGCAGCTTGCCACGCTGCGCGACTGGAAAGCGCGCGGCAAGATTCGTTATATCGGCATCACGCACTACACGTCGAGTGCGTTTGCGCAAGTCGAAGCCGTGATGCGCAGCGAGAAGCCGGACTTCGTGCAGATCAACTACGCAGCGGACGATCGCGACGCCGAACAGCGCATCTTGCCGCTCGCGGCGGATCTCGGCATCGGCGTCGTGATCAACCAGCCGTTCGGCGGCGGCGGATTGATCGCGCGCGTAAGCAAGCGGCCACTGCCCGTCTGGGCCGCGCAAATCGGCTGCACGACGTGGGCGCAGGTACTGCTGAAGTTCGTGCTTGCGCAACCCGCGGTGACCGTCGTGATTCCCGGCACCGGCCGCCCCGAGTACATGATCGACAATGTGCATGCCGGCATCGGCCCGTTTCCGGACAAGGCGCTGTGCAAGCAGATCGTCGACGCGGTCAATGCTTGAGGGCCTCGTGCGGCCACGCGTAACGGCTCGTCCGCCTTGGCGTTTGCGTGGCTGCCTGCATCGGCTGATGCATCTGCGGTGGCGGAATCGAAGTCGACATTGCCGTGGGCCCGACGCGTTTGCGCTCGCCGCCGCAGCCGCCCTATCGCTTCTCTCCGCAGGATGTGCGACCACGCCGATTCCATCGCCGGCGCCGTTCGCGGATGCACGCCCGCCCGTCGCGACGCTTTCCGTCGTCAGGCGCGAATGGCACACCGACGTGTGCATGCATCGCGAAGACGCCGCGCCGGCTGTCGGCGCACTCGCCGCGGGCTTCGACGGCGCGCGTTATCTCTGCTTCGGCTTCGGCGAACGGCGCTTCGTCTTCGAACGGGACCATGGTGTGTTCGCTGCAGTCGGCGCACTTTTCCCGAGTCACGCCGCGTTGCTGATGACCGTGCTGCGCGCGCCACCGCAGGACGCGTTTGGCGCATCGAGCGTGATCGATCTGCGCATCGGAAAGAAAGGGCTCGCGGGTTTGAACGCGTTTTTGCAGTCGTCGGTGCAAACCGGCGACGCCGGTACGCCGGTCAAGCTAGGCGACGGGCCTTACGAAGGCAGTGTGTTCTTTGCCGCGACATTCACCTACGACGCGTTTCACACCTGCAATATCTGGACTGCGCGCGCGTTGAGAGCGGCGGGACTGCCGGTAAGCGACTCGCTGTTTGCCGACGGCGTGATGCGCGACGCGGCCGGGATTGCCGCGTCGCAAACCGTGAGCGGGCGATGACACGATGGCTTCCGGCGTCGCATCAATCGGCTCCACGCGCCTTGCAAAAACGTCAGCAGGGCGTGCGCCCGTCGCAGACCGTGTGTGGCGCCTGATCCTGCGGAACGACCACGGTCGTGTGGTCCGGCGGCCGCGGATCGCTGCTGCTAAAGGACAGGCAGCCTCCCAGGGCGAGCGGCAACACGAATGCAATGATCCAGGATCGTCGCATGAAACCTCCTTATGAATGGCTGGTGTAACACTCGTTTTCGAGCAAGGAGGGTGCCTGACCGATGCTGTTCGCTGAAGTCAGTATGTCAGCGCATCGCGCTCGCGCGCGATGCGCCGTTGCGGCTCCGGCGCGTCGAGCGGTGCGGGCAAGCCGATGCCGTAGCCTTGCACATAATCGACGCCGATGTCCGCGAGACACTCGACAATCGCGGCGCCGTCGGCAAACTCGGCGATCGTGCGCTTGCCCGTTGCATGCGCAACCTGATTGATCGATTGCACGATCGCGCGGTCGACCGGGTTGTGCACCATGCCCTGAATAAAGCTGCCGTCAATCTTCAAATAGTCGACATGCAAGTGCTTCAGATACCTGAACGACGACATACCCGTGCCGAAGTCGTCGAGCGCAAAGCGGCAGCCGAGCGCACGCAAGCGGTCGATCAGCGCGATCGCGCGATGCAAGTGGGTGATCGCCGCGGTTTCGGTAATCTCGAAGCACACGCGGTCAAATGAAATGCCATAACGAAGCCGCTGCGCGACGATGTAGTCGAACAGATGCTCGTCGCCGAGCGACGCGCCGGACAGATTGATCGACCACGTCCGCGCGTGATGACAGCCGCTCGCAAGCGCGGCGAATGCGTGTGCGATCACCCAGCGGTCAACCGCCGGCATCAGGTTGAACCGCTCCGCCGCTTCGATAAAGCGTGCGGGCGGCACCAGCAGACCGCCCTCGTCCTTCATGCGCAGCAGCACTTCGATATGCGTGTCGTCGTGGCGCAGCGCCCGGTCCGCATCGTGCAAATCGTGTTTGCGATGTTTGCCGCCGATATCGCCGGTCCGTTCACCGGCGCGCGCGCAGTTGCGGCGCACCGGTTCGATCGGTTGTGCGTACAGGCACAGCGAGTCGTCGTCGAGTGCCGTTTTCACGCGCGCGACCCACTCCATCTGCGCGTTGGCCGCGGACAGCGCCTGATCGTCCACGCTGAACAGATGCACGCGGTTGCGGCCGTTCTCCTTCGCCATATAGCAGGCGACGTCTGCGGCCTTCATGACCTCCTTCAGCGACGTCAGGCATGCGCACGCGCCGACCAGGCCGATGCTCACGCCGGTCGTCAGCATCCGCCCGTCCCACGGCAAGCGAATCGCGGTGACCGCGTCGCACAGTTGGCCGGCTATTTCCAGCGCATCCGCCGTCGCGCACTCCGGCAACACGACGCCGAACTCGTCTCCGCCGAGCCGCGCGAGCACCGCGTGATCCGGCAAACAGGCGCGCAGTGTCGCCCCGACGCGGCGGATCAGTTCGTCCCCCGCAGCATGCCCGCACGTATCGTTGACGATCTTGAACTGGTCGAGATCGAGAAACATCACCGCATAGCCGTGTGCACCAGCAGCGTCCGGCGCGAGCAGGCTCTCGAGCCGCCGTTCGAATTCGCGGCGGTTGAGCAGATCGGTGAGTTCATCGTGCGTAGCCTGATAGACGAGTTGCGCCGCATGCTTGCGCTTTGCGCTCACGTCGTACAGCACCACGACCACGCCGATCACCTGTGCCTGCGCATCGCGCAGCGTGGTCGCCGCATAGTCGACTTCGAGACGGCTGCCGTCCGGGCGCACGATGTAACAGGCCGGTTGCGAGACGTCGTCTTGCCCTTGCGCGCGCTGCGCGCGCGGACATTGGGCGCCGGGTGCGACGCGCACGCCGCTCGCCTCGTCACGCAGTTCGCAGATCGTGTCGAACGGCTGCAGATGCATATGCGCGACGGAACGTCCGAGCATGTGCGCGGCGATCGTATTGCAATACGTGACGCGACCCGCTTCATCCGTGCGGATCACCGCGTCGCCGATCGATGCGAGCGTCACTTCAGCCAGCTTTTCGCTTTTGCGCAATTCGCCTTCGAGCCGCTCGCCGCGCGCGAACAGGCGTCGCATGAAGGTCGTCACGACGCTGAGCAGCAACACGGCCGAGGTGGTCAGCGCGACGATCAACGCGTCGCGTGTGATGTGCGACGCTTCGTCGAGCGAGCGCGAGAAGCCGTCCTCGGCACGCGTCGCCTGGCGGTCGACCGCTTCAATCTCATCGATAGCGCCGGCCGCGCCGCCGTCGGCGGAGCCTTCGACATGCGTCAACGCATGCAAACGCGCGCCGATCTCGCGAAGCCGCAGAATGTACGCGTCGCCCGCATCCCAGTACGCGACCGCATCGCTGAACAGCGGCACATGACGGAAATTGCGGTACAGCCATGCCATCCCGTCGATATCTTCGCGCGCGATCCGCCCTTTCAGCAGCGCATCGACAACCACGCCGCGATCCGGCGCGGGCCTCTCCATTTCAAGCTTGCCCACCCGGTCCGCGAGCGGCACCGCGATATGCGCGAGAAATGCCTGATAGTCCGTTTCGGCATGCGTATGTTCGTAACGCTCGAGCGCGCGCACCGCATCCTTTTGCGCCTTCGACCATTGACTCTCGCCTGCGACATACGCGAGCAGCAGCGACATCACCGTGACGCTCAGGCACGCGATCGCCGTCATCACGACCGCGACGAGCCACACGGACAACAACGCGGCACTCGCGCCGTTCACCCGGCGGGCACGGCCGCGTCGATGCGTGGAGATCGGCTTCATCGGTCTCGTCTGGAGTTCATCGATGGCTCATCCGGTCCGTATGCACATGCGCGTGCGCACCGCTTTCGCGCAAAACGACGCGACGCGGCACGCTCAACGCAGCGCGTATGCGCATCTCAGGCAACGGCGAGCCGGAACGACGACACCGTCTCGTCAAGCGCGGCGCCTTGCTGCCGCAAAGACTGCGACGCGGCGGCCGCCTGTTCGACCAGCGTCGCGTTCTGCTGCGTGACCGCGTCCATCTGCGAAATCGCCTGGTTGACCTGCTCGATGCCCTGCCCCTGCTCCTGCGAAGCAGCGGCGATCTCGTCGACGATTTGCGTGACGCGCGCCACGGCCTGGGTGACCTCGGTCATCGTGCGGCCCGCGTCGTCGGCAAACGACGAGCCGTCGCGAATCTGCTGGACCGAATGCGCGATCAGTTCCTTGATCTCTTTCGCCGCGTGTGCCGAACGCTGCGCGAGACTGCGCACTTCACTCGCGACCACGGCGAAGCCGCGCCCCTGCTCGCCGGCGCGAGCCGCTTCGACCGCCGCGTTCAGCGCAAGGATATTGGTCTGAAACGAGATGCCTTCGATGATGCCGGTAATGTCCGCGATCTTGCCCGAGCTCGCGCTGATCGCTTCCATCGTCGTCACGACGCGGCCGACCGTATCGCTGCCGCGCTGCGAGACGGTCGATGCGTTCGACGCCAGGGCTTTCGCCTGCTGCGCGCTGTGCGTGTTTTGCCGGACTGTGGTCGTCAACTGCTCCATGCTTGCCGCCGTCTGCTGCAGCGACGCGGCCTGCTCCTCGGTACGGCGGCTCAGGTCGCCGTTGCCGACCGCGATCTCATGCGCCGCACTGGCGACACTGCTGCTGCTCGAGCGGACCCGTCCGACTGTTTCGGTCAGTCGTTCGTTCATATCGCGCAACGCCTGCAGCAGCGCGCCGGTTTCGTCGCCGCGATCGACGACGATCGTGCTCGTCAGATCACCGGTTGCGACCGTGCGGGCGATGCGCACCGCCTTGTCGATCGGTTTCGTGATCGAGGCGACGATCGCGATGCTCGCGAAGATCGCGACGAGGACTGCCAGCACGCAGACCGCGGCGATCAGGTTGCGCTGCCAGGTATAGCGCTCCGCGAATTCCGCCACGATCTGCTCCTCGCGGGACTTCGTAAAGCTCGCGTATGCATCGGTGGCTTTCACCAGTTGGGCGAGCAGCGGCCGGCATTCGTCATCCATCTTCTGGATCGCCTCGTCGTGGTGATGGGCGAGCGCGAGCGCGACGATATCGAGCGCGACCGGCCCGTACAGCTTCTCGACACGGTTCATCTCCGCGACCAGCGAGCGCGCCGTTTCACTGGTATCGGTTGCGCTCGCAATCATTTCGTTCAGTTGCCTGAGGCGCGAACTGACGTCTTCATGCGCACGCGTCACCGCGTCCTTTTCCATATCGAGGTCCGACTGCTTCGTGACCAGCACCAGGTTGCGGGCCGCGATCGCGCGGCGGTCGACGGCCGCGCGAACCTCCGCCGCGACTTGCGCGCGCGCGTCGATTCCATGCACAAACTGACTGAATGCATCCGTGGTTGTGCCCAGGCTATATAGCGAAACAATGGAAATAAAAAACGCAATGGCGGCGACGGTGGAAAATCCCGCAAACAGCCGGATTTTAATCGTCAGGTTCTTCAGAATCATGGTATGGCCCCCGGAATTTTTTGTTGGATTACCGATAAATGCTGCTGCATGGTGAAACTGGCAATATCCCGCCCTCTCATAGCGTGATTTGCCACTTATGAATAAATACTCTCAATCACGACGCTGAAGCGCCGCGCAACGCGCATCGCAAGCCGTGCGCTGTTCCATTGCGCTACAGCGCGTACCACTCCTGGTTTACGGCAGGTTTTTGTCATTCTTATATGGGTATCGATACCAACCCATAACATGCGCGACATGCCGATGTCGGAACTGGCCAGCCGGCCCGGCGTCAATTGTGTTGACTGGCAGTTTCATTAATTGAAGGCTTACAAAAACTTTAATAATCCGAATCCGCTCAGACTTTATTGGCTCGACTGCAACGCGGCAATATCGGGTAATCCCGAAGTGTAAATCCAGCTGACATCAGAAATATGCAAGAGAAATAATCGACGCGACCATTGCATATCATGTCGCGTATTACCTCGAACGTGCCGTCCGCGGCGCGGCGCTTGTCAGTGAAGCGATAGCGGCATTGGCTATAATCGCCACGCATCGATCGAAGATGCATGTGCAAGGAACAACAGTGATGGCGCTGCCAGGTAGTAGTCCGATTAGTCCGGCCCCTCTAAACGACCCCGCAGGCACGCTGTCGCGCGGCGTCTTCCTGCATACGGGATGGCGCAGCGCGGGCACCTGGGTGTGGTCGAGATTTCGCGCGCTCGATTCCGTCACCGCGTTCTACGAGCCGCTGAGCAATGTGATCGGCGATCTGAAGCTCGCGGATCTCGGCGCGCTTCAGCCCACTTTCAATTCGGGTCATCCTGCGCTCAATGCGCCTTACTTCGCCGAGTATCGTCCGTTCATGCGTGAAGGCGCGCGCGGCGTGCCGGGTTATCGGCGGCGCTTTGCCACCGACCGCTTCGGCGATACACCGGACGCCGAGTTTCCCGCGTTGCAGGCGTATCTGCAGCATCTCACTGAACAAACACTCGCGGCCGGCAAGATGCCGGTGTTCAAGTTCTGCCGCTCGTCCGGAAGACTGCCTTGGCTCAAGCACGCGTTTCCGGCCGCACTGCATGTCGCGGTATTGCGCAATCCCGCTTCGCAATTTGCATCCGGTTGGCTATTGCATCAGGAATGGCGCAATACGTTCTTCGTCGCCGCGCCGCTGCGCGTATTGGGCCTGAACCGCAACGAGCCGATCGTGAAAGCTGTGCTCGACGCCTGCGAAGTTCGCCTGCCGGAGCAGGCGCCTTCGTCCGACGATGCGTACGCGGCAGTGTGCGAGCAGTACGCGCGCACGATCGAAGGCACGCAGGCGTACCGCGCGTTTATTGCATTGTGGGCGCTCAGCGCATTGCGCATGGGCCACGCCGCGCAGACGGTGCTCGACATCGACCGGCTCGGCAGCGACCGCGCCTATGCGGCCGATAGCGCTGCACAGCTTGCCGCGCACACCGGGGTCGCGCCTCGTTTCGACGACGCGCGCGACCTCGTCGACGAACTGAAGCGTACGCCGTCGCGTCTCACCGGCATCGACGGATGGTCGATACGCGCGGTGCACGGCGCCGTGCAGAAGTTTATCGACGCGCATATCGGCTCTGTGCACGCGGCGCCTGTACCGGATGTCGCCGCGCTCGTGCGCGAAAAGCTCGCACTGGCCGCGACAATCTCGGAGCCGTGGCGCTAGGCATCGAACGCGCGATCTATCGGTCGATACGCATTGAAGCAGAGCGGACGTACTCACCATGCTTCGCATCTGCCGCATTACGGGCGTTCGTGTGAAGTAAGCATTCGCCATATAGCCGACGTATGCGCGGGCACCGTCCCCGTTCTTGCCATCGCTTCCCGAAAACGCTCACCTTAACGGCAGCCGGGCGTTCCCATCAAACGCCCAACCGGGCTCATTGCACATCGCATCGCTTCGTTCCCCATCACAATCGGGCGCATCGCAACACCCCACTTCTCCGATTAATTGCCTACGATTGATAACCTATGCCGAACGCGTCACCTTTTGTGGCCGCGCAGCATCTGCCAATCAGCAATGCGTATGGCGTCCAGCCCGTTCGCACGTCAAGGAGACACGCGTGCGAGACCCATGCGGCAACCGTGGAGAACCGTGATGGCGACGTGGAAACCCGATCCCACCTTTTATCCTTCAGCCCGTCTCGCAGCCGACGCCCCCAGGGAAACGCTCGCGTATGTCGCGAGCTTCGACCCGTCGCGGCAGAAACCCGACGCTATTGCGGTGGTCGATGTCGACTCCGCGTCCGCGGATTACGGCAAGATCGTCAACCGCGTCGAGATGCCGAACCTCGGCGACGAGCTGCATCACTTCGGCTGGAACGCCTGCAGTTCATGCCTGTGCCCGAACGCACCGCACCCGCATTCCGAACGCCGTTATCTGATCGTGCCGGGACTGCGTTCGTCGCGCATCCATATCCTCGATACGAAACCCGATGCCAGGAAGCCGAAGATCGTGCGCGTACTGGAGCCCGACGAGGTCGCATCGAAAGCCGGCTACACGCGTCCGCACACCGTGCATTGCGGGCCGGCCGGCATCTACGTGGCCTCGCTCGCGAACGCGCAAGGCGAAGCGCCCGGCGGCATCTTCCTGATGGACCACGAAACATTCGATATTCGCGGCCGCTGGGAAATCGATCGAGGCCCGCAGGAACTCGCGTACGACGCGTGGTGGCACCTCGGCTACGACACGGTCGTCACGAGCGAGTGGGGACTGCCGGCGACCTTCGAGAACGGCCTCGTGCCGGACGTGCTGCTCGGCGGCCAATACGGGCACCGTCTGCACTTCTGGGACATCAACACGCGCAAGCACAAGCAGGTGATCGATTTCGGCGCGGAAAACCAGCTCGTGTTCGAACTGCGCCCCGCACACAACCCGACGATGGCGCACGGTTTCGTCAATTCGGTGATCAGCCTGAAGGACCTGTCCGCGTCGATCTGGACCTGGTACCGCGAGGGCAACGAATGGGCGGTACGCAAAGTCATCGAGATTCCCGCCGAGCCCGCCGACGCGGACCTGTTGCCGCCGATGCTCAAAGGCTTCGGCGCGGTGCCGCCGCTCGTCACCGATATCGCGCTGTCGCTCGATGACCGTTACCTGTATGTGTCGTGCTGGGGCACCGGCGACTTGCGTCAATACGACGTGTCGGATCCGTTTCATCCGGAGCTGACCGGCACCGTGCGCATCGGCGGCATCGTGTCGCGCGCGACGCATGCGGGTGCGGGCGGCGAGCCGCTCAATGGCGGCCCGCAAATGGTCGAAGTGAGCCGCGACGGCAAGCGCGTCTACTTCACGAACTCGCTGTACGGCGTGATCGACGATCAGTTCTATCCGGATGGCCTCGATGGATGGATGGTCAAACTCGATGCGGCGCCGGGCGGCGGCCTCAAGTTCGAGGACGACTTTTTCATTCAATGGCCGGGCACGCATCGTCCGCATCAGATTCGACTCGAAGGCGGCGACGGTTCGTCCGACTCGTACTGCTACCCGTAATACATGGCGCTCGACGCATCATGAACGATCTGTTCGCGGGCGACTTCGCCAC
Organism: Paraburkholderia solisilvae; assembly: GCF_902859875.1. Taxonomy (GTDB): domain Bacteria; phylum Pseudomonadota; class Gammaproteobacteria; order Burkholderiales; family Burkholderiaceae; genus Paraburkholderia; species Paraburkholderia solisilvae. The sequence continues at coordinate 36,089 of NZ_CADIKF010000031.1, read as the reverse complement.
GACGTGGGCGACCGTCATCGGCAGCGGTGTATTTCACGGCGCGAATCCGGCGATGGGATGGCTGTTCGCCGCCGCGCTCGGTTTGCAACGCGGCAGCCGCAAGGCGATGCTGCTGGCGTTGCCGCCGATCGCGCTCGGCCACGCGGCATCGGTGTTGCTCGTGATGACGTCGGCCGTCGCGTTGGGCGCGCTCGCGCAAACCGCGCATCTGCGTATCGCGATGGGCGCGGTGCTGATCGGGTGGGCGGTGTATCACCATCTGTATGGTCATCGTCACCGCGTGCGGGTCGGGATGACCGCGGGCTTCGTCGGACTCGCGTTGTGGTCGGCCGCGATGGCGACGATGCATGGCGCCGGTCTGATGCTGTTACCGGCACTGCTGCCGATCTGCGGCGGCGCGCCGCTCGCGTCCTCCGCGGCGACTGCTTCTATCGCGGCGGCAAGCGTGCTGCCCGCATCGCTGCGCATGATCGGGCAGATGACCGTGCTGCATACGCTCGTCACGCTGGTCACCGGCGGAGCGATCGCGTTTGCCGCCTACGAGTATCTCGGCCTCGGCATGCTGCGCAAAGGCTGGATCAATTTCGACTGGCTGTGGTGCGGCGCGCTGACGTTGACCGGCGTGCTGCTGATCGTGACGGCGTGACGGCGGCGTGAAGAAGCGAAGACGCAAATGCGTTAATGCCGGAGCACACAAGTCAGTGTATGCAACGGATGCGCAGCCGCGATTGTCTGCAGCCGCTGCTCCCGAAAACGCTCACCTGCCGATTTTGTGCTCCCGAATCGGCTCACCTCCCCTCGCTGTCGCCGCGCGGTGTTTGCGCAGCTCAGCGCTTCAGCCTTGACCCTCAGCCTTGCCCCTTCAGCTTTGACCCTTCAGCCAGCTGCGCAACTTATCGCGCCAACCCGCATGCAAGCGCCGCCGCGCCGTCCAGCTGTAATCGGGACAGGCGAGCGCGCGCCACGCATCGGCCTCGCCCGTGAAGCGGGACACGCCGAACCGCTGCGGCGCTTCGAACACATCCAGATACGCGCGCCGATAGTGCTCGATCATCGCGCGCTCCGCGTAGTGCGTCTCCATCCAGCGCCGCGATGCAGCACCGATCTCCGTGCGCAAGACAGCGTTTTCGAGCAGCGCGCGCAATGGCGCTTGCGCCTCTTCGAGACGCACGTCGACCCAAGGCAGATCGCTCGCGCCGGTCAACGCGCGCAACTGCGATTGCACGCGCTGATCGAGATAGCCGAGCGTCGGCTTGCCCTGCGCCAGCGCTTCGAGCCCGCTCAGGTGGTAATTGCCGGTCACGCATTCGTCGATCGCGACGGCTGCCTGCTGCTTCATGCGCAAGCACTCGTCATGCGGCGTATCGACAATCAACTGCAACCGGCACAGCCCCTCGCGCTCGAGCTTGCGCAGCAGCGCGAGCGTTTGCGGCACGCCCTTCGTCTCCCAGCGCTTTTTCCACGCTGAAGCCCGCCCGCTCGGCGAGAACGTGACGATCGGCGTGCCTCGCGCTTCAGGGTGCGGCAGATAGCGCGGGTCGTCGAGCGGCACGACATTCGGCACGACGCGCGCCAGCGGATAAAAGCGTTCGGGACCCTGCGCGATGACGAGCTGCGGCACGTCCTCGTGCACGATGCGCTCGATCAGGCTCGCATCGCCGTTCGACCAGAGGTCCGGCGCCGAATGGTACTGACGGATCAGCTTCTTGTCGCCGAAGCGCTTGTGAAAACCCGCGCCGAAGGTGTCGTCGAGCGAGAAATACTGGTGAATGTGCACCAGATCGGCTTCGGCGATTGCATCGAGCGCCTGTTGTCGCTGCGTCTGCCAGTCGATGTCGATCGCGAACGTGCGCGTGCGGTACGCGGCTGCGTTGAACACCACGTGACGGGCGCGAATATCGGTCAGCCGGTTCAGCGCCGACACGATATTGCCGGGGCTGCCGGCGACCGGCGTATTGGAGAGGTGAACGACCTTCATCGGGCGCGACGGTTAGGGTGGCCTCGGCCTTCGCGCGGCGTGCGTGGCCTGCTTTTTCTGTTGTCGTACGGTGTGGGTGCCAAGACGGTGCGGCGGGTGCAGCGTTACGCACGCATCCGCTGCGCGAACCCGGTGCGCGAGCCCGTTAGCGAGCGCCAGCTTCGCTTCTCGAAGATATCGACACTCAGCGCGCTGTCCACCGACAGGTTGACGACGCGCATCCCGCGCTGCTTCAACAATGCCGCGGCCTGGCGAAACGACGGCTCGATATACGCGTCGAAATGGCGGTCGAGCACACTCGGTTGCATATTCCCCGGCGTTTCGTAAAAGCGCGGCGTGCGCGAAGCATCGCGCAGATCGACGCCGTGCAGATACACCAGGTCGAAACCGAGCGAATTCAGCACCTGCAAGCCCGCATACGCGACCGTATGACCATCGAACACGCCGTGCCGCACATCGAGGCTGAAGCCGAGCATGCGCTCCTCGTCGAACAGCAGCAGATCGGACTGCGCACACGTGTCGCGCAAATCGCGGCCACGCCGCGCACGCTGGCCAGCCGGGAATTGCACGTCTTCGATCACGAAAACGCGGCAACGCATATGGTCGAGCGGAAAATACTGCGCGATGTACCACAGCACGAGCGGCGTGGCGAACAGAATGAGCGGTTGCTGTACGATGCGTGCGACCAGATCCGGCCGGTTGCGCGCAAAACCTGCATCGACGATGCAGTAATAGTCGAATCGCACGTCGTGCTTGTCCTGCAGCGCGATTGCACCATTGACGCCCATCACATGCTCGAGTTCGAGCGCGCTGTAGTCGATCTCGTTGATCGACGGGCCGGCTGCGATCAGATGGCACGCGCCCGTGCGCGATGCCAGCAGCGCCGACGTGTTCTCGATGGTGAGTCCGCGACGGCCGATGCGCATACCCGTAACGGTGCCATCGACGTCACGGTCGATCGAAACCGAACGCCACAGGCGCTCGTTGTGCCGATACGCGCGGGAGTGCGTCCAGCGATAGAAGAGCTTGCAGAGGGTGGCGGAAAGGCGGCGGGTTCGGCCCGGCCATGTATAGGCGGGCGTCTCGGGCGCTCCGGCCGCGACATCGCGCAAGGATGCCGCCCGGTCGACTGACAGCATATCGTGATCCCCAGCAGTGCGCTGGGACTGGCGCACCGAGTGGGGCACAGTATAGTGTGTCAACGTGATTCGCGCGTTACGGACATAAATCGATTTGGTTACATTCTGTTACCTTCACTTGCGTTTTGAAGAAGGCACGACCTGTCCGTTACATCGGCGCACTTCAAGTCTGTCACAAAACCGACGCATCGCTGCAATCTGGCCGCCGACCAAACCGTATATACTGTTTATATCGTTTATACGATTAACGAGGAGATCAGATGAAGGCCGCAGCGGAAAAAACAGCAGCAGCGAAAGACGTGACGGGTGCCGGTAAAACGGTGAAAACCGCCGCCAAAACCAGGCAAACGGCCGTGAAGGCGCCGCAAGCCGTGCAGGCGCAAGCGCCCGGAAAGAGCGTCAAGGCTGTCAAGCAACCCGTCGCCAAGGACGGCAAGGACGAAAAACCTCGCCGCGCGAAGAAGGACAAAGTGGTGCGCGACAGCTTCACCATGCCGAAGTCCGACTACGAGAAGATCGCGGAACTGAAGCAGCGCTGCCTCGATGCGGGCGTATCAGTAAAGAAGAGCGAACTGTTGCGCGCAGGCCTCGCGCTGCTTGCGGCAGTGCCGCCGAAGCGACTTATCGCCGCAGTGTCGGCGCTGGATACCGTGAAAACGGGCCGCCCCGCGAAGTCATAAGCCAAAATCCGAAGCAAGCGCGGCAGTCGTTGCTGGCGCAACCAAACCTGCCGCGCCAATACCTGTTTAGCCTGCCAGCTTGCGGAACGTTTCGAGCACCGCTTCGCCCTTGAACGGCTTGACGATCCACCCCTTGACGCCGGCGGCCTTGCCGCGCTCCTTCATTGCCGGGCTGCTTTCAGTAGTCAGCATGATTACATTGACCACCGTATTGCCGAGTTCGCCGCGAATCTTTTCGACCATCGTCAGGCCATCCATATTCGGCATATTGACGTCGCTGATCACAAGCTTCGTGCCGGGGCTGGCCTTCAGTTTCGCCAGGCCGTCCTTGCCGTCCACCGCAGTGTCGACGTCGAGGCCGTTCTTTTTCAGAAAGCCGGCCACTTCGTCGCGTACCGTGCTCGAATCGTCCACTACCAGAATCTTTGCCATGTTGGTTTCTCCGTAACGCCTATCAGAAGAGATCGAGTTCGCCCGCTTCGACCGTCGTGCCCGGCTGCTCGGCGATTTCCCGGAAATCTTCCGGAGACCAGCTCAGGCTGAACACGAAACGTTGATGCAAATCGACTGAACGGCCCGACGCCTCATCCGTGATCCGGTACACGAAGCACAGTTGCGGATTTTCCGAGCCGAATGAAATGTATTTCTGCCGGTGATTGACGAGCAGCGGCACCTGAACCTGTGCGCGCGCGAGCGTGTCCGCGTCGCCCAGGTAGCGGTTCTTGAACGCGCCCCAGATCATGTTGGTCAACTCGCCGAGCAGATCGTTGAGATCGCGGAAGTCGGCCGCGCCGCCACCGGTGCCGCGCTGATCGAGCAGCGCGAGCAGCGGCTCCTCTTCGGCCTGAATCATCATGTAGCCGCGGCACCATGCGCTTTCGAGCGCGATCAGGCTGAACACTTCGCCGAAGATGATGCGGTCGCGCACGATGCTCGGCGTTTCACAGTCGATCGTGAACTCCTTGAACAGCGTCGCGAGCATCGTTTCGCTGATTTCCGAAATGCCGCGCACCAGCGCATTCGGATAATCGAGGCTGAAAATATAACGGTCGATCACCTCGCGCAGCGGCGCCATGTCCGATGCGACAAACGCCGCGCATAGAATCTGGCGCAGGCTGTCGGGCAGATCGTCGAGCGTGGCGCGCGACTCACGCCGCATGATGATCGGCAACTCGGGCCGAACCGCGTACACACGGTTCGCGATTGCCGCGCTTTCGTCGAGCGAGCCGCCGTAGTTCTCGTCGAGCAGAATCGCGCCCAGGTCGATATTCGCGCGCAGCACGGACAGCAGACGGCTTTTGCGCACCTTCACGCCAACGAGGTTGTGCTCGTCGCAAAAGCGTTTGATGGTGTCCATGTGCAGCGGACTTTCGTCGAGCACCAGCAACTTGCTGACCGGTTTGTTGAAGTTCATCGTGTTTGCCTGCCGGGTTGCCAAATTGGGGCGCTTGAAGCCGCACATGAAGCGGCGCTCGAAACGGATCGGTCAGAACAGCTCAAGCTCGCCGCTCGTGTCTTCCGCCACGCTGACGTCCGCCGCAAAATCGATCGGCGCATGCGCGCACACGCACAACGTCGCGGCCAGTTCGATCGAACCATTGAGCGTCACGGCATACGTCGCGAGCAGCTCGGGCCTGAGCCCCTCCAGATACGGCAGGCAACGCGCGCTCAACATATACGGCGTCGACATCCCGAGATCCGGAAAGTAGTTCAACAGTTCCTGATTGATCGCGCCGCAACACAGGTTGCAGATTTCCTGGAAGACCTCGCGAAACGGCCGCTCCGTGTCGCCCTTCGTGAAGTACTCGACCGTTGCCGGGTCTTCATCGACGTGCAGGATCAGCAACAGCCGGAACGTGATCGACGAAATCGTCAGGATCACGACATTCGTTGCGGCGGCGGCCGCCCCGGCCGCGTCATGCGATGCGCGCGGCACGACGCTGCACGTATCGTCCGGATGCGTGGTCAATCTCGTTTGCGCAGCCTTGTGCAGGATGCGCTCGAAGCTTTGCTTCGCCTGTGCGCTAATCACGTCTGGCGCCTAATGAAGCTTTGACTGGAACTGGTTCGCGAACGCCTCGACGCTCGCCAGCGAGGCCGCGATCATCTTGCCGCCCGCCTGGATATCCTGGAACGTCGCCGTGGTGGTCAGATCGTTGCGATGCAGGCTGTCGCGATAGCTCTTCGACAATTCCTCCGAGCGCGCCGCGAGCGCGCGCACTTCGCTTGCCACCACCGCGAACCCCCGTCCCGCCTGGCCCGCGCGCGCGGCCTCGATCGAGGCGTTGAGCGACACGATCACCACGTGCCGCACGATCGACGACAACTCCTGGTTTTTCGTGTGCATGTCCTGATTCTGTGTCATCAACGAGGTCATCTGTTCGTGCCACCGCTCAAACGTGCTGGCGAGCCCCTTCAGGCGCGAAGCTTCGTGAGCGAGCTGTTTCGCGTCGCGCGCCCACTGGTCGCGATTCTCAGTCGCTTCGCGCAAGGCGACGCGCGTTTCGTCGACCAGCGCCGTCTGCTGCGCGAGCGCGCCGTGCACCTGCTCGAGCGTCGCTTCCAGTTCGCGCTTGTCCTCTTCGGCCTGCGCGAGCAATGCCGTATGCCGGTCGTCATCGCGCGTCAACGCATCGATCCGCGCATCCGCTTGCGCGCGCAATCGTTGTATCAGTTTCGCGCGATGCAGCCGGTGCGCGATGAATGCCAGCACCGCCGTGATGACACCGGCCGCGACGGCTGCTACGACATACTGTTGAATCACACCCATCCTTCAAGAATTCCGTTGACGCGAAGCGTCGAGCCGTACACCGGCTCGCGCTTCGCGGCCGGCTCAGCCGGCCATATGACCGAGCGGCGGCACTTGCGCCGCGTCGTCTTCAGCGCGCGCATCGGTGCCGAGGCTGTCCACCGCGAAACTGTCCGGCAGACAGACGATCGTCTGGAACTGGCGAAACTCGGCGCCCTTGCGATCGTCGGTGAAGCGCAGTTCGATGCTGCCCTGCTCGCGGCTCAGGAAATCGCGCACCGCGTCCATGCCGACGCCGCGTCCCGACACCTCGGTCACCTGCTCGGCCGTCGAGAAGCCCGGACGGAAGATGAACTCGGCAATCTCTTCGTCGCTTACCTGCGCGCTCGCCTCGATCCAGCCACGCTCGACCGCGATTGCGCGAATCCTGCCCAACGCGAGGCCGCGACCGTCATCGCTCAGCGTGATCTGCAGCGCGTCATGATCGACACCGACTTCGATATCGATCGCACCCGCCGCCGGCTTGCCTTGCGCAGTGCGCTGCGCGGCCGCCTCGATGCCGTGGTCCATCGAGTTGCGCAGCAAGTGCATGAACACGTTTTTCATCGTGGTGCCAGCCTGGCCGCGCAGCCGGTAACCGTTGTCGTCGATACGGACGACCGGCGCCTCCTTGCCCAGCTCGAGCGCCAGCGACGGCAGCGAGTCGATCACGCCCGACAGCGTTTCGGCCACGCTTTCGGTGCCGAGCACGCGCAGCATCCGGTGCAGCGCGTCGCGCATCGTGACGAGCGCATCGACGTCGCCGGTATTCGCGGTCTCCAGCAAACGCAGGCTGTGCGCGATGTGTTCCTTGTCGACCAGCAGATAGCCGTCGCCACTGCCGCGGCGCGCAAGACGCTTGCGGCCGAGGCTGATTTCGTTGATTTTCGCGTAGCTGTCGATCGCCTCGCGCACGCGGGCCAGCTCGGCCATCAGCTGTTCCTGATCCCACACGCGCTCCGCATCCGTGTGGCGCAGTTCCTCGTAGCGCTGCTCGGTTTCATGCACGATGTTGGTCAGATGCTGCAGGTTATACGTGCGCGCATTGCCCTTGATGGTGTGCATGTTGCGGAACAGCTCGGCGATCGCGGAGCCGTCCGGCAGCTCGTGCTTGCGGATAATCCGCTCGTTCTCGCTGACGAAACCGCTTGCCGTATCGATGAAGTGGTGGAACTTCTCTTCGTTCACCGCGAGAATCTCGCCGATCATCTCGAGGCGGCGCTTCTGTTCGCCTGCTTCGGCGGCCAGTTTGCGCAACTCGGTCACATCGCGCACGCACAGCATCAGGCGCACGATCGTGTCGTTTTCGTCGGTGATCGCGGACCAGCTGAGGTCCAGCGTCTTCACGCGGCCGTCGGGCATGTGCTTCGCAATCTCGCTCACCAGCAGATGCTGGTTGAACTCGAAGTTGATCGCATCTTCGCCGAGGCAGGCGTGCGTGGCAGCATCGATTTGCGACAGATCGTCCGCGCCGAGCTCGGTGTCGGCAAATACGAGATCCATCAGCGGGCGACCGGCAATATCCTTCGTTTCGAAGATCGCTTCGAGGTAGGCCGAGTATTCGGCGTGAATCACCGCGCCGTCGACCACGGTCAGAATGCCCTGCTGCATGTTCTGCAGCATCGCCTGGATATCGGCGGTCTTCTGCTTGAGCAGCGCCGAGTTCTCCTGGATCTTTTCGATCATTCCGTTGAACGCGACGATCGAGCGGCCGATTTCATCGAGGCGCCCCACCGGCACGCGCCGCGTGAAGTCCTGGCTGGTCGCGATCTCGCTCATCATCGCCTGCATGCGGCTCAACGGACGCGTGATCTGGCGGTACAGCAACGTGCCGATTACCGTCAGCAGCAGCACCGCAATGCCGGTTACCGCGGCAATTGCGGTGGTGGTGGTCGAGAGCGTGTTGTTCAGTCCCGCGATCGCGTCGTCTTTCTGGCGGTTCTTTTCGATGCGCAGCGTTTCGACGATGCCCTCGAGCTCGTCGCGATACTCGGCGACGTTCGCGAACAGGAAGGCCTGCGCCATCTCGTTCTTGCCGGCGAGCTTCATCTTCGCCGTATCGTCGATCGCGGAAAAATAGTTCGCGAGGCTTTCCTGCGCCTGCGTGACAAGACCCTTTTGCGCCTGGCTGGCGGCGTCTTTCGCCTGCAGCTCGAGTGCCCGCTTGAGGGTTTCGCGTTTTTTCTTCAGCTCGTCTTCAGCCTGCGAGACCATGTTCGCGTCCGGCGCATAGACGAGCGTCATTGTCGCAATCTGCACGTCCTTCACTTGCGACACGAGATCGGCGGATGCGAGCGCGCTGGGCACGACGCCTTCCGTCACCTTCTTGACTTCGGTTGCGCTCCCTCTCGTCTGGTACACGGCGTAACCGCCGATCGCCGTGAGAGCGACGAACATCAAGATCACCAAAAGCGTAATGCGATGACGGATAGTCATGGTGCAATTCCCCGAGGTCTAACTGGCGCGCGCGTCCCGCCGTCATCGCAGCGGGCTCTTCGCAGTGTCACTGGCCCACTTTGTCGGGCGGCCCCGATTGTTGGGGATGAATGTGACTGAACGATGAAACTTCATAATATCGGGCGCGGCCGTCACGCTCGCGAGGCCTTAAAATCCCGTATAAATGCGGACCGTGTGCATGGACCGCGAAATGCATGTGTCAGAATATCCGCGCAACTGAATACAATTTCCCCGATTTACGTTCTGTTCTCGCTCAGTTCTCTCGTCTCTATCTATGAAACTGAACCTGGCGCCATCTACTTATGGAGCCGACCAGTCGGGTCTGGTTTGCAGCTTCCGGTTCGTTTCCGGTCAGGCGGGCGTACCCATCGATTCCGACGCCGTGATGGACTGGCTCGCCGCACATGCGGCGAATCCGGAGCGCAGCGACGGCGAGTTTCTGTGGCTGCACTTCAATCTCGCGCACGTCGCAAGCGAGCGCTGGATGCACGCGCATCTGAATCTGCCCGACGGCTATTTCGAAGCGCTGCGCGAAGGCTCGCACTCGACTCGCATCGAGCACCAACAGGGTGCGCTGCTGGCCGTGGTCAACGACGTGATCTTCGACTTCGAGAAGACGCCGTCGGATATTGCCACGCTGTGGGTGCACACGCATAAGCGCATCATGGTGACCGCGCGCCTGAAGCAGTTGCGCTCGGTCGACCGCTTGCGCGCCGCGGTGCGCGAAGGCGAAATCTTCAGCACGCCGGCGGAGCTGCTGATTCACCTGCTGCGCGACCAGGCCGATCTGCTCGTGCAGATCGTACGCAGCAGCAGCATCGAGGTCGACCGCATCGAAGACCACTTTCTGTCGAGGCAAGCCGTGGAAAGCCGGCGCGACCTCGGCGCCATGCGGCGCGTGCTGGTGAGGCTGCAGCGGCTGCTCGCGCCGGAACCCGGCTCGATCTTCCGGCTGCTGGTCCGTCCGCCCGCGTGGCTGTCGGAACGGGACGTTCAACAATTACGCGATTCGACCGAAGAATTTTCACTCGTGCTCGGCGATCTGTCGGGTCTTGCCGAACGCATCAAGCTGCTGCAGGAAGAAATTGCCGCGCGTCTCGACGAACAGACCAACCGCACGCTGTTCACGCTGACGCTGGTTACTGTGCTCGCGTTGCCGATCAATATCGTCGCCGGCCTGTTCGGGATGAACGTCGGCGGCATTCCGCTCGCGGAGAATCATCACGGCTTCTGGGTGATGGTGCTGACCGTCGTCGGGCTGACCGTGCTGGCCGGCTGGTGGGTGTTCAGGCGCAGAGGACGGGCGTCGAGCGAGCGCCTGTAGTGAACCGTGTAGCCGTGTGTGCCGTCGCCTCTGTATCACACCACTGAAAGCATGACGCACACGAGCGGTAAGCGGTGAGTTGTCGTACTGACTCGAAAACGACATACAAAATTCATCGTTTCAAGCGCTGCGTTAGCCAGACTGAACTCTTCGGACATTTCGGTCGAGGAGACATTTCATGGCTGTCGTCGTGCGCGCTTATCTCTCTCCCACGCTCGTCCTGCTGGCATTCGACTGGCCGCCAGGCAAAGGCCGGAACGATTTCCTCGGTTTCGCGATCAAACGGACGCCCGGCTTTTCCAATGCGACCGGCACCACACGCGAGGCGGCCAGCTGGCTGCCGAACCGGATTACGTTCGACGGCCCCGTGCCGGACACGCAACACGATGCGCCGAGCAATGTCGCGCCGATCCAGAAGTTCATGTGGTGGGACGCGCGCATCGATCCGCCGGACCGCCAGCAGCATTTCGAATATGAGGTGTATCCGGTGACCGGCTCGCGCTCCGCGCCGGTCGTCCTGGAAGCGGAAGCCGGTATATGCCGCATCACGTTGCCGGCGCATATCGAAGATGGGATCGGCAGCTGGTTCAATCGCGCGGTGGTCAGTTCGCAGGCGTTTGCGCGGATGGTCGCCGCGCTGCATCTGAAAGCAGGCGAGGCGCCGCCGCCGCAACAGGCGCTGCGCTTGCGAAGCTGGCTTGCGAACGACATCGAGGACACGTTCAAGACGATATTCGCCGACGCGCGGCGCGCAGTTTCCGTGGTGTATCACCTGACCGATACGTTGTGGGCGTTGCCCGCTTTCGAAGCATTCGGCAAGGCGCACGGCAAAGCGGCGCTCGCGCTTGTCTATGATGCGCATCAGGTGCGCGAAAAAGGCAAGTCGCTGCCGTCGCCGAACCAGCCGGCCGTCGATGCACTGGAAGGTCTCGCGACGCTTTCGCCGCGCACGAAGACGCACATCATGCACGACAAGTTCATCGTCAGCGACGACGGCAACGGTAGCGCACGCCCCACGCAACTGCTGACCGGTTCGGCAAACTTCACGACCGAGGGATTGACCGAGCAGGCCAATGTGCTGCATCTGTTCGAATCGACGGCGCTCGCGCAGCTTTACAACGACCGGGCCGCGAGCCTCGCGAAGAATCCGACGATCGCCGAAACCGCGAAACTGGCAAGCGGCTGGTCTGATTCGGTCGCGGTCGGCGACACGAAGGTGCGCGTGTTCTTCTCGCCTGAACCGAAGGACCAGCGTGTGCAAATCGACACGATTATCCAGGCCATCGGCACGGCGAAGCATTCGGTGATGTTCTGCCTGTTTATGCCGACCGACCAGCCGCTGCGCGACGCGTGCTTCGCGGCAGGCGACAAAGGGCTGATGATGTTCGGGCTCGTCAATCACATCAGCGAGAAATCGGCGCAGGGGGCCGAGGCCGCGCAACACGACGGCAAGGTGCTCAACACGACCGAGCTCGCGAACCTCGAGCTCTACCATCGCAGCAAGGAGCAAAAAGACGTGATCGACGCCGCGTTTTTCTCGCCGGCGACGGTGCCCGCGGGGTTCACGCCGGAGCTGCAGCTCTTTCCGGGCGAACACGCACCGCCTTTTGCGCCGGTGATCATTCACCACAAGTTCCTCGTGATCGATGCGGAAGGCGACAACCCGATCGTCTACACGGGCTCGGCGAACATGAGCAACAATTCCGAGCATTTCAACGACGAGAATCTGCTCGAGATTCGCGGCAAGCGCATCGCGGGAATTTATCTCGCGGAGTTTTTGCGTCTATATGAGCACTATCGCGCACGAGCGATTGCGATCGATGAGCAGCAGCGCGGCACGCATCTGCGGCTTGTGCTGCAACCGGATGGGAAATGGGCCGATAAGTATTTCGTCGACGGGAGCCCGGGGGCGAAGGCGCGGATCGCGCTCGCGCATCGGGCGAGCTGACGCGAGCCGGTTGCGGGTGGGTCGCGGGTGAATCGAGAGTTGACCGGTCGACGCAGGCGCGTTGCCGAGATTTGCACACCGCGCCTGCTGTGCGCTTTAAAGTCGACTCAACGCTGCGGCTTCCACGGCCATGACGGATAAACACCGCCGGTGCCGGCGGTCGTTGCTTCGTGCTGCGTGCCGCGCGGCTCGTCCGCACGATGCACCGGCTCCCGCAGCGCCGCGGCTTCAGTTTGCGGTGGCATCGGCAGCCCATCGCCAAACCATGGCACGTCCTGTTTCAGGCTCGCGACATACGCGCGCCAGCCTTCGTGATGGGTCGCGAACAGACCGTCGCGCACCACGGACGCGAGATACTCGCGATCCAGTTTCGCTTCGAGCAATGCAGCGGGCCAGGCGGCGAATGCCGCACTCGCCTGCTGCGCGAATTCACGCGCGGTCACCTCACAGGACAGGTGCTGCAGCAACGGCAGCTTCGACAGCGAACGATGCGCGGACAGCACTTCGCGCATCGTGGCTGTTCCGTCGCCTGAACGGGCCAGCAATTTGCCCAGCGCATCGAGTACCGCACCGAGGTGCAACAGCAGGGCCCGACGTTCGAACGCATCTTTCATCACATCTTCCATCAGTCAGTCCGGCCCACTATTTTAGACTGGCTGACCTGCGTCCCTCGAAAACACGCGAGAAGGAAGATGGCGGCCAACTCCACTGCATGGTGGCAATTGCTGCCTCAAGCGTGCGAGCCGCACCTGCGAGCGGCGCTTCCCGAAGCGTCCGTCGCCGGGAAAAACGGACGCGGTGACTGCCGCATCGTGGTCGTCTCGCAGTGCGCGTCCAGCTCGCAGCGTGTTCAGAAACCTTGCACCGTGGCGGTTGCATGCGCAACCAGATGCACGACACCGAAGATGGCCGCGCCGATGCAGAAGGCCAACAGCACCGCAACGAACGGCAGCAGAACAAAGTTGACGTTCGCGAAATCGGCTTCATGAGACGCGCGCTTGCGTACGCCAAAGAAGCTGGAAAGAACGATGCGCACGAGTGTGAGAAATTGCATGATTCGGCTCCTGCCGGTCGTGGATTGCCTCAATCATCGAACCGCTCAGGAGTCTGAAACAGCAGCAGATGCGTGTGATATCGAGGAAGCATGGGTGGCAATTTGTCGCAGCGGGCGCTGCGGGAGGCTTGAACCGGTGCGTCGCCGCAATGGCGGCAGTAAACAGCCAAGATTTGACGGCACGCGTGGCTGATTCTCATGATCAGCACGATTGCCGGTCGTGTTGCGCCGCGAACGGCGCGTTGCGGGCAGCGCCGGATGACAAATCTATCGGATTTGTTAAACTCCGCACCGTTCACCCCCTTCGACACCATGGCCCATCGCACACGTACACGGCTGATTGCATGGCTTGGCATCTTCGCCATGTGCCTGATCGTGTTCGTTCCGCTCGTCAGTCAGCTGGTCGTATCGGCGCATGCGGATGAGCCCGCTGCCGCGCTCTGTTCGGCGTATCAGCCGAGCGGCGACAGCGCGCACCCTATGAACGGCGATACGTTCGCAGCGTGCGGTTACTGCGATCTGCTCGCGAACCACGTCGCGGTGCCGACCCTCCCGCCTGCGCTGCCCTTGCTGATCGTGCTCATCGCGAGCGCGGCGGCGCCCGTACTGTCCACCCGCTTCACGCCGCTCGGCGCCTTCCCTTCCGGCCGTCCACGCGCCCCTCCGGTTTTCCTCACGTCGAGTCTGTAAAAGAATCGCGGCGCCCTGACGGCGCATCGCGACCCTGCCGGGCTTCATGCTTGAAGCCCGGCCAGCCTTGCTTTGAGGGGATTCACCATGTCTTTCCCGCGCCATCGACGCCCGCGTGACGCGGCGCCGCGCGTGCTCGCCCACGCGGTGCTGCTATTCACCGCCGCAGGCTTGACCCACGGACTGGCTGTCGCGGCCGGCAGCGATGCAACGGCATCGACTGCCACAGCCGACACCGGAGCCAGCGCCGTTTCCGCAAGCGGCGCCGCTAGCCAGACAACCGAGAAGCCGAACGACGCACGGGCGCTGCCCACCGTACAGGTAACCGGTCAGCGTTCGTTTGCGGAAAAAAACCAGCTTCCGCAAACGACCGAAAGCGTCACCGCGAAGCAGATTCGCGAAACGATCAATGCAACGGATTCATCCGACGCATTGAAGTATTTGCCGGATGTGCTCGTACGCAAGCGCTTTATCGGCGATACGCAGGCGCCGATGGCGACGCGCACCACCGGCATCAACGCGAGCGCGCGCAGCCTGATCTACGCGGACGGCGTGCTGTTGAGCACGCTGATCAACAACAACAACCAGAACGGCTCGCCGCAATGGTTTATGGTTTCGCCGCAGCAGATCGAACGCGTCGACGTGCTCTACGGCCCGTTCGCCGCGCAGTTTCCGGGCAACTCGTATGGCGCGGTGACCGAAATCACGACCCGCATGCCGACCAGGTTCGAGGCCAGCGTCGACGTGACGGGCGCGATCCAGCACTTCGGCCTGTACGGCACGCACGAGAACGAGCCGTCGCAGCAATACAGCGCGACGCTCGGCGACAAGGTCGGCAAGCTGTCGTGGTTTCTCTCCGCGAGCCATCTGGACAGCTTCAGCCAGCCCATCACCATCGGCGAAGTCGCGCAATCGACTACGCCGGCGGGCGCGAACCTGCCCGTCGTGACCGGTGCGTTCGCCGATCGCAACCGCACCGGACAACCGGTTCAGGTGATCGGCGCGGGCAACTTCACGCACACGATTCAGGACAATGCGGCGTTGAAAGTCATGTACGACTTCACGCCGACGCTCAGCGCGACCTACGCGCTCGGCTACTGGCAGAACAACCAGAAGACGCGCGCGCAAACCTACCTGCAAACCGCCGACGGCACACCGTTCTATGGCGCGGCGAGCGGCAATGTGAATATCGGCGGGTTTTCGTACAACGCGGCGACGATCGCCGGACAGTTCACCGCGAACAATGTCGAGCAGGAGCATCTGATGCAAAGCCTGACGGTCGACAGCCATACCAAGGGGCCGTTCGACTGGCAGTTGATCGTCAGCAACTTCTATTACCTGCAGGACCTGAGCGGCTTGTCGACCGGCGTCTATCCCGCCGCGCTCGCCGGCGGCGCGGGCCGCACCACCGACATGGGCGGCACCGGCTGGTCGACGGTCGACCTGAACGGCACGTGGCGGCCGCAAGGCATCGACGGCGCGAATATCGTGAGCTTCGGCGCGCATTACGATCAGTTCAAGCTTGTCAGCCCGACGTTCAACACCGCGAACTGGGCCGCCGAGGGCGAAGAAGGGTCGCTGTTCAGCAACTCGCTCGGCAAGACGCAGACCGTCGCGCTATGGGCGCAGGACGTCTGGCGCATCGCACCTTCGCTGCAGGCGACACTCGGCGGCCGCTATGAAATGTGGCGTGCTTACGATGGGTTCAACTTCGCGACCGGCAGCAACGGCGTCGGCGTGTCGGTCAATCAGCCGAGCCTGAGCCGCAATGCTTTTTCCCCGAAAGCGTCGCTGCGCTGGGATCTGACCGACATCTGGTCGATCACCGGGTCATTCGGCAAAGCGTTGCGCTTTCCGACCGTCGGTGAGTTGTATCAAACCGTGCAGACCGGCACGACGTTCGTGCAGGCGAACCCTTTTCTGAAGCCCGAAAGCGTGCTGTCCGGCGAACTCGCGCTCGAACGCGACGTAAGCGACGGCAAGTTGCGGCTCTCGGTGTTCGACGAGTACGTGTCCGATGCGTTGATCTCGCAGACATCGACCGTGCCCGGCTTCGCGACGCCCGTTTCGGTCACGCAGAACGTCGGCCGGACGCGGGAAACGGGCGCGGAGATTGCCGGCACGCAAGACAATGTGTTGATCAAAGGATTGTCGTTGACCGGCAATCTGACCTACGTCAATGCGCGCATTCTGGAGGACGACGGTTTCGTTTCGGCCACCGGCAGTACCGCGGTCGGCAAGCAGGTGCCCTACGTGCCGACGTGGCGTGCGACGCTCGCGGCCACGTACCGGCCCGACAACCGCTGGGCCTATACGCTCGCCGCGCGATACAGTACGCGGCTCTTTGCGACCGTCGACAACAGCGACAGCAACCCCGCGACCTATCAGGGCTTCCAGAGCTTCTTCGTGATGGATGCGCGCGTGCATCTGCAAGTGGACAAACACTGGGGCGCGGCGCTCGGTGTCGATAACCTGAACAACCGCAAGTACTACCTGTTCCATCCGTTTCCGCAACGAACCTTCTACGCGGAACTCAAATACGACCTTTGAGAGATGGACCGCATCCGCCGTGCGTTGCACAACGCACGGCGGATGCGCGTATCGTCAATGCTGTTGTGCACGCAACGTCTTCGCGGCGGCAACCATATTGGTCAACGCGGGGACCACCTCCGCCCACTGACGCGTCTTCAGCCCACAGTCAGGATTGACCCACAGCCGCTCCCGCGGAATGCGCTCCGCAGCCTTGCGCATCAATTGCACAATGTGCTCCTGAGACGGGATGTTCGGCGAATGGATGTCATACACACCCGGTCCGATCTCGTTCGGGTACTTGAAGTTGTCGAACGCATCGAGCAGTTCCATATCGGAGCGCGACGTCTCGATCGTGATCACGTCCGCATCCATATCGGCAATCGACGCGATAATGTCGTTGAATTCCGAATAGCACATATGCGTGTGGATCTGCGTTTCATCCTGGACGCCGTTCGCGGTAAGGCGGAACGATTCCACTGCCCACTGCAAATACGCATGCCATTGCGAGCGGCGCAGCGGCAGCCCTTCGCGCAACGCGGCTTCGTCGATCTGGATTACGCGCACGCCCGCCTTTTCGAGGTCGAGCACTTCTTCGCGAATCGCAAGCGCCAGTTGCCGGCACGACACCGAACGCGGCTGATCGTCGCGCACGAACGACCAGTTCAGAATCGTCACCGGTCCGGTCAGCATGCCCTTCATTGGCTTGTCCGTCAGAGATTGCGCGTATGTGATCCATTCGACGGTCATCGCCTTCGGGCGACTGATGTCGCCGAACAGGATCGGCGGCTTCACGCAGCGCGAACCGTATGACTGCACCCAGCCGAACTGGCTGAACGCGTAGCCTTCGAGCTGCTCGCCGAAATATTCGACCATGTCGTTGCGCTCCGCCTCGCCGTGCACGAGCACGTCCAGACCCAGCGCTTCCTGTTCGCGCACGCTGCGCACGATTTCCGCCTGCATCGCAATCTGATAGCCGGCTTCGTCCAGTGCGCCTGCCTTGAACTGGCTGCGCGCATGGCGGATCTCGGCGGTTTGCGGGAACGAACCGATCGTCGTGGTCGGGAACGCCGGCAGCTTCAGCCGCGCGGCCTGTTTCGATGCGCGTGTAATGTACGGATTGAGCCGTTGGCCGAGCGCCGCATCGATTTTCGCCACCGCGGCCTTGACAGCCGGGTTGTTGACGCGCGGCGACGTACGACGGTTCTCGATTGCCTGCGCGTTTGAAGCCAGCGCTGACGCGACCGAATCGCGGCCGTGGTTCAATGCGTCGGCCAACACTGTCAGTTCGTCGAGCTTCTGTAGCGCAAAGGCGAGCCACGCGCGAATCTCGGCATCGAGTTTCTGCTCGCTTTCCAGGTCGACCGGCACATGCAGCAGCGAGCACGACGGCGCGATCCACAAGCGTTCGCCTAGCGTCTTTGCCAGCGGTGTCAGCCATTCGAGCGTCGCATTCAGGTCCGTCTTCCAGATATTGCGGCCGTTGATCACCCCAGCCGACAACACCGCGGTGTCCGGCAGCATCGCCGCCGCTCGCACGAGCTCGTCGCGCGCGTTGATCGCGTCGATATGCAAACCGTCGATCGGCAGTGCGCAGGCAAGTTCGAGGTTGTCCTGCAACTGACCGAAGTAGGTGGCGAGCAGCAGCTTCACACGCCGTGCGGATAGCGAGTCGTACGCGGTAACAAACGCGTCGCGCCACTTCGCATCGAGTTCGGTGACGAGCGCGGGCTCGTCGATTTGCACCCAGTCGACGCCTTGCGCGGCAAACGCATCGAGCAGCGCACCGTACACCGGCAGCAGTTTCGGCAGCAGCGCGAGCCGATCGGAATCGTCCTTCGACTTGCCGAGCCACAGGTAAGTGACCGGCCCGATGATGACCGGCTTTGCGTTCACGCCGCACGCGCGCGCCTCCGCCAGTTGCGTAACGAGCCGCGTCGCGTCTAGCGAGAAGTTCGTCGTCGCGGTGAATTCCGGCACGATGTAGTGATAGTTCGTGTCGAACCACTTGGTCATCTCGCCGGCTGCAACGCCGCTGCAGCATGCGCCGTGTTCCTCCGCGGCCTGCGCGGAGCGGCCGCGCGCCACGCGAAAAGCATTGTCGAGCGCGTCGCCATGAAACCCGCGCACGCGCTCGGGCAGGTTGCCGAGCGTGAAGCTCATGTCGAGCACCTGGTCGTAAAACGCGAAATCGCCGACGGGCACGAAGTCGAGGCGCGCCTGGTCTTGCCAGTGGCGCTCACGAAGCTGTGCGCCGACCGCTTTCAGTTCGTCACGGGACGACTGGTCCTTCCAGTAACGCTCGAGTGCGAACTTCAGTTCGCGTTTTGCGCCGATGCGCGGGAAACCGAGGTTGTGTGTGATCGCCATTTTCGTACTTGTCCAGAGAATCCACAGAGAAGGGTCTGGGAGCGATGATAGAATTTTCGATGTATGAATAAAAATGGATTTATTTCATACAAGGATTAGTTCTGTTCATGCATCTTAAAGCCGTGGGGTCGCCATGCTGGAGCGCAGTCATTTGATGGTCGTCAGGGAAGTGGAGCGGCAAGGCTCGCTGACGGGGGCCGCTGACGTGCTGAATATCACGCAGTCGGCGCTGAGCCACACGGTCAAGAAACTCGAGCAGCAACTGGGTACGCCGGTGTGGACGCGCGAGGGACGATCGATGCGCCTCACCCAGGCGGGTCAGTACCTGCTGGGTCTCGCCAACCGGCTGTTGCCGCAGTTTGAACACGCCGAAGCGCGCATGAAGCAGTACGCGCAGGGCGAGCGGGGCACGTTGCGCATCGGCATGGAATGTCATCCGTGCTACCAGTGGCTGCTGAAGGTGGTGTCGCCGTATCTCGCGCGCTGGCCCGATGTGGATGTCGACGTAAAGCAGCGTTTTCAGTTTGGCGGCATCGGCGCGCTATTCGGCTACGACATCGATGTACTCGTGACACCCGATCCGCTGATGAAACCGGGGCTGCGCTTCCAGCCGGTGTTCGACTACGAGCAGGTGCTGGTGGTCGCCGACGGACATGCGCTCGCCAACGAGCCGTATGTGACGCCCGCGCATCTTTCAAGCGAAGTGCTGATTACCTACCCGGTCGAAACGGATCGACTGGACATCTACACACAGTTCCTCACGCCCGCGAACATCGTGCCGCGGCGGCACAAGGTGATCGAGACGACCGACATCATGCTGCAGATGGTCGCGAGCGGACGCGGTGTCGCCGCGCTGCCGCGCTGGCTCGCGGAGGAATACGCGGAATCGATGCCGCTTACGCCGTTGCGGCTCGGCAAGAAAGGCATCGCGAAGCAGATCTTTCTCGGTACGCGCGAGGCGGACGATGCGATCGATTATCTAAGCGCATTCGTCGCGCTCGCTCGCGATGCGGAGTGGGCGGAGGCGCGCTTTCGTGCATAGCGACGGGCGATGCGTATAGTTGCAACCGCATGCGCGTCGTAACCCGACGTTTAACGTTTACGCCGCCTATGCTGCTGCCTGAGTAACCACCGAAGCCTTCGCGTTCTCCGCCGCCACCGATTCCTCGTGTTCGCGGATCAGCCGATAGACCGTTTCCCCCGGCACCGTCTCCGATTCCAGCAATTGATCGGCAATTGCACGCAGTACCGGCTTGTTCGCATGCAGCAGCGCGAAGCACGCGTCGTTCAGATCGCGCAACAGCACGTTTGCGTGCTCGATCGCATTCTTCAATTGCAGGCCCGCGTACTGCTGCGGCAACGCCGCCAGACTGAACAGATTGCCGTCGACATTGAAGCCGTGCTTCGACACCATGTCGAGACTGATGCGCGACGCTTCCTGCAAATCCTGTGCGGCGCCGCTGGACGCTTCGTCGAACATCAGCAGTTCCGCGTTGCGTCCGCCGAGCAGCACCTGAATCTCGTTGCGCAATTCCGTTTCGCGGTACAGGTATTTGTCTTGTGTTTTCGTGATCAGCGCGACGCCCAGCGCACCGCCGCGCGGCAAAATCGTGACTTCTTCGAGCACGCCGGTATCGAGCAGTGCGGCGACGAGACCATGTCCGGCTTCATGGATGGCGATGCGCGTACGCTCGTCGGCCGACAACGCACGCTCGGCGCCGTTGATATCGCCAATACGCGCGATCTTGATCGCCTCGAGAAAATGCGCGGCGGCCACTTCGTGTGCGCCCGACTTGCGCGCGACAAGCCCCGCCTGATTGACGATCATCGACAGCGTTGCCGGCGACAGGCCGGTCGTCAGACGCGCCAGCTGGTTGAAATCGATAGCGTCGGTTTCCGTCTTCAGCTTCGCCGCGTAGAAGCGCAGAATCTTCGCGCGGTCCTCGAGGTCGGGCAAGCGCACCTGCACGGTCCGATCGAAACGGCCGGGGCGTCGCAGCGCCTCGTCGAGATTGTCCGGATGATTGGTCGCCGCGATGATGACCACCCCTTCGTTCGACGTAAAGCCGTCCATTTCCGCGAGCAGCTGGTTGATGATGCGATTGCTCTCCGCTTCGACGGGACCGCCGCCGGTATCCGTGCGCTTGCCGAGACCGTCGGCTTCGTCGATGAAGATCACGGTCGGCGCGTTCTTGCGCGCGAGCTCGAACAGATGCTTGACCTTCTGGATGCCGACACCGTAATACTTCGCGCTGAAATAGCTGCCCGTGATCGCGATAAAGTTCGCGCCGCATTCGCCGGCGAGCGCCTGTGCAAGACGCGTCTTGCCGACCCCCGGGCCGCCCGTCATCAGCACGCCGCATGGCGCGCGCACACCCATGCCGCTGAACTGCGCCGGCACGGTCAGCCAGGCCTGCACGTCCGCAAGCGCCGCTTTCGCTTCGCCTGCGCCGATCACATCGTCGAAACGCAGCGTCGGCGCTTTGCTGAGCAGACGCGCGCCGCCGGTCATCTCACGGCGCATCAGCCAGAAGATGCCGCCTATCATCAACACGGGCAGCAGCAGGCTCAATGCATCGCGCAGATGATCGAACATCACGCTCCAGCGCGCCTCCCCCGTCCGCACGTCGGCGTCCGGCACCCAGACCAGTTGATACGGCGACGTGCTGCCCGGTTTCAGATCGCCGAGCAGCAGCGCGTTCGAGAACGCGCCGTTGTGATCCGTCACGTAATACTTTTCGCCCTGCAGCGTCGAAACCAGAATGGCATCGCGGCTCACGCCGATCGCAGCAATATCCCGATCGTGAATATCGCGCAGCAGGTCCGATGCATCCTTTTCCCGGCGCGTCCACGCGGACGCGTCGTGCCGCATCTGGCTGGCAATGCCGGTCAGCGCGACGGGTTGGGCTTGCGCGAGACGCTGCTCATGCCGCCAATACAGGAACGTTACAGTCGCCGCAAGCGCGGCCGCGGTCACGCCAAACGTCACATAGCGGCCAATGCGTGACCACAGCGAGTTCCTTGTCGGTTTCATCGATTCATTCCTGAAAGGGTCCGCAATGGCGGCGCCCAAAATCTCCAGTTCGAGGATGAAACACTCGAACCTGTCGCGATTCCGTATCGTGGTGCCGGATGCCTTGGACGTGTGGCTCGAGGCCGAAGCAGGCGTGGCAATTGAGAGCGGACGGATGGGCAAACAATGCAAACACGACCCTTATTATTCGCATTGCTCATCGCTATTATGCCCGGGCTGCGTGAAACGCAATGCGTGGAAATAGCATACGAATAGCGCCTGAACGGGCGAATTGCCGATCAGGAACAAGGTTTGCAACAGCCACCACACCGTCCGTGCACGTCGTCGCACGGCGCTCCCAATCGACGGAGGTCACATCATGCTGTATTACGCACTGGTCTTCTTCATCATCGCGATCATTGCCGCCGCGCTCGGGTTTGGCGGCATCGCGGCGGGCGCCGCCAGCATCGCGAAGGTGTTGTTCTTTATCTTCCTCGTCATTTTCATCGTCACGCTGGTCATGGGTTTGATGCGACGTTGACAGCGAGACCAGGGGCTGGCCGGAATCGCGGGTAGGCGCGATAGGCCTAAACTACCCGCATACCGCCAGCCCGCATCCGGAACGCATGCCCTCCCGCACAAACCGCCGCCCCACCGATACGCTTGCGCCGCACGCCGAACTAATCGACGGCGAAGCCGACGCATTGCAGGACCCCGCTCTGCTGCGCCGCCTGTTGCGCGCCAAAGACCGCATGGACGCCGCCTCGCACGAAGCCTGGCCCGTCAAACGACTGGCCGACGTCAGCGGCGTCTCAGAAGCGCACTTCGCGCGCTCATTCAAGCGGGCGTTCGGCATCCCGCCCCATCGCTACCTGCTGACGCGGCGCATCGAGCAAGCCGTTACGTTGCTGCGCGACACCGGACTCGGCATCACGGACATCGCGTTCGCGACCGGCTGGGAAAGCCTCGGCACCTTCGGCCGCGTATTCCGCGACATCACCGGCCGCAATCCCGGTGCGATGCGTGCTGAAGCGCAAGCCAACGCGGGACCCGTCGATCGCGTGCCGGCCTGCGTGCTGAAGGCCGCGCAGCGCCCTGACCTCACGATCGCAGTTTTGGAGAAGCGGCGCCGCACGGCCGGCGATACAGTCCAGCCATCAACCCGGGAGGAGTCATGACTCAAGGTGTCAATGTGGTGGGCCTGTACGTCGACGATCAGGATGACGCGCTCGCGTTCTACGTGAACAAACTCGGATTTCGCGTCCACACGGATGTGCGTAACGGCGCCTACCGCTGGCTGACGGTCCAGCATCCGGAACAGCCGTCGTTCCAGCTCGGGCTGTTTACGCCCGGCCCGCCGATCCACGACGAAGCCACCGCGCAAACCCTGCGCGCGATGGTCGCGAAGGGCGCCATGCCGCCGCTCGTCCTTTCAGTCGCCGATTGCCGCGCCCGCTACGAGCAGTGGAAAGCGAACGGCGTGGAATTCACGCAGGAGCCGGTGGACCGCTACGGCAGCGTCGATGCCGGTTTCCGCGATCCGGCGGGCAACGGCTGGAAGATGATTCAGGCGCCAGGCAAGTAAGCGCGCGATTGCGATATGCGAAAGAAAGCCGCCGGCTTGTGTCGGCGGTTTTTATTTGTGTCGTCCCCATGCTCGAGAGCGCCATCTCATCGTCAACCGGACAACCTGCTTTTCTAATAAATCCAAAACGGTTTATTGATCTCGTCAAATGAATTCGTTCAGCAAGCAATCGTTATTTCGTTGCAAGAACCGGTCTCAACCGCAATGAGTATTGCATCGATCTATAAGGATGTCTTCTGATCGCAATTCCAGATCGAGAAAAACTCCGATAGCGAACTGCGCCTTTCTTCGTCAGTCTGAACTAACACGCCTTTTAACAACGGAGACATAAAAGTGAAGGTAGCGAAGCTTGCAAAAGTCGTACTGCTAGGTGCAACCATTGCCGCCGGTATTTCACCGGTTCAATCGGCCGAGCCGCAAGGCGACTACGGTCCCCCTCTCGAAACCGTCAAGACTTTCGACACGTTCAAACTCGTTGGCGTCGCGGTGTCCCACGAAGGCCGCCTTTTCGCGAGCGCCCCCGCGGCTCAATCCGGCGACAAGCTTGTCGAAGTCAGTGCACAAAACGGCGCGGTGACCCCGTATCCGGATCAGTCCCTGGAACACCTCCGGCTCGGATACCGAGCATGAGTGGGCAGTGCCGCAAGCGATGTGGGTAGACAAAGCCGATCACCTTTGGGTACTCGATTCGGGGCGTGCCGTGCTGACCGCGGCGGGCCCGGGCGCCAGGCCCAAGCTGGTCGAGTTCGACCTCGGCAATAACACGGTGATCCGCAGCTATGGCTTCGATGACATCGTCGCCCCCACCGACTCGCTAAACGATGTGCGCATCGACCTCGTTCATGGTTACGCGTATCTGACCAATATCGGCAAGCGCGGCAGCCTCGTCGTGCTGAATCTCAAGACCGGCACATCGCGTCAAGTGCTGGTCGGCGACCGCTCGACCTTCGCAGACCCGGGCCAGCATCTGATGATCAACGGTCAACCCGCGGAAACGAATGACGGCAAGATAGTCGCCATCCACGCCGACGGCATCGCACTCTCGCCCGATGCCAAATGGCTCTACTACCGGCCGCTCACCGATCACAACTACTGGCGCGTGCCGACCAGCGCGCTGATCGATGCACGCCTAAGCCCCGCACAACTGTCGCGCAAGGTGCAGTATCTCGGCTCGGCCGAATTGACCGGCGGTCTGATCATGGACTCGCGCGGGACGCTTTACGGCGGCGATCTCGAGCACAGCACGATCGTCGCGCTCGACATCGATCCCGCCACGCACAAAGTGAAGTCGCGCCTCTTCGTGCGCGCGCCCGGGCGGCTCTCGTGGGCGGATGGCTTCGCGATCAGCCAGGGTTATCTGTACATCGCCGACTCCCACTTATGGGAGGTGACGTTCAGGAATCATTTGCCCCGTTCCGGGCCGTTCGCGATTTTCAAGGTCAAGCTGCCCGGATAAGCGCATCTCATTGATAGGCGGCGGCCTGGCAGGAGGTCGCCGCGTGCCGCTCCACTTCGAGGGCCGGACAACGGCCGCAGCCGCGCGCACGGCACGTTGGCAAAGAATGCGGCGGCGACCCACAACGGAGGCTCGCGCTTGCTCTCAACTCGACTAGTATTTTTTGATCATAAAAGGCATTTTGTGATTGGTGAGCTTTGCTGCTTCCCCGCAAGTTGTCACCGGTCTAGCCAGTGTTTGATCCCGACATGATTGTCACGACCATGCACCCGCTCGGCATAAGGCACGAGAACCTGCAGCGACTGTTGTTCGAAAGGAGACAGGGGCATGTGTGCCGAGCTTTCAAGCTTCGCGCAGGTAATCATGCCCACGGCCAGGACGAACTCTTCCTGCGAGACATGTCGGGTTCCGGCCTCGGCCATCTGCTGCCACTCGTCAGCGGTGACGTGCTTCTCAATCACCGGCAAGGCTTGCGATTCCTCAGCGGACATATGTTCGAGCAGCGCCGGAAGCAACTGCTTGACCGTCTGCAGCAAAGCCGGACCGTGTAGTGATCCGGCACTGCCGCGCCACGCGCGTAACTCATTGTTTAACTGATCGAGGATTCGCGCGATATCTGCGTGATGACCCTCCATCAGATGAGAAATTCTGACCACTTCCTCTGCGCCCCGATTCGTCAGCTTGGGCCATAAACACTCGTCTTCGAGCGTGTGGTGCGCATGCAAGATGGCGCACATGAACTGAACGTGATCTGCCACCACGTCGGTGCGTTGCTGGTCACCCGGTGGAACGCCGGCGATCAGCGCCGGAACGAGAAGAAACTCCGCCTTGAACATCGCATGAACGTCGAGCATGCTTCGGGAGTCAGCAAGGGGGCCATCAGGTATTTTCTCTCTGCTCATGTTTCCGCTCTGTTGCGGGAGCGCTTATGCAAGCGCCTCGCAAGTAAGGTGTTGGGATGCGACGCATATACGGAGCAAACGGTACGCGAGAGCGTGGCGGCGCTTGCGGTTGAGTTTTCGGTCAGGCTTTTCGGTTACCACCGTTCGCCGCTCGAAAACTGTTTGAAGTCGCGCTTACGCTCGCATGGTCGGAGTGAAATGCCGCTTAATCCGTGCGTCATCGGCTCACTACAGCATCGAGAAAATACTAACGTAGCGGCGCGTGAACGGTGTATGGAGAGCTTCGTCCGTGGGGCGTCCGCTTCGCCTGGCGCATGAGTCATCGTTGTTTTGACGGGTGGACAGTCCGCGTCAGATCGAGACGCATGAAAACGCCGAGAACGTGGACCCCGCCCTCGGACTGCCGGGCCGACTGAACCGTTGTGAATGCAACCATCCAGAACACATTCCGCAGCCTTCGTTCCGACACGGCGCATCAAGACATCGCCGTGGATAGCGCACGAAAAATGCCGCACGCATATTGCCAGGGCCGGACGACATATCCATTAAAAACCCGCAATCGAAAAATTATTGTCCAGCCTGTTGAACTTGCGATTTGACAACTTCATCATCGCGTTCTGGGTGAAAAACAATAATGTGTGTCGCAGCGGACCACCGCGGCCATGACTAAAAGATGAGTTGAATTCCGCGTGCCTAATTTCTTTATCGATCGCCCCGTGTTTGCATGGATCGTCGCACTCGCCATTGTGTTTGCCGGTGCGCTGGCGATTCCGCAATTGCCCGTCGCCCAGTATCCGCGGCTCGCGCCCACTCGAATCATTATCGACGCGACTTATCCGGGCGCGATCACCGAAACGGTCGATGAAACCGTCGGGAGCATCATCGAGGAGAGTCTCGATGGCGCAGAGGGTATGCTCTACTACGAGACGTCGAGCGACAGTCTCGGTGAACTCGAGATCATCGCGACCTTCGCGCCGGGCACCAACCCGGACATTGCGCTGGTCGATGTGCAAAATCGCATCAAGCAGGTCGAGACGCGCCTGCCGAGTCAGGTCGTGCAGCAAGGCATCAATGTATTCAAATCGGCCAACACGTTCCTGATGCTGGTCGCGTTGACATCGGCTGACGGCTCGCGCGATCCCGCTGAATTAAGCGATTATCTGAGCCGCTACGTGATGCGTGAATTGAAGCGCACGCCGGGCGTCGGTTCCGCGCAGCTTTGGGATGCGGACGAAGCATTACGTATCTGGCTCGATCCGATGAAGCTGCGCGAGTATGGTCTTGCCGCCGCCGACGTCAATGCGGCCATCACCGCACAGAACGCCGCTGTCACTGCCGGGACGATCGGCGATACGCCACTGGTCGACGGCCAGCCGTTGACGGCGTCGGTCAGCCTGAAGGGCCAGTTGATTTCGCCTGACGAGTTCGGGCAGATCGTGCTGAAGGCCAAACCCGAAGGCAGCGCCGTACATTTGTCGGATGTGGCGCGCGTCGAAATAGGCCGGGACAACTATGCATTCTGGTCGCGCCTGAATGGCAAGCCGGCGGCGGCGGTGGGCATCCAGCTCGGGCCGCGCGGCAATGCACTCGAAACATCCGGACTGATTCGCGCGAAGCTTGCCGAGCTGTCGAAGCAATTGCCACCGGGCATGTCGATCGAGATCCCGTTCGACAATGCGCATTTCGTCCATGTGGCAATTCACGAAGTCGTCATCACGCTGTGCGAAGCGGTGGTGCTGGTGTTCTTCGTGATGTGGCTGTTTCTGCGCAATCTGCGCTATGCGCTGGTGCCGACCGTCGTGATTCCCGTCACGTTGATGGGCGCGTTTGGCGCGATGTACGCGTGCGGGCTGTCGATCAACACGTTTACGATGCTTGGGCTCGTGCTGGCGATCGGCATTCTGGTCGACGATGCGATCGTGGTGGTCGAAAGCGTCCATCGCGTGATGGCGGAGGAAGGCCTTTCGCCGCGCGCGGCGACGCGCAAGTCGATGGCGCAGATCAGCGGCGCGCTGATCGGGGTGGCTGCGGTTCTGACCGCTGTGTTCGTCCCGATGGCATTTTTTCCCGGCGGAGTTGGCGGCATCTACAAACAGTTCGCGATCGCGATGATCGCATCGATGCTGGTGTCATCGTTTATGGCGCTGTCGTTGACGCCCGCATTGTGCGCGAACCTGTTGAAGGCAACGCCGGCCGCTCATGGGCGCGCAACGGCAACCATAGCGATGCGGTCGTTGCCGACCCGCATTGCGGATGAGTTCGAGAGAAGCGTCGACCAGGCGTCACGCCATTACCGCTTGATGACCTCGCGCATATTGCGGCGGGTGGGCCCGATGCTCGTGCTTTATGCGGGTCTTGTGGCGGTGTGTGCGCTGATGTATTGGCGCATGCCTGCCGGGTTTTTACCGGCTGAAGATCAAGGCCAGTTGCAGGTCATGATCCAGTTGCCGGCGGGCGCCACGCAGGCGCGCACGCTGGCTGTCGTCAAACGTGTCGAGCAGATACTGAGCCGCCAGCCCGAGATTTCGAATGTGACGAGTGTGATGGGCTGGAGTTTTTCCGGCAGCGGCCAGAATGTCGCGATGGCTTTTGTCGAGTTGAAGGAGTGGGACAAGCGCAACGTCGATGCGCGTGTGTTGCGCGACAGATTGAGCGGCGAGTTCGACAGGATTCTCGACGGCCGCGTCGACGTGCAGCTGCCCCCTTCGGTTCCGGGGCTGGGCCATTCGGACGGCTTCGTATTCCGGCTGGAAGACCGCGGCGGTCTTGGCCGCGCGGCGCTGACGAGCGCGCGCGAGCGGCTCGCCGCGCAGGCGAAAGCAGACCCGGTGCTTGCCTCGGTGCACTTCGAGGATCTGCCCGATGCGCCGCGTGTGGCGATCGATTTCGATCGGGCGAAGGCCTACGCGTTCGGTGTGCCTTTCGAACGGATCGCGGACGTGCTGGGAGATACGTTCGGCTCGTCCTATATCGACGATTTTCCGGCCGGCGGACGCATGCGGCGCGTGATTGTGGCAGGACAAGCGTCGTCGCGGATGAGCGCCGACGATCTGCTCAGTTTGTCGGTGCCCAATCAATCCGGCGCGATGGTGTCGCTCTCCGCGCTGGCTACGCTACGCTGGGCGAAAGGGCCGGTCGTGCTGAACCGGTACGATGGGTATCCTTCTCTCGACATCAACGGGCGGGCGGCGTCCGGTCATCAGTCGGGCGAGGCGCTGAAAGAGATGGAGCGGCTTGCCGCGGCTTTGCCGCGTGGGTTCGCCTTTGACTGGGTCGATGCGGCGCGTGAAGAGACTAATGCGACGCGCCAGACTTCACTGCTGATCGGTTTGTCGCTTGTTGCGGTGTTTATGGTGCTCGCGGCGTTGTACGAAAGCTGGGTGGTGCCGCTCGCGGTCATGACGGTCATTCCGCTGGGCGTCGCGGGCGCAGTTGCCGCGGTGCTGATGCGTGGGATATCGAACGACATCTATTTCAAACTGGGGCTCATCACGGTAATCGGTCTGTCGGCCAAGAATGCCATCCTGATCGTGCAATTTGCGCGCGACCTGCACGGCCGCGGTATCCCTTTGAAGCGGGCGATCGTGGAAGCCTCGGCGATGCGGTTTCGTCCGATCGTGATGACGTCGATGGCGTTTTTGCTGGGGGTGATGCCGCTGATGGTGTCGAGTGGCGCGGGCGCTGAAAGCCGGCATTCGATAGGGACCAGCGTGTTCGGCGGCGTCATTACGGCGACGCTGCTAGGGTTGGTGTTTACCCCGTTGGCGTTTTATTGCATGGTTCGGGTTACTAGCCGGCGCCCGAGGCAGGTGCAGGACGCATATGCGGACGATAGCGATACGCGCATGGTGCTTTGGCGCGATGGAGAAAAGGAGCGTTTGTAATTCAAGTGTTGAACCGGGCGTGCTGGCGCGAACTGACGACGTTCGCGATTGCAACCATGACCGCTAGCGGCTTTTCATTGACTCACTGATTTGATGCTTCGGTCTCCCGCGCCTCCTCCCGGAGGATGCGTAGCGCATGGGGTAGCCACACAACTTCCTGCCCGGCAAGGAAACCCATGGACAAGACAGGCTTTTCCGGCTGTTCCGCGCGCCGTCAGTCGCCGCTTCAACTTGCAACAGCGCCAGGCGCGCGTGATCAAGGAAAACTATCCCAGCGGCGGTGAGCGCCACGCCACGTGTCCGGCGCTCCAGCAACTTCACACCGACTTCGGATTCCAGATCGCGAATCTGCCAGCTCAGCGACGACTGCGACGTGTGCAGTCTCCGCTGAGCGGCCGTCAATAGGCTGCCCTCCTCCGCAACGGCAACAAAATATCGCAAATGTCGAAGTTCCATTGGATCTCCGATATGCCTTCAAGGCATAGGTAAGGTCTTCCAAAACCTTTGTCCTCAGGGAAAGGGACGCCTATCTTTGCAGTAGCTTCCGTCGATGCATCGACGGCAGCACCGCAGTCAAACCGGTCGAATCCTGGAAGGAGAGGGCAATGGCTATAGATTCCAAGCTTAGCATCGTGTTCTGCCACGGCATTCCATCGCAGCGTTGTCGGAGTGCGCTCCGCTCATACGTTTTCAGATGTGCATTGTGAAATAAGACTTCGAAAGAAGCCGCTGGCAGCATTCTCGATGCCTCGCGGAGCACCAACACTTCAATCAATCTCTTATAGGAGGTAACAGCGATGCCTACGATCACCACTCCGGACGGCGTAAAGATCTTCTACAAGGACTGGGGGTCCGGTCAGCCGATCGTCTTCAGCCATGGCTGGCCCCTGTCGGCCGACGACTGGGACGCCCAGATGATGTTTTTCCTTCACCACGGCTACCGGGTGATCGCCCATGACCGGCGTGGGCACGGTCGGTCCGAGCAAGTCGGCACCGGCAACGACATGGACCACTGGGTCGCCGACCTCGCTGCACTGACCGAACACCTCGGCGTCCGCGACGCGATCCACATCGGGCACTCCACCGGCGGCGGCGAGGTGGCCCGCTACGTCGCTCGCCACCAGGAGCGGGTGGCCAAGGCAGTGCTGGTGGCCTCGTTGACGCCGAACATGGTGAAAACCGACGCGAACCCTGCAGGTCAGCCGCGGGAGTGGTTCGACGCGGTTAAGTCAGGCATGCTTGGCAACCGGTCGGAGTTTTACCGGGCAGTCCCGGAGGGTCCGTTCTATGGATTCAATCGTCCGGGCGCCAAGCCGTCTGAGGCGGTGATCGCGAACTGGTGGCGCCAGGGCATGGCCGGCAGCGCCCAGGCCCACTATGAGACTGTATCCTCCTGGCTGGAGGACTACACCGAAGACCTGAAGAAGATCACTGTGCCGGTACTGGTCATGCATGGCGAAGACGACCAGATCGTCCCGTTCGCCAGTTCGGTGCCCCGCGCGGTCGACCTGCTCGCGAACGGTGCGCTGAAGACATACCCTGGCTTCCCGCACGGCATGCTGACCACCCACGCGGACGTCCTCAACCCCGACCTTCTCGAATTCATCAAATCCTGACGGGACGCCAGCCCGAACCAGAACCAGGCAATTCGAGTGGCGCGCTCCACGGGTGCGCCACTCGACCTACGTGTCCGCTTAGGGTCGGCTGCGGAAATTCGAGGCTGACGTTGCGCCCGGGCGAGCGACGACTCATTTCAATTTCCGGGTTCGGCCACAAGCAGCCTTCACTTGCGTCGTCGCTCGGACGTTCAAGCGTCGGCTCCGCTCCATAACCGGCCATCCAATTCTAAAGGACGAACGCTCGGTCTTCGACCAAAGCGGTCGTTGCGGCTGGCCCGACCGACGTCCGCTCCAAGACCGACTGCGATCTTTCAAAGTTACAGTTGAAATAACTCAGATATACCGTAAGTAGTCGAGCTTCTTGACTTTCAGGCAGGAATCGATCGGCACTGGCGGGCAAATGCTCGATTCTGAAGGCGCGCGGTATCATGCATCGTGGAAATAAACACAGGCCCCAAACAGTTATACCCCCTGCGGAGCAGCATCGGCGGTCAAAATCGCCGTGCTGGAGCGGGCACTCTCTCTATCTGCATATAAAAGTGATCGTATGACCATGGAACGAATCGCGATCGGAAATAAGGCGCTCACCTTAGCCAAAGCAGTCAAGAAGCCGCAATTTAGCATGAAGACGGTCCTTACTCTGGACCCGTTCGACTATGTCGACCTTTGGCTTCGCCGAGAGCACAAGGACGAAGCGCTGCACTATTGGCGCCAAGCGAGAAACTTTCATCGTGCAGCCGGCGGATTGCCGATCGAATCTGCCCCGCTCGTGCTCTATTACTGTTTCATGAATGCCGCAAAAGCTCTACTTGCCGCTAAAGGCATTGCATTCGTTCCATACCACGGCGTCGGTGCACACCTTATGCGCGGCCCGAATAGCAGAATCATGCTTAGCAACGAGGGGATTGCGATCAAGCAGCATGGCATTGTACCCGCTCTGATTTCCTATTTCGGTGAGACCGAGCCATCCCCGCGTCACAGCTTGGAGGACATTCTTTATAATTTGGTATGCGTCCATAGAACCTATTGCCTAAGTTATGCAAACAAAAGGGAGCGCTTTATACCTCTGAAAACCGCTGCCTTTCTCCGTGATCCCGCATCAGGTGAAGTGCGGCTTCAGGCAGAGTTCGTCGACAACATCGATTGGACGTATTATCGGAGGCGTCTCCCTGTTGAAGTAGTAGCTCTCCCGGGGAGTACATCGGCTATTCAGTCGGTCGCTTCGATAACTTGGGCGACGGCAAACTCGCCTACAATTGCTGAGTTGGATGCACTTTGTCAGTTGAACGCTTCGCTTCGCAGAGTGTTTCACTATATCAATGGCGCTCACACACTCTGGTATCTAAAGACTGCCGGATCGTATGAAATCAACCGAATGCCGATCACCCTGACACTCTCGGCGATGCACCGGCTTAGTGAGATCTGCCGCTATAAGCCATCTCAGTTACAGTCTTATCTCGACGGACAAAAGAACTGGCTACTCAGCGAGTTTGTCGCGATGACGCCGGCCCAGTTCCTTGACGAGATAGCAAGCGAGATGACGGGTCACCAAATCATGATCCCGAATGTGCGCTTGCCAAACTGAGTACAAAATGCAGATTTACATAGCATGTGGGCTTACCCATGTTCCCCGAGATGTTTTTCCTCAATATACAACCTATGTTCACGGGCTCGCCAAGCAACTACGGGCAATAGACGCCATCGAGAACGTACGATACGCCTTGGTTGATAGCGATCCGCAACTTGCATCCAAGCCTGAAGCGGATCAAGCAGGTCTATGCTACGACTGGGACCGTCGCATGGTCGAAGAGGCCGATTTGGTCATTGCGGATGCAAGCTTTCCGTCAACAGGCTTAGGGATCGAGCTTCAAATCGCTGAGGGCTCAGGCATTCCCGTGATCATGCTGGTCGGCGATCTCGGTATCAACCGCGTGAAGGGGGCGCAATACCAGAATCCAAACCGGGAGTACCATGATCTGCAGATTGGCAAGGGAATCGTGTCACTCATGGCATTGGGGCTACCCGCAATACGCAAAATTGTCACCTACAACACATTTTCTGAAGCAATCCAAGGCGCAGTCGAGGCTGTGCGCTTATATTGCTGACCCGAGGTTGTCGCTCTCGCCGCCTGCCCGAAATGGTATTAACCATGGCATGAGATGCCGACATCGACGCCGACAGTGCGTTTCCGATCAAATAACTGTCGTTCATTCGACCGGATCTCGATGACCGTTACGGCCGAACTCCCGTCTCCCTATGTGTGTCAACGAACGGCTGTGTACCCTTGAAAGCCGCCGTGGATGTCGCGCTGGGTCGACGGCCGCAGTGGTGTCGACTTCTGCCTGTCACGTTCGGCAGAGACAGGCTAACAAGAGACGGTCGACGTCTGGGGCCGAATCGCCGACAATCACGACTCTTGGAATGTCGCTCGAGTCCTTCAATATGCGTCTCGAGTAAGCGCCTTTGATTTTCGGCTCACGCGATCTCGCATCTGAATGCGCTTTGCCCGGGTTTCGGAGATTTCCCACAAGGTGACTCGATAAAGAGGTGGCACGAGTTCTGGTGACTTAAACCGGGTCGTAAAATTGAAGGCCGCTCCGCGCGGCCCGCCACTCTCACTCGGCGTCACCACCAGGGTGTTACCAAGGTGGACTGCGACTCTCCGTTTCGCAGCCGAATGAGCAGTTCATCCGGATCAACCGGCACGCCAACGGGGTTCTTGCTGAAAGAATCTGACTCCATAAACTCCGTGCCTTCCTGAATCGTTTCAAAGTTGTCGATCTGCAATTCGATTTGGTTACCATCCGGATCTTCGTAATACAGCGACGTCGTCGGACCGTGATTGATCGAGTACACGGGCAGAATGCCGTCCGACTTCAGGCGCGCATAGTTTTCAAGCAAGGATTCGAGCGAATCGTAAGCAAACGCAATGTGCGCAAGACCACGATTCGGATGTTCGGGAGTCTTCACATCTGCATTCTCGGATCCGGTTGGGATCAGCTTGTCCAGTCCATCGATTCCATCCACCAGTTTGGCAACGGCAGATCGATCTCCGAACGCGATTCGATGATGCTCTTCGTCATACGTCAAAAATGCCATGGCGGGGTTTTCGTGCACGACTCTGGCTCCGAGAACATTCGAATACCAGTCTCGCATTGCCTGGACCTGGCCAGAATAGAGGACAACATGAGCTAACTTTTTTGGTGAGTTCATTTAAGTTTTCCTAAGTAGAAAGTTTGAGCATGCCAATGGGATCTTTCCCGCCAGGCTCCCAAGCCGTGACAAAGCGCCGTAGTGTGTGTCGGCAGACCGTACGGCTTCAAATAGATTGACGTTGTAAGGTCTGACCTTCACCGATTTGCACTGCGCTTCGCATTTACCTTGTCAACTGATACGAGCTGGTTTGAGCACGGTTCGCAACAACAGTGAGGCAACTCAGATGATGAACGGCCGGACGTACCTTGCCAGCGCAAGCGATTTTGAAGGTAGATAAACCACGATGTCAGTCGCAAGGAACTCGTCCAGTGTGGCCTCGCTTGTCGCCTTATTCTTCCTGCGTCGTACCCGCACAGGGGGCCGTCGCACAAAGTGGATGGTCACTCGGCAATTGCACCGGCGTTAGATGCGATAAAAGTGCTTCACCCAAGTCGCGATAGGTAAATTCAAGGTTGGGATCGGTCTGTCGGAACCTGCTAACGACGGCGGCAACAATCGGCCGACTACCAGAGTTTCCCCGCAAGACGCTGGAGTCGATGTGCAAAAGCTTCATTGACTCCAGGATCGGCATCAAGTTGCGACCTGGACATCTTAAGTAACTATCGTGAGCCTCCGCAAGGAGGCACATTTTTGATACTGGAGCATATCGACGTGCACCCTCAAGCCTCTCCGTCCGATCCAGAAAAGTGGCCCTTAGACATCACCCCTCGATGCATGAAAGCTGCCGGAAGGTGAGCAAAATCCTGGCGCGCGTTGGAGATAAGTGGAGCGGGTACCTTGCCATACAGAAACTGCGAAAACAGAGGTGGCCCCGTTCGCGTTCGAACAGTTTTTTGATTTTTAAGTGGAACACTGGACGGGCACGCTGCCGTTTTTAGCCGCGGGCAGGTGCACCTCGTCCATACGGCACATGAACGCCCTATCCGGGGCTCTCTTCGTCATCGTCTCTGGTAACTTTGCAGGAAGGCATATTCTTGATACCGGAGCACATCGAAGTGACTAGTGAATACCACCATCCGACGCACGACGACTGTCGGAGAGTGAGCACAATCTTGACTCGCGTCGGCGACAAGTGGAGTGTTTTGGTCGTCATCCTCCTCGGGGACGGTTCCAGGCGCTTCAACGAAATCAAGCGCATGGCGGACGGGATATCGCAGAGAATGCTGACGCTCACGCTGCGCGGTCTGGAGCGGGACGGCTTAGTCACGCGTACCATCTACCCCACAAAACCTCCGCGGGTTGATTACGAATTGACCGCACTTGGGCGGTCACTGTGCGAGCCCGTCCGGGCACTCGGTATGTGGGCGCAAATACACCTGGCTGAAATCGAAGATGCTAGAAGGGCGTTCGATCAACGGACCGAGGTCGAGGGATCTGTTTAGACGGGTGACCGTTCGCGCTCCTGCCGAACTCCCATGACTCGACATGAGCGTTGTTGCACGGAGGAAATCGAGGTT
>NZ_CADIKF010000030.1 GCF_902859875.1 Paraburkholderia solisilvae | reverse complement strand
CGACTGTGAATTGTTAAAGATCGCGTCACAGAAAAGGCGCACACTGCCCAACCACCACCGCCTTTCCGTGTCTGCCGCGCGTCGCAGCAGAGAAGCGAGATTATGCAGACTATCTCCCGCCTCGTCAACACCTATTTCGCTCACACTTAAAACATCCGGCGCCGCCACGGCCGACTCAGCGGCCAACTGCACACCTTCGTTTACGAGCGAAGGTGCGAATACTAGGCGATCCAACGCCATATGACAAGTCGATGACGCGGTATTTTTCGCTCTCCATCAGCGTGCTGCGCCTTTGAGCAATTGAAGCGGGATCGCATCCGCCATCGCGGCATAGCCGGCGTCACCCGGATGAATGTGATCGCCGCTGTCAAACGCTCTGCGCAGCGTTGACGGACGGGCCGGGTCGCGCAAAGCAGCATCGAAATCGACTACGCCGTCAAACGCACGACCCGTCCTGATCCATTGATTCACAGCGAGGCGGATATTCTCCCGCTGCGGTGAAAGCGCGGCCGGCGTCAGCGTCGCCCCGAGGACCCGGACACCACGTGCGTGCGCAGCGGCAATCACCCGCCGATATCCTTCGATGAGGCTGTCCGCCGTCACCTGAGTATGCGGAGCGTCGCAGTCGAGCCCAGCGCGCGGCGGCATCGGCGCGAAGTTGATGTCGTTGATGCCGATCAGCAGAATCGCGGTCCTGATGCCTGGCCGGTCGAGCACATCACGACGAAAGCGCGACTGAAGCGCGTCGCCGTAGCAGGCGGAATCGCTCAGCAAGCGGTTGCCGCTGATGCCGAGATTGACGACCGCCATCGACCGGTCGCCCGTTTGCGCAACCTTGCGGGCGAAGGCGTCCGGCCAGCGCTGGTTCTGATTCAGGCTCGAGCGCATACCATCGGTAATCGAATCGCCGATCGCGGCAACCGCCGTCGCCGCCGGCGCCTCGACCATCAGCCCGGTCACCCACGCGTACTGGGTGAAGCGCTGCCGGAAAGCATCGTCGGACGCATCTCCGGTATGGTCGCCGGGCGCCGACACGTAATTGACCTGACTCGCGACACGATGCCACGCCGCCATCCGCTGGCCGGGCCCCATATACGTGCTGATCGCATATGGCTCACCCGCCGCCACGTCCGCCTGAACCGCATCGCTATCCACTTCGCCGCCTGCCGGCACGGCGACCGACATCTTTCCGCCGAATCTCACGCTCGCCCCGCCGCCTTGCGTTTTCGCGCCCGACGTCGCCCGGGCAAGCGTCATCGCCTCGATCACGAGCGGCGCGCTTCCATATGCATTGCTGATGTGCACGCGCACCTTGTCGCCGGACAACGTCGGATAAACGATTTGCCGAACCGTACGGCCCGCGACTTCCGGCGCGCGATAGAGCGCCGGCAACTGCGCAGTTTGGGGAATAGGCTGCAGCGCCGTCGCCCAGGCCGTGACCCATTGACCATGCGGCATTTCGGCCGCGCCGGCGGACGCGAACGCCGTGAAGAGAAAGGCAGCGCCACAGCCGACAGCCAACGTGCGAGCGATCATATTCATCAATCAGACAAGCGGGGAAAAAGGAGCGCACATTGTGCACGAACCCGCCCCGCCGGACGAACGACACTCACATAAGAGTCGGGCGCTGCCGGGGTAGGCCGACGGTGACGCCCCAGCGCATCTCGCGCGACTTATCGTTTGATAGACAGATACACACTGCTCACGAGCGGTCGGCTATGCACCCACAGCCGGCTTGCCAGCCAGGGCGCCGGCTTGTTCCGCACCTCGAGCCGCCTGATCGAATGCCCGTTCAAAGCGGGTGAAGGCCATGATGGTCCAGACCGTCGCCCGAAGGCGAAGGCATTGGTGCCGCTGGCGCACGTATAGAAGTAACGGAAACCGATACCGAGCGCGACTTCGCGGTAATCGTCGTCATAGTAGCCTTGCGGCCAGCACAGATGGTCCGAGTCTTCGCCAAGGCGCAAGCGAAGCATTGCGCGCGCGCGGACCAGATCGTCACGCAGGCGCTCGCGCTTTTCGTCGCGACTGCGCGCCACGCGGTCCCAGCGAACGTGAGTGTGCGTATGACTGTGGAACTCGAAGGTCCCGCAGCGCCGCATTTCGTCAATTTCGGACCAGCGCAAAATCGCATCGTCCGCACGGCCGTTTGCGATCGCGGCCTCACCTTCCGCATGATTCAACAGGCGCGGCAGGGGCCGGCTGTCATCGCTCGCCGCGTGAGGCCGCACGGGTCCTTCACCGGGCCACGCGCTGACAAGAAAGCAGATTGCGCTGAAGCCATGCTTCTGCAAAACCGGATGCGCGTGCACCCAGTTGTCGAGATACCCGTCGTCGAACGTGATGACCACCGACTTCGGCGCAACCGGCTGGCCCGACAGGTAACGCCCGAGTTCGCCAGCGCTCAGCGTTCGATAGCCGCGCTGCGCAAGACACGCCATCTGCTGCGCGAAATGGTGAGGCGTGACGGTAATCATGCCTGGCGACGGACTGATGTGGTGATACATCAATACCGGAACCGCCCGCGCGGCGCCGCTCATGAAAGTTGCCCCAACCCCGCAAAACGCGGCTGCCTCTTTCGCCCGGCAAGGCCGCGGCAATAGCAGTCGATCGTTTCATCGGCCATCTGCGCGACCGAAAATCCTCGCTCGCCGATCCGGCTTGCCTGCGCGGCAAGGCGCGTGCGCAGCGGCGGATCGTCGAGCAGCCGCACAATCGCGTCGCGCAGCGCGGCGCAGTCTCTCGCCGGCACCAGCAACCCGTTGACGTCGTCCTCCACCAGTTCCGGCACGCCGTCCACACGCGTCCCAATCACCGGCAGACCGCGCAACATCGCTTCGATAAACGATTGCCCCAGTGCCTCCTGATGCGTCGGCAACACGAAGAAGTCGCTGCTGCGCAGCACGTTCGGAATATCGTTGCGCAAGCCAAGCAGATGGATTCGGCCCGTCAGGCCCAACGACTCGACGCGCCCCCTGATGCGTGCCAAACCAGGTCCGTCTCCCGCCAGCACGAAATGCAGCGCGGTGCGATTGGCGAGCAACGGGCGTACCGCGTCGATCAGGTCGTCGTGGCCTTTTTGCTCGCGCATCATCGCCACCATGCAGCCGATCGTCGCATCAGCAGGCAGGCCGAGTTCGGCGCGCAGCGTCGCCGGTTCATCGTCGGCAGGCTGCGGCACGCCGTCGTAAATCGTGGTGATCCGCTTGTGCGCGACGCCGACGGAGGCGAGGTAGCGCTGCACGCACGCGCTGACCGCAATGACGTGATGCGGAATCCAGCTATAGGTGGCAAGCGAGGTGACGGGCAGCGCCAGATGCCGCGTTCTCACGATCAGAGGCGTGCGCGCGGCGCGCGCCGCGAGACCGGCGACGAGGCAATCATGACCGCTGTGCGTGTTCAGCACGTCGAACGCGCGACGCGAGAGCAGCGAGCGGATCGTCAACATCGATGCGAGGTCGCCGCCGGTTGTCATCGGCGCGTGATGGACCGGCAAGCCGACCGCGGCGGCGCGCCTGCCGATTTCCGCCTCGGCCGGACAAACGAGTTCGACGGTATGTCCCCGCTCCTGAAGCGCGACCATCTCTTTCAATGTCCGGATTTCCTGGCCGCCCCACCCGCGGGACGATTCGCTATGCAAGATTTTCATGCTCGGATCGTATCGCGCGACCCATCTCTAAACTATTGATTTAATTGTGAAAATTTGTCAATGATCAAGATTGTCAATGGCATGCCCCTGCAACCGCCCGGCCGCAGTTTGTCCATTCCTGCATGGAAATACCAATTAACCGACCGATCGGTTGGTTTATACTGCCAACCACAGTCTCCTCACCTCAGTCACCAGCGCCCGCCATGTACACGCAATCCCTCGACGTCCCCGGCCACGCGGAGCCGCAAGACACCGCCGTCACATCGCCCGAACAACAGCGCTTCGACGCGGTGATCGGCGCGGACGGAAAAATCGAGCCGCAGGACTGGATGCCCGACGCGTATCGCAAGACGCTCGTGCGGCAGATTTCGCAGCACGCGCACTCGGAGATCGTCGGCATGCTGCCGGAAGGCAACTGGATCACCCGCGCACCGAGCCTCAAGCGCAAGGCGATCCTGCTGGCGAAGGTGCAGGACGAAGCCGGTCACGGACTGTATCTGTACAGCGCGTGCGAAACGCTCGGCGTCTCGCGCGATCAGCTGATCGACGCGCTGCACGCCGGCAAGGCGAAGTACTCGAGCATCTTCAACTATCCGACGCCGAGCTGGGCGGACGTCGGCGTCATCGGCTGGCTCGTCGATGGCGCCGCGATCATGAACCAGATACCGCTGTGCCGCTGCACATACGGCCCCTACGCGCGCGCGATGATCCGCATCTGCAAGGAGGAGTCGTTCCATCAGCGGCAGGGTTTCGACGCGCTCCTCGCGATGATGAAAGGCACCGATGCGCAACGCGCGCTCGTGCAAGAGGCGGTCGACCGCTGGTGGTGGCCGGTGCTGATGATGTTCGGCCCGAGCGACAAAGACTCGGTGCACAGCAACCAGTCGGCCGCGTGGGGCATCAAGCGGATCTCGAACGACGACTTGCGGCAGAAGTTCGTCGACGCCACGGTTGAACAGGCGAAAGTGCTCGGCGTCACGCTGCCCGACGACCAGCTGAAGTGGAACGAGGCAAGCGGCCACTACGACTACGGCGCAATCGACTGGGACGCGTTCTGGCGCGTCGTCAACGGCGACGGACCGTGCAACAGGGAGCGGCTCGCCACGCGCGTCAAGGCGCACGACGACGGCGCCTGGGTGCGCGAGGCCGCGCTCGCGCATGCGGAAAAGCAGCGCAAGCGCGCGCAGCAGGAGGCTGCGTGACGCTTGCTGGGCACGCGCGCCCGACCTCGCCGCAAAAACGCACGCAAAAACC
Source organism: Paraburkholderia solisilvae (assembly GCF_902859875.1). Lineage (GTDB taxonomy): Bacteria > Pseudomonadota > Gammaproteobacteria > Burkholderiales > Burkholderiaceae > Paraburkholderia > Paraburkholderia solisilvae. Next base: position 84,066 of record NZ_CADIKF010000030.1, on the reverse strand, counting down.
CACACACAAGCACACGCACAAGCGCACCGCCGCAAACACGACAGCGCATCAGCAAGGAAGCGACAAAGCAAGGAGCACAACCGTGAACAAGGAATGGCCGATTTGGGAAGTCTTCGTGCGCAGCAAGCAGGGCCTCGACCACAAGCACTGCGGCAGCCTGCACGCGGCGGACGCGTCGATGGCGCTGCGCATGGCGCGCGACGTCTACACGCGGCGCCAGGAAGGCGTGAGCATCTGGGTCGTGCCGTCGTCGGCGATCACGGCCTCCGCGCCGGATGAAAAGGGCGAGTTGTTCGAGCCGGCGGCCGACAAGATCTACCGCCACCCGACGTTCTTCACGCTGCCTGACGAAATCAATCACATGTAGGCGCAATCGACCCGCGATATGAACACCACACCCGAACATCTCTCATATGTGCTGCGGCTCGCCGACACGGCGCTGATTCTCGGCCAGCGCAACGCCGAGTGGTGCGGACACGGCCCGGTGCTCGAAGAGGACATCGCGCTCGCGAACATGAGCCTCGATCTGATCGGGCAAGCGCGGCTGCTCTACACGCACGCGGCATCGCTCGAACAGACGCTGACCGGCCGCTCACGCACCGAAGACGACTACGCCTGCTTCCGCAGCGAGCGCGAATTTGCGAACTACACGCTCGTCGAGTTGCCGCACTACGGTCCGCTCGCGGGCACCGCGCGGGCGGACAGGGACTACGCGGTGACGATCGTGCGCAACTTTCTCCACTCGACGCTGATGGAACACCTGTGGAGCGCGCTCACCGCATCGGCCGATACGCAGCTGGCCGCGATCGCCGCGAAGTCGCTCAAGGAAGCGTGCTACCACGTGCATCACGCACGCGAGTGGCTGATCCGTTTCGGCGACGGCACCGATGAATCGCATCGCCGCGCGCAAGCCGCGCTCGACTACCTGATGCCGTACACGCGCGAGTTCTTCAGCGCCGATGCGATCGAAGCATCGATCGCATCGGCAGGCATCGGTCCGAAGACATCGGATCTCGAGACAGCATGGTTCGACGACGTGCGCGCCGCACTCGATGAAGCGACGCTCACGCTTGCCGAACCCGTCCAGCATGTGAGCACGGGCAAGCACGGCGAGCATTCGGAACACATGGGCTTTCTGCTCGCCGAGCTGCAAAGCGTCGCGCGGCAACATCCAGGCGCGACCTGGTAAGCCTCGCGATGAAGAGCCGATCAACGCAGGCAACCGCACCGGGTCCCAACGCAGCACAGGAAGCCCTGATGACCACGCCAATCCACGCACACCGGATCGCCGACACCCTCGCGGACCCCACGCTGGCGCGCGCATGGGCCGCGCTGGAAGCGGTCCCCGATCCGGAAATACCGGTGGTCTCGATCCGCGAACTGGGCATCCTGCGTGACGTGCGCCGCGCGTCGGACGGCACGCTCGAAGTCGTGATCACGCCGACCTACTCCGGCTGCCCGGCGATGTCGCAAATCGCCGCCGACATTAGCCACGCGCTCGACGCCGCACAACTTGCGCCTTATCGAATCGAAACCGCGCTCGCGCCGGCCTGGACCACGGACTGGATTGACGCCGACGCCCGCGAAAAGCTGCGCGCATACGGCATCGCGCCGCCCACCAGCCAGCACGCGGCCGCGAGCGGCGACAGCAGCGCCGCCGCGCACAGCGAGGACAGCCGCGAAAAGGCGATCCGCATCGTCCCGCGCACGACCGCCGCACATGCGGCACGCGCCCCGCACCCCACGCCGGCCCTGCCCGCCTGCCCGCGCTGCGGCTCCGCGCACACCGAACGCCTCGCGCAATTCGGCTCGACCGCATGCAAGGCGCTCTACCGCTGCATCGACTGCCGCGAACCCTTCGACTACTTCAAACCCTACTGATATGGCCGCCCCGACCCCGCAATTCCATCCGCTGCGTATTCGGGAAGTCCGCCCCGAAACCGCCGACGCGGTTTCGGTCGCGTTCGAAGTGCCGCCGCCGTTGCGCGAGCTATACCGCTTCACGCAGGGCCAATTTGTCACGCTGAAGGCGCATATCGACGGCGAGGAGATGCGCCGTTCGTACTCGATCTGCGTCGGCGTCACCGACTACGATCGCGACGGCGAGTTGCGCATCGGCATCAAGCGCGTGCGCGGCGGCCGTTTTTCGAACTTCGCGTTCGATACGCTGCAGGCCGGCCACACGGTCGACGTGATGACGCCGGACGGCCGCTTCTTCACGCACCTGAATGCGGAGCAAGGCCAGCAATATGTCGCGTTCGCCGGCGGCTCCGGCATTACGCCAGTGCTCGCGATCATCAAGACGACGCTCGAACTCGAGCCGCGCAGCCGCTTCGTGCTGATCTACGGCAACCGCAGCGTCGATTCGATCATGTTCGCGGAAGAGCTCGAAGACCTGAAGAACCGTTTTATGAACCGCTTCGTGCTGTATCACGTGCTGTCGGACGATCTGCAGGACGTCGAGCTCTTCAACGGTGTGCTCGACGAGCCGAAGTGCGCCGCATTCCTCGACGCGCTGGTGCCTGCGGCCATCATCGACGAGGCGTTCATCTGCGGCCCTGCGCCGATGATGGACGCCGCCGAAGCGGCACTCGAGGCAGCTGGCCTTGCCCCGCAAAAAATTCACGTCGAACGCTTCGGTTCGCCGCTGCCGCAAGCGGGCGTGCCGCCCGCCGAGATCACCGGCAACACGCCGGCCGCCGACCTCGAAATCGTGCTCGACGGCAAACGCCGCAAGCTGCGCCTGCCGTATGCGGGCCTGAGTCTGCTCGACGTCGGGCTGCGCGCCGGACTGGCGCTGCCGTATGCGTGCAAGGGCGGCGTGTGCTGCACGTGCCGCGCGAAAGTGCTGGAAGGCGAAGTGAAGATGGACCGGAACTACACGCTCGAAGCGCACGAGATTCGCGACGGCTTCGTGTTGACCTGCCAGTGTCATCCGGTGACGGATAAAGTGGTCGTGAGCTACGACGAACGGTAAGCGCGGCGGCGCGGGCCAATCCACGCCAGCACAGCACGCGAAAGCAGCACGCCGCCGCGCTTTCGGCACGATCGCGATCCGCTTACACTAAGGCCGCTCGCGCACGGGCCGAACGCCGCGCACGAGCGGCCCTTTCAGCTTTCGAGACAACAACAAGCCATGGCCCGCACCCGAGCCCCCGACCACGAAACCCAACGCGACCAGATTCTCGAACTCGCCGCAGAAAAGTTCGCGCAGACCAGCTACCCGAGCACCTCGATGGCGGATCTCGCCGCCGCGAGCGGCACGTCGAAAGCGCGCCTCTACCACTACTACGAGAGCAAGGAAGCCATCCTGTTCGATCTGCTCGACCGCTACACGAAGCGGCTGATGCTGATCATCGCCGAGGTCGAAGGGTCGAGCCAGCGGCGCGGACTCACCGAACGCGAAACCTTCGCGGAGCTGATCCGCGCCTTCCTCGCCGAATATGAAACGTCGCACAGCCGGCATGTCGCGCTGCTCAACGATGTCAAATATCTCGACGACGCGCAGCGCGAGGTGATCCTGAACCGTCAGCGCGACGTGGTCGCCGCGTTCGCCCGCCAGCTGGCGCGTGCGTATCCGGAGCGCGTCGCGCGCGACAACCAGACCGCGTTGACCATGATGGTGTTCGGCATGATCAACTGGACCTTCACCTGGCTCAAGCCGGGCGGCCGGATGGGCTACGGGGAGTTCGCCGAGCAGGTCGTCGGAATGGTCGATCACGGATTGAGCATCCCGAAGTAATTTTTGCGACGCAGCATGCGCCGTAGCTAATCCGCGACAAGAGAGCGCACAAGGCGCCCATCCACATTTTTAATTAATCTTTTAATATTCAATAACTTGGGCGTGTAACCGGTTGTCCGGTCGAGTCAGACAAGTCCGAAATACGGGTTTTCCCTAGTGTGGAATGTAGCTTTCCATTAAAATCACTGCTGCGGCGCGTCATGCCGCCAGATGAATAGGAGAACCCGCCATGAGCAAGACTACTGTCCGAGCCGGAGAGCCGATCGCACGACCCGATCGCGCATTGCGCGTGGGCGGCCTTGCGCCTGTGCTGGTTCGGGAACTCGGCGCGAAAGACCGCGAACGCCTGCTCGCGCACTTTCTCGGCCTCGGCGAAGACGATCGCCTGCTGCGCTTCGGCCAGATCGTGCCGGACCATGTCATCGAGCACTACGTGCATGCGATCGACTTCTACCGCGACACGGTCTTCGGCGTGTTCAACCGCGAGCTCGAGCTGGTCGGCGTCGCGCATCTCGCGTATCTGCCCGCGCAAGACGGCGAGCGCACGGCCGAGTTCGGTGTGTCGGTGGTCGAAAGCGCGCGTGGCCAGGGCATCGGCACGAAGCTCTTCGAGCGCGCAGCGATCCGCAGCCGCAACACGCACGTGTCGACGCTTTACATGCACTGCCTGTCGCGCAACAGAACCATGATGCATATCGCGAGAAAGGCGGGCATGAGGATCGAACGTGCGTACGGCGAAGCCGATGCGTATCTGACGCTCGCGCCGGCCGATCAATCGAGCATCCTGACGGAGATGCTCGAAGAACAGGCGGCCGCGCTGGACTACGCGCTAAAACGCCACGCGCACCAGACGTCGACGCTGCTGGAGTCGCTGTTGCCGGTCGAACTGGCTGCCTGATAGCCGCCGCAGCGCATCGACGAAGCGAAGCAAGGGCGGCACATTCACCGTGCCGCCTTTTTTTCGCCCTTCTCCGCCTTTTTCTTTCCCGCGCGCGGATTGCATGCGGAAGACGTCACAGCGTGTCAAAGCATGCCGCTCCAGCCCTGCGCGCATCTCGCAACGCCACGTTTCACCTGATCGGCAACGCCGTCGTTTCCTTGAACGTCTCGAGCGAAAAGCTCGTCTTGACATCGATCACCGACGGGTGATGCAACAGCACGTCCTGCACGAAGTGCGAGAAGCGCGCCATATCCTCGACCTGCACGCGTAGCAGATAGTCCATCTCCCCGGTCATCGCGTGGCAAGCGATCACCTCCGGCCACGTCTGCACCGCTGCGCGAAACAGCTCCGCATGCGTCACGCCCGCGTGCGCGTGCGCAGCGGCATCTCCGCGCGCGGCGCCCGTCGGCGTGCCACGCTTTTCAAGCCGCACGTTCACAAACGCGAGCAGATCGAGGCCGAGCTGTTTCGCGTCGAGCAGCGCCACGTACCCCCGTATGACGCCGCTTTCTTCCAGCCGCCGGATCCGGCGCAAGCACGGGCTCGGCGACAGATTGACCCGCTCCGCGATTTCCTGATTCGATAGTCGGCCCTCCTGCTGCAGGATGGCCAGAATGCGGCGGTCGATCGCATCGAGTTCAGTGTCGGGCATTTTCTGCCACCTCTGCGCGAATTGAAGCTATTAAATAGCGAAAGCGTAATCACGCACGATTTATTTCGCAAGTTTCCGTTGCAACGCCACCGATAAACTCGTGTGATCGCATGCGCGCGGATGCGCGCCGCATTCCGGAGACACGTTCACATGAAGGTTCAAACCTGGGATAACCCCGTCGGCACCGACGGCTTCGAGTTCGTCGAATACGCCGCGCCCGACCCGAAAGCACTCGGCAACCTGTTCGAACAGATGGGCTTCGCCGCAGTCGCTCGCCACCGGCACAAGGATGTGACGCTGTACCGGCAGGGCGACATCAATTTCATTGTCAACGCCGAGCCCGATTCATTCGCGCAGCGTTTCGCGCGGCTTCACGGTCCGTCGATCTGCGCGATCGCGTTCCGCGTGCAGGACGCCGCGAAAGCGTATCGCCGCGCGCTCGAGCTGGGCGCCTGGGGCTTCGACAACCAGACCGGCCCGATGGAGCTCAACATTCCGGCGATCAAAGGCGTCGGCGATTCGCTGATCTATTTCGTCGACCGCTGGCGCGGCAAGAACGGCGCGAGCCCGGGCAGCATCGGCGACATCGGCATCTACGACGTCGACTTCGAACCCATCGCGGGCGCCGACCCGAATCCGGCCGGCCACGGCCTCACCTATATCGACCATTTGACGCACAACGTGCACCGCGGCCGCATGCGCGAATGGGCCGAATTCTACGAGCGCCTCTTCAACTTCCGCGAAGTTCGCTACTTCGATATCGAAGGCAAGGTAACCGGTGTGAAGTCGAAAGCGATGACCTCGCCCTGCGGCAAGATCCGCATTCCGATCAACGAAGAAGGCTCGGAGACAGCGGGCCAGATTCAGGAGTATCTCGACGCCTATCACGGCGAGGGCATCCAGCACATCGCGCTTGGCACGAGCGACATCTATCGCACGGTCGACGGCTTGCGCGCGTCGAACATCGCGCTGCTCGACACCGTCGACACGTATTACGAACTGGTTGAGCGCCGCGTGCCGGATCACGGTGAGCCGCTGGACGCGCTGCGCGCACGCAAGATTCTGATCGACGGCGCACACGACGATCTGCTGCTGCAGATCTTCACCGAAAATCAGATCGGACCGATCTTCTTCGAGATCATCCAGCGCAAGGGGAACCAGGGTTTCGGCGAAGGTAACTTCAAGGCGTTGTTCGAATCAATCGAACTGGATCAGATCCGGCGGGGGGTGGTGAAGGACAACGCATAACCGGCGAAGCTCGGGATGAACCAGCGAACCGGCACCCCGTACAAATCGAAAGAGTCATTTGCCTGACGGCATGCGCACCGATGCGCCCGACTGTTGCTCGCCCGAGGTCTTCGATACCGCCTGCGTCGCGCGAACCACACCGCTCGGTGCGCCGTTCGATGCGGGTTGTGCGCTATTCGAGCGCACCGGTGCGCTGATTGCGAAAAATGCGGCTGAGACCATCAGGAAGGTCTGGACATGCTTGCTGTTCATGCTTGCTCCTCGTTCTGACACCTGCGCTGCGAAGCACCGCCTCATGCGGAACGTTGCGGGAAAGCGCAGGTGGGGAATTAGACAAGTGAACCACTGCCGGTTCCGGGCGCACGTGGCTTTTACACGTTGTTACACCGGCAAACCGTGCGTCATACAGATAGTCATACCCGCGTCATCAGGCCCAATGTCAGGCACCTCGCATTGCGGCATGTCGAGCGCGATGCGGCGGGTTTTTCCGAGTGCTACCATCGATTAAAAGCCGTCATGATGGCGGTCCCGGCCAACGCGTTCACAAGACGCAGCGGCCCCAGGCAAGTTTTTGGTGATCCCAAAGTCGCTGGAGGAATGCATACAATGAATGCCCCACTAGACGCAGGTCAGCGAGCATCGCTCGAAGCCGCGTTATCGTCCGTCACGCTCGACGACAAATACACACTCGAACGCGGCCGCGCATACATGAGCGGCATCCAGGCGCTCGTGCGGCTACCGATGCTGCAGCAGGAGCGCGACAAGGCCGCCGGGCTCAACACGGCCGGCTTCATTTCGGGCTATCGCGGCTCGCCGCTCGGCGGCCTCGACCTGTCGCTCTGGAAAGCGAAGAAGCACCTCGCCGCGCATCAAATCGTTTTTCAACCTGGCGTCAACGAAGACCTCGCGGCGACCGCCGTCTGGGGTACGCAGCAGGTCAATCTGTACCCGAGCGCGAAGTACGACGGCGTGTTCTCGATGTGGTACGGCAAAGGCCCCGGTGTCGACCGTTCGGGCGACGTCCTCAAGCACGGCAACTCGGCCGGCTCGTCACGTCATGGCGGTGTGCTGGTATTGGCCGGCGACGACCACGCGGCGAAATCGTCGACGCTCGCGCACCAGTCGGAGCATCTCTTCAAGGCCTGCGGGCTGCCCGTGCTGTTTCCGTCGAACGTGCAGGAATACCTCGACTTCGGCCTGCACGGCTGGGCGATGAGCCGCTATTCCGGCCTCTGGGTCGCGATGAAGTGCGTGACCGACGTCGTCGAATCGTCGGCCTCGGTCGACATCGATCCGCATCGCACACAAATCATCCTGCCGACCGACTTCGCGATGCCCGAAGGCGGTTTGAACATTCGCTGGCCCGATTCGCCGCTCGTGCAGGAAGCACGGCTGCTCGATTACAAGTGGTATGCGGGCCTCGCCTACGTACGCGCAAACAAGCTGGACCGCATCGAAATCGACTCGCCGCATGCGCGCTTTGGCATCATGACCGGCGGCAAGGCGTATCTCGACGTCCGCCAGGCGCTGTGCGACCTCGGCCTCGATGACGAAACATGTTCGCGCATCGGCATTCGCCTCTACAAGGTCGGCTGCGTGTGGCCGCTCGAAGCGCAAGGCGCGCACCTGTTCGCGCGCGGGCTCCAGGAAATTCTGGTGGTCGAAGAGAAGCGCCAGATTCTCGAATACGCGATCAAGGAAGAGCTCTACAACTGGCCGGACGCGCAGCGTCCGCGCGTGTTCGGCAAGTTCGACGAGAAAGACGGCGCGGGCGGCGAATGGTCGGTGCCGATGGGCAACTGGCTGCTGCCCGCGCATTACGAACTGTCGCCGGCCATCATCGCGAAGGCGATCGCCACGCGTCTGGACAAGTTCGATTTGCCGTCCGATGTGCGCGCGCGCATTGCAGCGCGCATCGCGGTGATCGACGCGAAGGAAAAAGCCCTCGCGCGGCCGCGCGTCGAAGCGGAGCGCAAGCCGTGGTTCTGTTCGGGCTGCCCGCACAACACGTCGACCAATGTGCCCGAAGGCTCGCGCGCGATGGCCGGCATCGGCTGCCACTACATGACCGTGTGGATGGACCGCAGCACCAGCACGTTCAGCCAGATGGGCGGCGAAGGCGTCGCATGGGTCGGCCAGGCGCCGTTCACGAACGACAAACACGTGTTCGCGAACCTCGGCGACGGCACGTACTTCCACTCGGGGCTGCTCGCAATTCGCGCGGCCATCGCGTCGAAGGCGAACATCACTTACAAGATTCTGTACAACGACGCGGTCGCGATGACCGGCGGCCAACCGGTCGACGGCACGCTGAGCGTGCCGCAAATCACCCACCAGCTCGCCGCGGAAGGCGCGAAGAAAATCGTGATCGTCACCGACGAACCGGACAAATACACGCCGAATGTCGGCCTCGCGCCCGGCATCTCCGTATATCACCGCGACCTGCTCGACGATGTGCAGCGCGAGTTGCGCGACATCGAAGGCACGACAGTCCTGATCTACGACCAGACCTGCGCGACCGAAAAGCGGCGCCGCCGCAAACGCGACGCGTATCCGGATCCGGCTAAGCGCGTCGTGATCAACGAAGCCGTGTGCGAAGGCTGCGGCGATTGCTCGGTGCAGTCGAACTGCCTGTCCGTCGAGCCGCTCGAAACCGAGTACGGCACCAAACGGCAGATCAACCAGTCGACCTGCAACAAGGACTACTCTTGCCTGAAGGGCTTCTGCCCGAGCTTCGTGACGGTCGAGGGCGGCCAGTTGCGCAAGCCCGTTGCAACCGGCGTCGCGAGCGACGCGATGCCGCCGGTGCCCGAACCGAATGTGCCCGCCATCGGCCAGCCGTACGGCGTGCTCGTGACCGGTGTCGGCGGCACCGGCGTCGTGACGATCGGCGCGCTGCTCGGCATGGCCGCGCATCTGGAAAGCAAGGGCGTGACGGTGCTCGATATCACCGGGCTCGCGCAGAAAGGCGGCGCGGTGATGAGCCACGTGCAGATCGCGAACCGGCCGGACGATATTCACGCGACCCGTATCGCGATGGGCGAAGCAGACCTCGTGATCGGCTGCGATGCGATCGTGACCGCCAGCGACGAGTGCGTCTCGCGGATGCAAGCCGGCCGCACGCACGTCGTGCTGAACAGCGCACCGACGCCGACTGCCGCGTTCATCAAGAATCCGGACTGGCGCTTCCCCGGCGCGAGCACCGACGCGGATGTACGCGCCGCCGCCGGCGACGATCGCGTATCGGCCGTCGATGCGAACCGCTTCGCGGTCGCGCTGCTCGGCGACGCCATCTATACGAACCCGTTTGTGCTCGGCTACGCGTGGCAGCGTGGCTGGCTGCCGCTCACGTATGCATCGCTCGAGCGCGCGATCGAACTGAACGCGGTGCAGGTCGAGAAAAACCTCGCCGCCTTCGAATGGGGCCGCCGCGCGGCGCACGACCTGGCCACTGTGCGTCGGCTTGCCGAATCGAACGGCCGCACGCCGGATACCGATACGGCTGGCAGCAAGATCGTGTCGCTCCATACGCCCAAAGCGCTCGACACGCTGATCGACAAGCGCGTGAAGTATCTGGCCGCGTATCAGAACGATGCGTACGCGGCGCGCTATCGCAAGCTGGTCGACGAGGTGCGTGCGGCCGAGACCGCGCTGGACCCGGAAGGCACACAGCTCGCGCTGACCGAAGCCGTCGCGAAGAACCTGCACAAGCTGATGGCGTACAAGGACGAGTACGAAGTCGCACGTCTTTACACGGACCCGGCGTTCATCGAGAAGGTCAAGGCGAACTTCGAAGGCGACTGGAAGCTCAAGGTCCATCTCGCGCCGCCCGCGCTGTCGAAGAAGGACGCGCATGGCCATCTGGTGAAAAAGCAGTACGGCCCGTGGATGCTCTCCGCGATGCACGTGCTCGCGAAACTGCGCTTCCTGCGCGGCACCGCCCTCGACGTGTTCGGCAAGACCGATGAGCGTCGCACCGAGCGTGCGCTGATCGTCGAATATGAGGCGCTGGTGCGGGAGTTGATTGATGGATTTAACTCGGGGCTTAACTCGGGACCTAACACGGGCCTCAACGCAGAAAGGCGCGCGCTCGCTGTCGAACTCGCGAATCTGCCGGACGGCATCCGCGGCTACGGTCACGTGAAGGAAAACAATCTGAAAGGCGTGCGTACGAAATGGTCGCAGTTGCTCGCGAAATGGCGCGCACCCGCCGGCCAGACGCGGCACGTTGCCTGACCGATGCATCGCCGCCGTTCGGGTTCGAATGGCGGTGAATGCAATATGTCCGGGAATTCCAACAGTAAGCGCCTCGGCAAGCGCCACAAGCAGGCCGCCCGGTGAACACGCAAAAAAGGGGCACTCCGATCCGCTCGGAGCGCCCCTTCCGCTTTCACGAGCGCGACGTCAGCGATGCGGCAGCCGACGCAGCACCCCGCGCGACCCTTACTTCGCTGCCGCCGGCTGCCGCACCGCCACGTTCGCCGATGCCACCGCCGTCATGTTGATAATGCGCCGCACGGTTGCGGCCGGCGTCAGGATATGCACCGGCTTGTCGGCGCCGAGCAGGAACGGGCCGACCGTCACGCCGTCGCCGCCGATCATCTTCAGCAGGTTGTACGTGATGTTCGCCGCTTCGACGTTCGGCATGATCAGCAGATTCGCTTCGCCGGTCAGCGCCGTGCCCGGAAATGCCGCCTTGCGCACGGCCTCGGACAGCGCCGCGTCGCCATGCATTTCGCCGTCCACTTCCAGATTCGGCGCGCGCGCGGCAATCAGCTTGCGCGCGGCAGCCATCCGCTGCGACGACGACGAAGGCGAGCTGCCGAAGTTCGAGCTCGACAGCAGCGCGACCTTCGGCGTGATGCCGAACTTCTCGATCTCGCGCGCGGCGAGCAGCGTCATATCGGCAAGCTCTTCCGCGCTCGGGCATTCATTGACATACGTGTCGCAGATAAACAGATTGCGGCCCGGCAGCATCAGCAGATTCATCGCGGCGAAGTTGCCGACGTTCTCGGCCTTGCCGAGCACCTGTTCGATGAACTTCAGATGCGTGTGGTACTGGTCGATCATTCCGCAGATCATCCCGTCCGCCTCGCCAAGACGCACGAGAATCGCACCGATCAGCGTGTTGAACTTGCGCATCGCGGCCTTCGCGACTTCAGGCGTCACGCCTTCACGCGCGCCGATCTCGTGGTACGCCTGCCAGCACATCTGGTAACGCGGATCGTCTTCCGGATTGACGATCTCGAAGTCCTCGCCGCACTTGAGCTTCGAGCCCATCTTCTTCAGGCGCATGTCGATCACCGCCGGACGGCCGATGATGATTGGCCGCGCGATCTTCTCGAGCAGCACGAACTGCGCGGCGCGCAGCACGCGCTCGTCTTCGCCTTCCGCGAACACGATGCGCGCCGGCTGCGCCTTCGCCGCGGCGAACACCGGCCGCATCACGAAGCCCGTGCGGTAAACGGTCGCACCGAGCTCCTCGCGGTACGCGTCCATATCCTTGATCGGACGGGTCGCGACGCCCGATTCCATCGCGGCCTGCGCGACGGCCGGCGCGATCTTGATGATGAGGCGCGGATCGAACGGCTTCGGAATCAGATACTCGGGACCGAACTCGAGCGAGTGGCCCTCGTACGCCTTCGCGACTTCATCGCCCTGGTCCGTTTCTTCGGCCAGTTCCGCGATCGCGCGCACGCAGGCGAGCTTCATTTCCTCGGTGATCGTGGTGGCGCCGACGTCGAGCGCGCCGCGGAAGATGAACGGAAAGCACAGCACGTTGTTCACCTGGTTCGGATAGTCCGAACGCCCGGTCGCGACGATGCAGTCCGGCCGCACCTTCTTCGCTTCTTCCGGGCGAATTTCCGGCTCCGGGTTCGCGAGCGCGAGAATCAGCGGCTGCGTGCCCATCTCCTTCACCATCTCCGGCTTCAGCACGCCGGCGCTCGAGCAGCCGAGGAATACGTCGGCGCCCCTGATCGCATCGGCCAGCGTGCGCGCGTCGGTATGCGCGGCGTAGCGCGCCTTCGACGGGTCGAGATTGTCGCGGCCTGCGTGGATCACGCCCTTTGAATCCGTGACGAGAATATTCTCTTTCGCGAGGCCGAGGTTCACCAGCAGATCGAGACACGCGATCGCCGCGGCGCCCGCGCCCGAGCAGACGAGCTTCACCGTCGCGAGCTGCTTGCCGACCACCTTCAGGCCATTGAGGATTGCCGCCGACGCGATGATCGCGGTGCCGTGCTGATCGTCGTGGAACACCGGAATCTTCATCCGCTCGCGCAGCTTCTTCTCGATGTAGAAGCACTCGGGCGCCTTGATGTCTTCGAGGTTGATGCCGCCCAAGGTCGGCTCGAGCATCGCGATCGCTTCGACGAGCTTGTCGGGATCGGTCTCGTTCAGCTCGATATCGAACACGTCGATGCCGGCAAACTTCTTGAACAGGCAGCCTTTGCCTTCCATCACCGGCTTCGCGGCAAGCGGCCCGATATTGCCGAGGCCGAGCACCGCGGTGCCGTTCGTCACGACGCCGACCAGATTGCCGCGCGACGTGTACTTCTGCGCATCGAGCGGCTCGCCGTAAATGGCCATGCACGCGGCCGCGACGCCCGGCGAATAGGCGAGCGACAGGTCCAGCTGGTTCGACAGCGGCTTGGTCGGCGTAACCGAGATCTTGCCTGGCCGGGGATGCTGGTGATATGCGAGAGCGCTTTGCTTCAGTTGTTCGTCCATTTTTTTGACCTGCAGACTTGAGGACTTCGGAAAGATTCGAACCCGCTTCGATCCGTCGCACGTGGTCTCCGCGTCGATTGAATGGCGAGTGGATTGCGGGGATTCTCGTGTGCGCCAGACAGGCCGCGGCAGTATCGAATCTGCAGGCAACCCGAGCCATCCGCATGCGACCGGGAGACGGACAACGCGAGCGTGAACGATGTATCGCGAGCGGTTTCGGGGCGATTAGTGTACCCCGTACGGATGACGAAGCGTCGGGGCTACAGACGATAGCATCGCGAAATCCGGTGCAGCTTGTCACGCTGCAACGCGAAACGGGCAAACGGCTTCTGCGAGGCGCGTGCGCGGGTCGTTCCGGCACCGTGCGCTCGTTACCGAGGTGCGCGAACCGCGCTCCCGCTCGCGTCATTCCAGCGCGGCGCTGCGGCGCGGCACACGGGAATCGGCAGCAGCGGCACGGCGATATCGAACACATGATTCGACACCGGCCGCGCAATCGCGGCGCCGAACGAAAACCGCACGGCTAGCGCGCCGAGCGTGACCATCCATGCTCCACCCGCCGTGCCGGCTCGTCACAAGCGCGCCGAAAATGGCGGCGCGCCGGCAGCCGCCGACAGACTGGCCCGGCTTGCCACTTTGGCCGCCGCCGCATTGGCGTCTCGTCGGTTGGGTTCGAATCGGGTAAAATTGCGGGCTACGCGCAGCAGTCCGGTCCGCCTTCGCGCAATCTCTTCTGGCGCAGTTGCCGCGCCGGGCATTCGCCCGGCAGCCGCCACTAAACCGCCAGACGCTTGCCAGGTTCAGACGCGCAGGTTCCGGTGCGTGGTTCCGCCTCTCGCATCCATCAGCACGTCCGCAGGTATCGTGCTTCGCGAAGCCAGAGGTCGGCCGGCTGCGCCGCCCGTGCAGGCCGCCGGCACGCGGAGCCTGCGCTCGCTGCGCCGTCGGGCACGCCGCCCGCCCTCCGCTCACCGTGCATCACACCCAAGGACCGCCCATGACAGGCTTCGATCGCCAGACGATCTCCGACACGACCGCCCGCATGCTGCTCGAAGTGCAGGCCGTGCATTTCAACGCTGAAAAACCGTATATCTTCACGTCCGGCTGGGCAAGCCCGGTGTATATCGACTGCCGCAAGCTGATCTCGTATCCGCGCGTACGCCGCGGCCTGATGGACATGGCCGAAACCACCATCCTGCGCGACGTCGGCTACGAGCAGATCGACGCGGTCGCGGGTGGCGAAACCGCCGGCATTCCGTTTGCCGCATGGCTTTCGGACCGCCTGATGGTGCCGATGCAGTACGTGCGCAAAAAGCCGAAGGGCTTCGGCCGCAACGCGCAAATCGAGGGTCTGCTGACCGAAGGCCAGCGCGTGCTGCTCGTCGAAGACCTGACCACCGACAGCCGCAGCAAGATCAACTTCATCAATGCGCTGCGTACCGCGGGCGCAAAGGTGAATCATTGTTTCGTGCTGTTCCACTACAACATCTTCAAGGAAAGCGTGTCGGTGCTGAAAGACATCGACGTCGATCTGCACGCGCTCGCGACCTGGTGGGATGTGTTGCGCGTGGCGAAGGAATCGGGGTACTTCGAATCGAAAACGCTCGACGAAGTGGAGAAGTTCCTGCACGCGCCGGCTGAATGGTCGGCTGCGCATGGCGGCGCGACCGCCGCGCCGCAATAACACCGGCCGCAGCCTGAAACACGGGGCGCTCGCTTACCGAAGCATTCGCGTTTTGCCGCCCGCTTCAACTAAAAAGCCGCACGTCGACGTTCATCGATGTGCGGCTTTTTGCTTCGCTAACGTGTTGCACCTGGCAGGCATGCCTGATGGTGGCGGGTATCGCGCCGCTTGCACCTCTTGCGCCTCTTGCGCGCACTGCGCCGCGTGTTGCGATCACGCGGCTCAGCCGGTCACGCTCACGACTCGTCCGCCGCCTTGGCTTCGCCGGGCTGACTCATTTCGCCCGGCGCATACGACGACAGATTCATCAACCCGTTGCTTTGCGCGTACTGAAACAGTTCGGAATCGCGCTCGAGGCCGAGCTTGCGCATCGCCGTGTTCTTTTGCGTGCTGATAGTCTTGATACTGCGGCTCAACTGTTCGGAAATCTCCTTGATCGTCATGCCCGATACAAATAGCCGCACCACTTCGAGTTCGCGCTTCGACAGGATCACTTCATCGTTTTTGCCGCCGGCGTTCATGCGCAGCGTTTCGAGCGCCGCCTTCACCGAGGGGCTCATATATTCGAGATTGCGCCCGACGTGCTGCACCGCGAGGCCGATATGACTCAGGTCGTCGGCCTTGTTCACGACCGAAATCACGCCGAGTTCGCTCAGGCGCTTCAATAACGCCGCATTTTCGAGCATCGTCAGGACAACGATCGGCAAATCCGGAAAGTTGCGCCGCAGGTAGCCGATCAGCGGCAAGCCGTCGCCGTATTGCCCGCCCGGCATTGCGAGATCGGTCACCAGCACGTCGCATGGGACGGTCTGCAACACTTTCACAAGTTCTGTCGATTGACGCGCACGCGCCACCACCTGAATGCCCGGGAATTTGAGCAACGCCTGCTCGGCGCCAAACAAAATCACCGGATGGTCGTCGGCCACGACGACCCTGATTGGATTTTGCATTGCGCTCCCTTCGCCTGATAACCCACGCTCCGAAACTTCAGCCATCCAACTATTCTTTAGTTCTAAATTTATCGGTTTGCCGCTGCCCCGCCAGCAATGCAAGTGTCCGACTATAGCCGATTTCAAGCGCGACCGGCCGTGTCTTGCGCGACAAACGGCCTCGCTATAGACGTAATGTTAGACTCGATTCGTCTTCACGGTACAAAACAGGGACAATATCATCGTAGGCAGTTGGCCCTTGGTTCGTGACACGGGAGAATCGGCACATGCGCATGCGTTGGCTGGACGTTTGGCGGTTGACGTTTCGATTCTTTGCAAACTTTCACGCATTTCCCTTTCATGCATTACTGCTCGCCGTCGCGCTAGGCGCCGCATCGCACAGCGAAGCGGCAGGCGCAGCGGCACCCACACCACAAGCACCGCAAGCACCACCACCCGCTGCTTTCACCGTATCGAGTGCAAGCGTGAAGCCAGGCGGCACGGTCGCCGACGCGCAAGTCTTCAACCAGTACGATTGCAAAGGTGGCAACCGGTCGCCGCAATTGTCGTGGCGTGATCCGCCTGCGGGCACGCGCAGCTTTGCGATCACAATTTATGACATCGATGCCCCCGGCCGCGGCTGGTGGCACTGGGCCGTGGCGGGCATTCCACCCAACATCGACCGCTTGCCGGAAAACGCAAGCGCGTCCGGCTATCTCGCGAAACTCGGCGCGCTCGAAGCACGCAACGACTTCGACGTCGACGGTTACGGCGGTCCCTGTCCGCCACCCGGCAAGCCGCATCGCTATGTGATCACCGTCTATGCGCTCAATACCGCGGACCTGCGGCTGGGACCGGGGCGTCCGGCGCTGATGTTCGATCACGAAATCGGCACCGCGACGATCGGTTGGGCGCGCATGACAGTCACATATGGCCGGTGATGCCGCGCGTATCGGCACCGCGGCTGCGCCGGCCAGCCTTTTTCACGCCGCGTCACGCACGCGCCGCCATCCAGTCTTAAAATGGCGGTCCGGCGCGCGAAGGGCGGCCGAGCTTACCTGGGACGCCGCAATGCGCCCCGTTTCACCCAGCAAGCGAATTCGAGAAGCGAGATCGAGATGAGCACGAAAGTTTTTGTCGACGGACAGGAAGGCACGACCGGCCTGAAAATCTTCGAATATCTGTCGCAACGCGGCGACGTGGAAGTCATGCGCATCGACGAAGCGAGGCGCAAGGATATCGACGAGCGCCGCCGGCTCATCAACGCGTCGGACGTGACGTTCCTGTGCCTGCCGGATGTCGCGTCGCGCGAATCGGCGTCGCTGGTCGACAACGACCGCACCGTGCTGATCGACGCGAGCACCGCGTTTCGCACCGACGCGAACTGGGCGTACGGCCTGCCGGAGTTGACCCGCGCGCAGCGCGAGCGGGTACGCCATGCGAAGCGCATCGCGGTGCCGGGCTGCCACGCATCGGCTTTCGTGCTCGCGATGCGGCCGCTGGTCGAAGCCGGCGTCGTCGCGCCGGATCTTTCCGTGCACAGCTACTCGCTGACCGGCTACAGCGGCGGCGGCAAGAAAATGATTGCCGAGTACGAGGCGGGCGGCAACGCGAGGCTCGACAGCCCGCGTCCGTACGCGCTCGGCCTCGCGCATAAGCATTTGCCGGAAATGGCCGCGCATACGGGTCTGAAGACGCCGCCGGTGTTCACGCCGATCGTAGGCAGCTTTTACAAAGGGCTCGCGGTCACCAGCTATTTTTCGCCGACGCAACTCGCCAAACGCGTGACGCCGCAAGACGTGCAGGCGCTGCTCGCCGAGTACTATCGCGGCGAAACCTATGTGCGCGTCGCGCCGTTCAATGCAGACGACAATCTCGACAGCGGCTTCTTCGACGTGCAGGCGAACAACGACACGAATCGCGTGGACCTGTTCGTATTCGGCAACGACGAGCGTTTCGTGACGGTGTCGCGCCTCGACAATCTGGGCAAAGGCGCATCGGGCGCGGCGATTCAGTGCATGAATCTGGCGATCGGCGCGGACGAAAGCAGCGGGTTGAAGGGCTGAGAATGTGACGGACGGGCGGCGCGCGTTACGCGTGGGCTCGTCGAGGTAGCGAAAGAAGGCTGGCGCGCGGAACGTCGGCCTTTTTCTTTTTCAGGCGAGCGATCCCGGCTGCCCGACTGACTTCGCGAGGCACATCACCTCAAAAGCGGATAAAAAAAAGCCCGCCAACCTGGCGGGCTGAATCCATATCAGAGGAGACATGGAGGAGACAAGAACGACTATAGCAAAAGCATTGGTGCGACGCAACAACATCAATAGCTTGCCGCTTTCCTGTTGTGGATCAACCACAGCGAGCCGTCACGCCCGTCTGGCGGGGCTGCTGCCGGATCGTTTTTGTGCTCTGCGTCATACACGAAACACCCTTCCGATATGACGGACAGCCGACCGGCAATATCGACGAGTGCAGCCCCATGCGCTGCTTACCGGCGTCCCGCGCGGCGCGCCGCCACCTGGCCCAGCACCGCGAAGTCCTTCTCGCCGTCGCCATGCGCCATCGCTTCGATGAGGCTGTCGCGCACCACGCTCGCCATCGGCAACGGCGTCATCACCGACTCCGCCGCGGCCAGCGCGAGCCGTACGTCCTTCATCCCGAGCTTCGCCTTGAAGAGCGCCGGCTCGTAACGCTGTTCGGCGATCATCTTGCCGTAACCCTGGTAGACCACGCCCTGGAACAGATTGCTCGTAATCACATCGAGAAAATCCTGCATCGCGACGCCGTGGCCAGCAAGCATCGCCGATGCCTCGCCGAGCGTCTCCACGGCCGACGCGATCAGGAAATTCGTCGCGAGCTTCATCACGTTGGCCTGCTGCGCGAGCGAGCCGATGCGCCACGTCTTCTGGCCGACCGCGTCGAACACCGGCTGCACGCGGTCGATCGCTTCGGCAGGCCCTGCGGCGACGATGGTCAGCTTGGCCGCCGCGGCGACGTCGGGCCGCCCCATCACTGGCGCCGCGACGTAGTTGAGTCCGCGCTGCGCGTGCTCACTCGCGAGTTCTTCCGCGAGCGCGACCGAGATGGTCGCCATGTTCACGTGAATCTGGCCGCGCGGCGCCTGCTCGAGCAGGCGCGCATTGATCACCTCGCGCACCGCCGCATCATCGGCGAGCATCGAGAACACCGCGTCGCCGGTGAAGGCCTCCGCGACCGACCCGACCACCTGGGCGCCGGCCTGTGCGAGACGTTGCGCGCGCTCTGGCGAGCGGTTCCACACACGCACCTGGTGACCAGCTTTCAAAATGTTTTCGACCATCGCGGCGCCCATCTCGCCGAGACCGATAAAACCGATGTCCATCTATGGCTCCTCTTCGACAGAACCGGAAGTAAAGCATAAGCGCACGACACGTGCAGAAATGTACCGTCGGCAGCGCCACGCGCAAATGCGATACTGACGCATGGTCACCGCGACTTTCCGCTTCTACGAGGAGCTGAACGACTTTCTCGCCCGGCCGCAACGCCGGCAATCGTTCAGTTGCGCCTGCGCGCGCAATGCTAGCGCGAAGCACATGATCGAAGCGCTCGGCGTGCCGCATACCGAAGTCGAACTAATCCTTGTAAACGGCGAATCGGTCGGCTTCGACCATGCGCTGCAGGACGGCGATCGCGTCGCGGTCTATCCGAAGTTCGAGGCGCTCGATATCCAGCCGCTATTGCGCGTGCGTGAAAGGCCGTTACGCGTGATCCGCTTTATCGCGGACGCGCATATGGGCGGTCTCGCGCAACTGCTGCGACTCGCGGGCTTCGATACGCTTTACGACAACCATTACGAAGATGCGCGCATCGAAGCGCTCGCTCTCGACGAAGACCGCATCGTGCTGACGCGGGACCGCGAGCTGCTCAAGCGCCGCACGATCACGCATGGCTGCTATGTGCGTACGTTGAAACCGGAGGCGCAGTTGCGGGAGGTCTTCGGGCGCCTCGATCTCGCGCGCAGCGCGCGCCCTTTCCGTTTGTGCCTGACCTGCAATGTGCCGTTGCGGCGCATCCAGAAGGACGAAGCGGCTGGCCGCGTGCCCGAGGGCGTGTTCGAGCGGCATGCGCAATTCGTCACCTGCGACGTGTGCCGGCGTGTGTTCTGGGAAGGCTCGCACTGGCAGCGGATGCGGGCCTTGATGGATAGCGTGGCGGGCAGCGCTCACGCGCCGGAATAGATGTCGTGTCGCCGCGAAGCGCTGCGAGTCTGGCGGCGCCCTTTGCCTTTCGTGCCGACCGCGGGCTGCCCGGCGCGCTGCCCGGTTCAGTTGTGTTCTGCCGTTCGTGTCAGGTTGAAATCGGCCGCCGCGGCCGCTGCCGATGCGTTCACGACGGCATTGCGTCGATGGGTGGGTTCTTCGTGTGACGCGCTCGCTTCCCCGATGCGCTCAGGACGGGCGGCGCACTCCGTTATCATGTCGGCTACGTTGCATCGGGCGTGACGTCATCCGGCATGACACGCATCGCACGACCCACAGCACGTACGTATTGCGTGGCAATGCACACAGCCTTCCCCCGCCTTGACCCGCTTCGCTCCGTTACGAGATTCCTTCCGCTTGAAAACCACGACTCGACAACACCTGCGCGCGAATCTGCTGATGCTGATCGCCGCGATGATCTGGGGCTCCGCCTTCGTGGCGCAGCGCTTGAGCCTCGATACGATCGGGCCGTTTCTGTTTACCGGTCTGCGCTTTCTGCTCGGCGCCGGTGTCGTGCTGATACTGCTTGCGTGTCTGCGACCGCTGACGGCGGCAAGAGCCCAGCCTGAACGCGCGCACGCGCCGCCGTCGACGAACCGTCGTGCAGCGCTGCTGCGCGACGGCGCCGTGCTCGGTGTGCTGCTCGCCGCGGCCATTTCGCTTCAACAGATCGGCTTGCAGTACACGAAGATCGCGAACGCCGGCTTTATCACATCGCTCTATGTCGTGATCGTGCCGTTGATGGGGGTCGTGCTGCGCCATCAGACCGCGCTCGGCACATGGCTCGGCGCCGCGCTGGCTGCGGCCGGCATGTACTTCCTGAGCGTGGACGAGCATTTTTCGATGCTGCGTGGCGACTGGTATCAACTGGCCAGCGCACTCCTGATCTCCGCGCAAGTCGTGCTGGTCGGACGCTTCGCGCGGCGGCACGATCCGCTCGTGCTCGCGCTGTTTCAGTTTGTCGCTTGTGGCGTGATCTGCTGCGCGATTGCGCTCGTGTGCGAACCGATCCGCATCGCCGATATGGTGCGCGCCGCGCCGACCATCCTGTACGGCGGCGCATTGTCGGTCGGCGTCGCCTACACGATTCAGGTGGTCGCGCAGAAACATGCGGCGCCTGCGCACGCCGCGGTGATCTTCAGCATGGAAGGCGTATTCGCCGCGCTCGCCGGTTGGCTCGTGCTCGGCGAGACGCTGACGGCGCGCGCGACATTTGGCTGCGCATTGATGCTGGCGGGGTTGATCGTCTGCCAGGTGATGCCGATCTGGGATGGCCGCAGACAGTCCGCGTCGCTCGGTCAACGCTGAACGGGCGCCCACCGCATCGCACTGCGGCCGCGCCGCAGAACATCGCCGGCAAGCGGCCCGCGCCGTGCGTTGCGTGCCGCGTTCCCGCAATGACTTGCGCGGCGTGTTTGCCCCGCTGTGACATGCGCGCTGCGACTTTCCCGCTGTGACGCGCACGCCGTGACTGTCCCGCCTGGACACTCACGCCGTCAGTCGCACACGGTGAATACCGTGCAGTCACGTCCGGCGGGCGATGCGTCCTGCTTACGCAGCCTCAGCGGCAAACCGGTCCGGATAGCGCCTCGGCCTGTCCACCGTGGGCGGAAACACGCACCAGCAGCCGTCGTTGTGGCGAAAGAAGAACAGTGCACGCATACCGTCAGGCGATGACGTTTCGACGCGAACGTAACGCGTGCCATCGGCGCGTGTGCGACTGAACTCGGTCACGCGCACCGGTCTCGACGACACCGGCGCCAGCCACTTTTCGACCAGAAAGCGCAGCGACTGCTCACCCGCGGCTTTCACGATGTCCTCCAGCTCGGCTTCTTGTCCCACATCTCGTCGCGTGAGGTGTCCGGGTCATCCCCTTCCTCCTCTTCCGCTTCGAGCGCCGCCAGCTCCATCTCGCGGATCACGGCTGACGCCCGCAAGGCCCTGCAGTTGGCTGAATGACGGATATCGGAAAGCAACCGAACCATCTGCCGCGCTGTTCTGCGTTTCATCGCACACCCCCGCACTGCACAAGAGACTTGATAAAGCACTTTAACTTTATGCCTGGATCACGCGTCGCTGTAGAGTTTTTGACGAAATAGCAACAGTCGGATTTCAATTAATCGATCTTGTGCTCCAGTGCGGTCACTGTGCGCGCGAGCGCCGCGCAGGGTCTGTGCGCTGGCGACCGCAGCGATGAAGGTACTTCAGACGAAAATCGGCGCAGCTGGCACCGGATATGCAGTGCACCATTTCGCATTCACGCAAACGCGGTCGCACGCGGGGGACTTCCCCGTACTCGATGGTTGTTCGTGCAACCAACCGGCTTGTCATGACGTGCGGCCCGATGCCTCATCAAGCGCGATATGCGTTCAATATGTCCGCGCCGGCCATGCGCGAAGTGATCCGCGTGTTACGCACGTACCCACGATGGAAACGGATCATCGAACGTGAGCCAGCTCTTCGCGCCGAGCGCGAGTTCGTCATCGTCGAGCAGACATGCATCGAACGCGGCTCTTAGCGCGGCCTCGTTCATGTTCGTGCCGATCAGCACGAGTTCCTGTTGACGATCGCCGTACGGCGCCTGCGAGCGGCTCCGGATAATCTCCAGTGCATCCGGGGTTTGCGGCCACGAGCCTTTCGGCACTGCCGCCCACCACGTGCCCGCGCGCTGGTGACGCGAGATCGCGCCCGCCTGCGACCACTCGCCGACCAGATCGTGACGCGATGCGAGCCAGAAATAACCCTTCGAGCGCACGACGCCCGGCCACTCCTGTTGAATCCAGTCGAAGAAGCGCCGCGGATGAAACGGTCGCCGCGCGCGGTACACGAAGCTCGTGATGCCGTATTCTTCGCTCTCCGGAATATGCTCGCCGCGCATCTCCTTCAGCCAACCCGGCGCTTGCGCGGCCGCTTCGAAATCGAAGAGACCGGTGTTCAGAATGCGATCGACCGGCACACGCCCGAACTGGCTTTCGACAATTCGCGCACGCGCATTCAATGAGCGCAGCACGCCTTTGAGGCGCTCGAGTTCCGCTGCGCTCATCAGGTCCGTCTTGTTCAGCACGATTACATCGCAGAACTCGACCTGCTCGGTAAGCAGATCGACAACGGTGCGTTTGTCCTCCTCGCCCATCGTCTCGCCGCGGTCCGCGAGAAAATCATGCGACCCGTAATCGCGCGCGAAATTGTATGCATCGACAACGGTCACCATCGTGTCGAGCCGCGCGATATCGGACAGGCTGCGGCCCTCTTCATCGCGAAACGTAAAGGTTTCGGCTACCGGCAGCGGCTCCGAGATACCGGTCGATTCGATCAGCAGGTAATCGAAGCGCCCCTCTCTCGCGAGACGCTGGATCTCGACCAGCAAGTCTTCGCGCAACGTACAGCAGATGCAGCCGTTCCTCATCTCGACCAGCTTCTCGTCGACATGCGACAGCTGGCTGCCGTCACGCACGAGTTGCGCATCGATATTGACTTCCGACATGTCGTTGACGATGACGGCTACGCGCTTGCCCTCGCGATTGTTCAGAACGTGGTTGAGCAGCGTCGTCTTGCCGGCGCCAAGGAAGCCGGACAGCACGGTTACGGGAAGCTTGTTCATAGGGCGCTCGTGCAAAGGGTTCTGTAAAAATGAAGTCGAACACAAATGTTATAATATAACAATTGTGTTCGACAGAACCGCTTGCCAGTAGCGCACACCTATCTGTTCACAAACAAGAACAACCGCAGCGCCGGCCTGATGCATCGGGTGCGGTCATCACAGACCGCAACCCTGCACACTTCACTTCACATCGCGCCGGCCGGCAGCAATGCAGTCGTCCCCGACGCCGCCATGCCCGATCTCACAGCGGCTTCGCTCTGGCTGCCGCGCAACGCCGCGCCATCGTCGAGCTTGAACACGCCCACCGTGGTCAGCAAGCGCTCCGCCTGCGACAGCAGCGCATCCGCCGCCGCGCCCGATTGCTGCACAAGCGCCACGTTTTGCCGCGTGCCGTTTTCGAGTTGATCGATCATCGCGCGCACTTCGCTGATCTGCTGCGTCTGCTGCCTGCACGCATCGTTGATTTCGCCCATGATCGTCGTCACGCTGCCCGACGATGAGACCACTTCCGAGATCGTCGATCCTGCATCGTCGACGAGGCGCGTACCCTGGCCGACGCGCGCGCTGCTGTCCTGAACCAGCGTCTTGACCTCGCGCGCCGCTTCCGCGCTGCGTTGCGCGAGCACCCGCACTTCGCCTGCGACGACCGCGAAACCGCGCCCTTCCGCGCCGGCCCGTGCCGCTTCGACGGCTGCGTTGAGCGCGAGAATATTGGTCTGGAACGCGATCGAGTCGATCACCGAGATGATCTCGCCGATGCGGTTCGACGACGTATGGATGCCGCGCATCGTGTCGACGACACGCCCGACCGCCTCGCCACCCTCGCTCGCCGTCGTCGACGCGCGCCTCGCAAGCTCGTTCGCATGCGTCGCGTTGTCGGCGTTCGACTGCACACTGGAATCGAACTTGCCGAGTGCGTTGGTCGCCTGCTCGAGCGCGGCCGCCTGGCTGTGCGTACGCTCATCGAGATCGCCGTTGCCCTGCGCGATCTCGCGGCTCGCGTCCGCGACACCATGCGCGGCCTGCCGCACCTGATGCACGATATCCGCGAGGTTGTTGCGCATCCGTGTGACCGTCGCCATCACGCTCGAGGTATCGCCGGCCTGCACCGGCGAACGCCGCGACAGGTCGCCCGCCTCGATCGATTCGGCGAACACGATCATGTCGCGCGGATCCGCGCCGAGCGAACGCATGATATTGCGCACCACCAGCCACGCGACGCCGGCACTCAACAGGCACGCCAGCACCGTCAACGAAGCCATCAGCAGACGGAACTGCTGGCTGATCGCGCGTGCCCGTCCGCCCTCTTCCTGACTCAGCGATTCCTCATAGTCGATCATCGCGTTGATCGATGCGAGCCACTCGACGAACGCGGGCCGCGCGTCGGACAGCAGCAGCTTGCGCGCACCATCGGTGTCGCCGCCTTTTTGCAGATCGATGATACGGGCGATCAGCGGCATGGTCTGTTCGCGTGCCGCGTTGATGCGCGCATAGATTTGCCGTTCCGCAGGCGTCACGCCGGCGCCGTTCGTGAAGATCTGGTCGAGCGGCTGCGCGGAGCGCTGATAGTCGGCTTCGAGGCTGTCGATATGGTCGACGACTTTCGGCAGTTCGTCCGCGCCGACCAGCGTCACGTCGCGCAACGCGATCGAACGGTCATGCACGCTGCCCCGGAAATTGATCGCATAGCGTTCTTTGACACCATTGATATCGATAATGTCGTCCAGACGCATGCGCACGTTCTCGACCTGATAGATCGCAATCGCGGCCAATGCGACCATCGCGACCAGAACCGTTCCGAATCCCGCAATTAACCGGGCCCGGACGGTCCACCCCGTGATTGTTTTCATCTACTACCTCTTAGTGATTTTCTATCGTGATGCGGCGCGCAGGCCGATCTTCGCAGTATGCAAAGTTTTCGAAAATGCCGCTGCGAACCCATCATCTGCGCCGCGCAACCTGCACCAAGGGTGCACGCGCAAACAAAGAAGGCAACGGCCCATGCTGCGCCGTTGCCTTCTCTCCGCCTGACGTCGATGGCTTAACGCCCGCCATCTAACGCATGATGAATCACGTCGTTCAGTTGCCCATCACATGGGTCCGACCGTACCGTGACGATGCCGCTAGCTGAACAATCGCGCCGCAATCTCCGCCACATGTTTGCCCTGATAGCGCGCAATGTCGAGTTCATTCCTGCTCGGCTGCCGGCTGCCGTCCGCCCCGGCCAGCGTCGACGCACCGTACGGCGAGCCGCCGGTGATTTCCTGCATATAAGTGAGCCCGGCGCACGCGTACGGCACGCCGACAATCACCATTCCGTGATGCAGCAGCGTCGAGTGAAACGATGTGATCGTGGTTTCCTGGCCGCCGTGCTGCGTTGCCGTCGACGCAAACACACTGCCGATCTTGCCGACCAGCGCGCCCTTCGCCCACAGCTGACCGGTCATATCGAGGAACTGGCGCATCTGGCCGGCCATGTTGCCGAAGCGCGTCGGCGTGCCGAAGATGATTGCGTCGTAGTTCGGCAGTTCGTCGGGCGTCGCGAGCGGCGCTTTCTGATCGAGCTTCACACCGAATTGCGCGGCCTTGTCCGGCGGAATCGTTTCGGGCACGCGCTTGATCTCGACCGAGGTCGACGCGCCAGCCGAACGCGCGCCTTCCGCGACGGCATCGGCCATCTGCTCGATGTGTCCATACATCGAGTAATAGAGCACCAGAATTTTTGCCATTTCAGTCTCCAGGATGATGCGACGCGCGGCACGGCAACGCGCGCGTCAGCGAGGTCGAACGAACCATGCATCGGATGTCTCGTGCGAATCCGCTATCGAGGAGCGAAATAGAAAAACCCGAAACCGCACATCGCGTCAGAAACGACGCAAAATGCGGTCACCGTCTGTTCGCGCGAGAGCCTCTAATGTCATAGCACTGACAATAGACTAAACCAGTGTCTTTCTCGCGACTTTCTGAAATCTCATCGCGGCAAGCTGTCGCGCATGAGCATGCAATGGCATAGCGGGATCAGATCAGATAAAACACGCCAACGATGATCGAGCCGAACAGCGCCCATTTGACGACGTAGTAAGTCGGACGATGCCACGCCTTGATCTTCTTGCCCGCGCGGCGAATCGCATAGACGTATTTGAACAGCCGGTTCAGCAAGCCGATACGGTCGCCCGTTTCGTTCGGCGAGGCCGCCGCGCGCATCAGCGTGTTCGACACGAAGCGATTGACGGCCGCCGCCCAGCGAAAACGCATCGGCCGTTCGATATCGCAAAAGAGCACGATGCGCGATACATCCGTGTCGTTCTTTGCATAGTGGATGTACGTCTCGTCGAAGATCACCGGTTCGCCGTCGCGCCAGTAGTATTGCTGGCCGTCGACGTCGATATGACACCTCGGGTCCGCGGGCGTGACGAGCCCGAGGTGATAGCGCACCGAACCCGCATAAGGATCGCGATGCCGCACGAGACTTGCACCGGGCGGCAATTGCGCGAACATCGCGGCTTTTACTGAAGGAATGCTCTGCAACAGTTGCGTCGTGACAGGGCACAACGATTCGGCGGACGGATGTGGCGCGTCATACCACTTCAGATAAAAACGCCGCCAGCCGGTCTTGAAGAATGAGTTAAAACCGATGTCGGTGTAATTGGCCGCCGCCGCGATTTTCTGTGCCGCGTCGACCGCGAGCGCCTCATCGCGAATGGTCTGCCAGTTTGCGCGCAACGGCTCGAGCTCGGGAAACCATGATGGCTCGATATACGGTCCCGGCCTGATCGACGACAGCAGGTAGCACCAGATATTGATCGGTGCGAGAAACGTCGAGTGGTCAGATAGCTGACGCCAGAATCTGAAGCGTTGCGTGCCACGATTGAACACGTAGGTCGCACTAGTGACGAACCATGCAAGAACGATCCATCGCATTTTTGCTCCGGCATTTCCCCTTCATCAAACTGACAAAAATTCTAGCGGAGATGCGAATTGCATGCAGGTATGCTTGCTAACCTAAGTGGGGCAAAGCAGAAGCGTCCACGGGCGGTGCCGGCAGATCACGGCAAAAGCCGGCCGGGAAAGGGAAAGCGGGGAGGGGCTGGAGAGGAGGGAGCCGCGTCAGGATTCGCAACGAGGCGAAACAGCCGGCCTATCGTACGAAGATATAAACATGCAAACGAAAGAAACCCACGGACAGGCATGACAAACATAAACAGCCTGCCCGTGAGATAAAGCGATCGAGCCAGAACCGATCGGGCCAAATCGCGCGGCACGCAGCCGCGCCGGGATCAGAACCCTGCGGCCAACCCGTCGCGCCGGCTGTCGCTCGCCGCAACATAGCCGCGTTCCGGATCGTTGCGGTCGAGCTTCCAGATGTACTGGCCGGAGCCGAAGTCCATATACGGGTCTTCGAACGACTTGATCTGGTGGCCCCGCTGCTCCAGCCCGCGCACACAGTCCGCATCGAGCGTCGACTCGACATCGACCGAGAAGTCGCGGTTCACCTTCCAGCGCGGCGCATCGCACGCGGCCTGCGGCTGCTGGCCGTAATCGAGCATCCG
Organism: Paraburkholderia solisilvae; assembly: GCF_902859875.1. Taxonomy (GTDB): domain Bacteria; phylum Pseudomonadota; class Gammaproteobacteria; order Burkholderiales; family Burkholderiaceae; genus Paraburkholderia; species Paraburkholderia solisilvae. Next base: position 55,753 of record NZ_CADIKF010000030.1, on the reverse strand, counting down.
CACGATCGACTGCAGATGGCCTTGCGGCTGCATGTCGCCGCCCATCACGCCGAAGCTCATCACCGCTTCGTCGCGGCCGTTCACTTCTTGCGTGAGGAACGCCGGGATGATGGTATGGAACGGCCGCTTGCCGGGTTCGACGACGTTCGGCGACTTCGGGTCCATCGAGAAGCCGCAGCCGCGGTTCTGCATCGACAGACCGTACTCCGGCACGACGACGCCCGAACCGAAGCCCATATAGTTCGACTGGATAAAACTCACCATCATGCCGCTTTCATCAGCCGCCGACATATAGATCGTGCCGCCCGACTTCGGCATGCCGAAGTTGAAATGCGTGGCGCGCTTCGGGTCGATCAGCTTCGCGCGCGACTTCAGATACGCATCGTCGAGCATCTGTGCGGGCGTCACTTCCATCGAGCGCGGGTCGGCCACGTAACGATAGATATCGGCGAACGCGAGCTTCATCGCTTCGATCTGCAGATGCTGCGATTCGACGCTGTCCACCTTCAGCGACGCGACGTCGAACTGTTCGAGGATGCCAAGCGCAATCAGCGCGCCGATGCCCTGCCCGTTCGGCGGAATCTCATGCACCTTGTGACCGCGATACTCCTTCGAGATCGGTTCGACCCAGTCCGCGCGATAGTCGCGCAGGTCGGCCGCAGTCATCGAGCCGCCGTGCTCGCGCGCGAACGCGGCGATGCGCTCGGCGATCTCGCCTTCGTAATACGCGCGCGGGCCCTGCTCGGCGAGCAGCCGCAGCGTCTTCGCGTGACCCGGATAACGGATCAGTTCGCTCACCTCAGGCGCGCGGCCGCGCGGCATGAAAGTCTGCGCATAACCCGGCTGATCCTTCAGCTCCGGCACCGCGGCCGCCCACTTGTGCGCGACCACGCTCGCGACCGCGTGACCGCGCTCGCAGATCTCGATCGCCGGTTCCATCAGATCGGCGAACGGCAGCTTGCCGAACTTCTTGTGCAACGCTTCCCAGCCGGCGATCACGCCCGGCACCGTGACCGAGTCCCAGCCGCGCTTCGGCTGGATCGCAACGCCGTTCTCCTCGCCATACTTGCGCTTGAAGTAGTCGACGCTCCACGCGGCAGGCGCGGTGCCCGACGCATTGAGACCATGCAGCTTGCCGCCGTCCCATACGAGCGCGAACGCGTCGCTGCCGAGTCCGCACGACACGGGCTCCACCGCGGTCAGCGTCGCGGCGGCGGCGATCGCCGCATCGACCGCATTGCCGCCTTTCCACAGCATCCGTAGACCGGCCTGCGCCGCGAGCGGATGCGACGTCGACACGATGTTGCGCGCGAACACAGGCAGGCGCTGCGTCGGATAAGGGTTCTGCCAGTTGAAACGTGTCATGAAAAACTCAAACGATGAAAGGAATGAAAGAGCCCGCGGTGCAAACCTACGATTCACGCGGATCGAGCGCGTCGCGCAATCCGTCGCCGAGCAGGTTGAAACCTAGCACAGCGAGGAAAATCGCGACGCCGGGGAAAACTGACATCCAGGGCGCCTGGCTCACGAAATCTTTTGCGGTATTCAGCATCGAGCCCCACGACGGCGCAGGCGGCAATTGGCCGAGCCCGAGAAACGACAGGCTCGCTTCGGCGATGATCGCGGTCGCAATGGTCAGGCTCGCCTGCACGATGATCGGCGGCAGCACATTCGGCAGGATGTAGCGCACGATAATTCGTGTATGCCCGAGCCCGATTGCGCGCGCGCCTTCCACATATTCTTCCGCCTTCACCGCGAGCGCCTGGCCGCGCGTCAGACGCACGAAGCGCGGCATCGCCGAGATGCCGATCGCGGCCATCGCATTCGTGAGGCTCGGGCCGAGGAATGCGGCCAGCGCGATCGCGAGAATCAGGAACGGGATCGACAGCAGCGCATCGGCGACGCGCGAAATCACGCCGTCGGTCAGCTTGCCGAAATAGCCGGCCAGCAGGCCGAACGGCAAGCCGATCACGACCGCGATGCCCACCGACACCACCCCCGCAAGCAGCGAGGCGCGCGCGCCGTAGAGCAGACGCGCGAACACATCGCGGCCGAGCTCGTCGGTGCCGAACCAGTGCGCGGCCGACGGCGGCTGCCGCACGCTCAGAAAGCTCGCCTGCACCGGGTCGTAGTGCGTGAGCCACGGCGCGAACAGCGCCATGATCACGATCAGCAGCACGAGCGCCGCACCGAACACCGCGGCGCGATTGCGCATGAACTTCGTGAGTCCGCGGCGCTTGCGGCGCGGCAGCGTGCCGGCGCCAGCAGCGGCGGCGGACGACGGCGCACGGACGGGAGCGGCGGGAGTAGCCATCAGCTGCGCCTCATACGGGGATTGAGCACGACATACAACACATCGGCGCACAGGTTGACGACGATGAATGACAGCGCGGTGACGAGCACCACACCTTGCACGACCGCATAGTCGCGGTTGAACACCGCATCGACGATCAGCTTGCCGAAGCCCGGAATCGTGAACACCTGCTCGGTGAGCACCGCGCCCGCGAGCAGTTCGCCGAACAGCAGCGCAAGCACGGTGACGATCGGAATCAGCGCATTGCGAAAGCCGTGCTTGACGACCACCGTCGCGCGCAGCAACCCTTTGGCGCGCGCGGTGCGGATATAGTCGGTGCGCAGCACGCTCAGCATCGCGCTGCGCGTATGCCGCATCAGTTGCGCGCCGAGCGCGGCGCCGAGCACGAACGCGGGCATCAGCATCGTCTTGATGCTGAGCCAGAAGTCTTCGCCAGGCGGCACGTAGCCGGACGACGGCAGCAGATGCCAGCGCACCGACACAAGAAAGATCAGCATGATGCCGAGCCAGAAGTTCGGAATCGACATGCCGGAGAGCGCGAGAATGTTCGCGCCGTAATCGAGCGGCCCGCCGCGGCTCGAGGCGGAAATCACGCCCGCCGGAATGCCGATGCCGATCGCGAAGATCATCCCCATCACCGCGAGCTGGAGCGTCACCGGCAGCTTCTGCGCGATCAGCGAGGTGACCGGCACGTCGGTGCGCAGCGACGTGCCGAGATCGCCGTGCAGCACGTCCTTCACCCACAGCACGTACTGCGTCGGCACCGGTTCGTCGAGGTGATACTTCACGCGCAGCGCCGCGATCAGTTGCGGGTCCTGGTCTTCGCCGGCCATCGCCGTCACCGGGTCGCCGGGCAGCAGCTTCTGCAGGCCGAAAATCAGCATCGACACGAGAATCAGTGTCGGCACCGCGACCAGCAGGCGATTGGCGATGATCCGAAGCATGACGGTCAGCCCTTGATGCTGACGCCGGACAGACGGATCAATCCGTCCGGATACGGCGTAAAGCCCTGCACCTTGTTCGACAGCACGAACGGCCACGGCTGGATGTAGATGTACACGTTCGGATCTTCGTCGGCGAGCACCTTCGCCGCGGCGTCGTATTGCGCCTTGCGGTCCGCGACGGTCAGCTTCACGCGCGCGGCGTCGAGCAGCTTGTCGACTTCCGCGTTGCAGTAGTGGCCGTAGTTCAGGTTGCCCGCGCAGGTGTTGAACTGATGCAGGTTGCCATCCGGATCGACGCGGCCCGACCAGCCGAGATACATCGCCTGGAAGTCGCCGCTGTGTGCGGCGTTCAGTTGCGCCGCGTAGTCGGTCGGCCGCAGCTTCAGGTTGAAACCGGCTTCGCCGACCATCGCCTGCAGCATCTGCACGATCTGGCTCGACACCGTGTTGTTCGGGTACGTGAACTCGATATCGACATGTTCGTGGCCGGCTGCCTTCAGCAGCGCTTTGGCCTTCGCGACGTCGCGATGCGGCACCGGCAATGCCGCGTCGAAGTACGGGCTCGACTTCGGCAGCGGCTGGTTGGCCGGCGCGAAGATGCCGGCGCCGATCACCTGGTTGATCGCATCGCGGTCGATCGACAGATCGAATGCCTCGCGCACGCGCTTGTCGCGCAGCACCGAATTGCCGCGCGGACCGTTGTTCACATTGAACGTCACGTAGTAATAGCCCAGACCGGGCGTCGTCACCAGCTTGAGGTTCGCATCGCCCTTCACCGCGTTCACATCCGACGGCGCGAGGCGCTCGAGCATATCGAGCGAGCCCGCGCGAAGATTCGCGAGACGCACGGTCGCATCCGGAATCGGCAGGAAGGTCACGCGCTGGATCGGGTACTTCGCGGCGTTCCAGTAGCCGTCGAATTTTTCGAGTACGACGCGATCGTTCTGCACGCGCTGCACGAACTTGTACGGACCGGAGCACACCGGATGCGACGCGACGCCTGCCGGGTCGGCGAACGTCTTCGGCGACAGCATCATGCCCGCGCGGTCGGACAGCGTCGCGAGCAGCGCGGCGTCCGGCTGCTTCAGCACCAGCGTGACCGTGCCGGGGTCGGTCGCATCGATATGATCGATCGACGCGAGTTCGCTCTTGCGATTGCTGGTCGGCAGCGTCATGGCGCGCTCGAGGTTCGCCTTCACGGCTGCCGCGTTGAACGGCTCGCCGTCCTGGAACTTCACGCCCTGGCGCAGCTTGAACGTAAGCGTCTTGCCGTCGGCGCTCGTGGTCCACGAGGTCGCGAGCATCGGCACGATCTTCAGGTCCGGCGTGATGTCGACCAGCGAATTGCACAGCGACGCGAACACCACGCGATCGACGAACTGCACACTGCGCGCAGGGTCGAGCGTGCCGATGTCGTCCTGCAGGCCGATCCGGATCTGGCTGGTCTGCGCCATCGCGGCGGACGCGCTCAAGGCGAGCGCGGCGGCAATCAACATTCTTCGCATGCGGTCTTTCCTTTTCTTTTCCAGTTCAATTTCAATCAGGCGATGTGATGCAAGAGGTTGCGGCACGCGGGTTCCCGATATGTCCAGCCGCAGGGTTCACGCGTTCGTCCATCCCCATTACTCCGCGGCGGCGACCTGAGCAGCCTGAGCGACATCAGCGGTCTGCGCGGCCTGCCGCTCGCGATAAATCGCAAGCCGTTCAGCGAGTTTCGTGCTGGCGCGCGCGGCGAGCGGCACGCCGCCGCCCGCGTTCTGGATCTCGCGCCAGAAGTGACACGCCACGCGCCGGCCACCATCGAGCGTTTCGCTCACCGGCTGTTGTTGCGTGCACAACGGCTTCGCATGCGGACAGCGCGGATGGAAGCGGCAGCCGGGCGGCGGCGCGGTCGGGCTCGGCAGATCGCCGCTCAACGCAACCCGCGCGCGCCGCTCGTGCGGGCTGCTGACCGGAATCGCGCCGAGCAGCGCCTGCGTGTACGGATGCAGCGGCGTGTCGAATAGCGCATCGACATCGGCCAGCTCGACGATCTCGCCGAGATACATCACCGCGACGCGGTCGCTCATATGGCGGATCACCGCGAGATCGTGCGCGACCATGATCAGCGTGAGGCCGAGATCCTGCTTCAGCGTCTCGAGCAGGTTGATGACTTGCGCCTGCACGGACACGTCGAGCGCCGACACCGGCTCGTCGCCGACAATCAGCTTCGGTTCGCCCGCCAGCGCACGCGCAATGCCGATGCGCTGCCGCTGACCGCCGGAGAACTCGTGCGGATAGCGCTCCGCATAGGCCGGCTGCAAGCCGACCGTGCGCAGCAGTTGCGCGACGCGCTCGCGGCGTTCGGCGCCGTTGCGCGCAAGCCCGTGCAGCGCGACCGGTTCGCCGACGATCTGCCCGACCGTCATGCCCGGATTCAGCGACGCGAACGGGTCCTGGAAAATCAGCTGCATGTCGCGGCGCAGCCGCTGCATCGGCGCGCCATGCAGATGCGTGATGTCCTTGCCCTGATACAGCACGCGGCCTTGCGTCGAATCGATCAGGCGCAGCAGCAGCCGCCCGAGGGTCGACTTGCCGCAGCCCGATTCGCCGACAATCGCAAAGGTCTCGCCGGCGCCGACCGAGAACGACACATCGTTGACCGCGTACACAACCGGCGTGCGCGTGAACAGATGCCGCTCGCCGCCGAAGTGTTTCGTCAGCGCGCGCGCTTCGATGATCGGCGCGCGTGGCGCATCCGGTTTGAGCGGCGCGGCGCCCGCGCCTGCGCTCGGCATCGGCTGCGCGGAAGACGGCTGCGGCGTGCTCATGCCACCTCCCGGCGCATCGGCGACGTCTGAACCTGCCCGCCGCGATGCGAGGATTGCTCGACCGGTGCGAGCCAGCACGCCACGCGATGCGCGCCGGCGATCGGCCGATCGGGCGGCGCCGCGTCGACGCAGCGCTGCTCGGCAAACGGACAACGCGGCGCGAAGCGGCAGCCGTCAGGCATCTGCTCGGCCGACGGCACCGAGCCGTGAATCGTCGCAAGCGACCCTTCGCGTTTGCCGGTCGACGGAATCGCGCCCATCAGGCCGATCGTGTACGGATGCTGAGGGTCGTCGAACAGATCGGCAACCGTGCCGTATTCCACGATGCGCCCCGCGTACATCACCGCGACGTGATCCGCGACCTCCGCGACGACGCCCAGGTCATGTGTGATCAGCACCATCGCGGTGCCCGTCTCGGCCTGCAGGTTCTTGATCAGCGCGAGCACCTGCGCCTGGATCGTCACGTCGAGCGCGGTGGTGGGTTCGTCGGCGATCAGGAGGCGCGGCCGATTGGCGAGCGCCATCGCGATCATCACGCGTTGCCGCATGCCGCCCGATAGTTGATGCGGATACGCATCGAGGCGCGTTTCCGGCGCCGGAATGCGCACCAGCCGCAGCATCTCGAGCGCCTGTGCGCGTGCCTCTGCGCGATCGACGCCGCGATGCCGGCGGATGCTTTCGCCGATCTGTTCGCCGACGGTGAAGGCCGGATTGAGCGAGGTCATCGGCTCCTGAAAGATCATCGACAGCCGGTTGCCGCGAATATCGGCCAGTTCGCGCTCGGAAAGCGTGAAAAGATCTTCGCCGTCGAAGCGTGCGGTGCCCGACACGCGTTGCGCGGGCGGGCTGGCGAGCAGCCCCATCAGCGCGAGCGAGGTCACGCTCTTGCCGCAACCGGACTCGCCGACAATGCATAACGTTTCGCCGCTGCCGACCGCGAACGACACGTTGTCGACGAGATTCGGCATCGCGGCCGAGCGCGAAAACTTCAATGAAAAGCCGCTGACCTCGAGTACCGGTCGGCGCTCGGCGTCGCTCATGCTGTGACACTCCCCACGGGCTGGTCGTCCTCGACACGCTATGAAGCGTCGATTGAAGCGACGATTATGGGGTGCGAGACAAGACAGAAAATATTAATATTTCTTGCTGATACATAAGTTTTTCTTGAGTAAGCCCATGCCCACGCTAAGAATGTTGAAGACCTTCCGGGCGGTCGCGCGCACCGGGTCGTTCGCGGCCGCGGCCGGGAAGGTCGCGCTGACGCAAGCCGCCGTGAGCCTGCAGATGCGCGGCCTCGAACAGGCGCTCGGCCGGCAGCTGTTCGACCGCAGCGGGCGGCAGGTGGTGCTGAGCCGCGACGGCCAGCAGATCTGGCCGAAGGTCGAGCAGATTCTCGATCTGCTCGACGAACTCGACGCGAACCCCGCCGACTCGATGGTCGGGCCGCTGACGATCGGCGCGGTGGTGTCGGTGATCGGCGCGCTGTCGCTGGTGGTCGCGCGCCTGAAGACCGCGCATCCGCAACTCGACGTGCGGCTGCTCTCCGCGCGCTCGGACGAACTCGCGGCGCTGGTCGAAGCGGGCGACGTCGATATCGCCGCGGTGGTGGCGCGCGCGGACGCGACGCTGCCCGACACGCTCAAATGGACCACGCTGTACAGCGAACCGCTGATGCTGATCGTGAGCCGCGAGATTGCCGACAACGACCCGCAGCGCATTCTGCGCAGTCACGGCTTTCTGCGCTTCGACCGGCGCGTGCGCACCGGGCGCGTCGTCGAGCAGGCGCTGCAGAAGGCCGGCCTGACCGTGAACGAATACCTCGAACTCAACTCGATCGAGACGATCGTCGCGCTCGTGCGCGAGAACGTCGGCGTCGCGGTGCTGCCGCTGCTGCACCGGGGCAACTGGCGCAACGATCCGTCGCTGCGCGTGCTGTCGATTGCCCATCCGCCGCTGCTGCGCACCGTCGGGATGATTCAGCGCGCGTCGTATGACCGGCCGGGGATCACCCAGGCGATCATCGATACGCTGCACGATTGACCGCGCGCGGCAATCAGCACGCGCACGGCGCGGCTCGGGCGGTTGCGCGCGCGAAGCTTCAGTGCGCGACCGGCGTCGTCACTTCATGCGCGCGCCGGATCACTACCGCCGGCACCAGCATCGCGAGCAGCAGCAACGCGACCGACACCACGAGCACCATCGCAAAGGTCAGATGCAGCGACTGCTGCAACGCGGTCCGCAAGGCCTCGTTGCCGCCGGCGAGCTTGTTCGCGGACGCGTCGAGCAAGCCGCGCAACTGCTCCGGCGTCACCGCGCCGATCGCCTTCGCATGCGCGAGCCCGAAGTTGAATACCGCGCCGAACACCGTGGCGCCGAGCGTGCTGCCCAGATTGCGCGCGAACAGGTTCGATGCGGTCGCGCTGCCGCGCTGGCCGGTCTCGACAAGCTCCTGAATCAGCACCAGCGCGGCCGTCGCGGCAAGCCCCATGCCGAAGCCCATCACCAGCGAGCCGAAGCCGGCGGTCAACGGCGCGCTATCCACGCGCATCAGCGCGAACACCGCGGCGCCGGCCGGAATGAACACGCTGCCCACCACCAGAATCGAACGCAGGTTGAAGCGCCGGAACAGGCGCGCGGAAAGCGTCGCGCCGACCGGCCAGCCGACCATCATCATGGTCAGCGCCATCCCGGCGACCACCGGCGAACGCTGCAGCACGCCTTGCACGTAGATCGGCAGAAAGGTCGTCACGCCCATCAGCACCATGCCGGTCAGAAGCGTCGACGCGTTGGTCGCGGCGATCGGCCGGCGGCTCCATAGCGCGAATGAAATCATCGGTTCGGCCGCGCGCCGCTCCTGGAGGACGAAGAGCACGGCCGCCACCACGCACACCGCGCCCGCATAGAGCGCATGTGTATCTGCGGACGCGCCGATATCTGTCAACGCGATCATCAGCGCCGCGACCGCGACGGTGAAAAGCGCCGCGCCGGCGATATCGATCGACGGACGCCGCCGCCCCGGCTGTTCATGCAGGAACGCGACAAAGCCCGCCGCCGCTGCGAGCCCGATCGGCACATTCATCCAGAAGATCCACGCCCACGACAGCGCATGAATGATGAAACCGCCGACCATCGGCCCGACCACCGCCGAGATCGCCCATACGCTCGCGAGATAGCCCTGCACCTTGCCGCGTTCGTGCGCCGGATAGAGATCGCCGACGATCGTCATCGCGACCGGCTGGATCGCGCCCGCGCCGATGCCCTGGATCAGCCGGAACGCGATCAGCACGGGCATCGACCACGCGAAGCCGGCGAGCACCGAGCCCGCGAGGAAGATCGCGATGCCGGCGAGCATCACCGGCTTGCGCCCGAACAGGTCGGCGAGCTTGCCGAACACGACCGTCATCGCGGTCTGCGCCAGCAGAAACGACGAGAACACCCAGCTGTACAGGCTCAGGCCGCCGAGTTGCGTGGCGATCTGCGGCATCGCGGTGGAGACGATCGTCATTTCGATCGCGATCATGGACATCGAAGCCATGACCGCCGCGATGACGAGCGCACGTCCGGAATTGCGTGATTCGGCCATTGATGTGTCTGGAGATTTTCGATTGCGGGGAGCGGCGATGCGAAGCGACTTCGCATGGCTGCAAGAGCCGCATTCTGCCAGTGCGACATGATTCGTGCTGACGGTGGTTCGATTTCCGTACGCGCCAGCCGATCAGAACGCGAAGGAATTATTAAGGCGATCGTAAACGTTCCGGAAGCGTGAGCGAGCGCCCGCGCGTCATGCGCCGGCACGTTCAAGCCGTCCGGTTCGCAGGTCGAGATCTACGTTTGAAGCTCGCTGTGCGGTTCAGCGAGGGCGCGCTCGTGTAGCGCGGCGCGGCGGCGCACCTGGCGCGTGCCGATCACCCGCAGCCGGCCGCCGTGCGCGGCGCTGCTTTGGCTTTTGCGCAGCGCTGATAGAGCGCGAGCGGCGCGGCGAGGAACGACGCGAGCAGCAGCGCGCTTGCCTCGTGCGCTTGTGTGTACCAGCCTTCGACGTGCGTCAGGTTCATCGTCCCGATGCATCGCCCGTCATACGCGACCGGAATATTCAGGATCGAGCCGAGCCCCATGCCGGTGATCACCGCATGATCGTCGAACGCCGCGCGAATGCCGGCCGGGTCGGTTGCGCGAAACGGCTTGAGCTGTTCAAGCGTGTGTTCGGCCCATGCGCTGCCACGCTTCTTCTTGCGTCCGCCCAGCGGATACACGGTCGGCATATTCGTGTACAGCCGTTCGACTTCATAGCGTTCCTCGTCGAACGACATGATCGTGAAGAGCTTGCAGCCCGGGCTCACGCAGGCGAGCGCATAGACCTCGCGAAAAATCGCGTCGGGCTGGCCCGCGGCGCGCAGCGCGTGCACGAGCCGCGACAGGTCGGTCAGTTCGAGCGGGCGGGGTTCAGCTTGCATGTCGAAGCGTTCCGGGTGAGCGCCATCAGCCATGCATGCGCGACGAACCGCGTAACGCATCGAGGTCCGGCCGCGCGGCCAGTTCCTGCCTTTCGATGTCTTCGAGCGAGCGGTTGCGCGTTTCGATGCCGAGGAACAACACGATCGCCGCGCCGACCACGAGCACCGTGGTCGTTATGCCGAACACGCCGATAAAGCCGAACGCCGGATACACGAAGCCGACCAGAATCGGCGCGCTGACCGAGCCGATTCGCCCGAACGACGACGACGAGCCGACGCCCGTCGTGCGCACCGCGGTCGGAAAGATCTCGGGGGTGTACGCATAGACGCCGGCGAACGCGCCGTTCATAAAGAACGACAGGCACATGCCGGCGGCCATGACCTCGATCTCCGCGTGTGCAAGCGCGAGACACGCCGCCGCGACCGCGGCGAGCAGCATATACGACGACACCACCGCTTTACGCCCGAGCCGCTCGTTCAGATAGGCGGCCGAGAAATAGCCGGGAATCTGCGACGCGTAGATCGCCATCGAGTAACCGAAGCTTTGCGTGATCGACAAACCCTGCTTGACGAGCAGACTCGGAATCCACGAGAAAAACGAGTAGTACGCGAACGCGACGGAAAACCACATCGCCCAGCTGATCGCAGTGACGCCCGCGAGGCGCGTCGACCAGAGCGCGGCGATATTGTCGAGCGCGCCGCCGCGCCGCGGCGCGGGCGCGCCGTCCAGCACCATCGCGCGCACCGGCGCGAGCGTCATGCCGCGCTTGATATAACCGTCCTCGACGCTTGTCACGATCTCGTCGGCTTCGCGCATCCGTCCGCGGCTCTCGAGCCAGCGCGGCGATTCGGGCAGCGCCCGGCGCCACCACAACAGCATCACGACGGGCAGCGCAGTGAGCATCGCGACATAGCGCCAACCGTCGTCGAAGTTGCGCACCACCGTAAAGCCGAGCACCGACGACGCCAGATAGCCGAACGACATGAAGCCGATCAGCGCGCCGCAGAATACGCCGCGATAGCGGCGCGGCACGAACTCCGCGAGAAACGGCGCGATCACCACCGCCTCGGCGCCCGAGCCGAAGCCCGCGACCATCCGCAGCGCAAAGAACGCATGCCAGTCGTCGACGAGGCCGCTCGCGAACGACGCGACGCAGTAGATTGACAGCGCGCTCATCATGATGCGGCGCCGGCCGATCACATCCGCGCTCACGCCGGACACGAACGCGCCGAAGAAGTAGCCGATATACGTGCTGCTCGCGACCAGTCCGGTCTGTACGCTGCCCAGATGCCACAGCTTGCCGACGATCGGCAGCAGGAACGCGAGCGACGACGAGTCGAGTCCGTCGAACAGATAGCCGAGTCCGCCGATGATGAGCAGTTTTCGATGAAAGCCCGACAGCGGTAAGCGCTCGAGTCGAGCCGCAACAATTGACATGAGCCTGCCCCTTATAAGCCTGCTTTTTAAGGCCTACCTCCAGGCCTTCCCCTTTCTTCAATCTTCAAACTCGACCCTAGCGGCCGATCGCATACGCCTGCATCTGGCGCGGCGTCGCGGCGCCGCGCATCAGCCCGTCGCGCAGACTCACCGCGCAGACCCGTCCCAACGCCCACGGTTCGGCGACCGTGAGGTCGTGCCCTCTGGCACGCAGTTCCGCCAGCGTGCTCTCCGGGAAACGCGCTTCGGCGGATATCTGGCCGGGGTGCATCGCACGCGGATAGAACGAGTCCGGGAAATGCGCGGTCTGGAACGACGGCGCATCGATCGCGGCCTGCAGATTCATGCCCGCATGCACGTGCCTCAGGAACAGTTGCAGCGACCATTGGTCCTGCTGGTCGCCGCCCGGCGAACCGAAGGCCGCGTACGGCAGACCGTCGCGCGTGACAAGCGTCGGCGACAGCGTCGTGCGCGGCCGGCGGCCGGGCCCGAGCGACGACGGCAGGCCCTCCACCATCCAGAACATCTGCGCGCGTGTCGTGACGTTGAAGCCGAGACACGGCACCGCCGGCGACGCCTGCAGCCAGCCGCCCGACGGCGTCGCCGACACCATGTTTCCCCACCGGTCGACGATATCGAGGTGCACCGTATCGCCGCGCAACTCCGGCAGCGGCGCGAACGTCGGCTCGCCCTGGCCGGAGCCGCCCGACTGCCGCCGCCCCGCGTTCGCGACGATCGTCGCCGCGCGCAGACGGCTGTCGCCCAGTTCGCCGGGCCGGAATTCGAGCGATGCGCGCGCGGGGTCGATCAGTCGACGGCGCGCATCGTTGTAACGGTCGGAGAGCAAGACGTCGAGCGGGATGTGCGCGTGCACCGGATCACCATAGAACACTTCGCGATCGGCGAACGCGAGCTTTGCGCACTCGATGACCGTATGCACGAAGTCGGGACCGAGCGGATCCATATTCGCGACGTCGAAGCCCTTCAACAACGCGAGCTGCTGCAGGAACACCGGACCCTGTCCCCAAGGGCCGGTCTTGTGCACGGTAAAGCCGGCGTAATCGTACGACACCGGCGTCTCGTAAGCGGGCCTCCAGCGCGCGAGATCGTCGCCGGTGAGCAGGCCCTGATTGCGCCGGCCCGAGGTGTCGAGCACCGCAGTGGAACGGAAATAACGGTCGATTGCGTCCGCCACGAAACCTCGATAGAACGCGTCGCACGCGCGCTCGCATTGTGCGGCACGTTCGCCGGTGCCGGCCTCTTCCAGAATGCGGCGGTAAGTTGCCGCGATCGACGGATTGCGGAACAGCTGGTTCGGCTGCGGCGCGTCGCCGTTGCGCAGCCATTGCTGCACGGACGTCGGCCACTCGCGCATGAAGAAGTCCTTGACCGCGAGAATCGACGCCGCCATGCGCGGCACGACCGGATAACCGTTTTCCGCGTAGCCGATCGCATAGCTGAGCACATCGCCCAACGGCAGTTGACCGTAGTCGCGCAGCATCGTCATCCACGCGCCGAACGCGCCCGGCACGACCGCGGGCAGCAAGCCGGTGCCGGGCATCACGTCGAGCCCCATCCCGCGCATCCGTTCGATGGTCATCGTGGCCGGCGTGACGCCTTGCCCGCACAGCACCCGCACGCGCTTCTCGCGCGCGCTGTAGAACACCACCGGCACCTCGCCGCCCGGACCGTTCAGATGCGGCTCGACGATCTGCAATACAAAGCCTGCTGCCGCCGCCGCATCGAACGCACTGCCGCCTTTTTCGAGCACCGCCATCGCGGACGCCGTCGCGAGCCAGTGCGTCGAAGCGGCCATGCCGAAGGTCCCGATCAGTTCGGGACGGGTCGTGAATGCCATTGAGTCAGTCTCGTTGAAACCCCATTGAAACAAACCTGTCACACCGAACCATTAATGATTGGTTCAAATTGCCTTTCAATTCGGATCCGATTCGGATTTTCACTGGTAAGTATGATGTTTTATTTAGATATTTTATGTTCAATAAGCATTAGTCAAGGAAAATATTGAAAACGCTTCCACCGTGATAATATCGAACCAATATGAAATTGGTTCGGAGCGGGGGTCATGTCTGAAATTTCGGTGCTGGACCGCCTTGTCGACTACATCGCGAGGCACGAACTGCGCGATGGCGATCCGCTGCCCGCGGAACGCAAGCTTGCGGAAGACCTGTCGATCAGCCGGCGCGAACTGCGCAATGCACTCGCGTCGCTCGAAGCGGCCGGACGCATCTGGCGCGGGGTCGGCCGCGGCACCTATCTCGGCGCGCGGCCGCTCAAGTTTGTGCAGAAGCTGAACGGCCTCGCGGTCGGCACCAGTCCGTCGGACGTCGCCGAAATGCGCCTGATGATCGAGCCCGCCCTGGTTGCGCTTGCAACGATGAAAGCGAGCCCTGCCGATCTTGCCGAACTCGACAAGGTCGCGAAGAAAAACGGGTCGACCCGGACCGACTACGAATGGCAGCAGTGGGATCACCGTTTTCACCTGTTGCTCGCGCAGGCCACGCGCAACCCGGCCATCATTGCGCTGCTCGAAGCGATCAACGGGGTGCGCGTGAAGCCCGCCTTGCGCGAAAAAACCGTCGACCAGGACACGCGGCTGCGTTTTGCGGAACAGCACCAGGCGATCGTCGCCGCGATGATCGCGCGCGACAGCGAGCTCGCCGAACAGCGGATGCGCGAACATCTGTTGAGCGTGCAGATGAGAGTGGCCGCGCGCGAGCGCGGCGCACAGCGCAGTCAATAGCCGGGCGCGGCATGCAACGCGAAGCCGCCGCGCTGTTTGCGCGCGGCGGGCGCCTTTAGCTCACCGCGCCGGCCGGCGAGTCCGCTTCAACGCGCGTCACCACGCGTCATCACCAACCGTGACGTTCGTGCCACTCACGCTCGCGCCACTCGCGGCGGCGCCATTCGCGTTCACGCCACGCGCGGCGCTCGCGCCAGTCCGGGCCATAACCGTAGCCATATCCGACCGCGACGGGCTCCTGCGCCACCACTACCGGCGGCGGAGGCGGCGGTGCATAGACCGGCGCCGGCGCAACCAGCGGAATGCCTAGGCCCACCGCCACATCCACATGCGCCGATGCCGCCGTCGACGCACCCAACGTTGCCACACCGACCGCGAAACCGAGTACCGCGCCGAGCACCTTCTTGTTCATTTTGACTCCTTGCACGTCCAGTGCGTGACTGTGAAACTGGTTCGCAGTGTAGGAGCCGGAGATCGACACAGGTGCTACGCCGGGCACACATTCGTAACAGGAGGTTAGCGGTGCCCATCGGTGCATGCGCGACGTCGCGCGCCATCGACGCGGCCGCACCGAGGTATTTCAACGGATCGGTCAGCGTGCGCAATTGCGTGCCGTCGAAGCGTGCGCGAATCGTTGCGTTTGCCGACAGCACGTCATACATGCGTACGGCCTTTCTGAAGCATGCGCTCGAGCCCACGCGCCACGCTGTCGATCAGCGCGGCGTGGTGTTCGAGGTCGCCGCCAATGTGTTTACGGCGGATTGCTTCACGTACGCGCGGCTGTTGCACCGGCAGCGTTGACGGCCTGATTCGCCTGATCTCCGAAACGCGCCCTCACCCCGCGTTGAACTGCTCGCCGACAAACGCGAGGTGCTGCGCCATCGCCTGCGCGGCGCCTTCAGGCGCGCGCTCGCAGATCGCGCGATAGATGCTTTCGTGCTGCGCGAGGCGTGCGATCGAGCGGGCCTTCGCATGCGGCAAATCGAGCATCGCCGCATACGTGTTACGCGTGATGTGATCGCGCAACTGATCGACCACCGTCGTGTAAAAACGCGTCAGCATAAAGTTGTGCGCCATCGCGGCGAGCGTCAGATGGAAAGTCGCGTCGCCGCGCGCTTCGGCGTCCACATCGCCTGCTTCCACCGCGCGCGTCATATCGCGCAGCACCGTGCCGAGCCGTTTGCGTTCTTCGGCACTGGCGCGTTCCGCGGCAAAGCGCGCGACACAGCATTCGAAGATCGCGCGGAATTCGAGCGTTTCGCGGCGCTGCGGCGCACCTTCACCGCTGCGTTGCAGCCATAACGAATCGGGCATCACCTGCGGCGCGGCGCTGACGAACACACCGGCGCCGCGCCGCGTTTCGAGCGCGCCGCGCGCGACGAGGCGCGCGACCGCTTCCCTGACCGTCGAGCGCGATGTGCCGAACGCTTCGGCCATCGCGCGCTCGGACGGCAGCCGCGCGCCCGGTTTCAGATCCGGGTCGAGCAGCCGGCTTTCAATCTGCCTGACGACATGACCCAGCGCACTGTCCGGCTCGCTTCGCTGTCCCATCTCATGTCTCCTTGTTTCGCTGGTTCGACCGGATCGGTTCCGGATTGGTCCGACCAGTTTGCGGCCGCCTGTGCGGCTTCGCATACTGCGTCACACCCCACATGATGCCCGCCGCACGCGTGCATCCATACCTATCGCCGCAACAGCCCGGTTCTGCGCCCGAGCGCCAACCAGGACTCATGCGGCATGAGACTGGAGATTAAAGCATGGCCGACATCACAGCCGCTTCGGCGGTCATCAAACTGCACGCCGACGACGACGTCGCCATCGCGCGGCAAGCGATTTCGCGCGGCACCTCGCTCGACGATCTGCACGGACTCACGGTGCTCGCCGACATTCCCGAAGCGCACAAGGTCGCGATACGCGCGGTCGCGCCGGGCAGCCCGGTGCGCCGCTACGGCCAGATTATCGGCTTCGCGACACAGGCGATCGAACCCGGCGAGCACGTACACGTGCACAACCTCGCGATGGGCGACTTCGAGCGCGACTACGCGTTCAGCAGCGACGTGAAGCCGGTGCAGAACGCGGCCGAACCGCTGACCTTCATGGGCATCCGGCGCGCCGACGGCCGCGTCGCGACGCGCAACTATATCGGCATCATCAGCACGGTGAACTGCTCGGCGAGCGTCACGAAAATGGCCGCGCAGCATTTCTCGCGGCCCGGCATGCTCGACGCGTATCCGAACGTCGACGGCATCGTGCCGCTGTCGCACAGCTTCGGCTGCTGTATCGATCACCACGGCGAAGGCATCCAGCAATTGCGCCGCACGATCGGCGGCTATGCGCGGCATGCGAACTTCGCGGGCATCGTCGTGGTGGGTCTCGGCTGCGAATCGAACCAGATGGGCGCGCTCTTTGTCGCCGAAGGCGTGACGCCCGGGCCGATGGTCGTGCCGCTCGTGATGCAGGAACTCGGCGGCACGCAGAAGACCGTCGACGCGGTGATCGAAGCCGTCGACCGGATGCTGCCGGTGGCCAACCAGGTGGTACGCGAGCCGATGCCGGTTTCGCACCTGTGCGTCGCCTTGCAATGCGGCGGCTCGGACGGTCACTCGGGCATTACCGCGAACCCTGCTTTAGGCGCGGCGGTCGATCTGCTCGTCAAGCACGGCGGCACCGCGATCCTGACCGAAACGCCGGAAATCTACGGTGCCGAACATCTGCTGACGCGCCGCGCGGTGTCGCGCGAAGTCGGCGAAAAAGTGGTCGAGCGGATCCGCTGGTGGGAAGGCTACGCGGAGCGCGAAAAAGGCAGCATCGACAACAATCCGACACCCGGCAACAAGGCTGGCGGCCTGACCACGATTCTCGAGAAGTCGCTCGGCGCGGTGGCGAAAAGCGGTTCGACGCCGCTCGTCGATGTCTACAAGTACGCGGAGCCGGTCGACAAGCACGGCCTCGTGTTTATGGATGCGCCCGGCTACGACCCGATGGGCGCGACCGGCCAGATCGCGAGCGGCGCGAACCTCGTCGTGTTCACCACGGGCCGCGGTTCGTGCTTCGGCGCGAAACCCGCGCCGTCGATCAAGGTCGCGACGAACTCGAAGATGTACCAGCGCATGCGCGACGATATGGACATCAACTGCGGCGAAATCATGGATGGCTCCGCGACGGTCGAACAGAAGGGTGAGGAGATTTTCCGCGCGATCGTGCGCATCGCGTCGGGCGATGCGTCGAAAAGCGAAGCGCTCGGCATCGGCAATGAAGAGTTCGTACCGTGGATGATCGGCGCGCAGATGTGAGCGGACGCGTCCGGTAGTCGGTCACGCGCGGCGGTGATGCCTGAGACCGCCGCGCGACACACTTCACTCATCGCGGCCACTCGGCTGCCCGTCGTCCTTAGCGTGGTGCGCGCATTGCACGCGGCACCCGCGTCCATTGCACGCCCCCCCATTCCCCAAGCTTCCCGCCAGACGCGCTTATCGCGCGAAAGCCGCTTTTCACTCATTCTTAAATAATCGCTTTAGCGATTTATTTCAGATTTATCTCACTCAGATAACTGAATCCCTGCCTTTATGATTTAGAAAGCCATGGCTGGATTTCACAAAAAATATCTGTCACGGCCAAGGAATATCCAAATGGCATTCTCCTCCTGCCTCCCCCATTTGGTATTCGAAATATAAGGACCAGTTTAAATGACACGCAATCTTCTGGCCGGCGTGATTGCCGGCGCGGCCCTGCTGCTATACGGCTGCGGCGGGTCGGATTCGGGTGGAAGTTCCCCCACGGCAAGCACTCCGACGCCACCCGCCAGCACCAGTTCAATCAGTGCGCAGGACGCAGCAAATACCGCGACGCCAATCAAGCACATCGTCATTCTCTATCAGGAAAACAACTCCTTCGATCATTATTTCGGCACGTATCCGATAGCAGGCAATCCGACCAATCCGGACGAACTGCCATTTATCGCCGCGAAAAATACACCCGCTGCCGAGAATCTGATTCAGCCGGGCACGACGATCGCCACCAGCCTGCTATTGACCGACAATCCGAACCTCCAGAATATGCGAAACGCCAAGGGCGCGACCAATCCGTTCCGCCTCGATCGCAGCCAGGCACTGACCGCTGACCAGAGCCACGGCTACACGAACGAGCAGGAAGCGTTCGACGGAGTCGTCACGACGGCTCCCCCTGTGATGGACCTGTTCCCGCTGTTCACCGGCAAAGGCGAGACGCTGGCAGACGGCACCGGACCGTTCGCCACGACCGGCCTAGTGATGGGCTACTACGACGGCAATACGGTCACCGCGCTGTGGAACTACGCGCAAAACTTCTCGATGAGCGACGCCTTCCACGGCACCACCTTCGGTTCGTCGACGCAGGGCGCGATCAACCTCGTATCCGGGCAGACCAACGGCGTCGTCCCGACCGCGCCGACCGGCGCCGCCATGGACGACGGCACCGGCACCGGCACCGATACGCTGATGAGCGATATTTTCCCGACCGGCGACGTCTGCTCGCCTGCCGGCACGACCGCCATGATGACGAGCAAAAACATCGGCGACCTGCTGAATGCCGGCGGCATCACGTGGGGCTGGTTCCAGGGCGGCTTCGATCTGACGCAGACCAACCCGAATGGCACCACGGGCTGCCTGCGTTCGACCTTCTCGGAGATCGTCGGCGGTTATATTCCTGACAACGATCCGGAACACGCGCCGTTCCAGTACTACAAGTCGACCGCCAACCCGCAGCACACACGGCCGTCGTCGCTGATGGCGATCGGCACGAACAACGACGGCGGTGCGAACCACCAGTACGACACCGACGATTTCTTTGCCGCGGTGCAGGCTGGCAACTGGCCGTCGGTGAGCTTCCTGAAGGCGCCGTCATGGCAAAGCGGCCACTCGGCGACATCCGATCCGCTGAGCGAGCAGGCCTACCTCGTCAACACGGTGAACTTCCTCGAACAGCAACCCGACTGGAAGAACACCCTGGTGATCATCACCTATGACGACTCGGACGGCTGGTACGACCACGTGCCGGCAGTGGTCAACCCGTCGATGTCGTCGGCCGACCAGCTCAGCGGAGCCGGCGTGTGCTCGACGACTGTCAGCCCGGGCACGACCACCCCGCTGCCCGGCGTAAGCGGCCTGCCCGCGAACGGACGCTGCGGCTACGGGCCACGTCTGCCGCTGATCGTGATCTCGCCGTTCGCGAAACCGAACTTCATCGATCACACGCTGACCGACCAGACCTCGCTGATCCGCTTCATCGAAGACAACTGGCTCAACGGACAGCGTCTCGGTCAAGGTTCGTACGACTCGATCGCAGGACCGCTCACCAACATGCTCGACTTCACGCTGAACACGCCGACGCTGGTTCTCGATCCGAACTCCGGCGCCGCGCCGGGCTTGCAGGCGAAGCTGCAGGGCGAGTAAACGCCGGCGGCAAGCGGTGTTCTGCGCGCGGCGCCGGCGCCCGTACAGGTACGCGGGCCCGGCGCCGCGCGCTCGCGATGTATAGAGCGCAAGAAAAGCAACTCGTTTGAGCAAGACACATGAAGGTATTGAGTTCGCGGTCCGACTTCAGGCTGTGCGTGACGATTGCGGTAATGATGGCGGCGGCGTTTGGTACGCTCACGTGGCTTAAACACAACCATGGCGGGCAGCGCGTTGCCGCCTGGCGATGGCTGGAGTCGAAGACTTCGCACAGCGTCGCATTCGCGCCGGCGCAAAGCGGGGCAACGTCCGGCGCGGCGGCCCTTTCCCGCGGCGCGACGCACGCGCCGCCCTCGTTGCCCTTTGTCACCCGATTCGCAGTGGCGCGGCCGCATGCCATTGCCGACCCCGACGCGCGTCCGCATCGGCCGCTGTCCGCGATGGCGCTGCTCGGCAAGGAAATCTTCTTCGACCGCAACCTGTCCGGCTCGGGCCGGGTCGCATGCGCCAGTTGCCACAACCCGGACCACGCATATGGGCCGCCCAACGGCCGCTCCGCGCAATTCGGGGGCATCAGCATGAATCTCGAAGGCGCGCGCGCGGTGCCGTCGCTGCGCTATCTGGACTACAACCCCACGTTCACGATCGGTGTGCCGAGCATCATGCCCGACACCGACGTACCGGCCGGACCGCCTCCCGCGGCGAGCGGCACGGTCGCCGGCAGCGCGAAAAGCGCTGCGCAGCAAAACCCCGCCCAAGCCGCCGCGGCGCCCGTGCCGCAAGGCGGCTTCGACTGGGACGGCCGCGCCAATACGCTGGAGGAGCAGGCGGTCGGACCGTTCGTCGACCCGCACGAAATGGCCAACCGCAACCTCGACGACATGACGCAAAAGCTTCGTCATGCGCACTACGCGAAGCGCTTCTCCGACCTGTTCGGCCCCCACGTATTCGACAACCCCGGCCAGTTGATCAGCGAGGCGCTGTTCGCGCTCGGCCGCTTCCAGGCTGAGGAGGTTTCGTTCCACCCGTATGACAGCAAATACGACTGGTATCTCGCCGGCAAAGCGCAATTGAGCGCGCAGGAAATGCACGGACTGAAGCTGTTCGAGGACCCGGCCAAGGGCAATTGCGCCGCGTGCCATATCGACAAGCCGTCGCGCGACGGCGTCTTTCCGGCCGCGTTCACCGATTTCCAGTTCGAAGCGCTAGGCGTGCCGCGCAACCGGTCGCTCGCGCAGAATCGCGATCCGCATTTCTTCGACCTCGGGCTGTGCGGCCCGCTTCGCGCCGACTACCGCAACCAGAAGAACTACTGCGGCCTGTTCAAGACGCCGACGCTGCGCAACGTCGCGACGCGTCATGTTTTCTTCCACAACGGCGTGTTTCACTCGCTCGATGATGTGCTGCACTGGTATGTCGAACGCGACACCGAGCCGCGCAAGTGGTACCCGGTGGATCGCCATGGCAACGTGCTGAAATATGACGACCTGCCGCAGCAGTATCACGCGAATATCGACGTCGTCGACGCGCCGTTCGACCGCAAGCTCGGCCAGCCGCCCGCGCTGAACGCCGCGGAAATTGCCGACGTGATCGCGTTTCTGAACACGCTGACTGACGGTTACCGGCCGCCGAAGCCGTCGGACGCGGTCGCCGCGGTTGCGCCGGCACGGCCTGTGGCGCCGCCTGCCCGGTGATCCGATGCCGCCCGCCATTGCCTGTGAAGCGCGCGGCGGCTGCGCCGCGTTCCCGCCCGTTCGAGTGCTGACGCAATGAGCACGCTAACCGTCCGCAGCCACGCACGCCACGACCTCGCGCTCGGCGCCGAAGCCGAGATTCTGATCGTCGACGCCGATCTGCGCGTTTGCGAAACCCTGTGGTCGAGCATGCAGGCGGCCGGCTATCGGCCGTGCGTCGCGTCGACCGCGCAGCACGCGGCCGAGCTGATCGCGATGCGCGTACCGCACGCGCTGGTCCTCGACTGGATGCTGCCGGACCGGTCCGGGCTATCGTTCCTGACCGATTTGCGCGATGCGCCGCGCACCTGGCATCTGCCGGCGATCATGCTGAGCGCGCGCGACAACGACGACGACTGTGTGCGTGCGCTCGACGCCGGCGCCGACGACTTTGTGCGCAAACCCTTTTCGCCGCCCGAACTGATCTCGCGGCTGCGCGGGCTGTTACGGCCGAAGCCGCGCCACCACCCGCCGGCGCCGATCTCGGTGCAAGGGCTGACGCTCGATCTCGCCGCACGGCGCGTGACGAGCGGTGCGGGTCATGCCGAAACCGCGCTGCGGTTGAGCGCGTTCGAATGCCAGCTGCTGCGCTTCTTTCTGACGAACACGCATCGTGTGTACAGCCGCAAGGAAATCATGCGCGAGATTTGCGGCCCGCACGCGAGCTACGACGACCGCAACGTGGACCTGCATGTGTTCTATCTGCGCAAGGCGCTGCGCGCGCTCGGGCATGATGCGGTGATCGAAACCGTGCGCGGCCGCGGCTACCGGCTGACCGACCGGATCGATCCGCAGGCGGGCGCCATGCAGGTGCCGGACGCGTCGATGCAATGAACGAACGCGGCGGCGGCGGCAATTGCGCCATCCGCGGCATCCGCTGCCATCGCTAAGGTATCGGCCAGCGCGGCTCGCTGAGCGCGCCGTCTTTGCGCCCCGCATCCGGCACCGAGAAGCGGAAGGTGCCCTTGCCGGCTTCCTTTGCGTCATACAGCGCGACATCCGCGCGTTTGAGCAGCTGCTCGATCGACTCGCCATGCGTCGCGAACGCGATGCCGATACTCGTGCCGATGCTGATCCCCTCGCCGGTCGTCAGCATGTACGGTTTCGCGATCTCGCGGATGATGCGCGGCGCCAGCGCTTCGCTCGCCGCGCTGGTGCCGTTTTCGACCACCACCGCGAATTCGTCGCCGCCGAGGCGCGCGACGAATTCGCCGGTCCACAGCAGGTCTTTCAGACGGCCGGCGACCGCGGTCAGCACCTCGTCGCCGGCATGATGGCCGAGCCGGTCGTTGACCTGCTTGAAGCCGTCGAGATCGAGGTACATCAGCGCGACTTCGGGATGGTAGCTGCCGGCCGGGCGCGCGAGAATCCTCTCGAGCCGCTCGTACAGGTCGCGCCGGTTCGGCAGGCCGGTCAGCGGATCGTGTCGCGCGAGATGCAGGATTTTCGCTTCGGACAGGCGGCGCTCGGTGACGTCCTCGATGATGATCACCGCGCTGCCGTCCGGCACCGGGTTGCGCGTCATTTCGAGCTGGCGGCCGTCGCCGAGATCGAGGTCGAGCGGCCGGCGCTCGCCGCTCAGCCAGGTGCTGCAGCGATCGACCAGCTGTTTGCGCAGCGTCTCGCCGAACTTCACGACGCCCACGTCGCCGATAAATTCGGGCAGCGGCACGTTCAGGCGCAGCATCTCGACCGTCGCGCCGAACAGCTCCGCCGAGCGCCGGTTCGCGACGATCACCCGGCCGCCGCCGTCGATCGTGCACAGGCCGTGCGGCATGTGCGTGAGGGCCGCATCGAAGCGCGCGGCGAGTTCCGCGTGGCGCGCTTCGGCGGTCATCAACGCGACGAGTCCTTCGTAATGGCGCCGCACCACCGACACCATCGCGACGAGGTATGCGAACAGCGGCGGCACGAGAATCCACGACGCGCTATGCGGCGCGAACAGCGCGCCGACGCCGATCGGTATCGTGCCGCAGACGATCTGCGTGATCGCGAGACGCGGCAGCGCCGCATTTCTCGACGCGATGCCGCCGAGAATGCCGGCGGTCACCATCAACGCGAGCGACGCGAGTTGCATGTCGCCGGACATGATCGACGCCATCGTGCCGAGGCCGAAGGTGAGACACGCGAGCAGCGACACCGGCGCATAACGCGCGGCCCACGGCTCGGGATGGGTCGCACGCTTGCGGTTGCGCTGCACGTAAAGGTGCGCGATCGCCATGCGCGCCGCGAGCAGCACGATTTCGGCGGCGAGCCAAACCGCCGTCCACAGGTGAGGCACGCGGAAACAGGCCACCACCGCGACGAAGGCGCTGGAGATGCCCGACATCAGCAGCGGACGCGTGTTCTCGAACAGCGTCGACAGCAGCGACGCGCGGATCGATGCCGTGACGTGGCCGTTACCCGACGCCGGTGTATCGAGGAGGAAGTTGGACATAAACGGCCTGGCTGGCATGAGGTTACCGCGTTGTCATGGCATTTCTTTCCTGCCGTCCGGCCGGACGGCGGAGCGATGCGGCTTATCCCTGCGTTTACGGCGGCGAGGACGACTTCCTTGATAGCCGCGGCTGCAGAGGCGGAGTTGAACGGGTTCGGCCGTATTGCAAAGCGCATAACGATGCGGCCGATTGGTCTGCGGATTGTATCGGGAACGCCCGCGCGAGTAACGGCAACCGCGCGTCCAGCGCGCGCATCTGTTGCGCGGCCGACGAGAGAACGATTGCGCAAACGAGTGCGCGTCTTCACTTGAACGCGACTGCCTCGCCGCCTATCGTGTAGAACGACCTGTGTAGAACGACCTTCGTTCAGGAGCTGCCATGTACGCCGATGCAGTCGATGTGCGCTTCGACAGCGCGCACTTGTTTCTCGAGTTATCCGATGGCCGGGCAATCGAGTTCCCGTTGCGCTGGTTTCCGGTGCTGGAGGCCGCGACGACCGACGAACGCGAGCACTTCGCGATTTCGCTGGACCGCCAGCAGTTGTATTGGCCCGAACTGGACGAGGATATGAGTGTGCCCGCTTTGCTGCTGTCGCTGCCGGACACGTTGCATTGAGCGTGGCTAGCGTGCATGGCGCGGCCGGTACCGCGTGAGTGAATCACGACGCGAGTTCGCGTGTGCGGATGAGGCGCGCGCAAGCGGATTGCGCGTAATCGACGCGTGGGCCGTTTAGCCCGGTTCCGGCGCGCGCTTGAGACTGCGCCGCGCGGTGCGCCAGTTCGCCGGACGCCGCCGCGCATCGCGGCGCGCGCAAAGCTGCTCCGCGCGGTGCAGCACCTTCAGAAGCCTGGCATAACGTAATGGCTTGCGCATGAAACGGAACACCCGCACGCGCGGTGGCAATGGACCGTTGTACGCGAGGATGACCGGAACGCTAGCCAGTTCCGGGTCTTTGCGCATCTCGCGCACCAGCGCCGGGCCGCTCAGGCCAGGCGTGCGCGCATCGGAGATCAGCACGTCGGGACGGCTGGCGCGCGCCAGACTGAGCGCATCGTTGCCATTAGTGGCCGTGCGGACCACATGACCTTCCGCGGCAATCAGCAGGCCGAGAGTGCTCAGCACGCCGGTGTCGGCATCGACAATAAGGATGTCTGCCATATTGCCCTCCGTACTACTGTCGATTTTAGCAAGCGCTATTCCATGCGTGAGATTTTTTGTGAGTGTTTAAGCGGCGTAGGGCACAACACGACCGACGTGTGTTGCTTTGCAGCATGCGATGGCAAATGGCGGGTTTCGAGCTCAGGCTCGCTTCATGCTGTGCCTATGGGTGGCGACATATGTCGTCTTTCTGGAGAGTCGACATGAACAAGGATCAAGTGAAGGGTGTGGCGGAGAAGGTAAAGGGCAAGGCTAACGAAGCAATCGGCCGCGCCACGAACAATCCGGCGAAGGAGCTGAAGGGCGACGTGCAGCAGGAGGTCGGCCAGACCCGCAAGGACGTGGGCGACATGAAGGAAGCCGCAAAGGATGCGGCGAAGGACGCCCAAAAGGGTCGGCATTGATCGTTGATGTCTGACCGCCGCGAGGGCGGTTCGGCTGCTTGCAGCTGGATCGCTCTCGCGTTTTTTTGCACGGGGCTCGCCCCGCGTCGTCATTTTTGTAGTGGCCCTGTTGTCGTCCGGTCGGAGGCTGCTTGCCGGAATGGCGTCACGCTAGCGTCATGTCGTCTGTGCCGGCCTCACTCGACACGAGCGCATGAAAACGCTGACCGCCTGTCGCGATCCGATCCTGTGGTACGCGCTGCGGCTGTTATCCGGTCAGAGCACGCCGGATCTCCAGATCATCTGCGCGGCCGCGAGCAGCACACACACGAGTACGACAGCGCGAAACACGAGCGGATGCAGGCTGTCGCGCACCGGCCGCACGAGCAGCATGCCGGCAATCGCAGGCAGACTGGCCGCGGTGGAGATGGCAAGGTCGACGCCGTTGGCCTTTGCGCCGCCGCTGAACGTCGTGATCAGCGTGATGACCGACACGACCAGGATGATCGCGATGCGCTTCGTGAACACGCGGCCCGTCGCGCCCGATGCGATCAGATACATGGCGAGCAGCGGGCCGGGCACCGACGCGATGCTCTCCATCAACGCCGCGCCGAACCCCAGCACGAAGCCGATCGGCGTCACGAGCGTCGGTGCGAGGGTGAATCTTGGCGCGGCCAGCATCAATGCGGCGGCGAGAATCAGCATCGAGCCCGCCACAGCCTGAGCATGATGCGGTTCGAGTGCGATCAGCACCGATACGCCAATCACGTTGCCGATCACGGTGCCGGCAAGCGGCGCGGCAATGTCCTTGACCGTGCGCCACATCTCGCCGCCTTCGAGCGCCTGCGGGATATTGCCGAGAATGATCGGCATCGAGAGCAGCAGCACTGCCTGCTTGACCGGCAGGAAGTGCGTGAGAATCGGCATCGCGACGAGCGGCACGCCGATGCCGGTCATGCCTTTGACCATGCCGCCGAGCACCAGTGAGATGACGACACCTGTTATTTCAGCGACAGTGAGGGCCTGCAGTTGAGGGAACAGGAGCCCTGCGGAATGTTGGATGTCGAACATCGGCACGTAGTGGGTGGAATAGCGGGTGATACAACTGGGTGAGGCAGCGCGGTCAATCAGTGGAGGCCGGCTGCCATGCTTTTGTCGGTCCGATACGGTTACGGAACGCCGGCGCCGCTTTTCGCGAGCGGGTCGCCGTTTGCGATGGTCGCATCGACGACAACGGTGTTGGCGATGCGGTCATGCAGCGCTTGCGCTCGCCGGTTGAACCGCACCCACAGGAAGCCCGCGCCGCATAGCGCAAAGGTGAGCAGATACCCCAACGTGCGCAATACGGCCTGCTTTCGGGTCATCGGCTTTCCGGTGTCGGCGTCCACGATTCGTATCCGTACTGCGCGTTTTCCTGGTGAGGTACCCCACAGCATCCACATTGCGCCTGTGATGACAATCGGAACGCACTGGCCGACGAATAGCCATAACGCGACCGATACGCCCAATGTATCCGGTCTGGCCAGCAGATCCTCGGTCGAAGGACCGAGCGGAATGAACAGCAGGATTACCGTCCACCAGATCGAATCGATGAAAAGCGCACGGGCGCGCTGCGAGATGGTCGCGTAGGGCATGCGGATGATGTTTCGCCATGGTTATGCTTCTGGGTCTTCGGATCATGGATAAGCGGATGCGCCGCTATAGTAAGACGGCGGCACGGCATGATTATGTTGCATCGCTTTGCCCGTCCGGCTTCTTTCATTTTGCCTTCCGATTTGCTGACGCGGGTCAGGACATCAATGAGCGAGGAGACACTCTCTCGCTCATCGATGTCAACGTCTCTGCAAGAAACGTTTTCTTGTTTCCAGGTTTGTCTCCGTCACCATTCCTCACCGCTCGCAAGTATTTGCGCATGGTACTTGCGCGCCTCCTTTGCGATCTCGTCCCATTGTTCGACGGTTAGCGAAACGCTGTTCCTTGTCGGGTAAATGGTAAGTTTAAGGCTGTCGTCTTTTTCGACCGCCAGTTCCATAAACGGCTCGAAGCAACCCGGCCGATATATCTCCGCGTCGTCCAGAAGTCCCACCAGTACGTACGGATGCGCCGCGTTCACGTCGCTGAAACAGGTCGAATGCGATTTTTGCCATATCTATGGTCCTCCGAAGTTTCGTTCGTGGTTAGCGCCCATCAGTTAAACATCACAGCGTAGAGATGTTCGCAAAAGGATCAACGGCATTTGGCATTGACGGACGATGACCGCCGGTCAAATCCACCATCGCCTCGTCACCATTCGTCGCCACTCTCAAGCGTTTCCTTCAGAAATTCTCGGCCAACTGCCAGGATCTTTTCCCAATGCTCTTCGGTCAGGGAGATGTTCTCGTCGTCGATGCGATAAAAATTGAATGACAACCTGCCATCTCGAGTGACCTCGATCTGCATGAAAGGATGGCCCCGCCCCAGTTTGAACGTTTGATGGTCCGCAAGGAAATAGACGAACAGATACGGGTGCGTAGCACGAACATCATCGATCTGCTCGAAGATCAGCTTCCCCATGTCACGCATATCGCATGCATAGGGAAGTTCGCACGAAGACGGGCGGCATCACCACTCCTCGCCACTGTCTAATATCTCCGCATGATACTTCCGCGCTTCCTGCGCAATTTCCTCCCATTGCTCGATCGTCAGTGATATCGGCTTTTTCCCCGGATTTATTGTAAGAATGAGACGATTGTCCTTTTCGACCGACAGTTCCATAAATGGATCGGACGTGCTCGGCGTTCGCGGTTCGTCGTCTTCGAGGAGGCCTACCAGGATGTATGGGTGGGCCGCGTGTACATCGCTCAGTAAGTCGAAGGCTAGTTTCGTCATTTTCTTAGTCGCGGCTACGAGCAATATCGCCCTGGCCTTCGTGCCTTGGTCCCTCGATCAGCTTCAAACTTGCCCAATCCGGCGCTTGCAACGGGCCGTCGCCCCAACGCAGAAATTCGAGCTCGTATAGCTTGTCGGCCAGGTCCGCAAATAGCAGAACGTGCACAGGAGTACCGTCAGAATCATTTAACTGGCCTTCGATGGGATAGGTGTGCTGCCCATGGTCATCACCTCGCTCGTAGCCGGCGAGGTGAAAACGAATTAACGAAGCATCGTTCAGGATTTCTTCCGCGCGTGCGAGAGTCAAGTCGGAAAGGAGCTGAACTCTTTGCGCGGAATTGAGCTTGTCTGCCACAGCGCGAATGAATGATGCTTCGCCGTCTGTCAAACATCGCAGCATCGAGATGTCCGCACGAGGATCAACCGCATTCAGCATCGGCGGACGACGACGCGCCAGCCACATCCACCATTGCCTCGTCACCATTCTTCGCCGCTCTCAAACGCTTCCTTTAGGAATCTCGGCCAACTGCCAGAATCTCTTTCCAGTGTTCTTCGAACAGGTCGAATGCGATTTTCGCCATATCTACGAGCCTCCCGGGTTGTCGTTTATGGTGAGCGTCCGTGCGTGCAGCCGGCAATGCCAAACCGTGCATCGCACCAAATGTCTTCTGCACTGACGAGACAGAGGCAAAAAGGGTCTGCTGCCTTTGAGCAAAACCGCATCTGACACCGAGCGAACGATGCGTCACGTTCGTTTATACATCGGAATGCGCCGCATCTGAAGAATCACCAACGCCCTATTCCAGTATCGCAGGAGGAGGAAGATCAGATTCGCCATAAACCGAGCGCCAATCCGCTCCACCCACTCTTTTTCCCGCCTCCATGATCATCAAGCCATCGCCAGCTTCCGGATATGTCATGAGCGCTTCTCCGTCGAGCCTGTCCACATTGAAAATATCGACGATCCAGTCCGAAGGAGTTTTCATCAACACCGCGTATATCAAAACAGGAACGCTTTGGTCGATAGCAATCAGCTCGCGGCCCAAGGTGACCGCACCGCATCCACTTTGTTCGACCACGTCCTCATGACACACGGCCAGAAAGTACGGTGTGTCAATTTCACGTACTCGACATGTCTTGATTTGCTTCTTCCAAATTTTTACGCGATGGCCGTATAGCGGCTCATTGACGTCGAGCAAGAAGTCCAACAGCTTGTATTCACGCACTTCAAGTGAACGGGACATCAGGGATACCTTTATTGCCTGTCGTTACAAGATTGGGCGAAGCGAACCGACTCGTACCAGATCGGGGGATTGTCTGTACGCTGAATACTCAATGACGATGCCGTCAACAGTCACACTGAAAGTACGTCCTTGTCCGACGGCAAGTTGCGCACCGCTGTTTTCGGCGACATCTTGTTCAATCGCTTTTGTTACCGGTCCGCGTGGAATCCCTGCCGCGTCGACGTGACGATACGTGTGCCCGATCTGATTGTCATTCTTTCCCCAATTGATATTAGACTTGTCCAACAGGTTCGTCTTGCATTGCCCACCGTTACGACCTACAACAGACATCCCCCAACTCACCGCCCCCGCCGCCCACCTCACCGGCGGCAGCACGCACTCGACGCAAACATCCTCGAGCCCCGGCTCCGGCAACGCTCCAAGCGCCTTGAGCAACGCAAGCGGCCCGGGCGACGGCCCCATCGACAACGCCCCAGCCTCGTAATTATCCAGCCACCGGTCAATCTCGTCGCTGCTGACCGCCACCTCCGCGCCGCCGTCCGTCGCGAGCGTTCCGGTGCGCGAGACCACGCGCCCATCCGGCGAATATCCGTAGCTCACTGTCAGCCGCCTATCTACATTCCCGTTCGACGGCCGGCCGGACTCCAGATAAACGAACTTCGTGACGCGTCCGCGAGCGTCGTAGCTCACCGTCACGTCGGCATCTCCCGTCGAGATGCTCACCGGCCGATGCGCCGCATCCCTCAGGTAAACTCCCACCGTCCGGCCGCTGACGTAGTCGAGCCAGTCGCGACTGTTGCCCGACGCGTCCGTCGTTAGCCGCCAGTTCTCGGTCAGCACGCCGTTCGTGTACACCTGCATCGTCTTCAGGTGATTGAACGAGTCATACGTCATGCCGTACGTACGCTTCTGACCACCCGCCGTCGATGCATCGAATCCGCGCGCACCCGTCGGATCATCCGTCGTCAGTTCGCTGATGCCGGTCGCGTTACCCGCATCGTCGTAGACGAACGCACGCATCTTGCCCGGCACCGCCACCAGTGACGGACGCAGGCTCGTGCCGTCCGCGTATCGCATCGATGTGATTTGTGTACCCTGGCCGCTGCGCCGCATCACGCGAACCGGCCGTCCGGCGGCGTCGTAGGTGAACTCGCTGGTGCTGCCGTCCGCGGCCGTGTCCGTCAGCAGATTTCCCGACGCATCCCATGTCGTGCCCGTCGAGCCCGCTGCCGAACTGCTGCCCACCGGACGCGCGACGCCGCCCAACAGTGCAAAGTTCAGCGTGGTGCTCTGCCGGCTGTCGGTGACGGTCGTCGTCCCGTCGCCATAGGCGAACTGCACATTGCGCGTCGTGTCCGGATGGCTGACCGCGATCGCCCGGCCTTTCGCGTCGTACGTCCAGGTCGCGATGCGCGAGCCGGTCTCGTCGATCACACCCGTCAGCAAGGTCCAGAACGCCGTGTTCTCGTAGGCGAAGCGGCGCACGTAACCGTCGGGCCACGTGACCGATACCAGGTTGTCGTGCTGGTCGTAGCCGTAGCGCGTTACCGCACCGCCAGGCGCGGTGAGCTGCGTGATCCGCGATTTCGCGTCATACGTGAAGTGCAGCTCGAGGTCGTAATACGTGATGGAATCGTCCGCGTGCTCCGACACGGCGATCAGCAGGCCCGGCTCAGGCGCAATCGAAGACGGCGTATTCGCGTCGCTATACGTGAGCGTTGTCACGCGCCGCTCGTGCGTGCGCACCGTCTGCAGCACACCCTTTGTCGAATACGTTTCGCGCGTGTCGGTGGTCAGGTCCGTCACCGTCCAGCTCGACGCGCTTTCCGCGAGCGCGAACGGCATGCCGCCCGATGCCCGCCACAGGCCAGCTTCCTTGACGAACGTCAGCTTCGTTCCGTCGTCGCGATAGGCGATCACTTGCGGCGAAGTGCCGGTCGCCTTTGCTACATCCAACTGGCGTTGCCAGTTGTGAAACCAGTTGGTGCCGAACCCGGCGTCGGTCCGTGTGAATGGCGCGGAACGATAGGTCCGTTTGAACACTAACGGTGTGTCGCCGCCGCTGACAAAATCCGTTTCACTGAGCGTGGTGACGCCGGTCGCCGGATAAACCGGATCGCCTACCGCGCAACTCGCTTCGGGTGCTGCCGTCGACGGCGTATTGCAATAGCTGTCGATCAGGTCGAGCCGGTTGATGCAACTGTAGTTGCCCATCCCGCCGGGCGTGCCGCCGGCGACACTGATCGCGCAGCCGCGTGTGCCGGGTGTCGCGCGCGCTTGTGCGTAGAGTCCGAAGCACGACGTGTCGCCGCCGCTTGCATAGGCATCTGTTGCGAACGCAACGATGAAACCCAAGGCGAGCACGTGCACAAGGCGCGCGCGTGCTTTGCCCAGCCATCCTTTTTCAGGCATAAGTTCTCCGGATTGATTGTCTGCCGTTACCTGTTACGAACAGGTTTGACAAACATATCCAGAGAGACGGGGTTTGGGTCTACGAACGGGCTGAATTGGAGTGCAGGAATTTCTGCAATTGTTGGTGTACTACCTTCTACTTTTTCTGCGCACCGAAACGGTGGTGGCGAGCTTTGTGAACAGTTCAGCGAGGCGGTATGGGTGTGCGAAGAGAATCAGCCACAAGACTGCCCGGATGGGAAGTCGAGTGGCAACGGAACGCTTTCATTGCCCGCCAATACGGACGCCTCGCCCCCCTACTCCACCGTCACCGACTTCGCCAGATTCCGCGGCTTATCCACATCCGTCCCACGCGCACACGCGGTGTGATACGCAAGCAACTGCAGCGGCACCACATGCAGAATCGGCGACAGCAACCCGTAATGCTCCGGCATCCGAATCACATGCAGCCCTTCCGCATTGACAATGCGCGTATCCGCATCCGCAAAGACATACAGCTGACCGCCGCGCGCACGCACTTCCTGAATGTTCGACTTCAGCTTTTCCAGCAACGCATCATTCGGTGCAACGGTCACCACCGGCATCGCTTCAGTAACAAGCGCAAGCGGCCCATGCTTCAACTCACCAGCCGGATACGCTTCCGCATGGATATACGAAATTTCCTTCAGCTTAAGCGCCCCTTCCAGTGCGATCGGATAGTGCAACCCGCGCCCGAGGAACAACGCATTCTCCTTGCGCGAAAACTCTTCCGACCACGCGATAATCTGCGGCTCGAGCGCAAGCACGCTGTTCAACGCAGCCGGCAGATGGCGCAGTTGCTTGATGTAGTTGCTTTCCTGCGATGCGTCCACATGGCCACGCAGCTTGCCGAGCGTAGCGGCAAGCACGAACAGCGCAACCAGCTGCGTAGTAAACGCCTTCGTCGAGGCAACGCCAATCTCGCGCCCCGCATGCGTGAGGAACGCGAATTCGGTCTGCCGCACCATCGCGCTCGTGCCGACGTTGCACACCGCGAGCGTGTGCGGATGGCCAAGCGACTGCGCATGCTTGAGCGCGGCAAGCGTATCCGCGGTTTCACCGGACTGCGAAATCACGACAACCAGCGCCTTCGGGTTCGGCACCGAATCGCGATACCGGTATTCGCTCGCAATCTCCACCTGCGTCGGAATCTTCGCGATCGACTCAAGCCAATACTTCGCGGTCAGCCCCGAGTAATAGCTCGTACCGCACGCGAGAATCAGCAGACTGTCGATCTCCTCGAACACCTTCGGCGCACCTTCGCCGAACAGCGACGCGTCGAACGCATCGGCTTGCGGAATCGTGTCGCTGATCGCGCGCGGCTGCTCGAAAATTTCCTTCTGCATGAAATGACGATACGGGCCGAGTTCGACCGCGCCACCGTAAGCCGCGACCTGGCGCGCGTCGCGCTGCGCCGGCTGGCCATCGCGATCGACAATGCGCACGCCGTCAAGCGTCAGTTCGCAGACGTCGCCTTCTTCAAGGAACACGAAACGATCGGTGCTGCCCGCGAGCGCCAGCGCGTCGGACGCAAGGAAGTTTTCGCCTTCGCCCAAACCCACCACGAGCGGCGAGCCTTGCCGCGCGCCGACCACCGTATGCGGCTGGTCCTTGTGCAGCACCGCGATCGCATAAGCGCCGTGCAGTTGCTGCACGGTTTCGCGCACCGCCGCGAACAGGTCGCCGCGGTAGACGCTGTGGATCAGATGCGCGATCACTTCGGTATCGGTCTGCGAGACGAACTCGTAACCCTTGCCGCGCAGCATCTCGCGCAACGTCTCGTAGTTTTCGATAATGCCGTTGTGCACGATCGCGAGCGTGTCGCGCGAGAAGATCGGGTGCGCGTTGTCCGTGACCGGCGCGCCATGCGTCGCCCAGCGCGTATGCGCAATGCCGGTGACGCCGCCAAGCTTCGTGTCGCGCACCTGGTCGTCGAGATCGGCCACGCGCGCGACGCTGCGTGCGCGGCGCGGCTCGCCGTCGGCGAGCACCGCGACGCCGCACGAATCGTAGCCACGGTATTCAAGCCTCCGCAGCCCCTCGATCAAAACGGAAACGATGTTACGTTGCGCGACCGCGCCGACAATACCGCACATAGCTGATGATCCTTTTGCAGAGTTGGGTTGCAGAGTTCAATTGCGACTGCGGCGGATTGCGACGTCGAGCCCGTTTCGGTCTGTCGCGTCCGCCCTCGCAAGAATGTGCGCGGCGCGTAAAGCATGGCTGCGCCGGCCCCGTCAGCCTTTCTTTTTGGTCGGGCGCACATAACCTTGCTTGCCCGTTTGTGTCTTGTCGTTCAATACAAGCACGCCTTCCTCGACGTCCTTCCATACTGTCGTGCCGGCCGCGATCGTCGCGCCGCGGCCGACGCGCACCGGCGCGACCAGCTGCGTATCGGAACCGACAAATACGTCGTCTTCGATTACCGTGCGGAATTTGTTCGCACCATCGTAATTGCAGGTGATCGTACCCGCGCCGATATTCACGCGCGTGCCGACATCCGAGTCGCCGACGTAGCTCAGGTGGTTCGCCTTCGAGCCGCGGCCGATTACCGCGTTCTTCACTTCGACGAAGTTGCCGATATGCACTTCGTCCGCGAGCGTCGCGCCCGGCCGCAGCCGCGCGTACGGGCCGAGCACCGCGTGCGCGCCGACCTCG
The DNA here is from genome assembly GCF_902859875.1 of Paraburkholderia solisilvae. Lineage (GTDB taxonomy): Bacteria > Pseudomonadota > Gammaproteobacteria > Burkholderiales > Burkholderiaceae > Paraburkholderia > Paraburkholderia solisilvae. The sequence goes on along the minus strand of NZ_CADIKF010000030.1, from coordinate 20,691 downwards.
GCGCCTTCGATATGCGTATACGCATCGACACGCGTGCCCGCGCCGATCGTCGCATTGCGGATCACGCAATTCGGGCCGATCGACACGTTGTCCGCCAGCACCACGCGCCCTTCGAACACGCAGTTGACATCGATCGACACGTCGCGCCCGCATTCGAGCGACCCGCGCACGTCGATGCGCGCCGGGTCCGCAAGCGTGACGCCGGCAACAAGCAATGCGTCCGCGACGTTGCGCTGATGGATGCGCTCGAGTTCCGCAAGCTGCTGCTTGCTGTTGACGCCAAGCGTCTCCCACTCTTCATCGGGCTGAGCCGTGACGATTTCGAGGCCCGCTTCGATCGCGAGCTCGACGACGTCGGTCAGGTAGAACTCGCCCTGCGAGTTGTCGTTCTTCAATGCGCCGAGCCACGCGTCAAGCCGCGCGGTGGGCATCACGACGATGCCGGTGTTGATTTCGCAGATTTGTTGCTGCGCGGGCGTCGCGTCCTTCTGCTCGACAATGCGCTCGACCTTGCCCGCCGCGTTGCGCACGATGCGGCCATAACCGGTGGGATTGTCGAGCGTGACGGTCAGCACGCCGTAGCCGTGCTGCCCCGCGCCGTCAGTCAGACGGCGCAGCGTGCTGGCGCGCGTGAGCGGCACGTCGCCATACAGCACGAGCGTGGGCACCGATGGATCGAGCAGCGGCAGCGCCTGCTGCACCGCGTGGCCGGTGCCGAGCTGCTGTTCCTGCACGGCGAATTGCACGTCGGGCGCGGCGACGGCTTCACGCACCAGATCGGCGCCGTACCCGATCACGACGACCAGACGCGTCGGCTCGAGCGTGCGGGCGGTATCGATAACGTGCGCGAGAAGCGGCCGACCGGCCAGGGGATGTAGCACTTTCGGCAACGCGGAACGCATGCGCTTGCCAGTGCCTGCCGCCAGAATCACGATGTTCATGTCGTGGGCGTTGGACGAGTTTCGGGTGCGCAATTCTAACATGCGGCATCGCCGCAAAACCGCGCCGGAAGCCGCGAAGCGCGGACATGTACGGCACATCTGTCAAAAATTATTCCGGCTGTGCGTATGCGTAGCTCCGGCTTCGCATGCCGGAAAATGCATGGCGAACCGCATCACAGACCTTTCGCCAATACATCGCAAACGTTTCCGGTGCATTGGCGGATCGCCTCTGCACGCCTGGAATAGTCGATTCACGCCGAACGTTCTTCGGGATTGAGCCGCTGCCGCACCCATCCGACCGACCGAACCGCTGACGGAGAACCCCTTTGCCCCTTTCGCACGCGCCCTCGCGTACTTCGTCGACGTTGCCGGCCGACGCAACAACTCTTCGCGCCCCGTTATTCAGGCAGCCACTGCCCGCGTTGCCCGCGCGCCAGGTATCGGCGGCCGGCTTCGTGCGCGCGATGCGCAACAACGGTCTGCAACTGTGGACGAACGAAGCGTACGAAGCTGGCTACGTCGAAGAGCGGCTGTTCCACCAGAAGCGCGTGCTGCTCAACCAGCCGGAGATGATTCACCGTGTGCTCGTCGAAAACCACAACCACTACGCGCGCACCGAGTATGCGATCCGGCTGATCCGCCCGATCGGACGCTACAGCCTGATGCTGGCGACCGGCGAGCAGTGGAAGCATCAGCGCCGCACGATCACGCCGACGCTCGCGCCGAAGATGCTGCCCGTCCTCGCGCGCCATGTGGCCGCATGCACGGAAGATGAAGTGCGCTCGCTCGCCGCGCAGGATGGCGCGCCGGTCAATCTGTTGCCGGTCATGCAATCGCTTGCGCTCAAGATCGCGGCCCGCTCGATGTTTTCGCTCGAGATTCGCGAATATGGGCCGGCGGTGCGCGCCGCGGTGCAGGAATTCATGCAGCGGCACACACAGGCGAGCTTCGCGGAACTGGTGATGCCGTACTGGGTGCCGACGCCGCGCGATGTGGTGCGCAACGGATTTCGCAAACGCTGGCTCGCGCTTGTCGATCAGATCATCGATGCGCGGGAGCGCCAGCCCGCCGACGACGCTCCGCGCGATCTGTTCGATGCGCTGCTCGCCGCACGCGATCCGCACACCGGCGCCGCATTCAGCCGCGTCGAGCTGGCCGATCAGATCGGCACGATGATCGTCGCGGGTCACGAGCCGAGCGGCTTGACGCTGCTATGGGCGCTGTACCTGCTCGCCAATGTGCCCGATGCGCAAGCCGCGCTCGCCGGCGAAGTGCGCGACGTCGATCTGAGCCCGGAGCGTGCCGGCGATGCGCTCCAGGCACTCCCGTACACGCGCGCGGTAATCGACGAGACGCTGCGTCTTTATCCGCCGGCATGGGTGATCCTGCGCCGCTGCGTCGAGCCCGACCAGCTTGAAGGACTCGCAGTGACGCGCGGCACGCACATCATGATCAGCCCGTGGGTGCTGCATCATCACCGCGGCTACTGGCAGAACCCGGATGCGTTCGATCCCGCGCGCTTTCTGCCGGGCGCGCCGCAACCCGCGCGCTTTACTTACCTGCCGTTCGGCACCGGGCCACGCGTCTGCGTCGGCGCGCAGTTCACGCTCGCGGAAACGACGCTGGCGCTCGCGCGCCTCGTGCAGGCCTTCGATGTGCAACTCGCGAGCGACGAGCCGGTGCTGCCGGTCGGCCGCGCGACGACCGTCCCCGATCGACCCGTGCTGTTCCGGATGAAGCCGCGCTAGCGGCGACTGGATGGTGCTGGCTGGAAGGTGCTAACGGGCAAGCGCTGATTGGCGGGTGTTGGCCGATGGGTGCTAACCGACTGGTACCGATCGACACTGCTGGCGGACAAGCGCTAACGGGCAAGCACTGATTCGCAGGCGTTGGCCGATAGGTGCTAATCGACTGGTGCTAACGGACTGGTGCTGACTGACTGTGGTGCTGACCAAAGCTGTTGGCGGACCAGTGCAGACCAGCAAGCGTAGGCCGACTGGTGAGCAGCAAGCACGCGCCAGCACGCGCGCGGCGGCCGCTCCCCGCCGGCCGTCGAGCGCCCCACCCTCCCGGCAAGCGTCCGGAGCGGTTTGCGTTTGGTTGTATCATCGTGGCTTGATTCCACGCGCCGCCGCCAATCCGTCTTTTTTACCGCTCTCGCGGTGCGCCATCCGACTCCGTAGCAGCCCCGTCATGAAAGCGTCAAACAACTTTTTCCGCCTCGAAACCCGTCTGCAGTCGCAAGCCGGCAAGGCCATCCACGACTTCAACATGATCGAGGACGGCGACCGGATACTCGTGTGCATGAGCGGCGGCAAAGACTCGTACACGATGCTGTCGGTGCTGCTCGCGCTGCAAAAGCGCGCGCCGGTGAAGTTCGGCATCATCGCGATGAATCTCGACCAGAAGCACCCCGGTTTCCCCGAAGATGTCTTGCCGCGTTATTTCGAATCGATCGGCGTCGAATACCGGATCGTCGAAGCGGACACGCACTCCATCGTGAAAGAGAAAGTGCCGGAGGGCAAAACCACCTGCTCGCTGTGCTCGCGGCTGCGCCGCGGCGTGATCTATCGCACCGCGAAGGAACTCGGCGCGAACAAGATCGCGCTGGGGCATCATCGCGACGACATCGTCGAAACGTTTTTCCTGAATCTGTTCTTCGGCGGCAAGATGAAGGCGATGCCGCCGAAGCTCGCGACCGACGACGGCGCACACGTCGTGATCCGGCCGCTCGCGTATTGCAAGGAAAGCGATATCGCGACTTACGCGCGCGCAATGGAATATCCGATCATCCCGTGCGATCTGTGCGGCTCGCAGGAGAACCTGCAGCGCAAGAAGGTCAAGGACATGCTGCACCAGTGGGAACGCGAAACGCCCGGCCGCGTCGACAACGTGTTCCGCGCGCTCGCCGACGTGGTGCCGTCGCATCTGATGGACACCAATCTGTTCGACTTCCGCGGCCTTGCCACCGGGCTCGCGAAGGTCGACGAGGCGTCGCTGTTCGGCGATTCGTCGTATGAGCAGGCGGCGCTCGTGTTCTCGCATTCGAGCGAAAATCGCATCGAATTCATCCGTCCTTCGGAACGCCGGCCGCTCGTGAGCGGCGCATAGGTTTTGCCTGACCGTTCCGCCCGAACCTATTGTGACGACATGATGACGGCGTGATTGCGCCGATATCGCACCGCGTCGGCCAGCACGCCCGATTTGCGTCGCATGCAAGAGGTGCGCTACGAATTGCTCTGTGAAGATCAAGCGCCTTACTCAAAAGCGCAGCTTGCCGCACCAAGCTTGTGCGCAATGGGATCATTGTAAATACTGATCGCATGCATTGAAAAAAATCGGTTCCCTTATAGGGGCGCGGTGCATAGAGTGGTCGGCACAGCACTCGCGCCGTACTGCCTTCCTATCCCACCGACTAGCCAGGCCTTCCTCCTGCCCGACCCGGGCAACCCTGACGCGAGCCAATACCGGCGCGAACCGCGTACCCCTGTTGAATTCGCGCCCATGTCGTCGCTCATTGATTGGCGCAAAGGATTCTGAAATGGGAAGCGGCCGGCCCACCACTGCATTGCAGGCATTGCTGCCTGAGTTATGGACATTTGCGTTGCGTCTCACCTCGACGCCCGAAGACGCGGAAAAATTGCTGAACAACGCCTATCAGGCCATGCTGGCGGGCACCTGCGTGTGCGCGCCGTATATGTCGCTGCGCGTGAACATGATGTCGACCATATTGAGGCGCTGGCACCAGAAGCCGCGAGGCTCGAAGACTCGCGTGGCGCGCATCGAAGCCAATAGCGAAAAGAACCGCCGCCTGCTGCAGATCGTCGCGAAACTGCCCGATGAGCAGCGCATCGCGCTCATTCTGATCGAAGCCGAACACCTGAGCCCGTGCGAAGCCGCATGGGCGTGGGGATTGTCGACGGTGGAACTGCAGCGGCGGCTCGCACATGCGCACGCCGCAGTGACGCGCGCACTCGAAAACGACGACGACATGCCGCCCACTCCGTATCGTCCTGCCCGCATCAGCGCGAGCGGCGATATGCACGCGTAATACGCGCACACGCGGCACGTGCGGCACGCGCAAGCGGCACGAATAAGCGCCGCGCGCCAGTGTGGTGTCAGACCGCGCGCGCCCGTTATACGTCTTTGATCCGGAACACCTCGACGCCCACCGCATCGCAATCCGGATACACATCCGGCTTTTCCGTCGACACGCGCGCCGCCCGCACTTGCGGATGCGCGAGCATGATCTTCACGAGATCGTCGCACAGCGTTTCCTGCAAATGAATGTGCCCCTGCTCGACGCGGCGCGCGATGGTCGCGCGCATGAAGTCGTAGTCGACCACTTCGCGCAATTTGTCTTCGACGGGCGTCGACAGCGCGAGCGGCACGTATAGGTCGACGTTGATCACGACGCGCTGCTCGCCGCGCTTTTCGAAATCGTGCACGCCGATATTGATAAACACTTCGTAGTTGCGCAAAAACAGCCGGCGGCAGTCGGCGAGACTGGGATGAAAGACGGCGGAGTGCATGTTCGTTCCTGGTCTGATATTGAGCGTGCGAACACGCGAACAAGTTGGCCGCGCACGATGGATACGGCCTGCGCAGCTTGCAGCGATCTCATCGATCGGCTGGCGCGGCCCGTGGCTGGCGAACCTGCCGTGCTGGGCCGTGCGCTGCTGTGTGTACGGTTAGCTGCCGGTCAGGAACATCACATCGCGCGGCAGCGGCACGAGGTGCTGGCCGCCGTCGACGACCAGCGTCGTACCCGTCACGCCCGACGCATCGGCGAGATACAGCGCGGCGGCGACGAGGTCTTCCGGACGCGACGCGCGGCCAAGCGGCGTCATCCGGTGTGCGTCGGCGAAGCTTGCCGGCGTCTGCTCGGCGGACTGCAGCGTCAGGCCCGGCGCGAGCCCGACGACCCGCAGCTTCGGCGCAAGCGCCTGCGCGAGCGCGACCGTTGCGGCGTCGAGCGCCGCTTTCGACAGCGTGTACGACAGGTAGTCCGGATTCATGTTGTGCAGCTTCTGATCGAGCACGTTGATCACGACGCTGCGCTGCGTTTCGTCTTCACGCGCGGCATCGGGTGTCGCATCGTGCAGCATCCGCGCGAGCACGAGCGGCGCGCCGAGGTTGATCGACATCATATGCAGCAGCTTGTCGTAGCCGATGTCGCGCGCGGTGTCTTCGTCGAAACGGGACGCGTTGTTGACGATGCACACCGGGCGCCCGAGCGCCGCCGTGCAAGCGGGCAAAAGCCGCGCGACCTGCGCTTCGTCCGCGAGGTCCGCGTGCAGCGCGACCGCACGGCGGCCCAGCGCTTCGATCTCGGCGACCAGTTCATCCGCTTCGGTGCGCGACGCGCCGTAGTGCACGGCGACATCCCAGCTGCGTGCGGCAAAACCCAGCGCAAGCGCGCGGCCGATACGCCGCGCGGCGCCGGTAATCAGGACGACGCGCGCGGGCGGCGCGGCGTCGACCGCGTCGGATTCGGCACGGGCCGCTGCATCGCGGCCGGCGTCGGCTGAAGGATGGTCGGTACGGACGGTCATTTACAATGCGGGAATGAATCCGAAGGCTCACCAACCCGATAGTTTACCCGCTCCGGACGCCGCCGCGCTTGCGCAATCCGCGGCGCTCGTCGAGCGCATCCGCGCGGACCTCGACGCGGCCGGCGGCTGGCTGCCGTTCGACCGCTATATGGACCGCGCGCTCTATGCGCCGCATCTGGGCTACTACAGCGGCGGCGCGCTCAAGTTCGGCCGGCGCGCCGAAGACGGCAGCGACTTCATTACCGCGCCCGAGTTGTCGCCGCTCTTTGCGGCGACGCTCGCGCGGCCCGTGGCGCAAGCACTCGAAGCAAGCGGCACGCGCGACGTGATCGAATTCGGCGCGGGCACCGGCCGGCTCGCCGCCGGTCTGCTGCATGCGCTCGACGCACAAGGTGCGCCGCTCGACCGCTATTCGATCGTCGATCTGTCCGGCGAGTTGCGCGCACGCCAGCAGGCACGTCTCGAAGCCGAGGCGCCCGCGCTCGCCGCGCGGGTGCGCTGGCTCGATGCGCTGCCCGCCGAATTTGCCGGCGTCGTGATCGGCAACGAAGTGCTCGACGCAATGCCGGTGCGTCTCTTTGCGCACGCGAACGGCGCGTGGCGCGAGCGCGGTGTCGTGTATCGCGACGACGCATTCGCGTTCGAAGACCGCGACCTGCAGTCCACGCACGACGCCGCGTTCCTCGCCGAAATCGAAGCGGACGGCGACTACGTGACCGAAACCCACGAGGCCGCTTGCGCATTCACGCGGACCATCTGCCGGATGCTCACGCGCGGCGCCGCGTTTTTTATCGACTATGGTTTTCCGCGCCACGAGTACTATCACGCGCAGCGCACGCAAGGCACGCTGATGTGCCACTACCGCCATCGCGCGCATGGCGATCCGTTTCTGTATCCGGGTCTGCAGGACATCACCGCGCACGTCGAATTCACCGGCATCGCCGAGGCCGGCGTCGATACCGGCGCGGACCTGCTCGGCTACACGTCGCAGGCGCGCTTCCTGATGAATGCGGGCATGACCGATGCGCTCGCCGAAATCGATCCCGCCGATGTCGCGCGCTACCTGCCCGCGGCAAATGCGGTGCAGAAGCTGCTGTCCGAAGCGGAGATGGGCGAACTCTTCAAGGTGATCGCGTTTTCGCGCGGCATCGACGTCGAGTCGGGCACGCTCGACGCCTTCGCGCGCGGCGACCGCTCGCACGCACTCTGACCGGAGACGCGCGCGATGATCCGCTGGCTGCTCACCACGTTCGTCGCCGTCGCGGTGCTGTCCGCGTGCTGGCCGTGGCTGCGCAAGGTCGGCATCGGGCGCATGCCGGGAGACGTCACACTGCGAATTTTCGGGCGTGAATACCCGTTTCCGTTCATGTCGACGCTGGTGCTGTCGATGCTGCTGTCGCTGATCGCGCGTTTTCTGTGAGCGGCGCGTGTTCGGAGCGGTAGCGGCGCTTGCTGCACTGACGTGAGAATTGCCGCGCTGAAGCTCGTCGCGTGTGCGCGGCGCGTCCTATTCGCTTTCCTGCTCTTCGTCGCGCTTGCCGTCGTCCTGCTCGCCGATCGCCTGTGCGACCGCGCGCACGCGCGCACGATGCACCGCATCCTTGATCGACGCCGGTTTGTCCGCGTATTCGCCGGCAATCGCGCCCGCATCGACGCCGCGCGCCGCGATCAGCGCGTCGCGCAGCCGCTCCGCCTGCGGATAATCGCGCGTCTCGAAGCCGCGCCGTCCGCGCGCGTCCGCTTCGCATGCCTGAAGCGCCTCGGCAAAACGCGCGGGCTTGCGCAGCGCATCGCTGCGTTCGAACAGGCGCACCAGCGCCGCCGCCTTCATCTCCATCACGCGATGAATATTGCCGTGCTCGCGCGCGACCAGCACCGCGAGGTCGCGGCACTCGTTCGGCACGCGCAGCCGCTCGCATAGCGGCTTGAGCAGATCGACGCTGCGGCCTTCGTGACCGATATGACGCGGCAAGACGTGCTCAGGCGTGGTCGCCTTGCCGAGGTCGTGCGTGAGCGCCGCGAAACGCACCGGCAGCGTGTAGCCGCGTTGCGCCGCGTAATCGACGACCATCATCACGTGCACACCCGTATCGACTTCCGGGTGATAGTCGGCGCGCTGCGGCACCCCGTACAGCGCATCGATCTCCGGCAGCACGCGCGCGAGCGCACGGCCTTCGCGCAGCAAGTCGAACATGCGCGACGGCTTCTTTTCCATCAGCCCGCGCGACACTTCCTGCCACACGCGCTCCGGCACCAGCGCGTCGACTTCGCCGGCCGCCACCATCGAGCGGATCAGCGTGAGCGTTTCCGGCGCGAGCGTGAAATCGGCAAAGCGCGCGGCGAAACGCGCGACGCGCAGAATGCGCACCGGGTCTTCGGCGAACGCTTCGCCGACATGGCGAAACACGCGCGCCTGCAAGTCCGCTGCGCCGTTGAACGGATCGACGATCGGCCCGGTCAGTTCGCCATCCGGGCTCACCTCCTGCGCCATTGCGTTGACGGTCAGATCGCGGCGGGCGAGATCTTCCTCGAGCGTGACGTCCGGCGAGTAGTAGAACTGGAAGCCGTGATAGCCGGCCGCGGTCTTGCGTTCGGTCCGCGCGAGCGCGTACTCCTCATGCGTGACCGGGTGCAGGAACACCGGGAAGTCCTTGCCGACCGGCTTGTAGCCTTGCGCGGTCATCTGCTCCGGGGTCGCGCCGACCACCACGTAATCGCGGTCCTGAACCGGCAGGCCGAGCAGTGTGTCGCGGATCGCCCCGCCGACTGCGTAAATTTTCATGCACAGGTTTCGTAGTAGTCGATCACGTGCGTCTCGCGCAGCGCATCGGCGATCCAGGCCTGCACCGCCGGCGAGTCGGTCACGCGCCGCGCGTAAGCCGCCGCCGCTTCGGACAGTGCCGGCTTCCACGTGTTGAAGCGCATCACGACCGGCGCGTACATCGCGTCGGCAATGCCGAACTCGCCGAACAGGAACGGACCGCCGTAGGTATCGACACACGCACTCCACAGCGCATCGATACGCGCGATATCGGCAAGCGCGCCGGGCGTGGCGCCCTTGCCCGAAAACGACGCGCGGATATTCATCCACATGTTCGTGCGCAGTTCGGCGAACCCTGCGTGCATCTCCGCGCACACGCTGCGCGCATGCGCGCGCGCCGCGGCGTCGCCGGGCCATAGCGGCGCGTTCGGGAAGCGTTCGGCGAGCGTCTCCATGATCGCCACGGACTCCCACACCGATGTGCGATCGTCGAGGATCAGACACGGCACTTTGCCCGACGGTGAATGTTTGAGGATGGACGCACGCGTGTCCGGTTCGCCGAGCGGCACGCCAATCTCTTCGAACGGAATGCCGAAATGCTTCATCAGCACCCACGGGCGCATCGACCACGACGAATAGTTTTTATCACCGATAACGAGTTTCATGCCGGGTCCCTGGAAAGAGGCGGGTCAACAGGTGTGGAACGACGTCGATAGGTCTCACAGGATTGCATGGTCAACGGCCCGCGCTCGCGCGGAACGTATTGAAGCGTGAACGCAGCGATGCGCCCGTCAGATAGACCGGTGCGATGGTCTCGATGCTCGCCGGTTCGAGATCGAGTTCAGGGGCGAGCGGGCCGGTCAGCACGTTGTCCACTTTCATCGAATCGAGATTGTCGCGCGAAATGACCGGCTCGCCGGGCGCCATTTCGAAGGTGAGCGCCTGCAGGCGCGCGAACGCATCGGGCAGCCGGACAATGCGCGCCTGCCGGCCGATCACCGAGCCGCAGTATTCGACCAGTTGCTCGAGCGTATAGACGGACGGGCCGCCGAGTTCGTACACACGGCCGCTCGCCGCATCGAGATCGAGCACGTTGACGATCGCCTTTGCGACGTCGCCGACGAACACCGGCTGGAATTTTGCGTCGGGCATCGCGAGCGGAATCATCGGGAACATGCGCTGCAGGAACGCGAATTTATTCAGCAGCGCATCTTCCGGGCCGAACACGACTGACGGACGGAAGATGGTGGTCGCGAGCGTCGACGCGCGCACGGCTTTCTCGCCGTCGCCTTTCGACCGCGTATACATGCTGGGTCCGCGCGGATCGGCGCCGAGCGCGCTCATATGGATGAGCCGGTGCACGCCTTTGCCTTCGCACGCGGACACGATCTTCGTCGGCAGTTCGACATGAATTTTCGCGAACTCGGACCCGTACGGATTGCCGCGCCGGCCGTGCAGCGTGCCGACGAGGTTGATGACCGCATCCGCATTCTCGACGAAGCGCGCGAGCTGCACGGGATCGAACACATCGACTTCGAGCACGTCGATTGGCAGGAGTGTGAGGTGTCGGGCGTTGTAGCGGCGGCGCGTGGCGACGCGCACGGTTTTACCCAGCTCGACGAGCGCGTTGACGAGATGACTGCCGATGAAACCGGAACCGCCGATCACCGCGATGGTTTGATGTCGCATTTCCGACCTCCGCTGGGAAGCCGCGGCAATAGCTGAAACCGGAGCATCGCCGCCGCGCGCAATGAAAACACGCGGCGCGGCGAACATGGCGCTGTTACGGTGCGATGTAACCCAAACGCGCCTTCAGCGATTGCGGACGGCCTTCGAACAACGCCGCATAGTAGACCGTGTTGGACAACACGTTTTTCACGTAGTCGCGTGTTTCCTGGAAGGGTATCGCTTCCGCGAAAATCGCGCCTTCGACAGGATGCTGCAGCGACTCACGCCAGTTGCGCGGGCGGCCTGGACCTGCATTGTAACCAGCGGTGGCAAGCACGGCAGACCCGTCGAATTCATTGTAGATCATCGACAGATAGTTCGTGCCGAGCAGGATATTGGTGTTGATATCGTTCATCTGTTCGCGCGAAATCGGACCGAGGCCGATCTTCTTCGCGACCAGTTGCGCGGTGCCGGGCATCAACTGCATCAGCCCGCTTGCGCCCACTTCGGAGCGTGCGTTCATGATAAAACGCGACTCCTGACGAATCAGCCCGTACGCCCATTCGACATCCAGCCCGTTCGACTGCGAGTCGCGCTCGACGATATCGCGAAACGGCGACAGGTAGCGCAACGCGAAGTCGTGCTCGGTCTTCGTGCGGTCCGCGGTGTTCACCGTGCGGTCGTACAGCTGGATGCGGCGGGCGTACTCGGCCGCCGCGAGCAGTTGCCGGTCGCTCATCGTCCGCAGCGGCCAGTTCCATTCGCGGTTGCCTTCGAGCCGCAGATTCAGCTGATAGAAGCGCTGCGCCAGCGCGAAGCCCGGCGTGTTCGCCGCCTGCTGCACTTCCGCGTCGGTCACTGCCGTCTTCGGCGGCACCATGATTTTCTGGCCGAGCTCTTCGCTGGCGAGCTGGCCGTAGAAGTTGAAGCCCGGCGCGATCTGCTGGAATTCCTGATTCGCCTGCGCGGTGTCGCCCGCCTGCTTCAGCGCGCGCCCATGCCAGTACACCCACGCCGGCTGGCTGCGCAGCGCGGCGGGCATCTGCTCGATCGACCAGCGCACCATCGTCCAGTCGCCGGCGAGCAGCGCGGTGCGCGTGCGCCATTCATAGGCCGGATTCGACAGCGGTGCGTTCGCCGACAGCCGGTACCAGTCGACCGCGCCCGGCATCTGTTTGGCGGCCGCCTGATACGCGATCGTGCCCCAGCCGATCGCACGCTCGGGCGTGGTCAGCGACGGCGCGATCGACGTGAAGGTTGCCGCGGTCATCGCCGGGTCGTTGCGCGCCATGCGCGTGATCGCGAGCAGCGCCAGCTGATGCGACTGCGGATCGGCGCCGACGCCGCGCGCCAGCAGAAGCGGCGGCGTGGTGGTGGCCTGGCTGAACAGGTCCGGGTCGGGACGCTGGTTGCCGAGCGCGTCGACCAGCTTCGCGCCGGTGTTCGTCTGGTTCTGCTCGTAAGCGACGCGAATCTGTTGCCAGACGTCGTCGCTCGTGAATTGCTGGTTGATCGCGAGCGCGGTGATCAGATCGACGCAGCCGTCGCCGTAGTTGCGCGGATCGACGAGCAGCGCGCGCGCCGCATCCGCGACGTTCTCGCCGTGCGCCGCACGCGATTCGAGCGCATAGCACTTCACCTGCGTGTCGTCGTTCAGCACGAAGCGCGCGTACTGGTCGTCGAAGTTGCGCCAGTCGTGACGCGCGCCGAGCACGACGAGGTAGTCGTTGCGCAGCCGGTCCGCGATCGCCTGGCCGTCATACTTCTGCAGGAACGCGAGCACCGGCGCATCCGGCGCGTCGATACGCGGATGCCCCGACGAATCGAACAGTTGCGGCTTCAGCTGGAAGTATTCGAGATACGACGGCGCGGGATAGTCGGGAATCATCGCGGCGAGTTGCGCCGCACGAGTGGGGTCGTTGTTGCGCGCGGCCTCGCGCAGCTGAACGAAAATCTGGTCGTCGTTAGTGAGCTGCGACAGCGCAATGGGCTTCACGGCCGACGCCGTGCTGCATGCGACGAGCGCCGCCGCGGCAAGGGCCAGGCCAACCGCGCGATATACTCGAAAGAGGCGTGTGGACATCGTTGTTTCTGGAGCGCGAATTGAACGAAAGCATAGCATGCAACCCCGTCGCCAAATCATCGAAAAAGGAGCTGCGCCGCACGTTGTTCGATGCACGGCTGCATGCGAGTCGTGACGCGGGTGTAAGCGATGCGCTGAGCCGCCGGGTGCTCGACATGTTGCAGCGGCACGCGCCGCGGCGCGTGGGCTTTTACTGGCCGCTCGAAGGCGAGTTCGATGCGCGCGGCGCAATCGCAATCTGGCTTGCGCTCGATGCGGCGCGCGAAGCGTGCCTGCCGGTCGTCATGCAACGCGGCGCGCCGCTCGCGTTTCACGCATGGACGCCGGACATGCCGATGCAAACCGGCGAACATCGCATTCCCGTGCCGGCGTCGGCGCGCGACGTGATGCCCGATCTGGTGTTGGTGCCGTGTGTCGGTTTCGACGAAGACGGCTACCGTCTCGGCTATGGCGGCGGCTATTACGATCGCACGCTCGCCGGCTGGCGCGCGGCCGGCGTCGCGCCGCTGGCGATCGGTATCGCGTACGAAGCGTGCAAAACCGCGGCGCTGCCGCGCGAGCCGCACGATCTGCCGCTCGACGCGATCATCACCGAAGCCGCCCGCTATCCGCGCGGCGCCGGTTCGAGCGGCGACTGAAAGGCCTTCTCTGTCCGGGCTTTGCCGGCTTCTTACAGTGAAGCCGCGGCGCGCGCCGCGGTATCGTAAAGACCGGACGCGTTGCGCATCAGTTGCGCGGCCTCGCCGATCTGCTGGCTGGTCAGGCCGCTTTCGCGCAACGTCGCGATCAGACAGCTCTCGCGCACTTCGCGATACCGGTCGCACAGTGCGCGTCCGGCGTCGGTCGCCGAGAAGAACACTTCCTTGCCGTTCTTTTCGCTTGTTACATAACCTCTCGCGACGAGTTTTTTCAACGCGTAAGTGGCGACATGCGTGTCTTCGATGTTCAGCACGAAGCAGATGTCCGCGAGCTTCTTGCGGCGTTCGCGGTGGCTGACGTGGTGCAACAGCGACACTTCAATGGCGGTCATGTCTTTCTCGCCCGCCGCCGACATGCAGCGGACCATCCACCGATTGAACGCATTGCCCGCCATGATCAATGCGTATTCGAGCTCCGAAAGCTCCGTGCATTCTTCAGAAACGAGGTGCTCCGAGGAGACGATTTTCGTGGGATGACGCGCCATGTAGAGGTTTCCAGGCATCCGGACAAAAGGGTGACGCAAGTGTACGTCGCACGTTATCCGCTGAAAGCCTGGCGAAAACGCTCATGGAGATTTTGTTGAGAAGTTAATGAGAATGTACGCTATCCAATTCGGATGACGACCCCGTGGGTCTGCTGGACGAAAAGCCAGCGGGTCTGTTGCTTGCACACCCGACACCGACCATCGACAACGACTCATGAGCCCATTGAAGCACCCGCAGCACTCACCCTCGAACCCTGTGCGCATCTTTCCGTTCGGCGATACCGCGCTCGTGTGCGAGTCGGCGCCGCCTGCGACGCTCGATTGCCAGCGGCGCGTCTGGGCCGCCGCGCAAGCCGCGCGCGCGTGGCCGCACGTGCTCGACGTGGTGCCCGGCATGAACAACCTGACGCTGGTGTTCGACCCGCTCGAAGCAGACCGTGACGTGCTTGCCGAACAGTTGCGCGTCGCATGGGACGCAGCGGACGACGTGCCGGCCCTGGGCCGCGAGATCGAGATTCCGGTTCACTACGGCGGCGCGTTCGGCCCGGACCTCGACGCGCTCGCCGCGCATGCCGGCCTGCCCGCGCACGAAGTCGTGCAGCGTCATGCCCAAGCCGATTACGTCGTGTTCTTTCTCGGCTTTCAGCCCGGCTTCGCGTACCTCGGCGGCCTCGACGAAGCGCTGCATATGCCGCGCCGCGCACAGCCGCGGCTCGAGGTGCCGGCCGGCTCGGTCGGCATCGGCGGCGCGCAGACCGGCATCTATCCGGCGACATCGCCGGGCGGCTGGCAGCTGATCGGCCGCACGATGCTGCCGCTGTTCGACCCGGCGCATACCCCGCCAACGCTGCTGCAGCCGGGTGACCGCGTGCGCTTCACGATCGCGGAGACGCCCGCATGATCGACGTGATCCGCGCAGGCCTGCTCACCTCGGTACAGGACCTCGGCCGCCACGGCTACCGGCATCTGGGCGTCGCGCAAGGCGGCGCGCTCGACCGGCTGGCGCTCGAAGTCGGCAACCGCCTTGTCGGCAACCGGCCCGATGCGGCCGGCCTCGAGATCACGTTCGGCCCGACCGTGTTGCGCGTGTTGCGCGCCACGCGCGTTGCGATTACCGGCGGCGAGTTCGCCGCGACGCTCGACGGCGCGCCGGTCTATTCGTGGTGGAGCCTGCCGGTGCAGGCCGGCCAGCAACTGACGCTCAACGCGGCGAAGCGCGGCATGCGCGGCTATGTCTGCGTGGCGGGCGGCATCGACGTGCTGCCGGTGCTCGGCTCGCGCAGCACCGATCTGGGCGCCTGCTTCGGCGGCGTCGGCGGACGCGCGCTGCGCGACGGCGATCGTCTTCCTGCCGGTGTGTCGCCGGCATCGCGTGCGCGCGGCTTCGGCCCGGACGCGCCCGCGTTCGGCGTGAAGGCGCCCGAGTGGTGCAAGTTCATCCAGGTCGACGAACCGCCGAGGCGCGGCCGGCATGCGGCGGGCGCCGCGTGGGCGCCGCCGATCCGTGTGCTGCCCGGCCCCGAGTACGACAGCTTCAACGCCGCTGCGCACGACGCGCTGTGGTCCGATGAATGGCTCGTCACGCCGAACAGCAACCGGATGGGTTACCGGCTCGCGGGCATCGCGCTCGAACGCGAGCAGAAAGCCGATCTGCTGTCGCACGCGGTGATGCCCGGCACGATTCAGGTGCCGCCGAACGGTCAGCCGATCATTCTGATGAGCGACGCGCAGACCACCGGCGGCTATCCGAAGATCGGCTCGGTGATCCACGCCGACCTGTGGAAGCTCGCGCAGATCCGGCTGAACGGCGCGGTCCGCTTTGTCGCGGCCACGCCGCATGAAGCGCGCGCCGCGTTGCTCGAGGAGCGGCGCTACTTGCGGCAAATCGATGCGGCGATCGCGATGCACGAAGCGCGCTGCGCGCGCGAGATGCCGGTTGCGGTGTCTTGAGCGGCGTGGTGCTGTCGAGACCGCGGCAGAGACTTGAGGAACATCATGGAAATCGATCTGAATGCCGATCTCGGCGAAGGCTGCGGCTCCGACGAAGCGTTGCTCGATCTCGTCAGCTCGGCCAATATCGCGTGCGGCTGGCACGCGGGCGGGGCGAACGCGATGCGTGACTGCGTGCGCTGGGCCGTGCAAAAAGGCGTGTCGATCGGCGCGCATCCGAGCTTCAACGATCCGGAGAATTTCGGGCGCAAGGAAATGGACCTGCCGCCCGGCGATATCTACGCGGGCGTGCTCTATCAGTTGGGCGCGCTGTCGGCGATCGCGCAGGTCGAGGGCGGCCGCATCGCGCACGTGAAGCCGCACGGCGCGCTGTACAACCAGGCGGCGCGCGATGCGCGTGTCGCCGATGCGATCGCGTCCGCCGTGCACGACTTCGATCCGTCGGTCGCGGTGTTCGCGCTCGCCAACAGCGGGCTCGTGACGGCAGCGCACAACGCGGGGCTGGTCGCCGTCGAGGAAGTATTCGCGGACCGCGGCTACCGCGCGGACGGTTCGCTCGTGCCGCGCAAGGAGCCGGGCGCGCTGCTCGACGACGAAGACACGGTGCTCGCGCGCACGCTGACGATGGTGCGCGAGCGGCGCGTGCAGGCGGTCGACGGCCAGTGGGTGCCGCTCAACGCGCAGACCATCTGCCTGCACGGCGACGGGCCGCATGCGCTCGCATTCGCGCGGCGCATTCGCAGCGCAATGGAAGGCGCCGGGATTGGCGTGCATGCCGTGGCGGGAATGCGCGCGTAAGGACGTGACGACGTAACGACTGACCGCCCTTGCGGTAACCCGCAGCGCATCCACGGTGGCAGCACCGCCAGAAGCGGCATACCGGACACCATCGGACACCGCTTCATGCGCAGCCAGCGCGGCCGCCCGAGCCGCTGCCGCTCAATTTTGAGACAAACCCCATTCGCGACACGATCCCACAATAAGCAGCCTGGCTGAATTTAGGATGCGTCTGATGCCACGCGGAGCGCGTCGGACCTAACCTGCTGGACATCCTAAATCCACAATCCGGCGCTCGCATCGCGCGGCGCGCCGGCCCCTTGCCGAGATCCGCGATGTCCTCTTTTGTCACGTCCACCGCAACGCCGACCGTCACACCGACCATCACGCCCGCAGCAACGCCGACCGCCACGTCCACCGCAACGCCCGCCACCACGCCCACCGCCGCCGACGGCACGCCTGCCGCAGCCGCCGTCTGTCCGGCCACACTCGCATTCGCACTCGAAGCCCATCGCGCGGGCCACCTCGACAAAGCGCAAGCGTACTACCGCGAAGCGCTCGCCAGCGCGCCCGATCACGCCGACGCACTGCATTACTACGGCGTCCTGACGCATCAACTCGGCGATCACGCCGGCGCCGCGACGCTACTCGATCGTGCGCTGACGCTCGATGCATCGAATGCCGGCTGCTGGAGCAATCGCGGCCTCGTGGCGGCGGCCTGCGGCGAGCATGAACTGTCGCTGCGGTGCTATCGCAATGCCTTGCACCTGACACCCGCGTTCGCCGATGCGCACAACAACCTCGCGGTTGCACTGCAGGCGCAAGGCGCCCTGAACGAGGCGGTCGAACACTATCGCAACGCACTCGAAATCGACCCGTCGCTCGTCGACGTGCATGTGAATCTCGGCTCGGCACTCAACAAGCTTGGCAAACATCACGACGCATACGAGCACTATCGCATCGCACTGTCGCTCGATCCGCGTTCGGCGCAAGCGCACTTCAACGCGGGCAATGCACGGCAGGCGAGCGGCGATTTGACAGGCGCAGCCGAGCACTTCCGGCACGCGATCGACGCCGCACCCGCGTTCGCCGATGCGCACGCGAATCTCGGCACCGCGCTCGGCAAGCTCGGCGAATACGACGAGGCGGAGCGGCATTACCGGCGGGCGGTCGCATTGAAGCGCAACGCGACGAACCTCGTCTGCCTCGGCGCGGCGCTTGGCGCCCAGGGCCGGCATGACGAGGAAGAGCCGTTCTATCGCGCGGCGCTGGCGCTCGAGCCGGATCAGCCGGATGCACATCAGAATCTCGCGTGGCTGTATCTGAAGCGCGGCGACTATGCGCGTGGCTGGGCCGAATACGCAAAACGCTGGCGCGCTGGCGATTACGAAGCGATCGCAGTGGCCGACATTCCCGAATGGCGCGGCGAACCGGTCGGCGGCAAGCGGGTTCTGCTCGTGCGCGAGCAGGGTTTCGGCGACCAGTTCCAGTTCCTGCGCTATGCGCAGGTGCTCGCCGAGCGCGGCGCGACAGTCGATGTCTGCGTGCGCGCACCGTTGCTCGAAGTCGCGCAGCGCGTCCCGGGCGTGCGCCGTGCATGGACCGGCACGCCGGGCGGCGACTACGATTTCTGGATCTCGCTGATGAGCGTGCCGGCATGCATCGGCACCGATCTGCACACGATTCCGGCCGCGGTGCCCTATCTGTTCGCCGACCCGGAGAAAGCCGCGCATTGGCGCACGCGCCTTGCGCACACCGTCGGCCAGCAGCCGAAGATCGGGCTGGTCTGGGCCGGCAGCCCGACCTTCGGCAACGATCGCTATCGCTCGATGCCGCTTGCGGCGCTCGCATCGCTATGTGAATTGACCGGCGTCGCATGGCTGAATCTGCAAAAGGGTGCCGCGCACGCGCAACTCGCCGCGCTGCCGGACGCGATCCGTCCGCTCGACTTCACCGGCGAGCTCGAAGACTTTTCCGACACCGCCGCGTTGATCGACAACCTCGATCTGGTGATTACCGTCGATACTGCCGTCGCGCATCTGACCGGCGCGATGGGCAAGCCCGTATGGGTGCTGCTGCCGGCGAATTCGGATTGGCGCTGGCTCGAGAACCGCAGCGACTCGCCGTGGTATCCAAGTGCGCGGCTTTTCCGCCAAACGACGCTCGGCGACTGGGCGCCGGTGGTCGCGAACGTGCGCGATGCGTTGGTGCGCGGTCAGTAGGTACGCGTCGGCGTCGGCTCGAGCAGGCTGAGTCGTCGGCATCGGCATCGGCGCCGACCTGGCCGTCCAGGTTGTACGAATCGGCTTCGCGTCGGCTGGAGTCTCCCCTTTGGTTTTGAATCGTCCAGGTCGGCTCGAACCGCCTGCGTCGATTCAAATCGCCCCAATCGGGTCGAACCGCCTGCGTCGGGCCAAAGCGCCAGCGTCCATTTGAATCGTCCGAGCCGCCTTGAATCGCCCCAATCCGCCTGCCCCCCCTCAACTCGGTTCGACGATAAACCCGCGGTCTCTCAGCAACTGCAGCACGCCATCGCGGCCGCCCAGATGCAACGCGCCGATCGCGACGAACACCGGCTTGTTCGGCGCCGCGATCGCAATCATCCGCGCGACGAAACGGCGATTGCGTTCGTAAAGAATCTTGTTGTCGATCGACGCCGAAACCCGCGGATCGCGCGCCAGTTTTTCCGACTTCGCGGCTTCCCAGGCTGAAATCGCATCGGCATCGCCGACGCGCCACAGCCGATGCAGCGTCTGCACGTCCGCGACATTCTCCGCCGGCGTCTGCACGAGATCCTGTGCGAGCATTTCGCGCTGCTGCGCGAGCGTGAGGCTCGTGAACGCGCGCATCTGCTCGGCGAGCGTCTCCAGCCCGACAATCTTGCCGCGCTGACGCAAGTAAACGTTCTGCAATTGCGCCTCGGTGCCGTATTCGGTTTGCAGCCCGGCGCTCAGCGAATCGTAGGTTTCGACCAGCAGCGACGCGAGCCAGGGCCGCATCTTGCGGATCTCGTCGAGCGCGGCGGGGTTGTCGCGCAGACGCATCTCGAGCTTGCGCCACAGCGGATCGGGCAACAGCCGCGGCAGACACGGATAGCGGCAAACCCCGTACTTCGATACGTCATCCTGCGAAACCAGCAGATCGTCGGGCGACAGCTCGAGCGCGAGCGTCGGCGAGGCCGCGAGCGCCGCGAGGATCGGCCGCCGGAACGGCTGCGTGGGCGGATAGTCGACCGGGTCGCCGACGTGCAGCGTGCCGAGCAGATAGATCGTCGTGGTGCCGTGCGTCGCGACATAGAACGGCATACGCGCGGGTTCGGGCCGTACCGGTCCGCCGGTGCTGGTGCCCGACGCCGCCGGCGGCCCGGGCGGCGGATTGGTGGCCGGCGTCGCGGAGCGCGGCCGCGCAGCGGGCGGATGCGGCAGCGGCAAGGTCGGGCGCGCGCCCTGCGTAGTCGTATTCGTCGATGCATCGCCGGCCGCATACGCGGCCGACACCGGCGTCCACGCCGCGGCGAGCCAGAGTCGGACTGGCGTGGGGCCGACGAGGCTCAGCCCGCACCCCAGCACCGCGAGCGCGGTAAGAATGATCGACAGGAAAGCGAAGCGCACAAGGGCTTGCACGAACGACGACGCAATCGAGCGCGCCATCGCGTACAGAAATACCATGGGCGGCGCCGCGGACCATGCCGGCCGACGCGGCAACGCACGCACCGCCGGCAACGCGCACCTACACGCGCAGCGCGCCGCGCGCCCGACGCCGCGACACCCGAC